>JBFHGJ010000040.1:0-48320 GCA_041583135.1 Alteromonadaceae bacterium | reverse complement strand
CATCCAAACTAAGGTGGCCTGTATTTGGTTGGTAACCGTCATTTGACTGTCGGCCGGGACGATAACATCACCGCGACTGATGTCGATTTCATCGCTTAAGGTTAAAGTTGTCGCTTGGCCGGGAATGGCAACCTCATGCTCGCCTTGAAAATCCACAATCGAGGCAATGGTCGAGGTCTTGCCCGAAGGCAGCACTTTCACCGCTTGGCCACGCTCTAAATTGCCACCGGTTAAGGTGCCACTAAAACCGCGAAAATCCAAGTTTGGCCGGTTAACATATTGCACCGGTAAACGCGGTTCGGTGACTTTGGCTTCGGCCTGCTCGGCGTGTTCTAAAAGGCTTAATAGCGGCTCGCCTCGATACCAGCCCATATTCAAAGACGGATCGACCACGTTTTCACCGCGTAGTGCCGACATCGGCACAAACTGTACATTTTCGACAGCTAAATCTTTGGCAAAGGCCAGATAGTCGGCTTTGATTTTGTCAAACACCGTTTCTGAATAATCCACCAAGTCCATTTTGTTGATGGCAATGACGAACTGCTCAATGCCAAGCTTGTCGCAGATAAAGCTGTGACGTTTGGTTTGCACCTGCACGCCGTAGCGGGCATCAATCAAGATGATAGCCAACTCACAGTTGGATGCGCCGGTGGCCATGTTGCGGGTGTACTGCTCATGACCCGGGGTATCGGCAATAATGAACTTGCGCTTGGCGGTAGAAAAATAGCGATAGGCCACATCGATGGTGATCCCTTGTTCGCGCTCTGCTTGTAAGCCGTCAACCAATAAGGCAAAGTCTAATTCTTCACCGGTGGTACCGATGCGCTGACTTTCATTTTGCAATGTGGCTAATTGGTCTTCATACAATTGATGAGAGTCGTGCAGCAAGCGGCCGATCAGGGTTGATTTGCCATCATCGACACTACCACAGGTCAGTAGTCTCAAGAGGCTTTTTTGCTGTTGATCGTTTAAATAGTTATGAATGTCTACTTCTGGGTGTCCCATTAGAAATACCCCTCTCGTTTTTTCAGTTCCATCGAGCCTGCTTGGTCGGAGTCGATTAATCGGCCTTGGCGCTCTGATGAGGTGGACAACAACATCTCTTCGATGATTTTCTCTAGCGTATCGGCGCTTGAGTCGATGGCGCCGGTCAGCGGGTAGCAACCGAGCGTTCTAAAACGCACCGACTCCATGGCCGGGGTTTCGTCTTTATCTAGCGGCATACGCTCGTCATCGACCATGATCTTAATGCCGTCACGATTGACCACCGGACGGTGTTTGGCAAAATACAACGGCACCAATTCAATGTTTTCCTGATAGATGTATTGCCAGATATCAAGTTCGGTCCAGTTTGACAATGGGAAGACTCGGATGCTTTCCCCTTTGTTGATCTGGCCGTTGTATAAATTCCACAGCTCAGGGCGCTGAGCTTTGGGATCCCAACGGTGATGCTTGTCGCGGAAAGAATAAACCCGCTCTTTGGCGCGAGATTTTTCCTCATCGCGGCGAGCGCCGCCAAAGGCGGCATCGAAACCATATTGATTGAGAGCCTGCTTGAGACCTTGGGTTTTCATGATGTCGGTGTGCTTGGCACTGCCGTGGACAAAGGGGTTGATGTCCATTTCAAGGCCGTCGGGGTTTTTGTGGACCAACAGCTCAAACCCGTACTTTTTCGCCTGTTGATCGCGAAAATGGATCATTTCTTTAAATTTCCAATTGGTATCGACGTGCAACAACGGAAATGGAATTTTGCCCGGGGCAAATGCCTTACGGGCCAAGTGCAACAATACCGATGAATCCTTACCGATAGAATACAGCATTACCGGGTTGGCAAACTCGGCGGCCACTTCACGGATAATGTGAATACTCTCGGCTTCTAATTGCTGTAAATGCGTCAAGCTCATGCTGCGCTCCTCGTTTCTAGTTCAACCAAGGGTTGTTCAAATGAATGGCTAATGGCGTCTTTGCCATACCACTGTAATTTCTGTTGTAATGCCACCACTTCACCGATAATGATAAGGCCCGGTGAAACGACATTATTTTGCTCAATCAGCTGTGGTAGGTCGTTCAGTCGTCCGGTGATCACCCGCTGCTTTGTTGTGGTGCCGCGCTCGACCAAGGCGACCGGGATATTACCGTCGCGGCCATATGCCATCAACTTGGCAGTGATGTCTTGCGCATTGATAAGCCCCATGTAAATCACCAACGTCTGGTTAGGTTTGGCCAGCGCGCGCCAGTTGGGGCCTTTGCCGTCTTTTTTGCTGTGACCGGTAACAAACTGCACCCCTTGGGCATAGTCGCGGTGAGTCAAAGGAATACCGGCATAAGACGAGCAGCCAGCCGCAGCGGTAATGCCCGGAACGATTTGAAAAGGAATACCGGCTGCGACCAATTCTTCCGCTTCTTCACCGCCACGGCCAAAAATAAATGGGTCGCCGCCTTTTAAGCGGCACACTTTATGGCCTTTGCGAGCAAGCTCAACAATCAGTGCGTTAATGGTTTCTTGGGTCGCGCTGTGATGGCCGGCGGCTTTTTTCACCGAAATGCGTTCGGCATCGCGACGACATAGGTTCAACACCTCGTCAGACACTAAGCCGTCATGAACAATCACATCGGCCTGTTGCATTAGCTGTAAGGCTTTGAGCGTTAACAAGTCTGGGTCGCCCGGGCCACCGCCGACGATATAGACTTCGCCTTTGGTATCGGGCGCGTCGTTGTCTAAGGCGTCAGATAGGGCCTTTTCTGCCTCAACCGGCTTTTTTTGACCGAGCAGGCTGACAACCGGACCATTGAGCACTTTTTCCCAAAACTGTCGGCGCTCATTGATTGAGCCAAACTGTTGTTTGACCTTGGCGCGAAAACGGCCCATCAAATCGGCTAAAGGACCTAAGTGCTGCGGCAACAAGGTTTCGAGTTTCTCACGCAATCTTCTGACCAATACCGGGGCGTCGCCGCCGCTAGAAACCGCCACTACAATTGGTGAGCGGTCGATGATCGCCGGAAAAATAAAGTTGCTGTGCGCCGGGTCATCCACCACGTTAACCAGAATATTTCTGGCTTGAGCTGCCTGTGCCACCGCGTGGTTGACGCTTTGGCTGTCAGTTGCTGCGATGACCAATATCGGGTTATCGATCAATTGCTCACTAAACTCACTGGCCAACAAAACATGACCTTGGGTCTGGGCAAGCGTGACCAATTCATCATCAAAGCTTGGGCTGATAATGGTAAGAACCGCGCCTGCATCACTTAGTAGACGGGCTTTACGCAGTGCGACCGAACCGCCACCGACGAGCAGCACTGAGCTGCCCTTGATTTGTGTAAATATCGGCAAATATTTCATTTAAATACCCTCACCCAAATGGATGCCACACTCGCGGGTCAGCCCCAAAAAGCGCGTTTCTTCTTCGCTCATACCTGGCTCTAGTGGTCTAGAGGTGTGAACATCACCAACCGAGACATAGCCTTTTTCCCACAATGGGTGGTAGGGTAGGTCGTTGTTCATCAGATACTCATGTACCTGACGCTTGTGCCAATCGATAATTGGATAGACCTTCAATACCCCGCGGCTGACTTCCAACACGCCTTTGTCGGCGCGGCTGCTGGATTGCTCGCGGCGCAAGCCGGAAAACCATGACTTAACGCCCAGCTCGTCGATAGCGCGATTGAGCGGTTCAACCTTGTTCATTTGGTTGTAGCGAGTGATGCCTTCGACATCTTGCTCCCACAACTTGCCAAAACGGGCTTCTTGCCATGCCGGGCTGGTTTGTGCCCGGTATACTTTTAGGTTCAGCTTAAGGCGTTCGGTCAACTCATCGATAAACTGATAGGTTTCTGCGAACAAGTAGCCGGTATCGAGCAGCACCACAGGAATATCTGGGCAATGCTTGGTGACCAAATGCAACATCACCGCCGATTGAATGCCAAAGCTTGAAGAAATAATGATCTCTTTGGGCAATTGCTCTAGCGCCCAGCGTACGCGCTGCTCGGCGTCAAACTCTGCGAGCAGCGTGTTGGCTGAGTCGAGCAACGATTTTTGTTGCTCGACATCACGGCTAAAAAAGTCGGCAAAATCACTCATGCCATAATCTCCCTTCATGCACCGCTTTGACGATACCGGCGCGGACCACATAGTTGCCGAAGGTTTCGCCTTGCTCGCGAGCTTTGCTGTATTGACCGAACAGCTCATCGAGTTCTGCCAAAATGGTGGCCTCGTCGATATTCTCTTTGTACAGCTTGTTTACTCGGGTGCCGATACCGTCGGCGCCCAAATACATGTTGTAACGGCCATCGGCTTTGCCGACAAAGCCTATCTCGGCCATAAAGGGTCTGGCACAGCCGTTCGGGCAGCCGGTCATTCGCATCACAATAGGCTGTTGTTCAATACCGTGTTTTAATGTCAACTGTTCGACTTTGGCGACAAACTCTGGCAAGTAGCGTTCGGCTTCAGCCATGGCCAATGAACAGGTTGGTAGGGCAACACAGGCCATTGAGTTTTCTTTAAGCACTGAGATGGTCTCGCCAAGCAACCCATACTTGCGGGCCAAACCTTCAATGGTGGCCTTTTGTTCGTCCGGCACGCCTGCAATGATCAGGTTTTGGTTGGCCGTCATGCGAAAATCACCTTGGTGAATTTTGGCAATTTCAACCAGACCGGTGCGCAGCGGTTTGCCCGGAAAATCTTTAATACGACCGCTTTCGATAAACACGGTCAAGTGCCATTTGCCGTCAAAGCCTTTAACCCAGCCAAAACGGTCGCCTTGTTGAGTGAAGGTCACCTCACGGGCAGGTTCAAATGTGATACCGGCACGGGTTTCAACTTCACTGATGTATTTGTCGATGCCAATGGTATCGATGGTGTATTTCAATCGAGCTTGTTTTCTGTCTTTACGGTTACCGAAGTCTCTTTGGGTAGTCAAAATCGCTTCAGCCACTTTTAAGGTGTCTTGCGGACGAATAAAGCCAAAGGTTGAGGCCGCACGCGGATAGGTCTTCACATCGCCATGAGTGGTGCCCATACCGCCACCGACTGTGACGTTAAATCCAGCCAGCTTGCCGTCTTCGATAATGGCAATAAAGCCCATATCGTTGGCATAGACGTCTACATCATTGTGCGGCGGAATGGCGACTGCCGCTTTAAATTTACGTGGCAGGTAGGTATTGCCGTAAATCGGTTCTTCATCGACGTGATTGTCTGCCACACGCTCATCGTCAAACCACAATTCCCAGTAGGCTTTGGTATTTGGCAACAGGTGCTCGGAGATCTTCTTGGCCCAGTCATAAACTTCCGCGTGAATGTGGCTGTCCACCGGGTTAGGGTTACACATGATGTTACGGTTAACGTCGCCACAGGCGGCGATAGAGTCGATAAGGGCTTTGTCCAGCTCTTGGATCACCGGTTTCAAATTGTGTTTGTATACCCCGTGGTATTGAAAGGTTTGACGGGTGGTCAAACGCAATGAGCCTGCGGCGGTCAAGTCACCGGCAATCTTATCAATCGCCAACCACTGCTGTGGTGTTGCTACACCGCCCGGGACGCGTGCGCGCAACATGAAGCTATACAGTGGCTCCAATTTTTGCGCCTTGCGCTCGGCGCGCAGGTCGCGGTCGTCTTGTTGGTAAAAACCATGGAACTTGGTCAGCTGGGTATCGTCATCAACAAAAGCACCGGTGGTGCGGTCTTTCAAGCCCTCGGCAATGGTGCCGCGCAGGAAGTTACTGCTGGTTTTGATGCCTTCTACAGGCGACAATTCGGTATCAAGGCTCATTAGTAGACATCCTTCTGTAAACGTTTGTTGGTGCGTAAATCGGTTAAATATTGCTCGGCCTGTTCGTCATCTAGTTGACCTTGAGATTTGACTATCTGCAATAGGGCAAGGTGAACGTCTTTGGCCATTTTGTTGCCATCGCCGCAGATGTAGATGTGGGCGCCGTCTTGCAGCCATTGGTAAACGGCTTGCGCATTTTCCAGCAGGCGGTCTTGTACATAGACTTTTTGTGCTTGATCGCGTGAGAAGGCCACATCTAATCGGGTAAGCACACCGCGCTTTTTAAAATCAAGCAGTTCGGTCTGATATAAAAAGTCTTGAGCAAAGTGTGGGTTGCCGAAGAACAACCAGTTTTTACCGTCGGCACCATTGTTGTCGCGATGCTGTAAAAATGCTCTAAACGGCGCGATACCAGTACCTGGGCCAATCATGATCACCGGCACCGAGTCATCTTCTGGCAAGCGGAAGTTGTTGTTTGGTTCGATATAGACTCGCACGCTGTCATCTTCTTGCAGGCGTCTGCCTAAAAAGCCTGACGCGCCACCTAGGTGGTCTTGACCAAATGCCTCATAGCCGACAACGCCGACGGTAAGGTGCACTTCTTCTTCCACTTCTTGCTGGGATGAGGCTATTGAGTAAAGTCTTGGGGTTAATTTACGCAATGCGGTGATAAACTGCGTAGCGTCTAACTTGGCCGGGTTTTGCAACACGACGTCGATGACTTGACGCTCGTCGATATAAGCGCGTAAGGCAGCTTTGTCTTGCGCCAGTTCAGTCAGTTCGTCGTTACCGGTCAGTTCGGCATAGGTCGTGACAAAACCTGGATGCAGCTGTGTTAGCTCATAGTGATTGATCAGCGCTTCGCGAATGCTGATGGCGTTATCGTCAAACTGGACTTCGCTTTGTGGGTCGATGCCGAGGGCAGATAAGAGTTGAGCGACCAACTGCTCGTCGTTGCTAAACCAAACACCCAAGGAGTCGCCCGGCTGGTAGTGAATACCTGAGCCTTCTAGGTCGATTTCAATGTGACGGACGTCTTTGTTCGAGTCGCGGCCGGTGATCTTCTGTGCGGCGATAAGCTTGGCGGTGTAGGGCTGCGTTTTGCTGTAGGCGTTGCGCGGCGTCAATGGGATCACATTGGCTTGTGGCACTTGACCTTGCTGGGCATTTTTAAGCTCAGGTTCAAGCCGCTCAAGAATGTCTGTTGACCACTGGTTGGCTTGCGTTTCATAGTCAACGTCTAAGTCTACACGGTCAAATAAACGTTTGGCGCCCAGTTTTTCGAGCTGAGTGTCAAAGTCTTTACCGGTTTGGCAGAAAAATTCATATGAGCTGTCGCCAAGGCCGAGTACGGCAAAATTCAGAGTGTCGAGTTTTGGCGCTTTTTTGCCAAAAATAAACTGATGCAGCGCTTCGGCATCTTCTGGCGGCTCGCCTTCACCGTGGGTGCTGACAATCACAATCAAGTGGGTCTCTTTTTTCAGGCGCTGTACCTTGTAGTCGGCTGCGCTGATGAGTTCGGCGGTAAAGCCTTTGCTTTGGGCACTTTGGCTTAAGCTTTGCGCCAGCGCTTTGGCATTGCCGGTTTGTGAGCCGTAAACGATGGTCAGACTTTGCCCTGCTTGCGGTTGTGCGGCTGTTAAAGACTGCCCGGTCAATTGACTGGTCGCTGCCAGATAGCCGCTGACCCATGCCTGCTGAATCGGATTAAGCTGGGCCGCAAGCTGTTGCAATTGAGCGAGTTGTTGTGCATTGAGCACGGAATTTTCTTGAGTAAGTGTCGATAATAACATGGCTTGTTAGACCCAAAGTAAATTGCTGATGGCCGGATATTAGACGTCTATCTGTCCAATAAAAAATAATAAAAAGCTCTTTCATATTACCTTTGGATATAAAAAGCTAAATATATATAATGATATAATATAGTTAATTTGGTTCTAAAGAACCTAAAAAGGAAGGCTTGAATCTTGAACACTGCTCTCATACATTGTGGTTATCGAATTTAATCCAATGGCGAATGAATTTATGAGTAAGTATGACAATATTTTACAGACCGTCGGTAAGACGCCGGTGGTCAAGATCAACAAGTTGGCACCAGAGGGGGTGAACCTCTATGTCAAAATAGAAGCCTTCAACCCGATGGGCTCGGTCAAAGACCGTTTGGCCTTAGGTGTTATTGAGCATGCTGAGCGCACAGGTGCACTTAAGCCGGGGCAAACCGTTGTTGAGGCGACCAGCGGCAACACCGGCATCGGCTTGGCGATGGTGTGTGCGCAAAAAGGTTATCCATTGGTGGTGACCATGGCAGAGAACTTTAGTGTTGAACGTCGTCGTATGATGCGCTTTTTAGGTGCCAAGGTGGTTTTGACTCCAGCGGCGCAAAAAGGCACCGGTATGTTGAAAAAGGCCGTTGAACTGGCCGACAAACATGGCTGGTTCTTATGTCGTCAGTTTGAAAACGAAGCCAATGCCGATTATCACTCGGCCACCACTGCGGTGGAGATCTTAGAAGACTTCAGTGACGACAAGCTTGATTACTGGGTTTCTGGCTTTGGCACCGGCGGCACCTTTAAGGGGGTATCACGGGTATTGAAAGAACGTTCACCTCAAACCAAAGTGGTGATCTGTGAGCCTGAAAATGCCCCTATGATCGCCAGTGGCGTATTACAGCCCACCAGCGACGATGGCCAGCCGACTTCTCACCCAAGCTTTAAGCCGCATGTGATGCAAGGATGGTCGCCTGATTTTATTTCAAAACTGGCACAGTCTGCGGTATCGGGCAAGTTGGCCGATGAGGTCTTGTCGGTTGAGGATGCCGAGGCACTGCATTATTCAAAACAGTTGGCCAGACAAGAGGGTATCTTTGTTGGGATCAGCGCCGGGGCGACTTTTGCCGGTGCGTTAAAACTGGCGCAAAAGGCACCTAAAG
This sequence comes from Alteromonadaceae bacterium, assembly GCA_041583135.1. Taxonomy (GTDB): domain Bacteria; phylum Pseudomonadota; class Gammaproteobacteria; order Enterobacterales; family Alteromonadaceae; genus JABSOG01. Next base: position 39,626 of record JBFHGJ010000040.1, on the reverse strand, counting down.
GCAGCAACATTCTGTGTATGTTGCCAGATACGGGCGAGCGATACTTAAGCACCGCCTTGTTTGAGGACATTGCAGTAGATATGAACGAAGAAGAGCTGGCTATCTTCAACTCGACCATCTTACCAGAAACATCAGACGAGCCTGCGTAAACAGCGCAAGCTTCCGTTCAAACCATAAAAAGCGCCTATCACGGCGCTTTTTATGTATAGGGATATACGGTATGACTACGTTGTCGGGAACATTCGTAGGCAATGTATAGGGATATACGGTCACTGATTTTTTTCCTGAAAAAATTCAGTATTTACTCCGTAATGGTGGTCATGACTAGGTTCCGTGCTGAGATGTAGGGAGTAGACAGCGCCGGTGGCTTTATGTTGCGCTAAATTTAACCGTTATCTCGGTTATTCATCAATTTACTGCCAAAATGGCAGGGGATTGTCAAAGATTGATGATGTCAGGGGTTAAGCTTCTTAATCGCCGTCGTTTTGGCGCAAATGAGCAAGCAAAATAGTCATTGGCGACGAGGGTAGGGCGAATAACAAAGGGTTTCCTTATTTGGGTTCTAAAGTGCCCAATTCAAGCGCCAAGGACTGTAAAAAATCTTTGGTTTTTCTTAATCTTTGATGTTTAAGTGAACAGGGTTTGTCTAAAACGCAAACAGGTGGTTTGAGGGGTATTTTTAATTAAAACAAATGGTTAAGTATTTCGTAACCGTCCGTAACCCTAGTTGCGCTTACTCGTAAGCAAAAGTTGCCGTTCGAAAGTTTATCAATTATGTGCTTAGGGGCTAATCTAACCCTATCACTGACGGCCCATCTCCGTTAGCGGTAACCAACGATGATTCAGGCGGTTGCACATGGACGCTGCCACTGCCTGAAAAACTTTCATCCTTAATGCAAGACAAGCAGGTTAACATGAGAAGTGTACAGTTATGATGTTAAACACGCCTGGCAACAAATTACCAAAAGACGCTCAAGCCCATGTCGCTCAGCAAGAAGTTCAAATTCAAGCGCTGAGTCATTTGATTGATGCCGATTTTGACCCTCAGATGTCGTGCCATGCCGTTTGTCTGCTGTTATCGCAATTGTTTGATGGCAGTGATGATAGGATTAATCAAATGGTGGCCCAGTTGGCGACCAAAGCGCTGAACTCGACAGTCGAGGTTAAATTGAGTTAACCGAAGGACTACGGGGTGAAAGTAAGTGCGCAACCACTGATTGAGCATTCTTTCAAGTTAAACAGGACACGGTATTATGACAGCTCCAGCAGCAGTTAAAAGGTTTGAAGGCACAGTTAAATGGTTCAATGTCGCGAAAGGTTTTGGCTTCATTGTATCGGATTCAATTGACGATGATATTTTCGTTCACTATCACAATGCACCTAAGTGCAAGAAGGTCGGTACCAAGCGACTGTTAGAAGGTCAGATAGTGAGCTTTGAGTTGGCAGTCAACGGCTCGAAAGGTTATGAAGCCCTTGATGTCATTATTGAACAACCGTTTATTTATTCACATCAGACCCACTAACAGTAGGGTCGCACAAAATTTCGGGGGGAACTCATGGATTTTGATAGTTTTGATAAGTGGTCAGATCAACTTCATGTCATGCTCGACCAGTTGCAATTGCACGAACAGGCTCTTAAGTCGGCATCCCTTCAGCAGCCATTGGCAGATACTCAATATTTAAGCGATTGCTATACCCAAGCCAATGCGGAAAAGTTTCTAATAAAAATCGGCAATGATATTCGGGCACTGAGCTTTTGTTATAACAATCTAAGAGCCGCTATCCATATGCCACAAGAACAATTTGACGCCTTAGAATAAGGCTGAAATGCCTTATCAAATGAACACGAGCGCTTAACAAGAAAAATAAAAATCAGCTCGGGAGTGTTGCTGGTTTTGGCTAACAACAAGAACAAATAAGCCAAGCCAGCAACTTTAGAGTGTGAGTACACTCAGACGAAAACCACAGTAAAAGGCTGTGGTTTTTTTTCGCCTGAAATTTATAACCTTTGACCGATGGGCGCTCGTTCTGAGCAACCATCCTATAGGTTCAATTTGCTTGTTTGATGTGGGTTCAATAGGTTGGTTGTTGCGCAGCAACGCCCAACAATTATTAATGGGCTTACCTGATGTGGATTGGCGATAGGTTGGTTGTTGCGTAGCAACGCCCAACAATTAACGCCAAACAATTGCTTGCGGTGTGTCGCCATGTGTTAACGGTATTTATGCGAGACTGACTTGAGCTGCAAAAGAAAAGGCCCGCACGATGGCGAGCCTTTGGTGTTGGGGAGAATGCGTAGCTGACTACGGAGTAGTTTGCCAGCTTAAAGTGATACCAGAGGCAGCACTGTAACCGTTGAGGTCAATATACCAAGTGCCAGCTGCTGGTGAAGGGAAGCTACAGCTTTCACTGTTGCCGTTTTTGTATGGACGGCAATCGTATGTTGAGCTGGTTGACTGTGCACCGTGGCGAACATACAAGTCAGCATCGCCGCTGCCACCTGACATAGTGACAGAGAAGTTGCTGTAACCGGCTTGTAAGTCTTGGGTATAGTGAACCCAGCTGCCAGAACCGACAGAAACGTTAGAGCGCGTTTCGTTGATCTGTGGCAATCCGCCGCCTGAACCACTCTCGGTGTAGCTACCGGTCAAGCTTACGCCTGAGAAAGTGCTATAGGCTTTGACGCGAATGTAGTAAGTACCACCGGTTTGAGTGCCAGTACAAGACTCGTTGTTACCGCTCTTATATGGACGACAGTCGTAGCTGCTGTCAGTTGGCGCTGAGCCAAACTTGGTGTACATGTCGGCATCACCAGTACCACCTGAGATGGTGAAGCTGATGTTGGTCGCGCCGGTTGGAACGTCCATGGTGTAGTTAACGTCTGAGCCAGAAGAAGCCGAAAGCCCAGTCGCTGGAACGCCATTTGTTAACACGTTACCGGTAGGTGGTGGTGGCGTAGCCGAAGTATCGGCTGAAAGCTCGATAACATAAGCCAAGGCCATTTGCGCAAATTTAAGCGCTTTGGCACCGGTGCTGTCCATGTTTTGCAAGGTATCGTTGCTGGTATGGATGCGTGGGTTGTATTGGCTCATTTGGGTTTCAAACGGCATTGAGGCCGGGTAGCCGGCATTGTGCCATGACGCATGGTCAGAACAGCCGTAGCCACAGTTATCGTAGCCGTAAGTGACGTTATATGGCGAGCTGGCCAAGTAGGTGTCAATCAAGCTTGCAATGTAGCTGTTTTGCGCAGCATTGGTGTAATCCTGCATGAAGTAGACATCTTTGACAGAACCGGCATAGTTGGTCATATCAAGCTGCATGACACCGATAACATTGGCGCCAGCGCTTTGATGGCTGCTCGCAATGTCGCCAGAGCCACGTAAACCAACTTCTTCAGCGGCGTAGGCAATAAACTTAACGGTACGCTTAGGTTGTGCACCTTCGCTGACAAATACGCGCATAACTTCGGTCAAAGTGGCGATACCTGAGGCGTCATCGTCGGCGCCTGGCGCAGTTGAGTTCTCGCTGGTGCTACCGATGGTAGAGTCAAGGTGGCCACCAAGAACAACGATTTCATCTGGTTTTTCGCTACCGGTTAAGGTAACTACTACTGATTTTTGTCCGTAGCCAGAGTGCGTTACCTGACTGACAGAAGCAAAAGACAGACCGCTGACAATATTCTGCCAACGGGTTTTTAAACCGTTAGAAGAATTGGTGCCACCTGTGGTGGTGTAGTAGCGGTTGTTGAAAGTGGTAGAGAGGTAGTTGATGGTGTCAACGATGTTCTCTTTGGCGAGGTTAGGCAACAAGCGATTAACGGTTGCGCCTTGGCTTGGCGTGCTGGCGTTGAAGCCAACCAGTGAAGCAACTGGCGCTTCTTGCGCATTTAACGCTGATTGCAAAGACTCGTGAACAATGTAACCACCACAGCGATTGTGATTTTTATGCATCAATCGGCTAAGGCTGTTTAATTGGTCTGAGTTGATCTCGGCAATGGTCACGCCTGATTTGCTTTGAGCGGCAAGGGCGTTTTGTGCAAACGCTTTACCGCCAACTTGTTGCAGCTCTGGCAAGGCATCTTGACCTATGGTGATCCAGTGGGTTTGTTTTTCACCACCAAGTTCAACATAGTTCGCTTGTGAGGCATTGGCGCCAAATGCAGCGCATAGCAGCAGGCTGCTTAATACTTTATTCTTATTCATGAGATTTTTTAAATCCTTAACTTGATTCATTGTTATTGTTAACTGTGTTTTTGTTATTGGTCTTACGACAGTTTGTTGCCTTTAGTCGCCTATTCGTCCGTTTGTCTGATTGCTCATATTGCCGACCTTCAACTCAGCGCTATGGGCCAGATGATATCCCTGTTTTGGCTCTAAAATGGAACTTGGGTCAACCAAGGCTTCCCCAGTTTAGCCTAAATTGGATAAAATAGTTAAAAAAAAGTAAGATTATTTTAAAATAACATGTAACTTATTGTTTGGAATTGTAAAAAGACTACTCTTACCAGTCTCTGGTGCTGGCTTTTGAAGCACTATGTCGCTACTTACTATGCAAAAGCCGTATAACATTTGTGTGAATGTTAGCAGTTTTTTCTGAGGGCAAAATTTACGCAAAAGTTCCCTTTTACGTTATGGTTTTATCCCTTGGCTTGAACTAAGGTTAAAACATCACTCGTCCATTTTGCTCTTGGTGGTTGTAGCGCTTGAATGGTTTGGTCTTGACAATTAAATGGCTGACTTTGGCATTTTTATTCGTTGCCGCTGGGCGTGTCGATTCTGCGCCGAGCAAACTGCGCTTTAGCGCCATTGATTTAAAGTCAGGGTTGTCTCAAGCCACGGTTCTCGATATTTGGCAAGACCGTCAAGGGTTTATGTGGTTCGCTACTCAAGATGGCTTAAATCGCTTTGATGGTTATGATTTTGTGGTTTATCGGCGCAAACAGAACGACCTCAGTAGCCTGTCAGACAATTACGTCAATAATATTTTTGAAGACAGCCAAGGTTATCTGTGGTTAACCACTCGCAATGGCCTTAACCGTTATGATCCTGCCACCGATAGTTTCAAACATTTTTATTACGATACCAACGAGCCGGGCAGCTTGTCGGCAAGTTGGACCTTTGGCACCAGTGAGGACGGGCAGGGCAATATTTGGGTCGGCACTTATGAGTCGGGACTCAATGTGCTCAATCCTAAAACCGGTGAGTTTAAACATTATTTTCATATCGATACCGACCCCCGTTCACTCAGTGACAATGGTATCTACGATATTGCCTACACCTCAAACGGTGAGCTTTGGGTGGCGACTCGTAATGGCGGGCTAAATCGCTTTGATCCGGCCTCGGAAAGTTTCACGCGATTTGTCGCCGAGCCCGACAACCCACATGCGCTCAGTCACAATAAGGTCTATCGTATTTTCGAACATTCTGATGGCACCTTGTATTTTGCCACGCGCGGGGGCGGCTTAAATCGCTTTGATAGCCAAACCGAACAGTTCACTCAATACCGCTATCTTCGAGGTGATCCGCAGTCGATTAGTGGAGACCAAGTGTGGTCCATTGCCGAAGAACAAGATGGCAATCTGCTTGTTGGCACCTTTACCGGCGGATTGAATCGCTTTTATGTTAAAACCGGTAAGTTTGAACGGATAAGCCACAACGCCGGATATAAAGAGTCGTTGCCGGGCAATTCGGTGATCAGCAGCTATAAGGATGATAGCGGCAACTTTTGGTTTGGTGTCCGTGATGCAGGTATTGCTTTTCTAAACCCCGATATTGCAGTGTTCAATCACTACCACAAAAGACCCGGTGATCCTAGCAGTTTAAGCGACAATTCGGTGCAGTCGTTTTTGCAAACCCACAGTGGTGACATTCTGGTGGCTACTCGCTCTGGTGGTATCAACATTTTTAATCCGAATGACGGCAAATTTAAGCTACTGCATCAGGTCAATAATCCCAACCACCAGATCTTGGCCGAGCCAATTAACCTGATGGCTGAAGATAGCCAAGGGAACATCTGGGTGAGCTTTAAAGATCATGGCTTGGCCAAGTTTAATCCACGAACACAAGCGGTGGTGCAATTTAGTCATGATCCCAATGATCCTCAGTCTATCAGCAGCAACTCTATTAATGTTATTCGCTTTGACCCCCACGGCATGTTATGGCTGGCAACCCGTGGTGGCTTGGATAAGTTTGACCCGAACACCGGCAAGGTGGTAAAGGCTTATCTCAATGTGCCGGATGATCCGCAGAGTATCGGCAGCGACTGGGTGTCTGATGTGCTCATCGACAGCGCTGGCCGACTTTGGGCTGGCACACAAAAGGGGTTGGCGCTGCTTGATGAGCGAGGAGATAAGTTTCAACACTTTCGTCATCGCATGGAAGATCCGCAAAGTCTCAGTCACAACTCGGTGCTGAGTTTGTTTGAAGATAAGGACAAGCGGTTGTGGGTCGCCACGACCAGTGGCTTAAATCGCTTCAATCCTGAGCAATCGAGTTTTGAGCAGCTCAAACAAGCGCACGGCTTGAGTAACGATCAAATATATGGGGTGCTGCAAGATGGCAGTGGCTTTTTGTGGCTCACCACCAATTTTGGTCTACATCGTTATGCCCCTGCAACCGGTGAGATCAAACTGTATACCGAGCAAGACGGGTTGCAAGGCAACGAGTTTAATCAAGGGGCCTATTATAAGTTACGGGATGGCAGAATGCTGTTTGGCGGGGTCAACGGTTTTAATCTGGTTGACCCACAGGCGGTAAAAGACAATCCGTATCCACCCAAAGTGCACTTGACCAATCTAAGGGTATTCAATCAGCTGGTGCCGGTGGGGCCTTTTACGGTTGGGGGAGCTGAGGTCAAGTTACTGGACAAAACTCTTGCCTTTACCGACCAGTTGTCGCTGTCTTACCGGCAGTCGGTGTTTAGTTTTGAGTTTGCAGCTGTGCACTATAGTGCACCTACCCGTAATCAATATGCCTACCGCCTAGTGGGGTTTGATAGACAGTGGAATTATACCGACTATAAAAGTCGCCGAGCGACTTACACCAATTTACCCGCAGGAGACTATACCTTTGAGGTGAAAGCCGCCAACAAAGATGGCGTTTGGACCACCAATCCGACCCGCTTGGCGTTGCATATTCAGGCGCCTTGGTGGCTTACCACCGGCGCTAAATTTTTGTGGTTGGCCATGATTTTTGCCATATTGTTTGTGTTTTATCGTTATAAAACCAGTCAATATCGCCTGCAAAAGGCAAGGTTACAGCAGCAAGTCAGCCGTCAGGTCGCGCAGGTTGTGGCGCAAAAGCAGGCGCTGGAGCGTTCTTATCATGATATTCGGGTAATAAGCGACATCGGTCAGCGCATCAATGCGTCTTTGGATTTGGAAAAGGTGCTGTGGTCTGTCTATGAAAATATCAATCAGCTGATGGACGGTACTGTATTCGGCATTGGTATATATAAGCCGGAAAAAAAGGTGATCCAAGTGGAGCTGGCTGTTGAAAAGGGCAATCGCTATAAGCCTTATTATCGTTCAATGGAGAATAAAAATCAGTTTCCGGTGTGGTGTATTGAACATGACGAGGTGGTATTTGTTAACGACTTAGAGCTGGACGGCCGCAAGTATTTGGAGCGACACGAATATGATGAATATGAAAAAAATCGGGTGTATCTTGCCGATGGTGCTTACGCCGGTCCGCCGCAGTCTTTGATTTATGTGCCTCTTCGCTCTGCCAACGGGGTGCTCGGGTTTATTACGGTACAGAGCTTTAATCGCCACGCCTATCAAGAAGTACACATCGATATCCTTAAAACCTTAGCGATTTATACAGCCAACGCGATTGTCAATTCTATGGAACACCAGCAGTTGCTTGATAGCCGTAAGGAACTGATTGAGACAGAAAAAATGGCAGCCCTTGGGATGTTGGTGGCCGGTGTTGCCCACGAGATCAGCACACCGGTCGAAAGCTGCGTAACAACCGCTTCAAGCTTGGCATTTGAAACTGAGCAGGTATTTGACGCCAAAATGGCTGGCAGGCTGAGCGATAAGCGTCTAGACCTGTTCTTTGATAAGCTTAAAGGCGGTTTTGAGACGGTGTTGGTTAATTTGGGCAAAACCAGTGAACTTATTGCCAACTTTAAAGATGTGGTGGTCAATCCTCAAGTTGAGGTCAGTAGCCGTTTTAAGGTGAGAAAGCTGTTGATTGAAACCATTGGGCCGCTGCAACGTGAGTTGGATAAAAAACAGGTGAAGCTCGATCTGTTGTGTGATGAGCAATTTGAAGTCTATACCTGTGCCAGCTCGCTGTCTCGGGTGATCAATACCTTGGTGACCAACTCATTGGTGCATGGCTTTGCCAATCGTAGTCGCGGTAAGATCTCTATTTTTGTTACCATTGACGGCGACGACCTGCAACTGAGATATGTCGATAACGGGCAGGGTATGAGTGAAGCAATGGCCAGTCATATTTTCGAACCGTTTTATACCACCAAAAGAGCCGACGGTTGTCTTGGGCTTGGTATGCACATGGTATACAATCTAGTCACCCAAGGTTTGCACGGCACGGTGCGGTGCGACACTCACGAAGATGAAGGGATGCAGATCTACATTAGTATCCCGATAAACAACTCACTATGACAAAAACTTATATTATTGCCGCTGACAAAGTGGTTGACGGCCAAGGGTCGTTGACCCATGTCCAAGCCTTACTCAAGCAACTAAAGGCACTGGATATTGCCGTCGAGTCATTATTTATCGAACCGCTCAGCTCAGATTGGCAACAACCGTCAAAACCCGGCTATTTCAAAAGTGGCTGTGGGCCGCTTGATGCCCTTTTCGAGGGAAAACGCCGTCTCGAACAGGGCGCCGATGCTGTGCTGATCAGCGGTGAAGACTTGATAAAAAGCGGTTATGACAAAGCCGAGCGTCATCACAAAATGGCGGTTTATGGTGATGACTACCCATTGACCGCTGCTTACACCGACCTTGCCGCGCAGTTTATCAAGGCGCGCGGTATAAGCGAGGTTGAGTTCAAAGCCTTGTGTGAAGCGTTATTTGATAACTATCTGAGCAGTTTCAAACTTGCCAAAGGTGCGGCGTTTAGTGAGGATATGCTGCCCGAGGCGCGTTGGTATCAGCCGTTAACCAAGCTGTTTCGCGGGGTGGATTGTGCCAATCCGATGATTGATTTTAGCGGCAGGCTGCTTTTGTGTCGTGAGGCTGTGCTCAACCGTCTTAGTCTTGATGGTTGTTTGCCGGTGGAAGTCGCTGCTGTGGCGACCTGTGCGCTGGAGCATGACGGGCCTGAACAGATCAAAACCATTGCAACCTATCACCACTTGGCCCAAGCCTATAAAGAATGCCTTGCAGCTGCGCAACTCGACTTTGCCACCGAGTATAAAGACGGCAAAGCGCTGCTTGAAGTGTATACCTGCTATCCGGTGGTGCCTTTAGCCTTTTTGTTGTCTAGTGGTTTGGTGCAAAATCCACAGCAGCTTAGGGAATTTTTGTCTCAACATCTTGTGACTATTACCGGTGGGATGAATCTTGCCAGAGCACCATGGAACAACCCGGCGCTCAATGGCCTGATCAGCATGTATCAGCGATTATGCCAAGGCCCAGAACAGTTTGGCATGGTGCATGGTAACGGTGGTTTGGGGTATCGTCAGGGAGTGGCGTTGTTGCAAAAGCCATAGCGGGGTGATTAGCGCTATGGCGATATGGATTGAAGAACTATTGAAAGATCACTATTAATTGTGACAGTTAGTGCCTGCTAACTTACTGAGGTTGTGCATATCTAAGATCTCAACCTCACGCTTTTGAATCGACACCAAGCCTTCATCTTGCAGCTGAGCGATAAGCCTAGATATGGTTTCGACCGCTAAGCCTAGGTAATTGCTGATATCCGAGCGCGCCATTGGTAGTCTAAAGCGTTGTGATGATAAACCACGGCGACCAAAGCGGAATGACAGATTGACTAAGAACGACCCAAAGCGCTGCTCGGCGCTTTTTTTGTTGAGTTGTAGCATCAAGTCTTGATCTTTGACTATTTCTTGGCTCATGGTGCGAAAGATCTGGTGTTGTAGACCCGGAATTTCAGCTGCCAGCTGTTCTAGTCGAGAGAATGGGATCTCGCATACCGCAGAGGTTTCCAATGCTTTGGCAAAACCGGGGTAAACGCCCGAGCTGATGGCATCAAAGCCGATGATCTCGCCGGGAAGGTAAAAACCGGTGATCTGCTCAAGGCCGTCAATCGATACCGTATAGGTCTTGATAGAACCTGAGCGAACGGCAAAAACCCCTGAAAATTCATCACCTGCTTGGATCAGGTGCTGGCCTTTGTTAACCGGACGACCACGATGAACAATGGTGTCCAAATGCGCAATTTCAGACTCCGCCAGCATGACTGGCAGACATAACTGTTTAATACGACAATCCTGACAGCGAATGGTGTGTTTCGCGTTTGCGGGTTTGAGCATGTTTGAAGATACCGTTTGTGAGAGCATGTAGATTACCTTAATTCTACTCTAATCAATTTATTACGCCAGCGTTTTTAACCCAGATCAATAACCTGTATCTGATATTGTTATATGGCTTTGGAATAGCTGCCCATGGCGGCGGCACCGAGGTAGGCATCAAATACCATGCAGATGTTGCGAATGAGTAAGCGGCCGGTGGGCGATACCTTGATGGCGTTGTCCTTTATCGTTACCAACCCATCGATTTCCAGATAGCGAATAGACTCCAATTCTTCGGCGAAATACTCGCTGAATTTGATATTGAATTGGTGTTCAATTTGGTCAAACTGCAATTCAAATTGACAAATCAACTGCATGATCACTGCCCGTCTGATCACATCGTCCTCTTGGGAATAGCAGCCACGCCAAACGGCCAATTCACCTTGGTCGATGGCTTCGTAATAGTCATAGAGGTCGCGCTGATTTTGACTGTAGCAGCCACTGACGTAACTGATAGAGGAGACCCCTAGGCCAATTAGGCTGTTTTCATCGCGCACGGTATAGCCTTGGAAGTTGCGATGCAGATGGCCGCTTTTTTGCGCCAAGCTCAATTCGTCACTGGGTAGGGCAAAGTGGTCCATACCGATGTAGTTGTAGCCGGCCTCACACAAGCTGTTGATGCTGTTGTGCAAAATTTCCAGTTTCTCTTTGGCGCTTGGTAAGTCGTCGGCAACGATACGGCGTTGGGGCTTAAAGCGATGGGGTAAATGTGCATAGTTGAACAAAGAAAGGCGGTCGGGCTGAATGTCGATAATGGTGTCGATGGTGTGTTTGAAACTCTCGGCACTTTGATGTGGCAAGCCATAAATCAAATCGACATTGACCGATTTAAAACCCAAGGCGCGGGCATTTTCGATAACCGAGCGGGTCAACGCTTCACTTTGAACGCGATTGACGGCGATTTGGACTTGTGGATTGAAATCTTGAATGCCGACGCTGATGCGATTAAAGCCGCTGGCTGCGAGCACATTTAAGGTGTTTTCGCCCAGTGCCCTTGGGTCAACTTCAATGGCGTATTCGTGCTCAATGCGCTGCATATTGAAGTTTTTATTCAGTGCGTCAACCAAGCGCATGATCTGGTCATCGGACAAATAGGTGGGAGTGCCGCCGCCCCAATGCATTTGTTTCACTGGACGTTGCCCTGCCAGTTTGCCGACGCGTTCAATTTCTAAAATCAAGTAGTCCAAGTATTCATCGGCACGCTGGTTGTTTTTGGTGATCACCTTGTTACAGGCGCAGTAGTTGCAAACCGAGTGGCAAAAAGGGATGTGAATATATAGTGATATCGGGTGCTTTTTCGGCAAATGTTCGATGGCCCGCTTAAGGTCGCTGTCGCCGAAGCTCTCTTCGAATTGCAAAGCGGTAGGATAGGAGGTATAGCGTGGGCCGGTAATGTTGTACTTTTCGATCAGTTGCTGATTCCACATAATGCGCTCGGTAGTCGATAGTTATAGAAATGAGTTTACGAGAATAAGGATAATCAATATTGCCAAGGGTAAATTGACTTAGATCAAATGCCAAAGCGTTGAAAGCAATTGTCTTAATTTGAACCGGCAGGCTCGATTGTTTAAAATGCCGGGCAATCCAATCAAAAAGAGTAATTTTCGTGAGCAAAATCGTGATCTTTATGCTGGTGGGCATCACCGTCGGCTACTTTATGTACAACCACTATATGGGCAAGCGTTTGGCTCAAGACAACATTCAACAAGGCCTCACTTTTTTAGAGAACAATCTGCAAGATGAAGGTGTAGCGGCGACTCGTTCAGGGTTACAATACAAAGTGTTGACGCCGGGCACCGGCGATGTCCATCCCGGTCCGAGCGATAAAGTCAAAGTACATTATCACGGCACTTTAATCGACGGCACCGTATTTGACAGCTCTGTTGAACGCGGCGAGCCGATTAGCTTTGGCCTGAACCAAGTGATCCCCGGCTGGACAGAAGGTTTGCAATTGATGGTGGTTGGACAAAAGAATCGTTTGTTTATTCCCAGTGAGCTGGCTTACGGAAATCGCTCTGCCGGTAAAATTCCACCTGGCTCTGTGCTGATCTTCGACGTTGAACTTTTGGCCATTAACTAAGGATTAAACCTATGACTGATATCATTGAGCGCCTATTTGAAACTGGCGACTTTCTGCAAATTACCCGTGACAACGAGTGGCACTTAGACCCGGTTGACTTTACCTTACACGATGGCACCGAAGCGCAAGTTTGGGATACCGGGGTTATCATGTTCGAGCCGCCAGAGTACGGCGATAAAGACATTGTGATCTCCAGCGCCATCCACGGCAATGAAACGGCGCCGATTGAGATTTGCGACAGTCTGATCAAGAAAATCTTCGCAGGTGAGATCCAACTGGAAAACCGTGTGCTGTTTATTTTTGGTAATCCAGCATCGATTAACATCGAGCAGCGTTTTGTTGAAGAAAACCTAAACCGCCTGTTCAACGGTCATCACAGTCTGGGGCCGGGTCTTATCAACAAAGAGCGTTTTCGTGCAAAGGTGCTAGAGGGTTATATTGAGCGCTTCTTTACCTCGGTTGAGCCGGGCCGCTATCGTGCGCATTATGACTTGCATACCGCCATTCGCGGCTCAAAAAATGAAAAGTTTGCGGTCTATCCGTTTTTGCATGGGGGTAAATGGAAAAAATCACAGTTTGAATTGCTGCATGCTTGCGGTGTTAACACCTTTTTGTTGATGGGGAAACCGGCGACAACCTTTAGTTATCATTCATCATACCACCATGGCGCCGATGCGTTTACCGTTGAGTTGGGTAAGGTGCGTCCATTCGGTCAAAACGACATGAGTAAGTTCGCAGCAACCGAGCAGACTTTAGAGGCGCTGATCTGCGGTATGCCGTTTGCCTATGAGCCATTTGATGCCAAAAACTTCCACTTCTTTGATGTTTATCGTGCCGTCGATAAAGATAGCGAAGCTTTTAAACTCAACTTTGCCGATGATGTTGAAAACTTCACCGATTTTCCAGTTGGCTATGTGCTGGCAGAAGACGGCGACAAAAAGTATGTAGTCGATACCGAAGGTGAGGCTATTATCTTCCCTAACGCTGGCGTTGCCATTGGTCAGCGTGCATTGTTGACCGTTATCCCAAAAGATTTGGGAGATGACTTGGCCGATTGATGGTTTGTTGGGTTTAGCCCTGCAGCAACCAACCTATATCATTTCAATTATAGGTTGGTTGTTCGGAACTAATGCCCAACAAACTCTTACGCAAAAGACATATTAGCTACCAAGAGCCAACCTCAAAAACCTTCCTCAACCCCAATAAAACTGCGGCCTTCACCAAAGCTTCACCAACAATTACCAGCCAATTCACCAAACTTTCAATTGCTAACTCGTGTCTTTGCCTATGCTCAGGTCGATTATAAAAACCGATGAAGGAATTGACTGTGAATCGCAATAAACAATTGTTTGGCCACCCAGCGGGGCTGTTTGTGCTGTTTGGCACCGAGATGTGGGAGCGTATGAGCTACTATGGTATGCGCGGTATTTTTGTGCTGTATTTGACCTCAACGGTCGCGGTGGGGGCATTTGGCTGGTCGCATATGAGTGCGGCGGAAATTCAAGCCAATGCGCTAAGCTTTTTGGGCACTTTCATGTTTATGGTTTACGTCACGCCGGTGATAGGCGGCTATCTTGCCGACAATTATCTGGGCCAACGTAAAAGTATTATCGTAGGTGGCATTATTATGGCCTTGGGTCAGTTCGCCTTGGGCACGCCATATGAATATATTGCAGGTCATGAAAAGACGTTTTTATATCTCGGCCTAACCTTGCTTATTATCGGCAACGGCTTCTTTAAACCGAATATTTCGTCTTTGGTTGGCGATTTGTACCAAGCGGGTGACAAGCGCCGCGACCAAGCCTTTACCATTTTTTATATGGGCATCAATGTTGGCTCTACCATGGGCTTTTTGGTGGTCGGTACGATTGGCGAAAAAGTAGATTTTCAGCTGGGCTTTGTGGCTGCTGGTATCGGTATGCTGCTGTCGTTGTTGGTGCAAACCCTTTTTGCCGAAAAATACTTGGGGGATTTAGGTAAGTCAGCGGTTAACAGCAGCGCTGCGCAACAACAACAGCAGAAAAGACCGCTGACGAGTATCGAAAAAGACCGCATCAAAGCCATTTTAATGCTGAGCTTTTTTACTATCGTGTTCTTTATGGGCTTTGAACAGGCGGCCGGCGCGCTGACTTTGTTTGCCAAAAACCATACCGATTTGAATGTCCTCGGTTGGGAAATGCCTGCCAGCTGGTTGCAGGTGGTGAATCCGTTGTTTATTGTGATCTTAGCGCCCATCATGGCCAAAATGTGGATGGGACTGGGTGAGAAAGATCCTTCGACACCGAAAAAGTTCTCGATGGGGATGTTGTTTTTAGGACTTGGCTTCGTTTCTATGGCGGGCGCTGCGCTACAGATTGGCGATGGGGCAAAGGCGGCCATTTGGTGGCTGGTCGTGATGTATATTCTCCACACCATCGGTGAGTTGTGTCTATCGCCTATCGGGTTGTCGATGGTCACTAAGCTTTCGCCGGTCAGATATGTGTCGTTTATGATGGGGATGTGGTTTTTCTTTACCGCCATCGGTAACTATATGGCAGCTGTTGCAGGCATGATTGTTGGAGAGGCCGGTCCATTTGCGACTTTTGCCGGTGTCGCTGGGTTCTGTATCTTCTCTGGCGTGGTGTTGTATTTGTTAAGTGACAAAATCGTCGCTTGGATGCATGGCGCCGAAGACCATCCACAAAATGAGAGCCAGCAGTTGGAAGAAGAATTGTCGGTGGTGACTGCTCACTAGCAACTGTCTGTTTGTCAAAAAAAAGCCTCAAAAAACAAAGGCGCAGATTAAACCTGCGCCTTTGTGTTGTTTGCTCGATGCATACCGAAGTTTATGTTACTGCTCTTCTAGCGGGCTGACATAACCCTCAGGTTTTACCGCCAAAATATCACAGTTGATCTGGTCGATAACATGCTCTGCGGTATTGCCAATAATGGCCGCAGAAAAGCCGGTGCGGCCAATGGTGCCGATAACCAATAGCTCGGCGCCAATCTGCTGTGAGACTTCCGGGATCACATCCTCAGGTAGGCCCTCGGCGATATGCACGTGCTCAGGGTCGATACCACATTTCTCTGCCAGCACAGAGCAGGCTTTTTGATGATGCTCTTTGACCACACTATTGTATTCATTTGGGTCAAACTCGGGGATTTCAATGGCGATATTGACCGGAGTGCCAGGGTAGGAGTTGACCAAGTGAACTTCAGCGTCAATCAAACCGGCAAGCTCTTTGGCTTGGTCGATGAGCTTGGCATTGAGTGAAATATGGTGATCGGCATCTGAGCCAGTGTGTACAGCCGTCAGGATCTTGCCGTTTTTCGCCCACTCCATGTCTTTGACCAACAGTACAGGGCAAGGACTTTTACGCAGCAAGTGCCAATCGGTGGGGGTAAAGATAATCGATTTTAAACTGTCGTGTTGGTGGGTGCCTTTAACAATCAGGTCGTACTTCCCGTCGATGGCGGTTTCGATAATCGCCTCAAAGGGTCTGTTGTGCCACATCACATTGATGTCGATGTCGGCGTCTTTGGCAAACTTGTCGTTGAGCAGGTCTTGTAACCACATTTGTCTGTGTTCAACCACGGCTTTTCGCATAGCGTCACGTTCTTGAATCGACAACATGGTCGTCATTTCATAAGAAAAGTCATAGATAGACAAAAAGGCGGTCAATTTGGCTCCGGTAGCCCTTGCCAATACTACGGCTCTAGACAGTGCGCGTTGTGCACTGTCATTGGGGTCTACCACGACGAGAATGCGATTTAGCGGGTTCATGCTTATCTCCGTTAGGCAGTTATGTAATTGATTTTATAACTGAGTTTAGCCTATTAGGCGTTAAATAGCGTTAGTGACATTTGATTTAGATCAATTATTCTATCGACTGTGTAAAATCGCCTTAATCAGCTCAATAATGTGTCGATGGTTTTGAGTAATTGGTCGTCGTTGTAAGGCTTGATCACCCAGCCTTTGGCACCGGCTTGTTTGGCGGCGGTTTTTAGTGCCGAATCGGCTTCGGTGGTCAACATGATCACCGGTACCTGAGCGTGCCGTTCATTAGCAATAAACTGCGAGACAAATTCGATACCGCCCATGACTGGCATATTGACGTCACAAAGCACCAAATCGACTTGTTCGGTGGCGGCTTTGGCAAGGGCCTCTTGGCCATGAACGGCGCTCAATACATGGTATCCCGAACATGACAATAGCTCGCCAAGCACTGCCCGCAAAGAGGCTGAATCGTCAACGATCATGATGGTTGTCATAGTCTTACACGCTAAATTCACCTGTGTTGACTATCCAGTATAGAAGCAGAATGTGATTTGTCGAATCAGCTTGTGGCGGCAAACTTGAGCAGTTTGAGTAGCTCATCGAAGCGGTTGATTTGAAAGTCGGCTTGCCAGCTGTCGATGTCGTCGTCATGACCAATATAACCATAGCGCGCCGCGACCGTTGTCATGCCTGCATTGCGCCCGGCTTGAATGTCGCGTCTGGCGTCGCCGACATAAAGGCACTGTTGTGGTTGAAGGGCGAGTTTATCAAGGGCGAAATACATCGGTTTGGGGTCGGGCTTGGCAACCCCAACGGTATCGCCACCAACCACCACATGACAGTTCTCAAGCAGTGGAAAATGTCTCAGTAAGGCGGTGGTAAGATCTTCCGGCTTGTTGGTCACAATTCCCCAAGGCAAGTCTTGGTGGTTAAGAAAAGTTAAAGTTTCGGCTACTTCGTCATAATATTGTGTGTGGTTCGCAATATTATTAAGATAATAGTCTAAAAAATGACCTCTCAACTTATCAAAATTATGGTTTTTGAGTTGTTCGCCGAAACCTAGCTCCAGTAGCGCCTTGGCGCCGTTGGATGCTTGTTCGGTATAGGCATCTTGACCGACCTGCGGTAAATCGTAGTGGCGCAACACGGCATTTAAAGCCGCGCCAAGGTCGTCGGCGGTTTTTAACAAGGTGCCGTCTAAGTCGAACAAGATACCGCGATAGTGCATAGCCTGTGTCCTTGAGCTGACGAGTTAATCCAACTTTTCGCAGTGGATCATGTAGTTAACATCAACGCCTTGGCCTAGGCGGTATTGTCCGGTCAATGGGTTGTAATGCAGTCCGGTAATGCCTCTGACCTTAAGGCCATGGGCCTCACACCAGTCGATGAGCTGTGAGGGCCTAATGAACTTGCCATGGTCATGAGTTCCCTCGGGCACCATCTTGAGCAGCTTTTCTGCGCCGATGATGGCAAACAGATAAGACTTAAGGCTTTTATTGAGCGTTGAAAAAAATACGGGCGCGCCGGGCTTAGCCAGTTTGCTACACGCCTGAACCACAGACTCGGGGTCGGGCACATGTTCAAGCATTTCCATACAGGTGACGACATCGAAATGCGCAGGCTGTTCGTCGGCGAGCTGTTCGACTGCGATTTTCTGGTACTCAACCTTGATGCCGGTTTCAAGTGCGTGAAGTTTGGCGACATCCAGCGGCTCTTGGCCCAAATCGATTCCTTTGACGTTGGCGCCTTTGCGCGCCATGCTTTCACTTAAAATGCCGCCGCCACAGCCGACGTCAAGTACCACTTTGGCGTGCAGTCCTTGGGCATTTTCATTGATGTAATCGAGTCTGAGCGGGTTTAGATCATGTAGCGGCTTGAATTCACCTGACAAATCCCACCATCTTGAGGCGAGCTGTTCAAACTTGTCGATCTCTTGCGGGTCTACATTGAGCTGTTCGGTCGAGGCCATCTTAATCATAACTGTCTGAGTAAATATGACGGCCATTATATAAGCTTTGGTTTGAATAAAACCAGATAAACTGACGAAATTAACGATTTGTCGGTAATTCGCTATTTAAGCTCTACAAAGGCGGCATTTATGTGTTAAAATCCCGCTTCGAAAATCAAAAATCCTCTATCACAAGAACACTCGATGGAATTAAACTGCTTATGACAGATTTGGCCAAGCAAATCGTCCCGGTCAATATTGAAGACGAATTAAAAAACTCCTACCTCGATTATGCCATGAGCGTTATCGTTGGTCGTGCCTTGCCAGATGTGCGCGATGGTCTTAAACCCGTTCACCGCCGGGTATTGTTTGCAATGAATGAATTGCGTAACGATTGGAACAAACCCTATAAGAAATCCGCTCGTATCGTTGGTGATGTTATCGGTAAGTACCATCCCCACGGCGACACAGCCGTTTACGATACCATCGTGCGTATGGCGCAGCCTTTCTCAATGCGTTATATGCTGGTCGATGGTCAAGGTAACTTCGGTTCGGTTGATGGTGACTCGGCAGCTGCTATGCGTTATACCGAGATCCGCATGGACAAGATCTCTCAGGAGCTTTTGGCCGATCTCGAAAAAGAAACCGTCGATTACGCGCCGAACTATGACGGCACCGAAATGATCCCTGTGGTCTTGCCGACCAAAATCCCTGCTTTATTAGTCAACGGTTCATCTGGTATCGCTGTTGGTATGGCAACCAATATTCCACCGCACAACCTCACCGAGGTGATGAACGGTTTATTGGCTTTGGTTGATGACCCGGATATCTCGCTTGAAGATTTGATGGTGCATATCCCAGGTCCTGATTTCCCGACCGCTGCCCAAATCAACGGTCGCGCCGGTATCGACCAAGCCTATCGCACCGGCCGTGGCAAAATCTATCTGCGTGCCAAGGCCGATGTTGAAGTCGATGAGAAAAGCGGTAAAGAAACCATTATCGTTCACGAGATCCCATATCAGGTCAACAAAGCCAAATTGATTGAAAAGATGGCTGAGTTGGTCAAAGAGAAGAAGATTGAAGGCATCACCGCACTGCGCGATGAGTCTGATAAAGACGGTATGCGGATTGTCATTGAAATTCGCAGAGGCGACTCGGGTGAGGTTATTCTCAATCAGTTGTACGCCTTGACTCAGATGCAAACCGTATTCGGCATCAACGTGGTAGCCCTTGAAAACGGCCAGCCGCGTCTGTTCGGTTTAAAAGCCTTGTTGGAAGCGTTCTTACTGCACCGCCGTGAAGTGGTGACTCGCAGAACCGTTTTTGATTTGCGTAAAGCCCGCGACCGTGCCCACATCCTAGAAGCGTTGGCGATTGCCCTTGCCAATATCGACCCTATCATTGAATTGATCAAAACCTCACCAACCCCGGCACAAGCCAAAGTCGCCTTGTGCGAACGTGGTTGGGAGCTGGGTGATGTTGCCGCCATGCTTGAGCGTGCCGGTGGCGATGCCGCGCGCCCTGAGTGGCTTGAGGCACAATACGGTATTCGTGATGGTCAATATTGGTTGACCGAAGTGCAGGCTCAAGCCATTTTGGACTTGCGTCTTCACAAGCTGACTGGTCTTGAGCACGAAAAGATCATCAACGAATACAAAGATTTGCTTGAGCTGATCGCTGAATTGATGCTGATCTTAAGCTCTCCTGCGCGATTGATGGAAGTGATCCGCGAAGAATTTGAAATCATTCGTGAACAGTATGGCGATGAGCGTCGCACCGAGATCACCACCGCCAGCCATGATATTTCGCTTGAAGATTTGATTGAGCAAGAAGACGTTGTGGTGACCTTATCTCACGAAGGTTACGTTAAGTATCAGCCGCTGAGCGATTATGAAGCCCAGCGCCGTGGCGGTAAAGGTAAAGCCGCGACGAAGATGAAAGATGAAGACTTCATCGAAAGATTGTTGGTGGCCAATACCCATGACACCATCTTGTGCTTCTCTAATAGAGGCCGCATGTACTGGCTGAAAGTGTATCAATTGCCGTTGGCCAGCCGTCAAGCCAGAGGCCGTCCTATCATCAACCTCCTGCCGCTGGAAGAAAATGAGCGCATTAATGCCATTTTGCCGGTTAAAGAGTTTGATAAAGACAAATATATCGTCATGGCGACCGCGCGCGGTACGGTGAAGAAAACCTCACTTGAGGCATATTCTAAGCCGCGTTCTGCCGGCATTATCGCAGTGAACCTTAAAGAAGGCGACAGGCTGATTGGGGTCGATATTACCGACGGCTCACAGCAGATCATGTTGTTCTCTGATGCCGGTAAAGTGGTGCGCTTTGAAGAAAGCGGCAAGTTGGCGCTGGATGAAAACGGTAACCCGGTGTTAGACGAAAACGGCGAGCCTGAGTATCGCGGTGGCGTAAGACCTATGGGTCGTACCGCGACTGGTGTTCGCGGTATTAAGATAGCCGATAGCGAAGCGGTTGTGTCGATGATTATTCCTAAGACCGACGGCGCTATTTTGACGGTAACTGAAAACGGCTATGGTAAACGCACCATCTTAGAAGACTACCCGACCAAAGGTCGTGGTACCCAAGGGGTTGTGTCGATTAAGGTCTCTGAGCGTAACGGTAAGGTTGTTGGTGCCGTACAGGTTGAGGAGAATGACGAGATCATGATGATCTCTGACCGTGGCACCTTAGTCAGAACCAAGGTGAGTGGCGTGTCGTCGGTTGGTCGTAACACCCAAGGGGTGACTTTGATACGCACGGCAGAAGGTGAACATGTGGTGGGCTTACAGCGCATCGATGAGATTGAAGAACCTGAGTTTAGCGAACTGGAAGAAGGTGAAGAGGGCGAACAGGCCGAAGCGCCAAACGCTGAACAAGCTGCCGAGCAAAGCGACGGTGAACCGCCAGCAGATGGCGAACAACCAGACAACGAATAACACAATGTAGTTGATGAGTTGATAGCGAAGGCAGAAGTAGATTGAGTTTATTTCTGCCTTTTTTTATTTTTGGGGGGCGCGAAAAGCGACAAAAAAGGTAATGACCAGACTTTATAATTTTTGTGCCGGTCCGGCGATGTTGCCGACGGCGGTAATGGAAAAAGCCCAAGGGGAATTTTTAAACTTCAACAATATGGGCTGCTCGGTAATGGAGATCAGTCACCGCTCTAAGGCATTTATTGCCATCGCTGAGCAGGCTGAGCAAGATTTGCGCGAGTTGTTGTCGGTGCCCGACAACTATAAAGTGTTGTTTATGCACGGTGGTGGTCGTGGGCAGTTTTCGGCAGTACCACTCAATTTGCTGGGGGATAAGCGTCGCGCGGCCTATGTTGATTCTGGCATTTGGTCCAATGCCGCGATTGTCGAAGCGCAAAAGTATGCCGAAGTGGATATCATTGCCCGTCATGGCCGTGAAGATGGTCTAGAGAAGGTCACGCCTTTTAGTCAGTGGCAAATTGACCCTCAGTGTGCTTACGTGCACTATTGCCCGAATGAAACCGTTGACGGCATTGAGATCCATGATATTCCCGATACCGGCGATGTGCCGCTGGTGGCGGACATGTCGTCAAACTTTATGTCTAAGCCGATTGATGTCAGCAAGTTTGGGGTGATTTACGCCGGGGCGCAAAAAAATGTCGGTCCTTCTGGCCTGACCATAGTGATCATCCGTGAAGACCTGCTTGGCAAAGCCCGTAAAGATACCCCTGTCGTTCTTGATTACACCCTAGCGGCCAAACATGGCAGCATGTACAACACGCCGCCGACCTATTCATGGTATTTGGCCGGGTTGGTGTTGCAGTGGCTTAAACAAAAAGGCGGTCTAAGCGCCATTGCCAAAGAAAATCAGCTCAAAGCCAAAACCCTATATGACTATATCGACGGCAGCGATTTTTATCGCAACGGTGTCGATAAGGCCAACCGCTCGATGATGAACGTGACCTTTACCTTGGCCGATGAAAGTGCTAACGAGGCCTTTTTGGTTGAGGCTAAAGAAGCTGGCTTATTAGAGCTGAAAGGGCATCGTAGTGTCGGAGGTATGCGGGCAAGCATTTATAACGCCATGCCCCTAGCCGGAGTTGAAGCACTGGTTGCCTTTATGGATAAATTTGCCAAACAGCGGGGCTAATGCATTGGAACAATTAACCTTATCACCCATTAAAGGGGTAGCCGGCGAGGTCAACTTACCCGGCTCCAAAAGCCTATCAAACCGTGCTTTGTTGCTGGCGGCTTTGGCCAAAGGCACGACTGTGGTCAAAAATCTGCTCGATAGCGATGATGTCGATTACATGTTAAAGGCGCTGGCGCAGCTTGGTATTGAGTATGAGCTAAGTGAAGATAAAACCGTTTGTAAGGTACAAGGCAACGGTGGCGTTTTTAACTGCGCTGACAAAGGCGTGTTGGAATTGTTTTTAGGTAATGCCGGTACGGCGATGCGGCCTTTGTGCGCAGCGCTGGCTATCAGCGAAGGCGAGTTTGTGTTGACTGGCGAGCCACGCATGAAAGAGCGTCCGATTTTGCATTTGGTTGATGCTCTTGCTCAGCTGGATGCCGATATCGGCTATCAAGAAAGTGCCGGTTATCCGCCTTTGCTGATCAAAGGCAAGCCGCTCAAAGGCGGTAAAGTCAGTATTGACGGGACTATTTCCAGTCAGTTTTTAACTGCCATTTTAATGATAGCGCCGTTGCTTGATGGCGATAGCGAGGTTGAAGTGGTTGGCGATTTGGTGTCAAAGCCCTATATTCACCTGACCTTGGATATCATTGCCAAGTTTGGCATTGATATAGTCAATGACAATTACAAACGGTTTGTCATTAAAGGTGGCCAAAGCTACCAAAGTCCCGGTGATTTTATGGTTGAAGGTGATGCTTCCAGCGCGTCTTATTTTACTGCGGCGGCGGCAATAAAAGGTGGTACGGTTAGAGTGACCGGCATTGGCAAAACCAGCGTGCAAGGCGATGTGCGCTTTAGTGAAGTGCTCGAACAAATGGGCGCTAAGGTCACCATCGCCGATGAATATGTCGAAGTGACTCGCGGCAGCTTAAAAGGGGTAGACGTTGATTTAAATCACATTCCCGATGCGGCCATGACCATTGCCATTGTTGCCTTGTTTGCCGAAGGGCCGACGACCATTCGCAATATTTACAACTGGCGGGTCAAAGAGACCGACCGCTTGGCGGCGATGGCTTGTGAGCTGAAAAAAGTCGGCGCCTTGGTGGTCGAAGGTGAAGACTTTATTGAAGTCACGCCGCCACAGGCCCTGCAAACTGCCGAAATTGACACCTATAACGATCACCGTATCGCCATGTGTTTTTCACTGGTAGCGCTAGGCGATACACCGATTACCATCAACGATCCTAAGTGTACCTACAAGACTTTTCCGGGGTATTTCGACGCCTTGGCAAAATTGGTGCACAGTTAAGCGGTTTTGGCGCTTTTACGTAATAAATTGTGTCAATCGCCATGAAAAAGTTGGGCAGGGTAGGGGCATTTGGCCTATACTCTCGCCCACTTGGCAGTGAGCACCGGTTTCAATTGTTCAAACTGTCGGAAACTATTGTTCAGGAGAATCTATGCAAAGTGCATCTGTGATCACTATTGATGGCCCGAGCGGTTCTGGGAAGGGAACTGTAAGCCGTTTACTTGCGCAAAAGCTAGGCTGGTCTATTTTAGACAGCGGTGCAATTTATCGCGTATTGGCCTTGGCCGCTATGCATCACCACATCGCACCGGAAGACGAAGAAGGGCTTATTCCCCTTGCGGCACATCTTGACGTGCAATTTGTCGTTGAAGATTTGACGCAAAACCCCAAAATTATTTTGGAAGGTGAAGACGTAACCGGCGCCATTCGCAATGAAGAAGTCGGTGGTATTGCGTCAAAAGTCGCCTCATTACCCCGAGTTCGCGAAGCATTGTTGCGTCGTCAAAGAGCCTTTAAACAGCTGCCGGGCCTTGTTGCCGACGGCCGTGACATGGGCACCGTGGTATTTCCATCGGCCGAAGTGAAAATCTTTTTGACCGCCAGCGCAGAAGAAAGAGCGCGTAGGCGTTATGAGGAGTTGAAAGCTAAGGGCCAAGATGTTAAAATCGCGCCCCTTTTAGAGCAGATCCAAGCCCGTGATGATCGGGATATGAACCGAGCGGTCGCGCCGCTTAAACCGGCAGAAGATGCTTTGGTTCTCGATACCACTGATATGGCCATCGATACTGTTTTAGATAAGGTGCTGGAATACAGCAACTCTAAGCTAAACGCTTGTTAATCATAAAGATTAATTAGTTTTACTTAAACCAACGCCTGTTAGCATGGAAGTAACGGGAATGACCAAGTAACCCCAGATGGCCGGAACGCCGTATGGATTCTTAATATATTGAAAAAGCGAATAAACATGACTGAAAGTTTTGCGCAACTATTTGAAGAAAGTTTGCAAGCCATTGAAACCCGTCCGGGTTCAATTGTAAAAGGCACTATCATTGCCATCGAACGTGACCTGGTTTTTGTTGATGCCGGTCTGAAATCTGAAGCCGCTATCCCAGCTGAGCAATTCAAAAACGCCAAAGGCGAAATCGAAGTAAACGTTGGCGATCAAATCGACGTTGCCTTGGATGCGATTGAAGATGGTTTCGGTGCGACTATCCTGTCTCGCGAAAAAGCCAAGCGTCACGAAGCTTGGGTTCGTTTGGAGCAGGCTTGTGAGAAACAAGAAACTGTTATCGGTGTTATCAACGGTAAAGTTAAAGGTGGTTTCACAGTTGAAGTTGAAGGCATCCGTGCGTTCTTGCCAGGTTCATTGGTAGACGTTCGTCCTGTTCGTGACACTGCTCATTTAGAATTTAAAGATCTTGAATTCAAAGTTATCAAGCTTGACCAAAAACGTAACAACGTTGTTGTTTCTCGTCGCGCGGTTATCGAGTCAGAAACCAGCCACGAGCGTGATCAATTGCTTGAGACCTTGGTTGAAGGTCAAGAAGTTAAAGGTATCGTTAAGAACCTGACCGACTACGGTGCATTCGTAGACTTAGGCGGCATCGACGGCTTGTTGCACATCACCGATATGGCTTGGAAACGCGTTAAGCATCCTAGCGAAATCGTTAACGTTGGCGACGAAATCAACGTTAAAGTATTGAAATTCGACCGTGAAAAAACTCGCGTATCATTGGGTCTTAAGCAATTGGGTGAAGATCCATGGCAAGCGATCGCCAACCGTTACCCAGAAGGTTCTAAACTGACTGGTCAAATCACCAACTTGACTGACTACGGCTGTTTCGTAGAGATCCAAGAAGGTGTTGAAGGTTTGGTTCACGTATCTGAAATGGATTGGACCAACAAGAACATCCATCCTTCAAAAGTGGTTAACTTGGGTGACACTGTTGAAGTTATGGTTCTTGACATCGACGAAGAACGTCGTCGTATTTCTTTAGGCTTGAAACAGTGCAAGATCAACCCTTGGGAAGACTTCGCTAAAACTCATTCTAAAGGCGACCGCGTTGAAGGTAAGATCAAGTCAATCACTGACTTCGGTATCTTCATCGGCCTTGACGGCGGCATCGATGGCTTGGTTCACTTGTCTGATATCTCTTGGAACGTACCTGGCGAAGAAGCCGTTCGCGAATTCAAGAAAGGCAGCGACATCAGTGCTGTGGTATTGCAAGTTGACCCAGAAAGAGAGCGTATTTCTTTAGGCATCAAGCAGATAGATGACGATCCATTCAATAACTACCTGGACGAAAACAAAAAAGGTGCTATTGTTAATGGTAAGGTTGTCGAAGTCACCGCCAAAGGTGCAACTATCGAATTGGCCGACGGCATTGAAGGTTACTTGCGTGTCTCTGAGATCTCTCGCGATCGCATCGAAGACGCATCAACTGAACTTGCTGTAGGCGACGATGTTGAAGCCAAATTGATGGGTGTTGACCGTAAGAACCGCGTGATTAGTCTTTCTATCAAAGCTAAGTTCGAAGCGGAAGAGAAAGAAGCGATGAACCAGTTGAACAAGAAGGCTCAAGAGTCTGGTCAGTTCAGCAACGCCATGGCTGAAGCTTTCAAAAACGCAAACAAAGACTAATTCGTCTTAATGCGCACGGGCGACAACGGTTGCCTGTGCATTTGTTTGACCGTTTTTAAGTGATAACGAGGATTTTATGACAAAGTCTGAACTCATTGAAAAGTTGTCTTTGGACTACGCCCACATTCCGGCCAAAGACGTCGAGGAGTCAGTCAAAGAGCTGTTGGAATTAATGACCGCTTCTTTGGCTTCGGGGGAAAGGATAGAGATCAGGGGATTTGGCAGTTTTTCGCTTCACTATCGGGCGCCTCGCGTAGGGCGTAACCCCAAGACTGGCGAAACCGTACACCTTGATGGCAAGTCCGTCCCGCACTTTAAACCGGGCAAAGAATTGCGAGAAAGAGTCAACGAAAGCATTGCCAACTAAGCTTTAGAGCTTAACCACGCAAGCGCTTTTCGCGTTTTAAAAAGCACACCAATCGGTGTGCTTTTTTGATTGTGTGCTCGGCAAAGCCGCATTAATAGGTTGGTTGTTGTTGGGCAACGCCCAACATGTGGGGTGATGACGAATGCAACATGGTGCGCGCGGCGGCACCCTACAATTGTTTAGCCCCTTAACATCGCTTCGATGACGGGTTTGTGTTTTTCATAGGCGGCTCTGGCTGCGAGTGTATATGGATGCTGGCCTTGTCTGATCTCTGCTAATGTTCTTAACACTTTGGCCCGCATATGAGGTTTATCAATCATTTTTCGAACTAGCTGATCAACTCTTGCTGCGGCATTAAGCCTTTGTTCAAGCAGCTGATCTCTCTTGTTGAGTGCGAAAACTTGAATACACATTTTTCCTCTGGCGGTTTTGGCACCAATAACACCGGTATCTTCATCGAAGTTAAAATGAAGGGCCGGATCATCATCAGGGTCACCACTGGCGGGATTTATTAAGAGAGGGTTTTCATCAGCAATGGCTGCCGCTTCTTGTGCGTGGTCACCATCCACGGGAAAACGGTTTCGTTTCCCTATAGGCTGCTCATCTAAAACGCTTGACTGATTGCAAGTAAGGCATGATGGTAATAAGTTACTTTCATCATAGGCAAGCCAGTAGTAGCCGGGGTGATTTATCTTGTTGTCCTTCTCATCGGTCACCTTGCCCTTTGGTCTAAAGTGCTCTACATCGCCACGCTGAAAGTCTTTTATTGGCGCTTCGCAATAAGCGCATTTGCCGTAAAATGGCGCTTTGCCACTAAAGAAATACAACCTCTTAATGCTTTTTCTGCCGTAGAGGTTCGCATCGAAGTCTAGCGCTTTACCTTGCTGATAATCCTGTTGCAGTGCAGTGGTTGCTGTAGCGCAGTCGTTAATCCACTTTGTCCAAGTTCGAGCTTTAGAAGGGGTTGTTTCATTTAGCCCTTTTCGCTTAATTTTGATCATCCCTAATCCTCTAAGTCAAATAAGGCTCGAAGTTCTGCTTTTGTTTGTGCATCTAAGTCATCGGGGGATACATTCTGCAAACGCCGCTGTAGGTCTTCACTAACCTTCTGGTCAATGTCTTTTTGTAGCTGATTCTCAGCAGGGGATAGGGCTGCTTTTAACCCTTTGCAAAGAACAGCAAACTCTTGTTGCTCCTTAGCCGTTCTATTGGTTTTACCTAACAGCTCAGAATAACGGTCAATTTTGTCTTCACTCGCGCTATTACGCGTCGTCAAAAGCCCAAACACTTCGACCAAAACTTGGTCGGCGCGTTTGCCTTCAACCTCATCTTTACCAATCACTTGGCTAGCGAACTGACCATCGGCGCCTTGTGTTAGCTTCACAAGCGCGGCGGAGTCAACATCGGCGATGCCTTGGGCGACCAGTGGCGTGTGGGTGGTGGCGATAATTTGAGTTTTAGGAAACTGCTGACGCAGCCTTTGTACAATAAAGCGCTGCCAGCGTGGGTGAAGGTGCTGCTCAATCTCATCTAGCAGTAATATGCCGCCAATCTCCGAGGGGTCTTTGAATTTTTCAGCCAAAATTAAATGCGACAGAAAATCGGCAACCCAAGTGAGGGTTGAACGATAGCCATCACTTAAGGTGGTGACAGGTTGCACGCCCCAATGACTGGTGAGTTTTAACCCGGTTTTGTCATAGTTGAAACTGTCTTTTTCACCATTGAGCATCAACACTTGAATGAGCTTTTTCTCTAAAAAGCTGCGCTCGGTTCTGCTTTGCCTAAGCAGCACTGTTTCAGGGTTATATAACGGGGTTTTATAATCGAACAGGCTGCGTACTGCCTCACCTGTTTCATGCCCTTCAATGGGCTTATCGGCCTTGTGAGCGCGGTGAACGCCATAACCGCAAACAAAGATATCAGACCAAGGAAAATGCTTCTCTGGTAATGTGGTTTGTCTTAGAACTTCTATACCATCCACTTTTGTGACTTTTGTGGATATTTCGATAGGCTGGGTATGATCATTAACGTCTTTTAGCTTGATAAAAATGTGGGCTTCATCTTCACCTTTTTTAATAAAGTCGCCTTCTAACTCTTCTAACAGGGCCATGGCTTCGCCTTCGCGGCATAAGCCCAAAGCAATGCTGCGCAAAATGGTGGTTTTACCGGCGGCGTTATCGCCTAAAATTACCGACCAAAGTCGAGTGCTCTCAGCTTCACTAAAATCAATGTCTAACTTGCCAATACTGCGAACGTTATTAATAATTAATTTGGTAAGTTGGTAGTTGCTAACCTTTGGTGGCTCTGGTTTAGGCTTTTCTTCGGCCGAGACCACTCTCATTCGGCCATTATCGAATGAGATTGGTGATGACGTCAAAAGTCTAAAGATATCTCTATATGACATACTTGTTAAGGTGGATTCTGCGCTCATCAATTTAAAGCTGATATTACGTTCGAGCTCTTTGCCGTCATTAAAAGCTCTAAAGAAATTAAACTCACTAGTAAATGAGGTGTTGCTAATAACTTCGGCAGCATTGACCATCTCATAACTGACTTGGCATTGAATAGCTTTATTATCATCGGCAAAACGGCTGAGCACTTTATAAGGATAAAGGTTAGGCTCTTTACTTGCTTTACACACATCACAAATACAAGGAAAGTGCTTATCAAAATCAAGCTTAGGGTAGCTATCATGAATGTGGTGAAATCCCATATTGGTGACCTGAAACAGAGCCTTGCGGTTTTCACCTCTGATGCGTAAAGTAATTTCTTTTTTATTGTAATCTTCTATCGCAAGCGCCTTAGTGCCTTTAACCTCAATTACAACACCATCACGCCATACCCAATCTTGCTCAACAATGAGTTCATGCATTGCCACAATAAAGCGGGTTATTATACCTTTTGGCATAAATTCATAACGATATTTCACCACTAAGTTATCGTCATAATTCCACTCATAGTCAGGTTGTTCTAACTCTAATAGCTGAGGGGCGATATAGCGGTTTTGACCTTCAATGGCATAACAAAGCTTAAATTTAATCATTAACTGCAATAACGCATCGTGCATATTGGCATATTTGTCTTCATGCCAAATTTTGGCGAGGTCGTGCTTGTCAAAGCGGCCATGTTGGTTAATGACCAACTTATCGTCGAGTACCCGGTATACTGCATCAGTACCCCATGTTGGGTTTAAGATGACGGTTTGCTTAAGCACATCGTCATCTTGAAAGTGCAGGCATATGCCCAAATCGTGTAAATAGCCTGATAGCTGTAACTTGTCCGCTTCATTCCTAAAGCCATGCTCGTCACATAGGCTTAAGTAGTCATCAAGGCTGATATAGTCACGTTTATCTCGCTCTAGTGCCTCACGCACTTTTTTCCATGTGGCGGGCAGGCGGGTGCCCATATGGGGCAGTTTTAAAATTTGCTGCTCAATGGCGGCTTTTACCTCGCGAAGACCCCGGTTGGTATCGAGGTTGGTGGCAAGCACCTCAACCAGATTGCCATAGCGCTTTTTAAGCACTTGTTCATTGATAGGTCGAACCCTGTCTTGCTTTTCATTTTTAACAATTAATACCGGGCTGCCATCACTTAATAGCTCAACCACGTTAAGCCAATAGTTAAAGTCGGTATCTTCTTTGCGGTTATCGGCCACCAGCACATAAACCGAGCGCTTGGTTAAAAAGAACTGATGGGTGGTGTGGTAAATCTCTTGGCCGCCAAAATCCCAAGTATTGACTTGAATATCGCGAATTTCTTCTTGCTCTTCACCCTGTTTTATCACTTCGCCATCAAAGTGCCATTCAATAACGTCAATGCCTTCGGTTGAGGTTTCCCGTTCAGTCAGTTGATAGTTTTCATTTTGTAATTTTTTGGCCAAGGAGGTTTTACCGGCGCCACCTTCACCGACAATAATTAGCTTTGCTTCACATAATAGCTCATCACCATCATCTAATTGACGGTAATAGTTTTTAATGGCTTCAACGCCTTGTTTTACTACTTCGGGTGGTGGTGTTTCGATGGGGTGGCCACCAACGTCGATAACTTTTAGGTGCTTAAGTTTTAAAATATCGCGGGGGATGGATTTTATTGCGCCAGATTTGCTGTTGTTATGTAGATACAGGGAAATCAAGCTATCTAAACCAAAAAGAGCTTGCGGGAATTCATTGAATTGACTATTGAAACAAAGTAATAGTTCAAGTTTTTTTAACTTTTCAAACGATTGCGGTAACTCTCTCAGCCCTAGTTCACTTATATCTAGCATTTCTAAGTTAGTAAGTTTACTTATGACACTTGGCAGTTCATGCAAAGGATTGCTCCTTATGTAGAGAGTTCTTAGTCTGCTTAGATTTTCTATTCCTGTAGGGAATTCGGTCAACCCTGTTGAACTAACGTTTAGCACCTCAAGTTGTGAGAGGTGGCTTATATCTTTTGGCAAAATTGACTTTTTTCTTGGCTCAAAAGAGAGATAGGATAAATTGGGTAAGCTATCGATTACCTCTGGCCATTTATCGACAGCTTTTTCAATGTATAAGCCGCGAACATTTCCTAGGCTAGGTTTGCAGCGTTCAAAAGCACTATAGTTGATACAAAGCCGCGAAATATCAGGTAATTGTTGAATTGGGTTACCAAGGAGGTTTAACTCTTTTAAGTTTGTTAGTTTTTCAATATCATCGGGAATGATTTCAATGCGATTACCACTTAGGTCTAGCTCTTCTAACCAATCAAGCTTAAAAACGGCTTCAGGTATTGACGTCAATGGCTTTTGTAAATGAAAATATTGAAGATTCAAAACCTTCGCCTTAGTCCTTTTAACCTCTTCAATTAACTCAAGCACTTGCTTATCAATCTTAGTCATAACCCAACTCTATTATTCTGTCTAACCCCAAGTGGTTGCAGCATAAAGCGTTTTTTAGTACAGCACAAGGCATTGAGGGCTGAGCCAAAGCGTCTTGTTGTCGCGTGAGGGTTTACCCTCGAAAATCTCATTCCAGAGATTGCTCTGCGTCGAGGAGGCGACAATCGCCATTATTTATCGCGGCGCTGAAAATTAAGTTAGCTTAAGATTCCCCTAAGAAAGGCATGGTAATTTGTCATCATCGAAGTGGTAAACCATAGGTGATAGCAAATGGAACTCAATCAATCAGCACAAAGTCGTAGACTGGTTTCAGTATTGCCCACACAGCGTTTTAGTTTACATAACCCGCAAAGTTTGGGTCGTGATATGGCGCAGCAGGCGGTTAAGCGTATTTTCCGTAAAGCCTATGGTGCCGACATCAATGAATTTGCCCCCCTCTTATTATGTGCTCACAGCCAAGCCGAAGCAGGCGTAAGTCATGCCGACGACATCGATTGCGTTATTGGCCTACGTGGCGCAGCCCAACACCCTCTGTTTTTAGAAAACTACCTAAGCCAACCTATTGAGCAAGAGATTGCCACCAAGCATGGCGTCAATATCGAGCGTAATAATTTGGTTGAGCTGGGTAACTTGGTGGCGGTGCGCTCTGGTATCAGCCGTGAGCTGTTTATTACCTTAACTTTTGCTTTGGCTGAGGCCGGTATTGAGTGGGCCTGCTTTACCGCAACCACTCAGGTTAAACAGCTGTTGTCAAAATTGGGTTTGATGCCGATTGAGTTGTGTCAGGCCAGTGAGCAAGCCGTAGCCAATGGCGAGACCGATTGGGGGCTTTATTATCAGCAGGGGCCAGCCGTTTGCTTTGGCAATGTGTATGACGCGCTGGCGCATCTTAACTCAATGCCGATTGTCGCTGCCATTTATCCGCAAATTGCGCCTCAGGTTAAGGCGCTGGCCGCCAAGCTTAAAAAGGAATTGTCACTATGAGCTTTGATATTTTAACTACCCTTGAGCGCATTTGGTCGAATACACCACAAAAGTCGATGTTGGTGTGTGACCATGGCTCCCTTAACTTTGCCGATTTTCAACGAGCGCTTGGCGAATACCTTGAGGTATTAAAAGCCTACAATCCAAAGGTAGTTGCGCTTATCGGCGATAACCGCTGTGAGTGGGTTTTCACTGACATTGCCTGTCAGGTATTGGACATCACTTTTTTACCGTTGCCGGGTTATTTTACCCCTGCGCAAATTCAGCATAGCCTTGAATCGGCCGGAGCTGATCTTCTACTAATTGAGCAGGGCTTTGCCAGTGCATTTGCTGGAACAAACGTTGGCGAATTGGGCTGCTATGAACTGTTTGCACTAAGTAGCAGCCACCGCGCTCAATTACCCCCACACACCGCCAAAATCACTTTTACCTCTGGCTCTACTGGCGACCCTAAAGGGGTTTGCCTGAGCAAAAACCATCAATGGCAGGTGGCTGAGTCGATTAAATCTGTAATCGACTTGCCCATCGAGCGCCATCTTTGCATTTTGCCTTTTGCCACTTTGCTGGAAAACGTTGCAGGTGTTTATTCCGCCTTGTTACATGGTGCGACTGTGGTTATTCCCGGCCTTGCCAGCCTTGGTTTTAAAGGCAGCTCAAGCATTGATTTTCGCTGCTTGGTTGAAAAGGTGAGTTTGGTGCAACCGGGCAGTTTAATTACTACGCCTGAGCTGTTACGAGGTTTAATTGTCGCCGCCGAGAGTGGCTGGCCGGTGCCTGATTCACTTGCGTTTATCGCTGTTGGTGGCGCGAGAGTATCAAGCGGATTGCTGGCCAGAGCCAAAGCAGTGAACCTGCCTGTCTATCAAGGCTATGGTTTATCTGAGTGTGGCTCTGTGGTTAGTCTTAATAGCCCGAACGGTAACCTTGAGGGTAGTTGCGGTAAAATCCTGCCACATGTCAAAGTGAGCATTGAAGATGACGAAGTGATGGTTCAGGGCGCTACTTTTTTAGGTTATGCCAATCAGCCGCAAAGCTGGCATCAAGACAAAATTGCCACCGGCGACTTTGGCGAGATAAACGACGGCTACCTCAATATTTTAGGCCGTAAGAGTAACTTATTGATCTCCAGCTTTGGTCGCAACATCAACCCCGAGTGGGTGGAGTCTGAGCTGTTAAGCTCGCCGCTTATTGCCCAAGCCTTTGTGTTTGGCGAAGAACAGCCATACTGTGTCGCCGCGGTGTTGCCAAGCAAAGCTGAGTTTGCCGAGCAGCTTGAAACGGCCATCGCCAGCAGTAATCAAAACTTACCCGATTATGCCCAAATCAAACGATTTTTCATTTTACCCCAAGCGGTTACCCCAGTATCCGGACTAATGACCGCCAATGGCCGCCCACGCAGGGCCGCGCTAAAACAATTTTTGCAGTCGAATATCGACAGTCTTTATTAGGAGTTACGAAGATGACTTTTTTTGAACAGTTGCAACAACAGACAGAAGCAGAACGTCAGCAGTTATTGTCATCCCCAATCATTACTCGCTGTTTTAAAGGCGATATCTGCTTAGACGATTACGTCGCATTTTTACAACAGGCTTTTCATCATGTTAAGCATACCGTGCCATTGTTGATGAGCATGGGGGCGCGCTTAACAGACGACCAAGAGTTTATTCGCGAAGCGGTTGCCGAATACATTGAGGAAGAAATTGGCCACCATGAGTGGATCTTAAACGACATCGCCGCTTGTGGTTATGACAAAGAGATCGTTCGCCATGGCAAGCCAAGCCTGCAAACCGACCTGATGGTGGCTTACGCCTATGACGGCATTGCCCGCAAAAATCCGCTGAGCTTTTTTGGCCTTGTGCATGTGCTTGAAGGCACCAGCATTGCAATGGCGGATAAAGTGGCCGGTACGGTTGGTGATACCTTACGTTTACCCCAAAACGCCTTTAGCTATCTAATTTCTCACGGTGCGCTGGATATCGAACATGTGGCGTTCTTTGAAACGTTGATGAACCGCATTGACGACCCTAAAGATCAACAATGCATCATCGACAGCGCTAAAGTGTTTTATCGATTATACGGCGACATTCTACGTAACTTAGAAGTAAGCCATGGCGTGCCGATGGCAGCGTAGGAGCGATTATGAACTTTGTAGATACCACAGTCGTCTTAACCGGTGCCACAGGTGGCATCGGTCAGGCCGTAGCAAAGTTGCTTGGCGCCAGAGGGGCTAAGTTGTTGCTGGTGAGCAGGAACGAGCAACAACTGGCACAGTTATGCCAAAGCCTTGGTGCAAATCATCGTTATGTGGCAGCAGACATTACCTCGGAGCAGGGCCGTGCAAACGTGCTCAACAAAGCGGCCGAATTAGGTGCCAGCGTGCTTATTAACAATGCCGGGGTCAGTCAGTTTGCTGCGTTTGAAAGTATCGACGAACAAGCGTTTCGCGCATCGATGGAGCTGAATTTGATGGCACCGGTGCTGCTGACTCAGGGCTTTTTAAATGTCGGCGGTGATACGGCCAAAGTGGTGGTTAATGTCGGCTCTGCTTTAGGCGCCATTGGTTTTCCATTTTACACCAGTTACTGCACCAGCAAGTTTGCGCTACGCGGGTTTACCGAGGCGTTAGGCCGCGAACTGGCAGGCAGTAACGATAGAGTGTTGTATTTCGCCCCAAGGGCGACCCAAACCGATATGAATTCGACCGAAGTCAATGCCATGAATAAAGCGCTAGGCAATGCGGTTGACTCGCCTGAAGCGGTTGCCAAAGCCTTGGTGGCGCAGATTGAAAAAGGCACTAAACGTGGTGGTATCGGCTGGCCTGAACAGTTTTTTGCCAAGCTCAACTCAGTGGTGCCGCAATTGGTGGATAAAGCGATGTTCAAAAAGCTCAAAGCCATTCGCCAGTTTGTGCAAAACCCTCATTCACAGGAGCAATACCGATGAAAATTATCCAATTGACCCGTTCGTTTGTTATGACGTTGGCGCTCGGCGTGCTCAGTTTAACCGCTCAAGCCTCCGTTAGTGTTGATACCCCTGAAATTGCCCAGCTGATCAAAGCGCAGCAAAAAGCGTGGGCCAAAGCCAATTACCAGCTTAAAGACGATGAGCAAAGTGCCGCTTTTAAACAATTGATGAGCGATAGTGAACAAGCCCTGAGTGCTCATCCTAAATCTGCCGAGTTGTGGGCATGGAGTGGCATTATCAAATCGAGCTTTGCTGGCGCCGAAGGTGGCCTAAGTGCGCTGTCTTTGGTCAAGGCGGCAAGAAAAGATTTTGAAAAAGCCCTTGAGCTTGATGCCAATGTGCTTAATGGCACAACTTACGCCAGCCTTGGCCTGTTATATCACAAAGTACCAGGTTGGCCGGTGGCGTTCGGTAGTGACAGCAAAGCCGAAGAACTGTTTAAAAAGTCAATGGCCATCAACCCTGATGCCAGAGAGTCAAATTATTTCTATGGCGAGTTTCTTTACGACGAAGGCAAATACGATGAAGCCAAAACCCATTTGCTGCTGGCTAAAAATGTTCCGGCAGAGCAGTGGAAGGACCGCCCGGTTGCCTATGAACAACGTCAGCAACAAATTGATGAAATGCTGCAAAAGGTAGATAAACGTTTAGCCAAACGCAGCAGAAGACGTCACTAATTAGGAGGCACAATGATGAATGCTTTATTAGATGTCGAGCACAAATCGCTCAAACCAGCACCGGTTAAAATGGCCAAAGTGGTGTCACTGCCAAGAGTTGAAAAGCCTGTTGAGCAAGCGGTAACCGAGGAAAAAGACACTAAGCTCAAAACGGTTGTTGCCTACACCGTGTTGGCCGCAGTCGCAGCGCTTAGTAATTGGTATTTATACGACCTGTATATGAGCCTGTTTTAGAGGTTAACTACCCTTAACTCGATGCCCGCGCAACCTAAGCTAAGCTGCGCGGGCGGTCTTTAACCCATTAGTACTGCTTTGGCTTGTGCCAGCTTGGCTTCACGATCATCAAGACCGTTGAGGCCACCGTTGATCTTACGGGTGATGGCTTTAATGTCATCGTTATCAGCTAGGGCGTTTAGGTTGTGGCTTTGCCAATACCAACCGGCAACGCCAACACAATGCACTGGGTTGTGAGCGACTTCATCAGGTTGGCTGACAACATCGCTTTGGCAGTAGTCGCTATAGCGTTGATAGTTGTCTTTACCCGTCAGCTGAAACAATCCACGACCACGATAGCGCCAGCCGTCATCACTTTGTGGGTCGCCATTGCCCA
The DNA here is from genome assembly GCA_041583135.1 of Alteromonadaceae bacterium. Taxonomy (GTDB): domain Bacteria; phylum Pseudomonadota; class Gammaproteobacteria; order Enterobacterales; family Alteromonadaceae; genus JABSOG01. Next base: position 2,803 of record JBFHGJ010000040.1, on the reverse strand, counting down.
TTCTGTCGGCGTAGACAATATTGGCGATGGCCTCTGGTTTTCGCGCGCAGGCATCGGCAGCAGCTTGAGTCGGGAAGTATTTACCAAACACCGCTTGTAACGCTTTGGCGCTGTAGTTGAGGTTTTCTTCGTTATATCTTAGCTCACCGCTTTCATGGGCTATTTGCGCGAGAAAATGACAGGCTCTTAATGGGGTGTCGATGGCGTAGGTTTGTAGCGCTTGGTTAATGCCGCTTAAATACTTATCAATCGCCTCGTCGCTGGCCCGTGGCATGATCGCTTTTAGCTCTGTAGCTGTTAAAGATAGGCTTGTAGGCGTAACCTCGGCTGTTGGTTGCGGCGCAAGTTCTGGTATCTCCAACGTCATGCCAACGCTTATCTTATTGACATCAACGATGTTGTTGGCCTTGGCAATGAGCATGTACTTGCTGGCGTCATTGTAAAATTGTCTGGCGATTTTACCCAGCGTATCGCCGCTTTTAATGGTGTATGTTGTCATTTTTCATCCTTGTTTATGGTTAATGTTAGTTAAACGGGTAATGCCAGCTGCACTAAAGTATTGATGGCCGCGTTAATGGCTTTTTGCACCATGGCTTTACCCATCGCTGTGACAGCCAAAAGCTCGGTTTCTACCACCAGCATTTCTCGGGCAATTTCATCTTGAAATTCATCCTGGTCAAGGTCGCCATCGGCCAAGGCGATGGCCAGCTCTTCAAAGGCTGCTTTTTGCCTATTTAATGCTTTAAGGGCAAACTGTTGAATGTCACCGGCGTCACAGGCGACGCTCAGTTGCATCGCGTCGGCCATTTCGCCTAGGGCGACGTTAATATTAAAACTCATGTCAATCTCCTTAAGTTTATTACTTTCCACTTGCTTCATACTTGAAGCTTTATCTTTAATCTTTGGCATCCTCTGCACTTAACATGGCATCGAACACCCTTTGGTATTGGTCGAGGCGGCGTTTGAGCAAAAAGTCTTTAAAGCTGTCTTTTTGTTTGTGCTTAGCAATGTCGTCTTGCCATAAGCTCAGCAGGTTTTCAGACTGTTTAATGCTTTCACTGTTTTGCTCGCGCATTTGGTTGAGCTTGAGCAGCACTTTCAAATCGATTTCGATATCGCGATATTGCGTGGCGTAGTTGGCATATCGGCGTTCATCTTGAGGTTGCTCACTCATGGTTTGCCAAAACATGTCCACTTTTACCCAGCTGCGCACCAGTAGATTTCTGACATCGGCATCATAGGGCGCGATGATGGTCGTTTGGCAGGCGCTGAGCAGCAAAGTAAAGGTAATAATGACAAAAACTCTCATTTTAAGGGATCTCAGGTAAGTCAAAGTTGTGCCTTATTTCGTTGTTTTCTAGAAGTTCTAGCACGTTTTTGTTGGCTTATCCAGCACTCGCCTAAAACCGTTGAATTTAAGTTTATGGTAACAGATAGAGGAGGGGGTGTACTGTGATGTGCTCAATAGGTTACACAATTTGCGGAGAAAAACGCCAAGCGATAAAGCGCGACATTTTTTGTCCTTGGGCCATATCAACAACTTTAATCTGTTGAGCACCCAATGACTTGAGCAGTGATTTTAACGGCTTGATGTGCTGCTTGTTTGAGACTAAAGAAGTAAACCATTTGACTTGGTGTTTGTAACGTACACTTTGATGGGCCATATCGCTGATAAAGCGCAGCTCACCACCTTCACACCATAGCTCTGAATGGGTGCCTTGAAAGTTACGCTGCGCTTGTTTAAGACCCAGGTTGGCGCGCTTGCGGTCATTTTGCGCTTTGGCGTGCTCTGGCGACTCATAAAAAGGCGGATTACATAAGGTCAAATCGAACGGCTCATCGTCTTTGATGGCACCATCGAAAATCGCTTTGGGATCATTTTGCTGCCTGATGGTGATGGCATTTTTGATGCTGGCGTTACTGGCAACAATGGTTTGAGCCACTTTGACCGACAGTGGGTCGATTTCGCTGCCGACAAAGCGCCAGCCATAACTGCGGTTGCCAACAATTGGGTAGATGCAATTGGCACCGCAGCCGATATCAAGCACTTTAATGGCCTTTGAATGTGGCTCGATGCCTTGTTCGGCTAAAAGATCTGCGAGGTAATGAATATAGTCGGCTCTGCCTGGAATGGGTGGACAGAGGTATCCTGCGGGGATTTGCCAAAACTGGATCTGATAAAACTGTGCCAATAACGCTTTGTTGAGCGCTAACACCGCATCGCTATCGGCAAAATCTATAGTGTCATCGCCTTTGGGATTGGTTTTAACGTAGGCTTTAAGTTCTGGTTTTTTGCGGCACAGGGTGGTGAAGTCATAGCGACCATGATGTGGGTTGCGCGGATGCAAAGGAGATTTTGCCGGTTTTGTCATGGCGTATTTGCGGGCCTTAATTGTAGGCAACGGTAACCGTAATGGTATCTGAGTAACTGCCCGCGCTTTCAAGCCCGGTGCCTTTGGGCGTGACTTTTAAGGTTTGGGTTTTACCTGCGCCGTCATTGCCTTGGCCTGCTTGGGTATTGGTATCGGCAAAGTCGGATGCGAGGTCGATGTTTTGGCCCAGTTCACCCACATCGAGGGTATAGGCAATACGATTGTCACCATCGACCAAATAGCCGTTATTGGCAGAGCTGTACTTGGTGGTCGCGTTGCGTCCGGTATTGCACCAAACCTCTAAGGTGCCGATATCTTGACTGGTATTGCTGCTCAGGGTTAACGCGGCGGTATTGTTTTGCGCGCCTGCGACTTTACACATTGGCGCTATGGTGCCGCCAAAATTAAAGCTGGTGGTATTGTTGTCACTT
>JBFHGJ010000039.1:0-48684 GCA_041583135.1 Alteromonadaceae bacterium | reverse complement strand
CTGACAATGTTTTTGATGCGATAGGTACCGTCTTTGATGGTACTGATATGCTGATGTAGCGGCTCGAATTGGTGACGAAAACTCTCTAAGATCTCCTCATCGGCATCGGCGGCGAGATCAAAAATAAATTGCTGACATTTGGCTAAGTCATGCTCCAAACTTTGAATACTGACATGGACAAAGTTGGTCGGGTTGTTTATCTCATGCGCCACGCCCGCCATCAGGCCGCCCAACTGCGCCAGCTTCTCCGACAGATCAAGCCGCTTTTGCGCCTCGACCATCTGTTCGGTTCGCTCCGATACCTTAGACTCAAGGCTACGGTTGATATCAAGCAACTTAAGGTGGGTCTTCACCCGTGAAAGCAACTCGTGCTTCGATACCGGTTTGGTCAAATGATCATTGGCACCGACCGCAAACCCCTGCACCATATCTTCCACTTGATTTTTCGCGGTCAAAAAGATCACCGGCAGATCGCTCACCGAATATCTGGCCCTGATCTGTTTGCACACCTCATAGCCAGAAAGCTTTGGCATCATGATATCGAGTAATACCAAATCAAACGGTCCTTTTTGCTCGATTTTTTCCAGCGCTTCAATACCGTCATGGGCCTGCTCAAGGCTATAACCCGCCAATTGCAGATGATTGCTCAGCACTTGAAGGTTTATCGGTTCATCGTCTACCAGCAAAATACGAAAACGGGTGCCGTCAAAGCCGTCGGCATTTAGATCTAACGGTATATCCTGTTCGGCCAACACGTCATTTTGCGCATCGTCATAAGTCTGCTGCAACTCAACACTCATGGTATTTTGTGCTTGTCCCTGCGCTTTTGGCAAAGTAATGGTAAAGGTGCTGCCTTGCCCTACAACCGATTCAACTTCGATTGTGCCACCGTGCAGTTCCACCAGCTGCTTGGTTATGCTAAGCCCCAAACCACTACCGTCAAAAGCGCGGCTATCATCACTATCGGCTTGACGAAAATCTTCAAATATCTGCTCAAATTGAGCCGCATCGATACCGATACCACTGTCTTTGACCGCCACTTTTACCCTGTCATCCTCAAGCCAAGCGCTGACGGTGACAAAGCCTGAATCGGTAAACTTAATCGCATTACCCACCAAATTGTGCAAGATCTGCAACAGGCGGTTTTCATCGGCCATCACCGCACAGAGATCCGCCGGCACCTGATTGAGCATCGACACATCTTTGTGCTTCAAAAGCGGCGCCAACAGCGTCAAAACAATATCGGTTAAGGTTTTTACATCAAGCGGCTTTTGTTTCAGTGACATCTGCCCATGTTTGAGCTTGGAAAAATCGAGGATATCGTTGATCAGATCTGCCAAGCGCTGTCCGCTGGCCACCACCATCGAGAGATTTTTGATGGCCTTAAGCGGTAACTTCCCTGCCGCGCCGTCTATCATCGATTCGGCGATACCAATAATGCCGTTAAGCGGTGTACGCAACTCGTGTGACGTATTGGCTAAAAATGCATCTTTGAGTTGATCAATTTCCCTGAGTTCACGGTTGAGTATGGCTTGATCTCGCGCTTTGTTGTGGGCCAAACGCATCGCAAGCACCACATAAATCAGCGCCAAAAACAACAGGCCATACAACACAAACGCCCACCAACTGAGCCACGGCGGCGACAACACATCAACCGCAAGAGCGATCCCCTGTTCATTCCACACTCCGTCGGCATTGGCCGCTTTGACCAACAAACGATAATGGCCGGCAGGCAAATGGGTATAGGTCGCCCGACGGTTTTTGCTGTCGGTGTAAATCCATTGTTTATCTAACCCTTCCATCTTATAGGCGTAACGCACCTTACCGGGATTGGTAAAATCAAAACCGGCGAACTCAACACTGATCAGCGACTGAGTGTGATCCAGTGTTACCTGCTCGGCGCTGTTGATTGCCTTTGGCAAGTAAAAACCGTCGTGACCCTGCTCCTTTGGCGATGCGACAGCCACCGGTTGGTTAAACAATAAAAACTCGGTAAACGCGATTTGCGGCGCCCTTGGGTTATCGACAATATCTTTGGGAAAGAAACGATTGAATCCATTGAGTCCACCGAAAAACAGTTCGCCGTGACGACTTTTAAAGTAAGCGTTGCGATTGAATTCATTACGCTGTACGCCATCGTTGGCATCATAATTTTTAAACTGAGCGGTTAGCGGATCAAATTTGAACAGCCCCAAATTGGTGCTAAACCACAGCTTGCCGTTATCGTCCTCCAAACCGCCGTAAATGACGTCATTGGGTAAGCCCTTTGCCCCACGGTAGCGCTCAAATGTGCCGTTGTTTAAGTCAAAACGATTAAGCCCACCACCATAGGTGCCAACCCAATAGTCACCACGACTGTCCTGTAGGATAAAGTTGACATTACCATGACTCAGGCGTGTCGGATCTTCGGTATCAGGTAAATAACGCTCAAAGGTTTGGCTTTGCGGCAAAAAGCGGTTAAAGCCATTTTGCGTGGTCACCCATAGATTGCCGGCTTTGTCCTGATAGAGGGATTTAACCCAGTTGTGACTGAGGCTATAAGGGTCATTCGGGTCGTGACGAAAAGTCGTAAACAGTTCACGCTGATAGTCAAACAGACTCAAGCCTTCAGTGGTCGCTATCCACAACTTGCCACTGTTGTCTTGGAAAATAAAACGAATATGGTCGGACTGTAGCCTAGTGACCGCCCCTGGCTCAGCGCGAAAATGTTGGAATCTGCCACCGGCTCTATCAAGCCGATTCAAGCCACCGCTGCCGGTTCCGACCCACAGATGCTTGCGATCATCTTCAAAAACGAAAGTGACATAATCATCACTGATACTGCCGGGGTCGTCCTTATCATGCCGATATTGAAAAAACCGCCCTTGCTGCTGGTCATAATAATTAAGCCCGCCGCCTCTTGTGGCGACCCACAGCCTATCGCGGCTATCGACATGGAGATTAAGCACCATGTTGTGACTTAAACTGCCGGGAACGCCACTTTGATGGTTAAAGTGACCAAAGCGCTGTCTACGGGTCAAAAAGCGGTTAACCGCCCCACCGGCGGTACCGACCCAAATGATACCGTGACCATCATCATAAATATGCACGACAAAATCGCTACCGAGGCTTTGATTGTCGCCATTGCGATGACGATAGCTTTTGATCAGTCCGGTTTGCCTATCAAGCAGGTTCACCCCGCCGTCGCTGCCAATCCACAAAGTCCCACTGTCATCTTCCAGTAGGGTCTTGATGTTGTCGTTGGACAGGCCCTGTGCGGCTTTGGCGTCATAGCGAAAATGCTTAAAAGTTCCGCGTTCGCGGCCCCAGCGATTTAGACCGCCACCAATGGTTCCTATCCACATTTCACCATCGCTATCTTCTAATATCGCCGAGATATGACTACTGCTTAGACTGCCTGGGTGATCGGGGCGATGATAATAGCGGACAAAGCGTCCCTCGCGTTCGAAGTAGCGGTTCAACCCATCTTCGGTGCCGACCCACAACTGCTTAAGGTTGTCGATATAAAGCGCTTTGACATTGTTGTTGCTGATAGATTCACTTTGCTTGGGATCATGAACAAAGCGGGTAAAACGGCCATGGTCAAATAGATTTAAGCCACCGGCTGTGGCTACCCACAACCTTTGCTGATTATCGATGACGAGGGCTTGTACGGTGTTGTGCGCAAGGCTGCTGCTGTCACCCGGGTGATGACGATAGACGTCAAAACGGTCTTGCTCACGGTCATAACGGCTTAGGCCATTGTCGGTGCCTATCCACAAATTGCCTTGACTGTCTTCTACCATGCTATTGATGATATTGCCGGCAATCGTACCGGGAATATTCGGGTCATGACGATACACTTTAAATTGATAACCGTCGTAACGATTCAGGCCATCTAAAGTGCCGAGCCACATAAAACCCTGACTGTCTCTCAGGCTATAGAATACCGAGTTTTGACTGAGCCCATCCTCAATGGTCAAACGTTCGAAATGCATCGGTCCGGCGGCGGCGGGCAGCAGGCTCAGCATTAACAGCAGATAGAGAATTTGGCGCATCAAGAGGGTCAACTGGTTGTTTTTGTTGGTTCAGTGCACTAATCATAGCCCAATTCCCCAATGAATGCCTAACAAGGGACAATAACGAGTCGGCATAAACACGTTGGCCACAAATCACGGCTCAAAACCCGACATCCGAAGGCTTGAAGCGCTCGAACCGCTTATCACGACTTTGGCTGCGGCAATATCAAAGTAAAACTTGAACCGACACCCGGCTGTGACGTTACTTTAAACTTCCCGCCATGTTTTTTCACAATACCATAAGAGATAGACATACCAAGCCCGGTGCCCTCACCAACCGACTTGGTGGTAAAAAACGGTTCAAACAGCTTTGACTGAGTGGTTTTGTCCATGCCGCAGCCGTTATCGGTAACCTCTATCACTATCTGCTGCTCATCACCATAGCATTTAATGTCGATACGGCCCGGCTGGGTACAATTGCGCTGGCGTTGCTTTTGTTTGATAGCATCACAGGCGTTGACAATCAGGTTCATAAACACTTGATTGAGCTGAGCGGCATAACACAGCAAAGGCGGGGCGGGAGAAAAGTCGGTTATAAATTCTGCCGTTTCGAGATATTTAGTCTGTACCAGATGCACCGTCGATAACAGACACTGGCTGATATCCACCGCTTTTTTATCTATCACATCAAGCTGCGTAAATGCCCGTAAATCCTGCACTATCACTTTGATCCGTTCGGTTCCATCTTTGATCGTCGCTAAGTGATCATATAAGGGGGTAAACCGCTCACGAAAGCTCTGCAAAATCTCTTGGTCGGCATCTTCGCCTGCCAACTCAAAGATAAACTGCTCAAAACTGGCCAAATCGACCTGAAGGTTTTGCACACTGACATGCACGAAATTGGTCGGGTTGTTGATCTCATGGGCAACGCCAGCGGTCAAAGTACCGAGAGAGGCCATTTTTTCCGATTGGATCAGCTGCTGCTGGGTGGCTAAGATCTCGGCATTTTTCTGTTCAACCTCTTGGCGCTTTTGCTCCAAATCAGCGGTGCGTTCGGCCACCCTATTTTCGAGATTGCGATTGATATCCAACAGCTTCAAGTGCGTTTCCACGCGCGTCAACAACTCATGTTTGGTGACCGGTTTTGACAAATAGTCATTGGCTCCAACGGCAAAGCTTTGCACCAAATCGGCCAGCTGATTTTTGGCGGTGAGAAAGATGATCGGCAAATCATTGACCGGGTAGGTTTTGCGCAATTGTTTGCAAACTTCATAGCCCGACATGCCCGGCATCATGATATCGAGCAAGATCAAATCGACACCATCGGTTTGCGCCATGACGTTTAACGCCTCAACCCCGTTACTTGCTTCTATCAGTTGGTAGTCTTTGAGCGCCAAATGATTGTGCAATACCTGACGGTTAATCGCCTCGTCATCGACGATTAATATTCTAAAACGGCCATCACTCGAGCAGCTGGAAATGGTCTGAATTTTATCGAGGTGGTGATGGTCAAGATGATGCAACCTTACCAGAGAACGGCCAAGACTATCATTGGCACCGGCAACGCCCGCTGAAATCGGCAAGGTAAAACTAAAGGTGGAGCCTTGTTGCGGGCGCGAATCGACGCTGATGGTGCCACCGTGTAGCTCCACCAACTGCTTGCTGACCGCAAGCCCGAGACCGGTGCCGGAATAGGAGCGTTCCGTATCACCTTGGGCCTGCTCAAACGACTCAAAAATATGACTAAATTGCGCTTTGCTTATCCCGATGCCGGTATCTGACACCATCACTTTGAGCATCTTATCTTGTTGTTCTACCGACACATTGACCGAGCCGCTTGGAGTATACTTAATGGCGTTCCCCACAAGATTGTGCAAGATCTGCTGTAATCTGTCTTCATCGGCCTCTACCGCCGGTAAATGATCTGGCACATGATTGTTCAAACTCAGAGGCTTGTCGCCAACTAACGGTTTCGACAGGGTTAATACCACCTCTATCATCGCCCGAATGTCTGTGGGTTTGGTATGTAGCTCAATGGAACGTTCTTTGAGTTTAGAGAAATCGAGAATGTCATTGACCAAATTGGCCAAACGTTTGCCACTGGCTACCACCATCGCCAAATTGCCGATGGTTTTTTCCGGTAACGGCCCGGTCGCCCCGTCAATCAAGGATTCAGCCAAGCCGATGATGCCATTGAGCGGCGTGCGTAACTCATGAGAAGTATTGGCTAAAAATTCATCTTTCATGCGGTCGATTTGCTTGAGCTGCTGATTGACGGCATGCTCTGCCATGCGTTTTTTACGCTCTGAATAGACAGACATGAACAGTACCACCAATGCCAAACAGACCACGCCATAGAGCGTGTATGCCCACCAAGTCTCCCATGGTCGGGGTAAAACGGTCACTTTTAGGGTTCGAACGTTTTCATCCCAAAAACCATCTTTGTTGCCGGCTTTGAGTTTAAGGACATATTCTCCTGCCGGAATGTTGGTATAGGTTGCGCGGCGGTTTCGCGCATCGGTGTAGATCCAATCCTTATCCCAGCCAACCAGCTGATAGGCATAGCGATTGCTCATTGGAAAAGAAAAATCCATCGAGGCAAATTGAAATGAAATAAAACTCTCATTGTAGCTTAAGATCAGCTCATCTAAGGTGTTGATGGCGCCGGATAGTATAAAGCGTTCGCCCTCATCGCGAGGATGCGCTTTGGATTGAATAGGCACAGACTGGTTAAACAACAAAAAGTCGGTCAATACGACCTGCGGGCTACGATGTTCATCGATGATCCGCTCGCCATAAAAGCGATTAAAACCGTTGATCCCACCAAAAAACAGCTCGCCACTTTCACTTTGATAATAGGCACCAAGGCTAAAGGCATTACTTTGCGCGCCATCTTGTGCGCCATAGTTTTGAAAGCTTTTACTCGTGGGCAAAAATCGGCTCAGTCCTTGGTCAGTGCTGAGCCAAATCGCCCCGGCTCTATCTTGCAACAGGCCGTATATGGTATCGCTCGGCAAGCCATCTTGCTGTCTGAAGTGGCTAAACTGACCGTCTTTAAAGCGATTAAGGCCACCGTAGGTGCCGATCCACAAGGCACCATCATCGCCTTGCAACATGGAACTCACGGCATTGTGCGAGAGGCTGTTGTGTTGACTTTCATCGGCCTTGTAGTGAACAAACTCGCCGCTTTGTTCAATCAGGCGGTTCAATCCGCCACCGAAAGTGCCGACCCATAGCTGGCTGTCACTATCTTCGAAGATCACATTGACAAAATCATTGCTAAGCGAGCCGGTTTGCGCTTTGTCATGGCGATAGTGTTGAAACGTTTCGCTGTCAAAATCAAAAAGATTCAGGCCACCACCTAACGTGCCAAACCACAGGCGGCCACGGCTGTCCTGATAAATGGCTTTGACATTATTGTGACTGATTGACCTTGCCCCTTTGGCTTCCACTTGAAAGTGCTCAAAACGGCCAGTGGCCAAATCAAAGCGGTCGAGGCCATAGTTGGTACCGATCCAGTAATGCCCTCTATCATCTTTAAAGATGGCATTAATACGGCCGCGAGAAATGGTTTGTGGTTGGTTTGGATCATGAAGAAAATAGCGATACTGGCCGATGCTGTTATCCCAAATATTCAGCCCGCCACCATCGGTACCGACCCACAACAAAGGCGATTGCTGATAAAAGGCGGTCACTTTGGCCGAGTTGAGGCTATTGGCACCACTAGGTTGATAACGAACATGACCAAAGCGGGCGCGCTTGGTATCGTACTTGTTAAGGCCACCGCCGAAAGTACCGACCCAAATGACCCCGGTATTGTCCTCCATAATCGACCATACCCGGTCATTGCTCAAACTCAGCGGATCGGCGCTGTCATGCTCAAACCGCGTAAAGTTTTGTGCTTTGCGATTAAAACGGTTAAGCCCACCATCAAAGGTGCCCACCCACAAACGTCCACGCAAATCTTCAAAAATGGTTCTTACCTTGTTGTGGCTTAGGCTCTTGCCATTGTTCGGATCATATTGATAATGCTCAAAACACCCCAACTGAGTATCGAATCGATCTAACCCCCCGCCAAATGTGCCGACCCAAAAATGACCATGGCTATCTTTGAGTAGCGAAACCACATTGTTGTGAGCCAAGGAGTCAGGCCGCTGAGGATCATGCGTAAAGTGTTCAAATCGACCAGAGTTGCTGTCATAACGATTCAGTCCGCCATCTTGCGTACCAACCCACAAGATGCCATCGTCATCAACCAGCAAAGCCCTGATCTTATTGCTGTTGAGACTATTGCTCTGCTCAGGGCTGCGCATAATACGGCTGACTTTACCGCTGGCTTTATTAAAACGGTTAAGGCCACTGTTGGTGCCTATCCACAATCCTTGCTCGCCATCTGGCGCAATGGCCATCACGGCATTGCTGCTGAGGCTGTAAGGGTCGGATATGTCATGGCGATAAGAGGTGAAAGACTGAGTGACCGGATCGTAACGATTTAACCCACCCAAGGTGCCGACCCACATGGCACCTTGTTGATCTTCAAAGATGGTATTAACTACGTTGTCGGAAATCGACGCCGGATTGGCAGGATCGTGATGAAAGACCTTAAACTCATAACCGTCATAACGGTTGAGACCACCACCGGTACAAAACCACAAAAAGCCGTCTTTGTCTTGGTGGATACAGGCAACGGAATTTTGTGATAATCCCTGCTCTAGCGATAAACGTTCAAAACCGACAGCACGCTTGCCCGCCTCTGCGGACAAACTCACTGCCAACCACAAAAAGATGAGTATGTATTTGATTATTTTAATGTCTCTGGATGTACCTGTAGAGTCGTTAGCTACAAGAATAGCCTATTTTATCCAGAACAGAAAATTTTATCAGGCTTTGCCGTGACAGGGTAACTTGAGGTGAAAAGTAGTGCCGACGTCAAGCTCGGATTCCACCCACAACTCACCTTCATGCTTTTGCACAATACCGTAAGAAATCGACAACCCAAGTCCGGTGCCCTCACCAACCCCCTTGGTGGTATAAAAAGGCTCAAACAGCTTGTTCTTGGTTTGTTCGGTCATGCCACAACCGTTGTCAGAAATCGTCACCTCAGCCCACCCGTCGGCACTCGAAAGGCCAATCACAATACGCCCTTTCTCATTACTGCCAAGACGTCTGTTTTTGTCTCTAATGGCATCGCAGGCATTGACAATAAGATTCATGATCACCTGATTGATTTGCCCCGGTTGACACAGCACCTTGGGCGAAGAACTAAAATCTGTGACAAACTCAGTGAGCTCCTGATGCTTGGTTTGCACCAAATTGATGGTTGAGCGCAAACAATCGGCAAGATTGATCTGCTTCGGATCGGCAATTTCCAATTGAGTAAAGGCATGAAGATCACGCACGATAGTCTTGATCCGCTCAGTGCCATCGCGAATGGTACTTAAGTGCTCGTGAAGCGGCTTAAAGTGCTCGTTGAGACTATCTAAGATCTCGACATCGGTATCATCACCGGCAAGGTTAAGAATAAACTGCTGACAGCGCTCCAAATCGACTTCAAGGTTTTGTGCGCTGACATGCACAAAATTGGTCGGGTTATTGATTTCATGTGCCACCCCGGCAGTCAACGTACCCAGAGATGCCATTTTTTCCGACTGCACCAACTGCTGGTGGGTAGACATCAACTCCTGATTTTGCCGCTCAACCATAATGTAGGCATTGGCATTATCCATCGCAATGGCAGCTGTGGAGGCCAAAGTTCTGACCATATCCAGTTTGTGTTCATTGTAGGCATTGAGATTAAATGATTGCACCGTCAATACACCGATGATCTTATCTCCGGCAATCAACGGCCAATAAATCAACGAGCCTGATTGCTTACCGGCTTTTGGCGCAGGAATTGGCGTATCGCCGAAGTAACGTGAGAAATCGCGACTGAAATCATTGATGACCACCTCCTGACGATGTTTTAAACACCATACCGCTGGACGGGAACCATCGTTCATCGAAAAAGTAAACTCAGGTAACGGCGAGTCGTTTTCCAATGCCAACTTAAAGTGGATCTCTTGACGCTCGCGATCATATAAGCCAATAGAAAACACATCGACTTCCATCAACTGTTTCATCCGGTGATAAACGGTATACAGCAGCTTACGCAAGTCTAAGGTGGCACTGATCTCAGAACAGATCTCAGACAACGCCAACGTGCTGCGGGTAGAGCGCTCAAGCTCGGCGGTACGTTCTTTTACCTTGCTTTCAAGATTACGGTTGATATCAAGCAGGCGCAAATGAGTTTCAACGCGAGTCAATAACTCGTGCTTGGACACCGGCTTACTGAGATAATCATTGGCACCGACGGCAAAACTTTGCACCAAATCGGCGACTTGGTTTTTGGCGGTCAAAAAGATCACCGGCAGATCATTGACCGGGAAAGTTTCGCGAATTTTCTTACACACCTCATAACCGGAGATCCGCGGCATCATGATATCGAGCAAGATCAGATCAAACGGCTCACTTTGCGCAATAATATCCAGCGCTTCTTGCCCCGATTGCGCCTCAACCAAATGATAATTACGACGACTTAGATGGTTGAGCAGTACCTGACGGTTAATCGGCTCGTCATCGACAATCAGCAGCCTAAAGCGGTGCTCATGGGCATTGTCCAACGACCCATTGTTGGTGATTGCAGGTGCTAAATCGAGTCTGGCGACCGATTCATTGACCACAATCGCGGGCCTTGCCTGTGCACTTGAAATTGGCAACGTAAAGCTAAAAGTTGACCCTTCATCCAGGGTTGATTGCACCTCGATTTTACCGCCGTGCAACTCAACCAACTGTTTGCTGACTGCCAACCCTAAGCCAGTACCACTATAGGCTCTTGCTTCTGTACCGTGGACCTGCTCAAAAAACTCAAAGATGGTGTTGAACTTATCTTGGGCAATACCGATACCGGTATCACACACCTTAATGCGCAAATGCCCGTCTTCTTCCTCGGCACTAACCACCACCGAGCCTCGGTCGGTAAACTTAATGGCGTTGCCGACTAGGTTATGCAAAATTTGCTGTAGCCTGTCTTCATCAGCCTCACAAGCCGGTAAGTCGTTCGGCACCGCATTGGTCAACACCAAAGATTTCTCGCCAAGCAATGGCCGCGATAACGTCAAAACCACATCGGTCAAAGCATGAATATCAACCGCTTTGGTGTGTAACTGTAAATTGCGGTTTTTGAGCTTAGAAAAATCCAATATATCATTGATAAGATTAGATAAACGCTTACCCGAGGCGACAATCATGGCGAGGTTCGACTTGGTTTTATCCGGTAACTCTCCGGTCACCCCATCTATCAACGATTCGGCCAGACCAATGATACCATTAAGCGGCGTGCGCAATTCATGAGAGGTGTTGGCTAAAAACTCATCTTTGAGCTTATCGACCGCTTTGAGTTGTTGGATCACCGTACGTTCGTAGCGCAGCTTTTTACGATGAGCATTGGCTACCTGAAGACCAATAGCCAGCAACAGCAGCGCATAACTTGAATAGGCCCACCAGGTTTTCCACGGCGGCGGCAACACCTCAATAGCCAAGGTACGGCTGCTGTTGCTCCAAACACCATCTTTATTGGACGCTTTAACATGTAGCGTATAGTTGCCTGCGGGAATGTTGGTATAAGTGGCGCGGCGAATATTGGCATCGGTATGGATCCAATCACTGTCAAACCCCTCTAACCGATAGGCATAATGGTTTTTCATTGGGCTGGCATAATGTAGCGCGGCAAACTGAAATGACACCAATGTTTGGCGATAATCCAAGGTCAGTTTGTCCAACTCGTTGATGGCGGCACGCAACTTAAGGTCGCCGCCACGACGTCTGATCGGCGAATTATCGATGGCCACCGATTTGTTCAGCACCAATAAGTCGGTAAATACCACCGTCGGCGGCTGCCTGTCATCAACAATTTGACCGGGAAAGAAACGATTAAAGCCGTTAACGCCACCAAAGAAAAACTCACCTTGATTATTCTGAAAATACGAACCGGTATTAAACTCGTTGCTTTGTAGCCCATCGTCAACATCAAACTGCTTAAACACTTCTTCGTCGGGGTTAAAGCGAAAAATACCGCCATTGCTCGACAACCACAAATTACCTAAAGCATCTTCTAAAATGCCGTAAATGTGCTCATTGAGTAGGCCATCTTCGCGGCGATAACGCGTAAACTTACCGCTGACCTTATCTAACCGATTTAGCCCGTTGGCGGTGGCTACCCACAAGCTGCCATCGGCGCTTTTATGGATCCCCGTCACAAAATCATCACTGATGGTATTGGGATCGTTGGCATCGTTACGAAAGTGCTCAAAACGACCGGTTTTACGGTCTAACTTATTAAGCCCGCCACTTTGCGTGCCGACCCAAACGATATTCTTATCCACCAATAAGGCATTGATGTAGTTTTGGCTTAGGCTATAGGGATTGGCTGAACTGTGCTTAAAGTGTTCGAAGGTATAGTGATTGGGGTCAAAGCGAGTAATACCACCGTTGGCACCAAGCCACAACGCCCCTTCTTCATCCTCAGTAATAGCCCAAATTTCGTCACTGATGATACTGTTGACCTGATTGGGATCGTGACGGAAATGGGCAAAAGTTTGCGCCTGCTTGTCATAGCGGTTTAAACCGCCCCCGGCAGTACCAACCCAGAGTCGGCCTTTGGCATCCTCATAAACTGAAGAAACCGCGTTATGACTGAGACTTGAGAGATCCGCTTCATCATGGCGATAATGATAAAAGCGCTCGGTTTTATCATCATAACGATTGAGCCCACCGCCATAAGTACCGACCCACAGCACCTTATCGCTATCTTGATAAATTGCGCTGACAAACTTGTCGCTCAAACTGTAAGGGTCTTGTGCTCTAGGCTTAAAATGTTTGAACCGTCGAGTACCGATATCAAATTTATTCAAACCACCCGAGGTGCCTATCCATAGGGTACCGTGGACACTTTGAAAAATACTCCAAATGCTGTCGCGACTTAGGCTGTTGGGGTCGCCCTCAAAATGGCGATAGCGACTAAAAGTTTGCTCTTTGCGGTTTAACCGGTTTAAACCAAACTCAGTTCCAACCCACAAAGTGCCCTGCCTGTCTTGATAGACCGTTCTGACATTGTCGTCACTTAAAGAACCATCGTCAGAAACATTGTTGCGAAAACGAGTAAACTTACCACTCGATTTGACGAAGCGATTGAGCCCTCTATCAATCGTTCCAACCCACAGATTACCTTCTCTGTCTTCAAACACAGAAGTGACCTGATTTGAGCTTAAGCTGTTGGGATCTTGCGGGTCAAAGTAGAACTGCT
Organism: Alteromonadaceae bacterium; assembly: GCA_041583135.1. Taxonomy (GTDB): domain Bacteria; phylum Pseudomonadota; class Gammaproteobacteria; order Enterobacterales; family Alteromonadaceae; genus JABSOG01. Next base: position 35,346 of record JBFHGJ010000039.1, on the reverse strand, counting down.
CAATGGTACCTGCACTGACATCGAGGCGATTCAAACCACGCTCAGTTGCCACCCAAAGGTGACCTTTGGCATCAAATTGCAGGCTATTGATATTGTCGTTACTGATGGTTTTGGGATTGTCGGCCTGATGTTGATAATGGGTGAACTGCGCCGTTTGCGGATCGAAGCGATTGACCCCGCCTCCTTGCAAACCCAGCCAAAGATGGCCATCTGCACTTTCCGCAATGGCTTTAACCGCGCCATGACCAATGCCTTGACCCTTGTCGGAATGGTGAGGAACTCGAACAAACTGCTCGCTTTTAGGGTCGTACCTATCGAGCCCTGCGGAATTACCCACCCACAAACGCCCTTGCGCATCAAGATGCAAGGCCCAAATGTAATTATGAGAAATGGTGCCACTGTCTAACGGGTCATGACGAAACACCTTAAACTCATAGCCGTCATAACGATTGAGACCATCTCTGGTGCCAAACCACAAATAGCCGTCACTGTCTTGCACAATGCTGATGATAGAGCTTTGCGATAAACCATCTTTAATCGTGAGCCGTTCAAAGCGCGAAGAAGGCCCCGAAGCGATGCCTAAGCAGCTCCATAAAAGCAAAGAAAAAATGAGCAAAAAGCCACGGAATTTGATTGTTGTTAATCCGCTTAAGTCATTGATGTGCTAAAGCATAGCATAGTTTATGCCATGCCATAAATAGCGAGTTTTTTATCGCAGAACAGCAGGCATAAACGAACAGGTCAGGACGACCTGTCATTTGCAACCCGTTGCAAATGGAAGCGCAGTCGAACTTGCTTCGACGTAGCGCCGCCAATGGATTTTCAGGGATGAAAATTCACTGGCATAAAATAGCGCCCATGCCATAAATAGCGAGTTTTTTATCGCAGAACAGCAGGCATAAACGAACAGGTCAGGACGCCAACTTCATTCGACACCACAGACCAAAGCGTGATACCTTCTGGCAACAAGAACTTTTGCCATTGTCTCGACTAAAAGCGCGCACTATGAGCCAACATCCTAAGTCAATCCGTACTCGTATACGACTTTTGCTCAGCCTACTGATACCGTTACTTTTATGTAGCTGCACGGTAAAAAGCCAACCAGAGCAAACCAAAATCAGCGGCAACCGCCTGATTGCCTACAGCCAATACAGCTTTAAAATCATCAACCGCTACCCTCACGACACCAGCTCCTTTACCCAAGGCTTAATTTTTCACGATGGCTACCTGTACGAAACCACCGGGCTTCGTCGTCAATCAAAACTGATGAAAGTCAAACTAAGTACAGGTAAGGCCATCAGAAGTAAAGCCCTTGATGACCGCTACTTCGGCGAAGGCATGACCCTATTGAACGGCAAAATCTATCAAGTGACCCTAGATGCTAAAATCGGTTTTATCTACGACCCAGATACCCTCGAACAACAAGGTACCTTTCCAATACAAACCAGCGGTTGGGGGCTAACCCATAACGGCAAAGAGTTAATCTTAAGCGACGGCACCGACACCATATATTTTATCGACCCAAGAAGCTTTAAGGTGGTACGCACCATCAACGTATTTAACCACCAAGGTGAAGTCGCCTACCTCAACGAACTGGAATACGTAGACGGCCTGATACTGGCCAACATCTGGTATCGCAACGAAATCGTCGCCATAGACCCACGTAGCGGCAAAGTCGTTAGCACCATCGACATCAACGGCCTATCGCCCAACGACAGCGTAAACGACGTCCCCAACGGCATCGCCTACGACCAACAAAACCACAAACTTTACCTCACCGGCAAACGCTGGTCACAGTTATTTGAGGTTGAATTGGTGGCAAAGAAATAAGCAACAACTTTTCGCCTTTTAATATATGAGCGACGGCTCAGCCCACTGTTTTAGTTGAGTTTGCATCATATCCAAGCAGCCAAAATCGTTCAAACGGTTAGCACCAGATACGCCAAAACCCTTGGCGACAGTGGCTAAAAGCAATGACACACTGCTTCCATAACTTCATTCCGGTTTTTTCAGATTTTTTCAGTGTTTTTTTCGACTCTTTTGCAATTACTTTTTAAGCAATTGATTTTTAATCATTTTTCATTGAAAGGGGGATTTTGGAAAAATCTATGATAAAAATTTGAATTTAGTGCTCATTCTTTAAATATTTCATTTTCCAGCGCGCCTCTACAGGCGTCGCTCCCACCACAAAACCGAAGCAAATACGCTCAATAGCAGCCAGTAAAGCCATTGCGGTAAAGGCTGAAGTTGTTTCGGTTGTCGTTTTGTTTGCGCAACATTGGCTTTTTGTCCTGCGACGTAGGCGTTAGTGTCCGCGACTTTTTGATATTGGGTAGCACTTTGCCATTGTTTCGATGAAAAGGTGTAACTATATAAAGTATCGAGGGTTTTACCTTTAATATCTTTTAACTCAAGGGTATGCCAGCCTGCTTGTTCTGGCCAAACTAAAGTACAGTATTGATTAGGGTTGTACTGTGATTGGCTGAGGTTGATTGGCTTGTTTTGCCATAACAGAGCAAGCGCTGAGCTTTTTGACAAGATGCAATGCTGGCGGGCAAAGCCGACTTGGTGGCTTGGCGTTACTTGTTGTATTGCAAAACGGCTATCTTGTCTGGCTCGCGCCAATAGGCCAAAGGTTTTTTGCCAGTAGCGACTGTATTGTTCATGTAGGCCATTTTGCCGCATTCGATAGCGCTCAGTTAACACGCTAACGCCGACCTTGCCGCTGCCAACGGCCCTTAATACCCCGAGTATACGACCATTTTGTGCTTGCTCGAACACAATACCCGCTGACTCGGCAAATTGCGCAGGCAACGCAGAAAAGCCCAGTTCAATACTAGGTAGTGTCACTGGTGCAGTGGTGTTTTGCTGTTCATATGCGCTTATTTTTGCCAGACCAAAGGCAGATAATATGGCAGGCTGAGTTTTGCTTTGCAGCAATGCCTCATCAGCTAAAACCAACAGCCCCAATCCCTCCTCGATTGCCTGCTCTAAAGCCGCAAGCTGCTCTTGATCAAATCTACTAAGCGTGGCGCCATCGCAAATCATCAAGTCAAACTGGGCCAATACCTGTGGCTGTATCCCCTGTTGCACAGGTCCATCAAAATTCACTTTCTGCGTCAAAAAGCGAGCTTTACTGATCTGAGTTTTCACCACTAAACTGGCGCCGTTGGCACTCGCCCATTGCTTCATTTGATTGGTTTCAAACGACGGCGCCGCCTGCACCACCAGCACTCGCGCCGCTGGTGCCAGCTTAACCTGTAATGGCACTATTTCATCGGCCAATACGCTGCCATTGTCATCCATCGCAACAAAGCGATAAACCACTTTTCCGGTGGCTTTTGGCACATCGCTCAGTGTAAAACGCTCACCATGACGCACTCTGCTTTGCGCTGCGGTATCACCGGCAGGATCGATCAGTTTAACGCTATCAACACCTTTGCTTTGCGCATGATGCCACACGCCACTCATGTTCAACTGTTGACCGAGCACCAGCACTTGAGGCCATTGAACTGTAACGGCGCCGGGCTTTATTGCCGGGGCGGAAAAATCTAACGATACAGGGCCAACTTCATCCCATTGGGCACGGTAAAGCCCATACCCTTTAAGCGAGGCTCTTGAAGGGCTTGCCTGATTGAGCAGTTCAACGTAGGCACTGTTCGGCGCCTGAGCCGGGGTATCGCTATTGAGCGTCAATTGATTATTGTTCACGCGATAAATAGTAAGGTTACCCAACAATGCGGCTAGCAGGCTGTAGCAAATCAGGTTTAGCCCGAGCACGGCACCAAAACGCCGCTTTGATTGCTGATATAATCGAATTTTGACGTGATAGAGGCTCCAGCCGCAAGAAAGCAGCAACAGCAATAACATCCCTTGGCTAAGGCCGCTTGAAAAATCAATAGTCATTGAGCAGCCCCATTCAATATTTCTACCTGCTGTAGATACTGTTTTGCCATGGCGTCTTCGTCGAAGTAGGGCTGCCAACCCTGATTGGGCATACCACGACTACTATCGAGCAATTGCCAAAGCTTTTGTTGTAGCTGAGCGGCACAATTTTCACACTGACTGAGCGCAGTGGCATTGCTGGTCAAAATGCGTTGGGCAATAGCGGCATAGCGAATAAGCCCAGGCCGCTTGTTGGCCATCTCGGTTAAGGTACTTTTGGCTTTTTCCAGACTTTGCCGTTGCTCAGAGGTCAGCGTATCTTGTAGCGAAAGTTCGCTAAGCACTCGAAATCCCTGACGAAATACCACTTGCGCTTTATCATCAAGTCTAACCTCGGTTTGCTCCACTTTACGCTTTGGAATGTCTTTCAACTCTCCTGTCAACCTACGCTCTAAAGACACCGGCGGCGGCTCAAACCCTAACCTTTTCACATATATCCGCTGGGCCTGTTTGGCGAGTTTAAGGTAACGGTCGGCCTCCCGCGCAAAAGGAAGCGCTTTTTGTGGTTCGCTTAAAAGCAGGTGCAGCTCCGCTTGCCACATGTTACCCAGTGCTTTTTTCATCATCGAGCGGGGATTGTGAATCGAAGTTTCACCAATGAGTACGTCTTCATGGTGATGGGTAAAACGCTCAAGTACTTGCTCTTGCGAGGCGATAAAAGGCTCGTCCTTTTCTTCTCCCTGTTGGTGTTCATGCTCATCTTCGTGCTGTGTGTTGGCGCCAGTAGGTTCAAATTCCGATTCATTACCCAGATATTGACCATAGCGTAACTTCAAGTCTCCTTGAGCCTGACCCAGTTCAACCGACAACTGATTGAACCTGACCACTTCAAGACTGGATTTATCGGCAATGAGTTGCTCGGTTTCAATGATGATCTGACGCTGGGAGCGATAATATTCAGGCATATAGTTAAGTTGCACGCCATCGGCCAAGACGATTTCCGGCTCATCATCAAGCCACCTCACAATCACGGTATTCGAGCGACCTTGCTGGCCGCCGCCGGGCTTATTGTCTGTTGCGATGACAGTGAAATAAATCTCATCGCCGCTTTCCATACCAAGAGATTTAAGATCCCAATGCTTATGGTAAATGGTTTTCGTCTGCTCAAGCGACACTTTGTCAAATTCAAAGCGGCTGTCACGAAATTTAACCGCCTCGCCGGATCCTTTTGCCAGTGAAGCTAAGATCTGCACCTGTTTAACGCCATAGTCTTCTTCAACTGTCGCTTTGACGGTAAACTCGGTGCTACCGGATTTTTCGATTTCAATAAAAGACTGTCGAGGTTCAAGCAATCGCACCTTAGGACTTTTGTCTTTAATCACCGACAACGAATATATGCCGGGTAGTTGCTGACCGTCTGAGGCAATGCTGTATAAACCCGTCGTATCGACGACTTTTTCGGCAACAAAGCTTTGGTCATCCCCTTGATAAGCCAACTCCAAAGCTTTGTCGCCAAGCATGATGCGGTAGCGCTTGCTGTTGTCAGAAAAACGCAAATGCCAACGCACCTTGGCGCCTTCAACCACTTGGATATCTGCCTTAGTATGGGTTTGTGGCGACAACCCGGTATAGCGAGGCGGAAAAACCTCAATGCTCATGGATAAAAGCGCCAAAGGCTGCTGTTGTTCGAGCCTGTCAGGAGACTCGACGACAAAACGCTGTTGATGTTCAAACCAAGCGTGAGACAACAGTAAAGCAATGCCGGCAGCAAGCCATAAAAGTGCTTTTTTATAACGAATACTCGGCATTGCCTGCTTCAGCAGCCCCTGTTGCTCGGCCGTGACCATTACCTTGGCGATTTTTTCTCGCTGTATTCGCTGCAACACATTGAGTTCAGCATCACTCAACAGCAAATGGGCACTGTGCTCAAGCATACCGATTTGACTGTTAAAATGCTCCGCTATGGCTAACGGACGATATTGCCCAGCCCGATACCACAAAGGCCAAATGACCTGCCACACAATTAACCCGGCGGCGCAACTGAGCCACAGCCAAATAAGCGACGGTACGCTGCGCGACAACGCAATAAAACACAGTGTAATGGCTGCAAACAGACACAACCTTTCAATCAACAGCCCTTGTAAACCGAGTTTGGCATAACGCGCCAAGATGCCTTGCGCATGGCTAATCATAAACCCTATCCCTACGCTCGGCGATAAAGCGTTCAATCAGCCACAAGATCAACAACAAATAAATCAAATACCGCTCAACTGCCACTTTTTGCTCAGCGGTGGCGTCCTCTCCCGGCGTAATTTGCAACTGCGCATCGCCAAGTGACAGCTCACCAACGCGCTGCGAAAAGGGTAAGTGTTGGTTAAGAACGCTGAGCAGTAGTTCAGGAAAAGCGCCAGAGTGCGCACCTTCAAGACTAAAGGGGACAATCGACCCCTCACCCCATGGTTTGGTTTCTCCCTCGCCACCAACAACGAACAAAATACGCCCTTTGGCAACCTGCTCTAGTAGTGACACTTCGAGCTTTTGTTCGTTTTGATAAATATACCAATCCGACGCCCCATTTAACTCATTTTGCCGAGCAACCACTTGCACCTTTAACATTGGCATGGCATGGACCTTGATGGCATTGAGCGCTGCCAATAGCCTTTTGTCCGGCGTGTCGGCAATCAAAGTAAGCGTTTTGCTAGAGCCGGCAACGGGCTTGTTTGAACAGGGTGTTAAATACCAATTGATTGGGCGGTTAAATTGCGGCTTTACTGCACTTTCAAAACTATCGATACAATCAAAAGCATAAACATCAAATTGGGTGCTGTATTCGGTCTTTTGATGCCACATCGCCAATTGCTGCCACACATGGTTTGGTGAAAGAACGTGATAATCACCGAGGCTTTCGCGCTGTTTGGCGTCACTCGCGGTTAGCCAATCCTCACTGACCAAAATGGTTTTTCCGCCAAAGAGCTTGAGTTGGCCATAAATATAAGGCTTGGCCATCAGTAAGACCAACAGCGTTAAGATGAGTAGTCGAACCAGTAGCAACAACCAACGTTTGATCTTCAGTTCGTTTACGCGATTGTTTTTGACGCCCTTTAACAGCTTAATGTCGCCAACCCAAACCAGTTTGCCTTTGCCGGGATTGACGAGGTGAATAAGCACGGGTATGGCTAAAGCCAACAACCCCCACAAAGCAATTGTCGATAACAGGCCCATACTCAAACACCCAACGCTTGGCGGTGTGATAGGTAATGAAACAGCGCCATATCCATCGGTTTATCGATATTCATCGGATAATGTGCCACCCCTAAGCCTAACAGGTCAGCCTTCAACTCGGCACGATAGTGAAGCAACGCCTGCAAATAATGATCTTTAACCTGCTTAGCCGGTGCCAATAGTTCTTCTCCGCTTTCTAAATCTTTAAAGCGTATCGGGCCTTGATAGGGAAAATCCAGCTCATCATCACACTCTAAGGCAATGGTGGCCAGCTCACCGCGTCCAACATTAATGGCTTTGATGAATGTCATCAGCTCATCATTGCGCTGATAAAAGTCGCTCACCACAATCACCAACGACGGTTTGCTCAAGCTGGCGATAAAGCTGTTTAGCCACTTGATATCGGCAAAGCCACCAGCGCTTTTGAAGCCTGCCAATTGCGCCAGCAGTCGGTGAAAATGACGCTGGCCTTTACTTGGCGCAAGAAAATCTTCAGCTCCTTGCGCCAAATTCAATAGGGCAACATTATCACCTTGACGCTCAGCCAAATAGGCAAGAGTAGCCACTAAGGCCTTACCATAGTCGAGCTTATTCCAAGGTCCATTGTGAGACTGTAAAGACATTGAGCCTGTGGTGTCGAGCAGCAAAAAGACGTTGGTTTCACTTTCTTTTTCTGCCTCACGAACATAATAGCGGTCGCTACGAGCAAACAGTTTCCAGTCGATGCGGCCTAACTCATCTCCGGGTTCATAACTGCGATATTGACTGAACTCCATACCGGTGCCACGTAAAATGCTCTGCTGTTGACCATACAAAAAGCCCTCGGCAACGCTTCGGGCCAGCAAGGGTAAGTCTTTCACCCGAGCAAGGACGGCAGGGTCAATCATCGATTCCATAACGGAGGCTAACCTAGCGGGCTTTGTGGCGCTTTAACCGTCAAGAGCATGTCTTGAATGACATCATCCGGCGTAATGTTGTCGGCCTGAGCATGAAAGTTGAGCAAAATACGATGGCGTAATATGCCAAAGCTCACGGCTTTAACATCCTCCACACTGACGGCAAATCGACCATCTAAAATTGCCCGCGCTTTGGCACACAATGCCAGTGCCTGTCCTGCTCTTGGGCCAGCTCCCCAGCGCACATAACGCTTAACCAACTCGCTTTGCGGCTCATCCAACCTTGACGCTCTGGCAAGATCGGCAATATAGCCAAGTAGTGCAGGCGCCAGTTCAACCATGCGCACCAACTTTTGCAGCTCAATAATATCCGCGCTACCGAGCACTTCAGTCAGCTCAGCGGTATAACTGCCTGTGGTTCTTTGCAAAATCTCCACTTCTTCTTCCTTGCTGGGATAGGCAACCTGAACAAACATCAAGAAGCGATCAAGCTGCGCTTCGGGTAATGGATAAGTCCCCGCTTGCTCTACCGGATTTTGCGTTGCCAGCACAAAAAACGGCTTAGGCAAATCATAACTGGTGCCGCCGTAGCTGATCTTTTTTTCTTGCATCGCCTCAAGCAGCGCCGCTTGAGTTTTTGGTGGTGTACGATTGATCTCATCGGCCAATAGGATATTGGAAAATACCGGACCTTGCTGGAATTTAAAAAAACGCTTACCTGTAGTGTGATCCTGCTCTAAGATCTCGGTACCAATGATATCGCTCGGCATCAGGTCGGGCGTAAACTGCACGCGATGAAAATCAAGCGTTAACGTTCTTGCCAAGGTACTGACCATCAGCGTTTTAGCAAGGCCGGGCACACCTTCAAGCAAACAATGACCACCAGCAAGCATACAGATCAATAGCTGCTCAACCACCTCGGTTTGGCCGACAATGACCTTGGCCATCTCACTTTTTACTTGGCCCAACTTTGCCAGCTTTAGGCTTATCTCTTGTTCATCCAACTGCATGTTTTCACCTTATACCGCACTGCTGCGCTTTTTGTCCCACTAATTTTAGTGTCAGACACCTAAACTACTTTTACGTCCCTATAATTTTAGTGTCTGACACCTTGGGATGTGTTTCACCTATACCGCACTGCTGCGCTGCTGCACTTTTTGTCCCGCTAAATTTAGTGTCTGACACCTAAACTACTTTTACGTCCCTATAATTTTGGTGTCTGACACCTTGGTTGCTATGTGGTCATGGCGTAGACCACGATGTTGACGGCAAATTTGGTGTTGTCTTCACTTAGCCAGCGTTTGTTTCTAAAGTCATAGTCCCATTCGCAACCATAATCCTTGTTGGAGTATAAAACCCCGATACGGCCGTCTATTTCTATCGCTTTTAAGTAGTTATGTACCAAATCATCTCCCCAGCCATTAAGCTCGACAGAGGTATTCGGCGGACCGTCAAATTGAAAGAAGGAGGAATAAATGGGATGGTCGTTGGCAATTTTCTTGAGTGCATTTTGGCCAAATATCTCGGCCATTTGGCGCTCAAATGAACGGGCAAATAAGCCATCGATATCATGGTTGCAATCATCGACAAACACAAAACCACCATTTTTGACGTAACGCTCAAAGTTTTCACGCTCTTGGGCATTAAACTCCACCAGCCGATGCCCGGCCAAATAGCAAAATGGTGCATTGAGCATCGCCGGATCGGCCAAAGGCACAATTCGTTCTTTCAAATCGACTTTAATGGTGGTGTATTCAATCAGGGAGTTAAGCATATTGGCCGGCATACGCTCATCAACTTCCCAGTCGCCTGACTCATAGCTTAACCGAGTAAAGTAAAAATCGACGTCGCCGCTTTGCGCGAAGCTGCCAAAAGACATCAAGCCTTTGCTGGCAGCCAAGGCCGATAAGCCAAGTATAAAGCGACGACGTTCCACTGCAACTTACCTTAATTTACTCAGTCGCATCCGTTAAACCGCATCAGAGGTGCTTGAGAAGGTAAAGTCTCTGATCTTCATCGGCGGCACAATACAACCGCCGGAAGTACGCACCGGTTTACCCAAGGCTTCAATGTTGTTGAGCATCACGATTGGACTTTCGTTAAAACGGAAGTTTTTCACCGGATATTTGATCTTGCCGTTTTCAATATAAAAGGTGCCGTCGCGGGTAAGCCCGGTATACATCAAAGACTGCGGATCCAACTGGCGAATATACCAAAAACGGGTGACCAAAATGCCTCTACGGGTGTTTTTGATCATTTCCTCCAACGACTCATTGCCACCATCCATAATGATAAAAGGTGACGAATTGCGATCGCGACTTCGCACAATCGGCACATAATCGCTGCCGGTTTTCTTCGCCCAAAATGGCGAATTGTACATATTGACCACTTTGCCGTTTTTGATCCAATCGGTACGTTCTGCCGCCTTACCGTCATTGGCAAATGGCGCAGTCGGCGCCGCAGGATTAAACGGATCAGAGTAAATATTGACGCGCTGGTCGAACAGCTTCATCCCAAGCTTATTTTTTGGTGGATTCTGCTCCCCTTCTTTGGCCTGATAGCTCAAAAAGCTGCGGCCTTCGTCAGCACTGCGCTGTGACATATTGCCAACCATATTCAGCAGCAACTGCACCGAAGCGGCAGGCTCTAAGATCACGGTGTACTTACCCGGCTCCATCGCTTTGGCGTTAGCCGAATCATGGGCTTTTTGTCCAGCTATCTTTGACGCCTTGGCAATGTTGAGTTGCTTAGCATCACCATAGTTGCGCGAGATCCAGCCAGACCCTTTGCCGTCTTCAGTTTTTACCGTGACCGAAAAGTCGATATCCGTCGAGCGATTATAGGCAAACAGCCCGGCGTTGTTCATCATCGCCACAAACTGCACGGTATCTTGTAAAAAGCCCGAAGCCACTAAGTTTTTGCTGCGTGCTTCTTTAATACTGACATTGGCGACCTCAGCGCGGTATTCAGGACCAGCATCGGCGGTACTTTGCCAGTAGTTAATCGCCTTACCGTATTTTTGCGGGCCAAAATTCGGCATATATTCAGGATCTTCAGGCGTCAGCTTGGCCAACTCCTCAGAGCGCTTAACCACCTTCTTCAGCGAAGCATCATCAAATTCATTAATACTGGCGGTACCGGTGCGCTTGCCAAAAGATGAGGTCACCGTCAAGGTGACGTCACTGGTTTCACCAGCGGTGGTGACTGTATTGCGCGCATAGCGAATATTGCCCGTCAAAGTACCGTCAAGCGCACATTGACATTCATCTGCCTTGGAATAAGACAGCACTTTTTGTAACAGTTGTTTGGCGTTTTGTTCAGTTAAAATAGCCATGATTTACCTCTATCGAATTGTTGTCTTATTGCCGCATTAAACTTTTCGTTTTGTATTGATCACATTGACCTTGTTAAAGCGGGTTGTCGGACAACCGTGAGACACGGCGCTGACCTGCATGGGTTGACCTTTGCCGTCAAAGAACGAGCCACTGATGCGATAGTCGGATTTACCGGCCAGCGCCGAACAACTGTTCCAAAACTCCTGAGTATTTGACTGATAGGCCACGTCTTCTACCAAACCGTCGATTTTGCCGTTTTTAATACGATAGAACAGCTGGCCGCCAAACTGGAAGTTATAACGCTGCTGGTCGATAGAATATGAACCACGGCCAACGATATAAATGCCATCCTCGACATCTTTGATAATGTCATCGGCGCTTAAGTCTTTTTTATTCGGTCGCAACGATACGTTGGGCATACGCTGGAATTGAACATCGGCCCAGCTTTGCGCATAACAGCAACCATGGGATTGCTTTTGTCCAATCATATGCACCTGGTCGCGAATGGCCTGATAGTTAACCAAGATACCATCTTTGATCAGATCCCACTCTTTGGTTTTCACGCCTTCGTCATCATAAGCGACATTACCAAGGGAATTCGGCTGTATCTTATCGGCAAAAATATTGACCAGTTTCGAACCGTAATTGAATTTCTTACTGCGCCATTTATCTAAAGTGGCAAAGCTGGTACCAGCCAAATTGGCTTCATAGCCAAGTACGCGGTCAAGCTCCAGTGGATGGCCGACCGATTCGTGAATGGTCAACATCAGGTGGGCTGGATCTAACACCAAGTCATATTTGCCCGGTTTGATTGACGGCGCTTTGAGTTTTTCTTTGAGTTGACGCCCGGCCTCTGTTGCATCTTCTAAGATGTCATAGGAGTTGCGATAACCGATATTGGCCCCTTGAATGCGTACCTTATCTTCTTCTTTCGGCTCAAGATATTCAAAGCCCATCCCCATCGGACTCCCTAAAGCCGAGCGCTGTTTAAAGCCATCTTTGCCGACAGCGGTTGCGGTAAATGGCGCCCAGATGCGGTGCACATCTTGGTCGATATAAGAGCCGTCGGTTGAGGCAAAGTATTTTTGTTCATTGACCAAAAATAAATTGGAGCTGATAAAGTTTGCCCCACCGGCCATGGCGGCAGCATTGACACTGAGCAACAGGTCTACTTTGTCTTTGACAGGGATCTCTAAAGCATTTTTTTGAATCGGCGTGCGCCATGTAACCTCTCCCACGCCTTTGAGCGGCGCTAATGTCACAGGCTCAACTTGGAATTTTGAGTTGGCTTTGGCAACGGCAACCGCCTGTACTGCGGTTTTGGCAATACTATCGGCGGACATATCTGAGCTTGAAGCAAAGCCCCAAGTCCCATTGGCAATCACCCTAACGCCAAAACCAGCCGATTCGGTATTAACTAGACCAGCAACACGGTTTTCTCGTGTACTGACAAATTGATTCAAATAGCGCCCAATGCGCACGTCGGCATAAGTTGCCCCGGCTTTGCGAGCGGCGTTAAGTGCGATGTCTGCGAGCTTTTTCTTCATCGCCACGTCCATCGGTCTATCGAGTAACTCTGCTGCCGATACCATATTCCCGGTCAGAGGGAGCATCATCGACCCCATACCAATACCGGATAACTTAATAAAATTCCGCCTATCCACTTCATTCACCTCTATCAATGCTTTATCGAATTCATCCATGAACAATTATTATGTGACTAATTGCCCCTGCAACACTTTACTGAACTGGTAAAAAATTCCTACACCTTCAAAGTGTTAAAGCGTAACAGGTTATTACAAACGCCATCTCGAGGGCAAAATAGGGCCTGCGACGCCAATTGAACATTCCATTGAGTATAGTTTCACCGCCTCGCATTGGCAGAGTTTTTTCTCAGGACATAACATAAAGGGATAAATTGGGTCTAAAGTGGCAAAAATGTCAGCCTCATCTATGGTTAAAAGGTCAACTGCTCAATAAATAAACTCATATGGAAACAGTAAGATGAAAAAGCCAACCCTTATACTGTTGCTGTGTTCCGCTGGTCTGCCTTTTGCGGCGCTGGCACAAGAGGACAGTGATGATGAAGTTGGAGATATGTCACTAGGGAATTTATTTCAGCTTGAAGTGATTGAGGTCACCTCCCGTAAAAGGGTGGAAAACATGCAAGAGGTACCAGCATCAATCACCGCCGTACAAGGTGAAAAACTCAATATTTACAGCTCAGGCGGCATGGATATACGTTTTTTAAGCGCCAAGATCCCAAGCCTATCTATCGAATCCTCATTCGGCCGAACCTTCCCCCGCTTTTACATTCGCGGCTTAGGCAATACCGACTTTGATCTCAATGGCTCGCAGCCGGTCTCTTTGGTCTACGACGAAGTGGTATTGGAAAACCCAATACTTAAGGGCTATCCGGTGTTTGACGTTGCCCGCATCGAGGTATTGCGAGGGCCACAAGGCACATTGTTCGGTCGTAATACCCCAGCCGGTTTGGTCAAATTCGATTCGGCCAAACCAAGGCAAGAGTTTGAAGCCTATAGCAACATCAGCTATGGCAGCCACAGTGATATCGATATGGAAGGCGCCATCAACAGTGGTGTCAGCGATAAGGTATCGATGCGTCTATCTTTTATGTACCAAGACCGAGATAACTGGATTGACAACCGCGCGCCGGGTTTTGAACAAGATAACGTACTTGGTGGCCATGAAGAGTTTGCCGCTCGTTTTCAGGTGTTGTACGACGATAGTGACTTTACCGCACTGTTCAATCTACACACCCGAGATATGGAAGCGTCACCTATCCCCTTTAGAGCCAATATCATCAAATCTGGCAGTAATGACTTTGCCGCAGGTTATAACAGCAATATCATCAACCAAGATGCCGCCAGCAGAGCCGTACAGGATGTTGAAACCTTTGGCGGTAGCGCGAAGCTAGAGTGGACTGTCGATGATTACACAGTCACTTCCATCACCGGCTACGAATCAACCGAGATCTTTTCCGGTGCGGACATCGATGGCGGTTATGGCGCGGCATTCTTACCCTACGGTGGCCCGGGGACGATTTTGTTTCCAGCCGAAAGTGCCGATGGTATCCCAGATCACTACCAGTGGACACAGGAGCTTCGGCTCTCAACCAATGATATCGGCAAAATCGACTATCAAGTCGGGGTGTTTTACTTCAAAGAGCACCTAGTGGTCGATTCCAACAGTTACGACACGTTAGCCAATGGCGCACTCAACGGTTTTGCTCAGCAAACTCAAGACACCAAAGCCTACGCGCTGTTCGGAACTTTAGATTATGAAGTCTCAGATCCGTTGAAACTGACCTTTGGCGCTCGCTACTCTAAGGATAAAAAAGACTATTACGCTGAACGAACTCTGTCGCCTTTTGGCGCGCCAAACGTCAGCGGCTCGGCGAATCCCAGCGACTCTCATATCAGTTGGGATATTAGCGCCACCTACGCCCTTACCGATGGTGTCAATTTTTACTCGCGCATTGCCGATGGATTTAGAGCACCGAGTATCCAAGGGCGCATTTTATTCGGCGATGAAGTGACGGTAGCTGACTCTGAAACCATTTTATCTTTTGAAGCCGGTATCAAGGCCGATGTGTTGGATAAACGTGGCCGCGTCAACTTTGCGGTATTCAACTACACCATGGATGACCAGCAAGTTACAGCAGTCGGTGGCGACACAAACTTCAACCGCCTAGTTAATGTCAATCAAACCAAAGGCTACGGCTTTGAACTTGATGCCGAACTTGCCGCACTGGAAAATCTGCTGCTGAGCGCCAATCTCAGTTACAACAAAACCGAACTCAACGACAACGAGTTGACAATTCCAGTCTGTGCTCAGTGCACCGTCACCAATGCCTTAACGGCTGATGGCCGCGCAATATTAGATGGTAATAGCCTACCCCACGCCCCCAAATGGATAGCCAATGTTACCGCTCGCTGGTCAACCGAAGTCGGCGCTGGCGAGTTGTATGTCTATACCGACTGGTCTTATCGCAGTGACATCGACTTTTTCTTGTATAAATCGGTGGAATTTGAAGGTAAGCCGTTGCTTGAAGGTGGTTTAAGAGCCGGGTATATGTGGAACTCAGGTGACTTCGAGTATGAGGTTGCACTATATGCCCGCAATATTACCGACCAGGAGCGTGTGATCGGTGGTATCGACTTTAATAACCTCACCGGCATCGTCAATGAAGGACGTTTTGTCGGCGTAGAATTCAAAGTCAGCATGTTCTAGCGCGCTATCACTACAAAACAGCAGGAATGGGCAATAATCATGTCAATTGCCCATTCCTATTCCTACCACCGCGCTTTAGCGCAACTTATCTCTCACCGCCATTAACGCAAATCCTAATACGTTCTCGCCCGGCCACAAGCGCGGGTTGCTCGCATGTTCATTATCAGCAGCCATACCGATACCCCACACTTTATCAACAATACTTGTAGCAAGAAAAATCCAAGCTACAATAAAGGGCAAAACGCCTAGGGATATAACTTAAGATGCAAATCAGTACCATCGCCAAATCTGCTCGCCCACCATTTCTCATTCTAACCCCGGTTTGCATTTTATTTGCCTACGCGATTGCGATGCAGCAAGTCGCCCAGCCAAACCTTGCCGACACACTGCTGATTTTACTTGGCGCATTGGCGGCGCATATTGCAGTCAATCAACTCAATGAATACCAGGATTTTCAAAGTGGGCTTGACCTCAATACCCGTAGAACGCCGTTTAGTGGCGGTAGCGGCGCGCTGCCAGAAAACCCACATGGCGCGAGAGGCGTGTTACTCAGCGCATTGATTTGTTTAGCTTTGATGTGCTGGGTCGGCATTCATTTTGTGGCAAGCAAAGGGGCTATGGTCTTGTTGCCGATGGGCTTTCTAGGGTTTTTATTGATCATCGGCTATACCAAGTACGTCAACCGCTGGCCTTGGTTGTGCCTGCTGGCCCCGGGGTTCGGCTTTGGCATCTTGATGGTTCTGAGTAGCGTTATCCTTTTGGGTGAAACCATTACACTAAGTGCCGCGCTGCTGGCACTGATCCCCTTTTTGCAGGTCAACAACCTGTTATTGCTCAATCAATTTCCCGATATTGATGCAGACAAAGAGGTTGGCCGCAACCACTTTTCCATTGCCTACGGTGTTGCTGCGGCAGCTAGTGCTTTTCGCTTGGTTGCCATACTCCCATTCGTCATTATCGTCGGCATGATCGTATGCAATATGCTGCCGCTATTGAGTGCCATTGCTTTGCTCACCTTAATTCCTGCATGGATGAGTGCGCAGGCAGCCAATAAGTATCAACAAAACATTGCGCAACATCCCCAATTTATGGGCATGAATGTCATGGTCACCTTACTTACCCCAACCCTACTGGCATTATCTTTGCTGTTTGCGCCTATGGTTTAGTTTCCCCAATAAAAAACCGAGCATTAGAATATTGACCTAGATCAAAAATCGGACAAAAAAGCACCAAAATATAGGCGCTTTTTTGTTTCTTGTGCTTAACTGAGCAGATAGGTTTGCAAATTTGTCTTAATTCTTAATAGTAATAAGAGGTTGCCATGAAAAGCCTGCACAAAGGTTGCACCCAGTTGCTCTGTCTGTTGGCGGTATTATTGCTTGGCGGATGTGGTAGCGACGGCGCACAAGGACCAACTGGTGATCCAGGCCCGCAAGGAGAACCAGGCACCTCCGTTGACCCGGATTATCCCGACCCAACGGCACTCACGGCACAATTCACCGCAGCCGAAGTCAACAACGGGGTCCTAACGGCCCATTTCAAGATAAGCGATCAAGACGGTCACCCCTACAATAAACTCAGCGGCTATCGTTTTACCGTAGCACAACTGAATCCGGGCCAAAACGGCAATGCCAGCCACTGGCAAAGTTATGTCAATCGAATAGAAGCTGCGGGCGAAGTCGGTCCCGGTGAACAAGATAAGATCCAAGCAACCTCAGAGAATGATGGCGAATTGACCAACCATGGTGATGGCAGTTACAGCTACACCTTCTCACACAATTTAGCCGCCGTTGAAACGCCTGTTGCTGTCACCTATGATGCCACTCTTACCCACCGAATTGCGTTACAGATCAGCGGTAGCGACCAGCCGGTTGCCAACGCAATTTATGACTGGCAACCTTCAACCGGCGCCACAGACAATATCTTCAGCCGCAATATGGTGACCACTCAAACCTGCAATAATTGTCACGGCGAATTGGCCATACATGGCGGCGGCCGCAAAGAGGTGCAATACTGCGTGACCTGTCATAACCCCGGCAGCAGTGACGCCAACAGCGGCAACAGTATAGACTTTGCGCAGATGATCCATAAGATTCACCGAGGCGCCGAGCTACCTTCTGTTGAGGCCGGTGGCGAGTATGCCATTTACGGCTATAGAAATTCGAAACACGACTATTCCGACGTGCATTTTCCACAGGACATTCGTAACTGCACCAACTGCCACAACCAAGAGAATCCGCTCACGGCAGACGCCCACCAATGGTACACAACACCAACCATAGAAGCCTGTGGTTCTTGCCATGATGACGTCAATTTTGCCCTCGGCAAAGAAGGCGGTCACCCGGGTGGCATTGCCACCGACAACAGCGAATGCACTGTATGCCACGCCGAAGGAAAATTCGTCGGCTCAGCAAAGCAGTCTCACGTCATCCCACAGCAATTGGCCATGGCGAATTTTGGGTTTGAAATTTTAGAGGTCAACAACACCGATTCCGGGCAATTCCCACAAGTACGATTTCGTATCACCAATCCACAAGCCGGCGACAATTATGACATTGCCAACCATCCGGCCTTTACCGCAGGCGGCGGCACAAGTCGCTTAGCTGTCGATTTGGCTTGGGGTGATGGCCGTGACTATACCAACAAAGGCGGCAACAGCGGTGTGGCCAGCGCGGTCTCAATCAACGCCCTAGGTAACCCTCAAGACAATGGCGACGGCAGCTTTACCGTCACCTCACAAACCGCAGTGCCCGAAGATGCTGTCGGCACGCTGGCGGTGGCCCTTGAAGGCCAT
This sequence comes from Alteromonadaceae bacterium, assembly GCA_041583135.1. Classification (GTDB taxonomy): domain Bacteria; phylum Pseudomonadota; class Gammaproteobacteria; order Enterobacterales; family Alteromonadaceae; genus JABSOG01. Next base: position 16,960 of record JBFHGJ010000039.1, on the reverse strand, counting down.
CCGGCGGGCGATTTTGACGGTGACGGCACTTACTCAGACCGTATCCCAGTGCCAGGTGTGGTAGAGTTTTTCTCAATCAATGGCGCCCAGGTTGAACCTCGTCGCGAAGTCGTAGCCATTGACAAATGCAATGCTTGTCACCAAGATTTGAGCCTACACGGCAACAACCGCACCAATAACGTGCAGTTGTGCGCCATGTGTCATAACCCCAACAACACCGATTTGACCCGCAGACCGGATGATCCGACCCATACCACCGATGGTCTAACAGAAGCCAGTGTCGATTTGAAATATATGATCCATGCCATCCATGCCGCCGACAAGCGAACTACCCCGGCGGTGTTTTACGGCTTTGGCTCAAGAGAGCATGATTATAGTCATGTGCGTTTCCCCGGTAAGTTAAACAACTGTTTAACCTGTCACAACGAAGGCACCTATGAACTGCCACTGGATGAAAAAGTACTGGCCACCACCGTCAATAGCGGCAATGAAAGGACCAATCCACTTGATGATTTGAACATTACGGCCACGGCCGCCGTGTGCTCTGCATGCCACGATACGCCTTTGGCCAAAGCCCATATGGAACAAAATGGCGGCGCTTCTTTTGCCACCTCACAACAGGCTATCGACAACTATCAAGTGGTTGAAACCTGTCAGTTCTGTCACGGCCCGGGTCAAGAAGCCGGAGTTAAAAAAGTGCATGGTATAAAATAAGGCGAAGACAATAATGAAATGGCCAAGGATTGTCGCACTGGTTAGCATGATGATGAGCCTGTTTGGCGGCAGCGTTGCTGCTGCCGACGAAGGCTTTTCGCGCAAAGGGGCCGATACATGCCTCCAATGCCACAATGGCGACAACTTTCCCAATGTATTAAAGATATTCGGTTCACCTCATGGTGCCAAAGCCGTGTTTTCTCAAGGGCAATGCGAAGCCTGTCACGGTCCTGTCAGCGAACACGACAAGGGACGCTTACGCAAAGGCGAAACCCGCGCCGCGATGTTTGACTTTTCCGGCAAACAGCCCGGCTTTGGGCCTGAGAAAATTACCCAGGTATGCAGCAGCTGTCATGCCAAAGAGATAGCCACGCACTTTAGCAACAGCGTTCATGAACAAAACCAGGCCAGCTGTACATCATGCCACAGCATTCATACCAGCCATGATCCGGTCAAAACCGCTCAGGGTCAGCTTGAAACCTGTGGCACTTGCCATCTTGCGGCCAAAGCTCAACACTCAAGGTTTTCCCACCACCCGGTCAAAGAAGGTAAAATGCGCTGTACCAGTTGCCATAACCCACACGATAGCAAGCACGAACAAATGTTGGCTAAAGATTCGGTGGTCGCAACCTGTACTCAATGCCATGCAGGCAAGCGCGGGCCGTTTTTATTTGAACATGAACCGGTAGCAGAAAACTGTGCCCACTGCCACAACCCCCATGGTAGCAACCATCAAGGTATGCTCAAACAACGTCTTCCCATGCTGTGCCAACAATGTCACAGTGGCGACGGCCATCAAGGCACCATGCCGAGCAATCAAAATCTTTTTGGACAAAGCCCTTCAGCCTTTGTCATCGGTCAAAGCTGCACCAACTGCCACTCGGCAGTACATGGCAGCAATCATCCCAGCGGTAATAAGTTGCAGCGATGAGGATGCCCAGATGAAAACGCCTCTAGCCATTTATCCCCTGCTGTTTTCACTGCTAAGTACACAAGCCTTAGCAGACTCGGCATGGGGCCTGACAGATGAACACACGAAACGCTGGCGCTGCAAGTTTTGCCAATTCGAGGCCAGCGAACAGCAATGGTTTAGCCTCAACTTTGGCTACCTCGACGAGGACGCCTTTCGCTTTGGCAATATCAACGGCATCGAACAAGGCAGCCAGTTGTATCCACGCTTTCATTTCAGCCACTTTGACGGCGAAGACAAGCGCTGGCGACTCAACCTTGATGCACAAAGTCTCGATAGCTTTGCCCTTGATTTTAACCTGCAACGCTACAACCAATGGCAAGTGAAAGGTGGCTATCAGGAATTTGCGCTCAAGCAGTATCAAAATCTTTATAGCCCGTTTCACATTGATGACGACCGTCTAACGTTAGCGGAACAATGGCAACCTTTGGCGTCGATGACTCAGCTAACACCTGTTGACTATTACCACACCGACTTACAGAGCAATTGGCAACAGTTCGATTTGGGCCTTAGGCTCAATACCCAGCACTTTAACTACGCCATAGACTACAACCGTATTGAGCAATCGGGGATTAAAGCGGCCAGCACAGCACAAATGCTCAATGCCTTTTATCTCCCTCAGGCTATCGACCACAGCACCGACAACCTTGCGCTCTCAGCCAGTGCGATGGCCGGTGGGGTAAATTATCAATTTGGTTATTCGATCTCAAAGTTCAACAATCAATATGACGGCTATTGGTTTGAAGTGCCTTATCAGCCATTGCTGGATAACGCCACCAGCGGACAATTGGCAGCAGAGCCAGATAACCTTGCCTATCAGTTCAATGGCAATCTCCAATACCGCACAGGCAGCCAGCAGTTTAAACTCTACGCGGCTTTTGCGACGCACAAACAAGATACGCCCTTGCTGCCTTACACAACAAACAGTCAACTCAGCATGGCGCTGCCAACAAGCTCGCCAAACTTAAAAGTATCGAGCAAGCAACTCAGGCTGAGCTATCACAACCGCCTAAGCGCTAAGCTCTCGGTTGATGCCAAATATCGCATGAACAGCCGAGACAACCGTTCAACCCAATGGCAGTTTACACCTGTGATCAATGATGTGTATGTCGCAGGAGAGATAAACAATGTGCTGTACGATTACATCAATCGCGAGTTAGACATTAGCGCCAAATACCGTTTCGGCGGTGGCCGTTTTGCCAAATTGACTTGGTTAGAGGATAAAAAGCGCCGCAACTACCAGTATCAATCAAAAGTGCGCGATGAAGGCTATAGTGCCGTGTTGCACCTGCCGTTGGCAGAATTTGGTGTAATAAGAATGAAAGCCGAGCGCTTTGAGCGCGGCGGTAAGCGCTGGCAGATCATTGATTTGGTTGAGCAGCAACAAAGCCCGCTCACGGCCAAGTTTTACGAGTCTGATCGCAAACAAAAACGCTATAGCCTCAGTTATAGCTTGCCCTACCAAGCGTTGGATTTTCAACTGAGTGCGGCCGCGCAGGACAACGACCATTTGGCCAACCTCTACGGCCTGCAATCAACTCGCAATCATCAGCTCGACTTTGCTATCAATTGGCACCTAACGAGCGATACCTTGATCGGCGGATTTATCAATAGGCAAACCTATGATGCCCGCTATAACGCACAATCAACCGTCACAGGCCCGTTTTGGCATGGGTTGAGTAAAGACGCGATAGATGGCTATGGCGCGCAATTGCAGCTAAACGAGCTTTTTTCACTGCCGCTCAAACTCCAGTTAAGCTGGCAACAGTCAAACAGTGACAGTGATATGCAAACCGAAGTGCTCGGCGTTGCTGAGCGCCTGCCAAGGGTCTCGAGTGATTGGGCGCAAACCGAATTGGCTTTGACCTATCATTACAGCGAGCAATGGCAATATGCCTTGCAATATCGTCACGACCGCCTACAAAGCGCTGATTTTGCCTTAGATCTGGCCGTCCCGGGCAACGTCAGAAACCTATTAGGCTTTGGTCAAAGCAGCTACAACTATCGAATCGACTATATCGTCATTTCGCTACAATATTCGTTTTAAGGAGTGAATAATGAGAATCGTTTTTGCGCTGATGTCAGCCCTGTTCATTACTGGCAGCTTCACCGTCCAAGCAGCAGATCCAGCCCCTTATATTAAGGCCTGCTTTGACTGCCATGGGCCAAATGGAGTTAGCGCAGATAAAGATATGCCCACCATTGCCGGCTTGTCGCAAGCCTATTTAGAAGACAGCATGTTCGGTTATGTTGACCAGACTCGCCCGGCCCAGTCGGTCGCCTATTTGAGCGGCGATACCAAACGCCCTCCGACCGACATGATCAAAATCGCCAAGGGTTTGAGTGAAGCGCAGATCACCGAACTTGCCGACTATTTTTCTAAGCAGAAATTTGTCGCAGCCAAGCAAACCTTTGATCCGCAACAAGCCAAAAAAGGTCAACAGGTGCATAAAATGCAATGTGAGATCTGCCATGAAGCCGCAGGCTCTGTGCCAGCTGATGACGCCGGCATCCTGTCCGGGCAATGGCGCGGTTACCTCAAACAAACCTTTGCCGAGTATCGCAACAAAACTCGCGAAGGGAATAAGCGCATGATAGCGACCATGGTCAAGCTTTCAGACCAAGACATTGAAGCGTTATTGCACTATTACGCTTCGGCAAAAACCGAATAAAAAGGCAATTTCATGAACGAACAATCGCGCTTTGCAAGGCTGTTTAAGCCCAGCGGCAAATGGTGGCTGCTGGGCCTACCCGTAGGTGCTTATCTGTTTTTTATTCTAGGCATTCTGTTTTGGGGAGGTTTTAACTGGTCGATGGAACTGACCAATACAGAAGAATTTTGCACCAGCTGTCATGAAATGGCCGATAAGCCCTTTAAAGAATATCAACAAACGGTGCACTACAGTAATCCCTCGGGCGTACGTGCCAGTTGCCCAGACTGCCATGTGCCTAAACCTTGGATTTACAAAGTCGCGCGAAAAATTCAGGCCACCAATGAGGTCTACCACAAAATTTTAGGCTCCATAGATACCCCTGAGAAATTCGAACAGCAACGGCTTGCCATGGCGACTCGGGTGTGGGAACAGATGCGAAAGACCGACTCAAGAGAATGCCGCAACTGTCACAATTTTGAATTTATGGCGCTTGATGAACAATCAAGACCTGCCAAACGCAACCATGCCAAAATAAAAGAACAAGGTAAAACCTGTATTGACTGCCATCAAGGGATTGCTCACGAGCTGCCGCACATGACCACCCAGCAAAGTGAACAAACTGAGCATTGAACTATCGGCAACAATTGCGCACAATTTTGGTCAACGTAGAGAATAACGTCATTCAATAATATGCGTGTAAGGCCGATAACTATCATATCGGCCAATGTGCCATTTTTGTCAGTCGAGGGTTTAAGTGAGTTATTACATATACAACATGGGGATGCCTGTTAGGGTCGATCCTGCCCGCCTGTTAGACAAACGCAAAACAGAACCACTCAACGCCCTAACCCGAGAGCGTGCTATCGACGAGTCCGATAAGCCCGAACCGCACCCTAAAGTACCTACCGCCATTAGCGAGTACGAAAACGAACAGCAGCCACCTGCAAGGCAAAAAGCCTCAACCGTACAAGACATCATGACCAAGAAGGTCAAAACCCTCAACGTTAGAATGACCTTTGCCGACGCTTGGCCATATTTTAGAACAAATCAATATCGCCATTTTCCAGTATTGAACGACAACCTCGATCTGGTTGGCATGCTCTCAGATCGCGATATGCTCGCCTTTGCCGCCTCACGTCAACCCCATAGCACCACCATAGATAAAATCATGACCACCCCGGTGCTTAGTGCCACCTTGGACACCTCTATTCACGAGATCTGTCAGGTCATGTTCAAACACCACATCGGCGCCTTACCCATCATTATCGAAGCGCCAACGCCACAACTTCAAGGCATTGTCACCCGTTCAGACATCTTACGTTCGATGATAAAATACGGCCCAATGGAACTGTGGATTTAGCACAAAGAGGTTTGTGACTAGACTGTATTTACCCGGGTAGGCGGAAATAGCCCACTTGGGCGGCAGACACCGCTTCAACCAATGCCTTTAAATGCCGCCAGTTGAACTTTTGGTGTCTGACACTGTTATTTATGGTACTAGCTTTAATTTCAATGACTTACACCTAAAGCTTTAGCAAATGATTGGTAGTGTCGGAGTCTAAAAATAGAGGTACAATGAACTTTTGGTGTCTGACACTGTTATTTATGGTACTAGCTTTAATTTCAATGACTTACACCTAAAGCTTTAGCAAATGATTGGTAGTGTCGGAGTCTAAAAATAGAGGTACAATAGATTGCGTGCCTGACACCATTTTAGAAAAGCAGATAACGGTGTCTGACACCTAGACATTAGGGATAGTTGGCGCCGATTTCGCTGACGAGGTTACGAAACCACACGTGCCCGGCATCATGATGCAGCAAAGGGCTCCATATCATCTTGAGTTCCATCGAAGGCACGTCAAATGGCGTGGGTAAAATACGGTATCTTGAATCGTCTTTTAGCAGTAGTGCCGCTTTGGTTGGCAAAGTCGCGATAAGATCTTCTTGGGCAGCAAACTGCATTGCCACTTGGTAGTTGCGGGTATACATTTTAATGTTGCGTTTTTTGCCGAGCTTATCGAGCGCCTCGTCCACCCAGCCAAGTCGCAAAATATCTTGCGGCTCAATACCGACCCCTACCCCATAGCCGGTTTTAGATACCCAGACATGGCGAGAGCGCAAGTAACTTTCAAGGCTAAAGTTTTCGGCAACCGGGTTATTGACGCTCATTAAGCAAGAGAAGGAATCCTGCCACACGGTTTTTTGATGAAATGACAATGGCAACTCATCAAAACGATTAATCGCCATATCTACTTTACCGGTTTCAACGTCGTGAAACGACACGTCGCTCGGTGTCATAATATCAATGCTGACCCCCGGCGCCAACTGTCCCAGTTGACTTAACAGCGGCGGCAATAGCGTCGAAGCGGCATAATCGCTGGCCATGACACGAAAAACCCTATCGCTGCCACTAGCGTCAAAGGCTTCTTCGCTTTGCAATGCCTGTTCCAGCTCCAGCAAAATGCGACTTACCGTGGGCGCTAAGTCGAGTGCTCTTTGCGTCGGCACCATGCCCTCTGAGGTTCTCACCAACACAGGGTCGTTCAGTAACGCCCTTAGGCGTTTTAGTCCATTGCTCATGGCAGGTTGCGTGATATTAAGCTGTCCTGCGGCTTTGGTAACGTTCTTTTCCCGCAGCAACACATCCAAGTACACCAGCAAATTGAGATCGATTCTCGATATATTCATCAGTTTAATGAAAAATTAGATACCTATAGATTTGTATTATCTATTAACTCACCCCGGTTTGTCAGCAGACAAATGAGATTAAAGTCATCGAACACTAAACAACCAATTGAAATTACACTACAAAAACGGCCAGCTGGTACCAATAAAACAACAAATGTTAAGCAATTGTATTATTTTTATCTTGATCTTGTTCAATTATTAATGATATACCTGCATCTAGTGGTCGGAGGTCGCAGGTCTCATGAGAGAACAGCAGGACATTTGAGGCTAAGACATTAACCACAAACGGAAACACGAAGGATAACAACAAAATAAAAACGTGGAACCTAACATCACCATGAAATTGAATAAAATCAACCAATACCTTAGCGCTTCGACTTTTGCCGTTGCCGCATTAGCCGCGCTGCCAACCTTGGCAGCCGATTACAAGCACGTCGCCGTAGCACCAAGCGATATGGCCGCGCAGGCACTTGGCTCAACTCAAGCGAAAAGCCTGTTCAGTCATTCAACGATGCTACCTGTCCGAGCCGCCGATTTCGGCAAAAATCAAACCATTGAGCGTATGATTGACATCGATGGCGAAATCAACGGCCCATTATTGCTATTGTCACCGAACGCCGGACAATTCTCGCTAAAACTGAGCGATGCATCAGGTAAGGTGCTTATCGACGAAGCACAAAACATCAAGCCACAGGCTTTGCAGAAAATAGCGGTCGGCCCACAGCAGTTCGATGGTAAACAATACGCCATCAATGCAGCGCAAAACGGCAGCTTCAAACTTGAGCTTAGCTATCACGGCAAATTAGACAGCAAAGCGCTTGAAAAAGACGTGCTCGGTTATGTTTTATTCAAAGGCAATAGCGACCTACAGGCCGTTAGCCACTTAAATAGCCACTTTACAACCCAAGACAACGACTTTGCTTTGGTTGCCTATATGGTCAACGCCAGCGATGCTAAAGGCAACCGTGAACAAATGGTTTCCTTAGAGCCTGCTTTAGGCGTTATCGACAGCGTAAAAGCGTCGGTAAAATCGCCCTCTGGTAAAACCCACTATATTCGCTTGAATGACCTTGGTATCAACGGCGACAAGCTTGCAGGTGACGGTCGCTACTCGGCTACAATGCCAAGTGATGAAATCGGCGTTTACATCACCCAGGTGCAGTATCAAGGGCATCAGGCCAACGGTAAAGCCTTTACCCGTACCACCACTGATATCTACCCAATTGCAGCCAAGTCTTTTGAGTTTGGCAAAGGCTTTGCCCTAATAAAACCACAATCAGGCACCAAGGCCGTGATTGAAGTGCCGGTTAAGCAGTTAGATGACAGCAACGAAGTTCACTTATCTGCCGAGCTTTGGGGCACCGACGTCAACGGTGAACAACATCCGGCTGCTTGGGTCGGCGGTATCACCCAGCCACAAACACAAAAAGGCGCGACCAAATTGGCGCTTAACTTCGACACCCGCTGGTTGAGCCTACAAGGTTTGTCAGCACCATACAGCCTTAAGTCGGTTAAGTTACAAACGGTCGATGGTAACGTACCTTTGGCAGTAAAAACCCAAATGTCAGCGAAAGGTTTCGGTTTGACCAAGCCTTCTATGACCGCTTCGGCACAACAGCTCACCATCAGCGACGATATGTTGGTCGGCACTATGCCAGCTAAGCAGCAATCGGCCACTTTGGGCAGCGGCTCAAAACTGTTGTTGGTACACGGTTACTGCTCAGGCCAAGCTTGGCTTGAAAGCCATTTCTACAACGCTGTTGAGTTTAAAGACTACAAACAAAACATCAGTCACAACACCTTCGCACAACGCGTACGTAACTTTGGTTCAAGCTACAACTCATACGGTATTGTTGCCCATAGCCAAGGCGGCGCAGCAGCCTTGGAGCTGTACACCAAATACTGGAGTGGTTTGGATAATGCCTCAAGCGGACGTTTGATCCAATCTGTCGGCACGCCTTATCAAGGAACTGCCCTTGCCGGTAATCTCGCAGCCATCGGCGATGTCTTTGGTGCAGGTTGTGGCACCAATACCGACTTGACCTACAATGGTGCCAGCAACTGGTTGTCTACCATCCCAACTTGGGCGCGTGCCAAAGTAAACTATTACACCACGTCATTCACTGACAACTGGTGGAGCTATGATTACTGCCACTTGGCAACCGATCTGTTTTTGGATGATCCGGAAGACGGCACCACCGAGAAATGGTCAGGTCAGCTCTCAGGCGCCACCAATCGTGGTCATAAAACTGGACAATGCCACACCTCTGGCATGAGAGATCCACAACAAACCCGCGATACCGGCCGTAACAGCACCATGAGTTCAAACGCTGCTCGTTAAGCCCTGAACTCACCAAATTCGAAGCCCCGCCCCTATGGTCGGGGCTTTTTTTGTCCACCACAAATAAAACGAATGCTCATAAAAACGACAAAAAAGATCAAATTTTATCTTTAGTAATCAAAAATATACTTCAAAAGTGTTGCGACATAAGCGACAAGCAAGCCCCAAAACAGAATTAAATTTACCCAATAAAATGTCGTTTTTGTAATAACCGCATGCCACAAATTACAACTAAGGTACTGTTTCACCTTGGATATAGGTGAACAAAAAAGACCATGTTAGGGCGTCCTAGCAATCAAAATGGATTTTAATGTATTGATATGGTCACTAACAAAAACAATTGGAGAAGAATAAAATGTTAAAAACAAAAATGGCAAAAATCACTGTATTGGCCGCAATGTTTTCTTGTGGCGTTGCCAATGCCATCCCCAATGTCGGCGGTATTTATGACGTTTATGCAGGTAGTGCATGGTTCACTGGCAACAATGGCGGTGTTGTTGTCACCGCTGGCACATACAACAGCTGCATGCAAAAACTGGCCGACGCCATCAACTATCGTGTCACCAACTGGGGCTGGACGGTAGAAACCAACAACGGCTGTAAGAAGACCAACTACAAGTCATTCCACCAATTAAGCATGGTCAGTTTGGAAGAGGAGTATCGCATCGCCGAGTACAAGCAAAAACTGGAGGCGATTGAACTGAGACATAAAGTCGAAATGGACGCTGAAATCGAAGCCCTTGAAGCGGAATATAATATCGAAGAATTCCGCCTCAGAGCACAAGAAGAAGCCCCGCAATAAACCCATTTAAGTCGGAACACGGTGGTTGCGTTTGGTGGTTTTGTGATCTGACCAACACCTTAAGTAAGCCAAACAGCCTTACTCCAACTACCAATTGTGGTTTGGTAGACCTTGCCCAAACGTAACCTGCCGTGTTCCGGCTTAAACAGGCTTGTCGTTTCAAGCCACTTGAGGTTACTCATTTAACCTTGCCTTTATGGCAATACACCCGGGCAAAGCGGGCAATCTGCTGACTTAATCTGGCAATAATATGTCAGTGAAAAATTCCCTCACCTTAAGCGCTTTACTGCTACGCTTAAATCAAACAACAAGTCCAAAGGTGAGCGGATGAAGCCAAAACAGATTAAGACATCCAACGATGCCAAGTTGATACTGCAAAGACGAAAGCCTAAATTCGTCAAAGTCGGCGTATTCGATATCGATGGCGTCATGCGCGGCAAATATATGTCGCGGGAAAAATTTCTCTCGGCCCTCGATGGCGGATTTGGTTTTTGTGACGTCATACTGGGCTGGGATGTCAAAGATCAGCTCTACGACAATACCGAATTTACCGGCTGGCACAGCGGCTATCCTGATGCAGAGGTCAGGCTGGTGCCGCAAACCTGCCGCGAACTCCCATTAGAAGATAACTGTTTACTGTTTTTAGCTGAAATGTCCGGAGCGGCCGAAGCAATTTGTCCTCGTGGATTACTCAAACGCGTGCTCGATAAATCCAAGCATATGGGTATTGAAGTGTTTAGTGGCTTTGAGTATGAGTTTTTTGTCTTTAATGAAACGCCGCAGTCGGTAAGAGACAAGCAATATCAAAACCTAACACCAATGGCACCGGATTATTTCGGCTACTCGATGATCAGAAACAGTGTCGAAGCGTCAACCTACCACAGCCTGCTCAATCTCTGCCAACAAATGGATATGGATCTCGAAGGACTTCACGAGGAAACCGGCCCCGGCGTAATGGAAGCGGCCATCGCCTATACCGATGCACTGGAGTCAGCCGATAGGGCCGCGCTATTTAAAACCTTCAGTAAGGTTGCGCTACAACAGCAAGGCAAAATGGCCACCTTTATGGCGCGCTGGTCACCAGATTGGCCCGGTCAAAGCGGTCACATTCATCTGTCGATTAAAGATAAAGACGGTAACGGGCTGTTTTACGATGGTGATGACGACAATCATATGAGCGATACCATGAAGCATTTTGTTGCCGGACAACAAAAGCTAATGCCGGAATTGTTGGCAATGATAGCGCCCAATATCAACTCTTATCGGCGTCTTATCCCCGGCTTTTGGGCGCCGACTGAAGCCAGTGTTGGGGTCGATAACCGCACTTGCGCCATTCGGATAATCAAAGGCAATGAAAAGTCTCAGCGCTTGGAATATCGTATTGCCGCAGCCGATGCCAATCCCTATATCATTCTTGCTGCGGTGATTGCCTCCGGCCTTTGGGGCATTGAGAACCCCGGTAAAATCGAACAGTTGGTCACTGGGAGTGCTTACGATAAAGCCTTTGCCCCTCACCTTCAGCTTCCCAATAATCTGCAAGCCGCCGCCGAACGCCTTGGGGCAAGCGCAATGGCCAAAGCCTACTTTGGTGAGGCCTTTGTCAAACACTATTGTGCTACCCGGCTTTGGGAAGTTCGCGAGTTTAATAAACACATCAGCCAGTGGGAGCTGGACCGTTACTTTGAGATCATCTAACCATGACGACTTTTAATATTTACTCACCCATCGACAATCAACTGCTCCATCGCATTGAAGGTCACAGTGATGAAGCAATACAGGAAACCATCGATCGTGCAGTAAAAGCCCAAGCGCGTTGGCGCCAAACCCCCTTGACCGAAAGGGCCAAGCTACTGAGAAATGCCATTCAATGCTTTATGATGAAAAACATCGAGCTGGGTGCAGAATTGACCTCCTTGATGGGTCGGCCCATTCGCTACTCGGCCAATGAAATCAAAGGCTTGGCCGAACGCGGCCGCTACATGATAGACATTGCCCAAAGTGCGCTACAAGACATTGCACCGGAGCGCATGCCCGGCATGACTCGGCTGATCCGTAAAGAGCCGCTCGGCGTGGTTTTTACCATCGCCCCTTGGAACTACCCTTATTTAACCGCCGTCAATTCGGTTATTCCAGCACTGATGGCAGGCAACGCTGTGATTTTAAAACACTCGGCGCAAACCTTACCGGTAGCAGACAATTTCAAACGCGCCTTTGAATGCGCCGAGTTGCCGACAGATTTATTGCAAGTCTTGCACATCGACCATCAGCAAACCGCCGCAGTGGTCAAAAACCCCAGTGTCAACTTTGTCTCTTTCACCGGCTCCGTTGGCGGTGGTGAGGCCATTGAAGCAGCGGCCAGTGGCCGTTTTATTGGTGTCGCGCTGGAACTTGGCGGTAAAGATCCCGCCTATGTCCGCCACGATGCCGATATCGACAGAGCCGCCGAGCAAGTAGCCGACGGCGCCTTTTTTAACTCCGGCCAATCCTGCTGCGGTATCGAGCGCGCCTACGTACACCAAAGTGTCTATGAGTCATTTGTGGCAAAAATTGTCGCGATAGCCAAGAACTATGTGCTGGGCGATCCGCGAGACGAAAAAACCACCTTAGGCCCTATGGTCAACGCCAAAGCCGCTGATTTTGTGCGCCAACAAATCGCCGATGCCGTCGCACAAGGAGCAACCGCTCATATTGACCCGACAACCTTCGGCTATGACAAGCCGGGGACCGCCTATATGGCGCCACAAATTTTAACTGGCGTTGATCATACCATGAGCCTCATGACCGAAGAGAGTTTTGGTCCAGTGCTCGGCATTATGTCAGTCGAAAGTGACGAACAGGCAATTGAGCAGATGAATGACTCGGCATTTGGCTTAACCGCCTCGATATGGACCGGCGATACCGATACAGCCATGACCATCGGCAACCGGCTGGAAACCGGCACCGTGTTTATGAATCGTTGTGATTATTTGGACCCTGCCCTGCCTTGGGTTGGTGTCAAACAATCAGGCCGAGGCTGCGCGCTGTCCGCTTTAGGATATGATCAGCTCACCCGGCCCAAATCCTTTAATTTAAACGAGTGATGTTTTATGTCTGACACTGAATTTTTTGGTCAATGGAATTACCCAACCCGGATCCTCTTTGCGCCGGACAAAGCCAAATCCTTAGTCGCCATCTGCCGTGAAAATGCCATCAGAACCCCTTTGATAGTCACCGACAGCGGCCTTGCCAAGCTGCCGCTGATCAGCGATATCGCCGAACTTTTTCACTTAGAGCAATATCCTGTCGGCATATTTAGTGATGTAGACCCAAATCCCACGGGCGAAAACGTTGCAGCCGGGGTCAGCCGCTACCTCAAAGGTGAGCATGACGGCATCATCGCCATCGGTGGCGGCAGTGCCCTCGATGCCGGTAAAGCCATTGGGCTGATGGTCGGACAATCGCTGCCCATTTGGGATTTTGAAGATGTAGGAGATAACTACACCCGGGTCAACGTCAATGATATGGCGCCGGTGATTGCCGTACCGACAACCTCGGGCACTGGCTCTGAAGTGGGTCGCGCCTCAGTGATTTTGGATACGGGCAGTCATAGTAAAAAAATCATCTTTCATCCCAACATGCTACCATTTTTGGTGGTTGCCGACCCGAAATTAACCCTAGCTTTGCCGCCCCATATTACCGCCGCCACGGGCATGGACGCGTTTGTCCATTCACTCGAAGCCTACTTGGCGCCCGGCTACCACCCCATGGCCGATGCCATTGCCTTAGAAGGTATGAGGCTGGTCAAAGACAATCTGCCAGCCGCTTTTGCCAACGGCAGTGATATCAAAGCCAGAAGCAACATGATGGTAGCTTCAACCATGGGGGCAACCGCCTTTCAGAAGGGGCTTGGTGGTGTGCATGCCCTTGCCCATCCCATCGGGGCCAATTATGGTGCTCACCATGGCTTGCTCAATGCCGTCTTGTTACCTTATGTGCTAAGCTACAATCGTGACGCCATCATCGACAAGATAGCGCAAGTTGCCTACCATCTGCGTCTTGAACAATGTTCTTTTGAGGGATTTATGCAATGGCTTGGCGAGTTTTCACAACAACTAAACATCCCCAAAAGTCTCAAAGCCATCGGCATTGATTGTCATGACAGTAGAATGATAGGCGAACAGGCATTTGCCGACCCGTCAGCAAGTGGTAATCCGAGCAAGCTCAACGCCGGCGAATATGCCAGTATTTTTATCAACGCAGTAGAAGGAAACCGACATGGCTGATTTTGTCTTGGGTATTCTAGAAACCGGATTGGTCGATGATGCCTTTAAAGATGAGTTTCACAGCTATCCACAAATGTTTCAGCAGTTGTTTGACGGCTGTGACAATCCACCTCAGTATCGCCGCTTCAATGTCATTGACGGAGAGTATCCTGAGCACATCGATGCTTGTGACGGCTACCTGATCACCGGCTCAAAAAGCGACAGTTTTGCCAATGATCCATGGATTGTCGCCTTGCGCGATTATATTCGCCAACTGCACCAACATCATAAAAAAATGGTAGGCATCTGTTTCGGCCATCAAATCATTGCCCATGCCTTAGGTGGCTTAGCCGAACGCAGTGATAAAGGCTGGGGGGTCGGCGTTTATCAGGCACAGTTTTGTGCCGACACACCCATCGCGCGTTTCGCCCAACACCAAGGCTTTCAAATCAATGTGATCCACCGCGATCAGGTCACTCGTCTACCAGAAGGAGCAAAGCTACTGGCTAGCAATGAGTTTTGTCCCAACAGCGCCTATACCATAGGCAATGACGTTTTGTGTTTTCAGGGTCACCCTGAATTTAGCAAGGCCTATACCGAGCGCTTGATTCAAAGCCGTAAGGCACTGATAGCAGAGCCGACTTATATTCAAGCGATGACATCATTTGACCGCACCACCGACCACCAACTGATCGCACAGGGCATTTTAGATTTTCTTTACGACAACAGCTGACAGAGCTTGACGATATCGGCAGTTTCAATCAAATCAACACCGTTATCCAATAGCGCCAGCACTTTTTCCAGCTCGACCACATCATAGAGCATCCACTGCCAACGGTGCCCTTGCGGCGGGCACCAAAGTAATGGGTTTTGGCTATCGACCTTGCGTATGTCGGTAATGAGAAAAGGCGGTTTTACCTTTAACGCCATGTGCTTTGAGTTGTCATCCATATGCTCAACGACCCAGCCACTGCTAAAGCCTGCATTCATTGCTGCAACAACCACATCGACATTGAACGAGATAATGATCACCTGAGATTTTAACGCTTCAAGGACAGGAAATACCGCCTGAGTAAAACACTCAAGACCAAACGCATCGATACTCTCTTGTTTTAACTCGACCATGGTTCGCACCCCTGGGTGCGACGCGATAAGCTCAGCAAAGGCTGCCAGTGAAGGAATTGACTCCCCGGCATATTTGTCTCCAAATTTAGCACCATAGTGCACCGAGTATTGTTGCGCTTGCGCAAAACTCAAATCGAAAATTGAAATATCACTGCCAGCGGTGCGCTTTAAATTGTCGTCATGCAATACTACCGGCACTCCGTCTTGGGTGAGCTGAATATCGCACTCTACGATCTTTGCACCGGCATTAATCGCAGCCTTGAAGCCGCAAAGGGTATTTTCCGGGTGGGTCCCCATTTGGCCACGGTGGCCAACCAAACGCTCAATGACCATCTTACTCATGTTGTCTTGGCTTTTTCGCTATCGATGCTTAAAATTAGCTCACATTGTATCTGAGTTAAAGTGAAATATTGATGAAAAAAATGCTCAAGGACCTCTCACTGCGCGCCATTGCCATTGAGATAAGCTCTATTGTTGCTGGTGTACTGATAGCATTGGCCATCAATGAATGGAACCAAAACCGGTTACATCGAAATGCCGCCGAGCAAGCGCTGGTAAAAATTACTGCTGAGATCCGTAAAAACCGCGAGTTAGTGCAAAAAACCTATAAAAACAACAAAAATATCGTCGATAACTTTGGCAACAGCGGATTTAGCGGTGAATTTGTGCCAGCGCTGCAAATTCAAGATACTGCGTGGCAAACGGCCATTTCCACCGGTACTGCCGACCACATTGATTACGAAACACTCTACACCCTATCAACGGTTTACCGCACTCAAGAGATCTATCGTTCCATCAGCTATCAAACCCTCAATACCGTGATGAACCTCACCGCCCTTGCCATCGCTACCAACGATAAAATAAAAGCTGAAAGCGACATTCCCACCAACGCTTTTAACGCCAATCTTGCGTTAGTGGTCAACATTGAAAAAAACATTTTAACCATCTATGACAACGCGTTAGAAAAGCTGACAGAAAGTGGGGTTATCGCCAAAACGCCTGTTAACGATCCAAATACGCCCTAGCTAATCCTGCAGCGTAAAGTGGCAATATCAGTATCTCCTTGCCAATCAATCTGTTGGACCAAAATTACTGGCAAATGTTCCTAATAATGCCAGCATACCGTATATCCCTATACATAAAAAACACCAATAATTATTTGCTATCGGTATTTTTTAGCCTAAACTTTTAGTACCAAAATAACCTACTCAATAATAACAACTGATAATTGGAGCTAAATATGAAAGCCCTCTTATGGATTTTCTTCATGCTGTGGGGAGCCTCCCTGCCCGCCTATGCCAATGAACACCCAGCCATAGATCCAAACGTACTGAAAAACAGACCTTTGTTTGGTCAATTAGATCAGATTTTTCAACAATATTTTGAACGCTACGGCTTGCTCGACCCTAATGAGCGGCCAACGCT
>JBFHGJ010000038.1:0-48999 GCA_041583135.1 Alteromonadaceae bacterium | reverse complement strand
GAACAGTCGCTCAAAGTCGATGGCTTCCATTTCCTCAGGCGTTTCAATGACGATACCTTCAACCCCCATTGACTCAGCCATTGCTGCAAAGTTTATCAGGTCTTTGTTGATAGGTTGATCGTAATTGCCGGATAGACGATAGCCAATCTGTTCGGCACAGGCCAATCGCTGTCCGTGCATGATCATGCCATATGCATTGTCATTGAGTATGAGCATTACGACCGGTAAACCTTCTTGAGCGGCTGTGGTGATCTCTTGACCGCTCATTAAATAGGCGCCGTCACCGGTCACACACACTGTTGGCGTCTTTTTGTTGGCGATAGAGCAGCCGATAGAAGCACCAATTGCCCAGCCCATAGCACCAAAGCCCATGGCCATGCGATAGCTGCCGTCTGATTCTGGCCGCTGATAATAATGGGTAGACCATGCCCACGAGTTGCCGGTATCAAAAAATGTTCTTGTGCCGGTGGGTAGTCGCTTGGCCAAATACGTAAATAAGCGTTGCGGCTTAATAGGTACTTCGTTTGAAGACGTGGCTTCAAGGCTATCGACCATAAATCTCCCGCCAAATGGATTTTGGCTCGAGTGATCTTCTAGTTTCAAGCCCTTCCAAGAGCGGCCCCAGTTTCGTGCCTGCTGAACGTTTTCTATCAATTTGTTGAAAACAGCATTGAGATGGCCGCAAACATGGAGTTTGGCCATTGGCGAACGGGTAAAGTGCTCGACGGATGAGTCGATGTGTATCATCCGTTCATTCAACAACGTGCTAGACCAACCGCCGGTACCCATTTCGCTGAGTGAGGCGCCGACGGCGAGTACCAATTCAACCTCTTCATTGTTAAATAGCACTTGCGCATCTTCGTGACCGCCAAAACCAAAGACGCCACGATACAGTGGGTGAGTCTCATCTACCCAGCGCTTGCCCATTGGGCCTGTAACAAACGGTGCATTTACCAGTTCGGCAAAACGCATGATCTCGTCTGCGGCACCGGCGCAGCCGTCACCTAAAAACATTACAATACGGTTGACGTTGCCTAATTCGTCATTGAGTTTCTCAAGGGCGGCCTTATCTTTTAAGGTAAAATCATGTAGCAGTGCTTCTGGCCTGACATGAGGTTTGGTTTGTGAGGCTTGGCGCAAAATATCCGCAGGAATACTAATGTGTACCGGACCTTTCGGAATTCGGTGTGTCGCCATAAGGGCCGAGATCAGTTTACTTTCTAACTGCTCGGGATGGCTAACCAAGGTGCTAAAGCGTGTACAATGTCTGAACATTGCCACGGTATCAATAGCAGCACAGGATGAATCTTGGAATGCATCTTTGCCGAATTTGGGCAAAGCGGTTTGTGCAGTGATCACCAGCATTGGCACATTGTCAGCCAACGCATTGGCGACGCCTGTGATCAAATTGGTGGTGCCAGGACCGGTAGTTGCGCAAACAACACCTAGTTTGCCGGTTTCAATGGCATAGCCATCTGCCATAAAGGCAGCACCAGCTTCGTGACGAGAGACGACGGCTCTTGGTCCACCATTGCGTTCGCTACGTGCGAGCGCATTGTACAAAGGCTCAATGGCCCCGCCAGGTATACCGAAAATATATTCCACGCCTAAATGATGCAAATATTCGACGATTAAGTCGGCAGCTGTATAATCCTCCATAACTTGAAGCTCCCCTTCGATTAAAGGTTTTTCAGTAATACCCATAATATCTACTACCCCACAGGTTGATGATTTTTTACGCTACATTCCCTTGATTTTTTATTATAGCTTCCTTGAATGACTCTATTTAAAGTTAATCGGAGAAACGTAATGGTTCTTTTTTCATACGCCCGGTTATGCTTGAACAAGCCATAAAAGTATAATTATTAACCAGATTTATTGCTAGTCTGATTTGGCGACAGGCAACAAAATAGCCATTTTTGCGCAACATTGTTCGTTAAAAACAACGAATAATTTCGGCAAATTCCTCAGTAAATTTGCAGCAATATCTCACAAAAAAATAAGAAAAGCACTAGTTGCCATAATGTAACTAATTGTATTTTGGGGAATTTAAAATTTAGATGGATTCAAACGACTGTATGAATTTTACCAAGCTGCGAAGGGATAATGGTATTGAAAAGGGGAATAGTCCCCTTTCAAAAAAAAAACAAAAATAAATCTTTTGACAAAAACAGAACTTTATGCATTTTTGTGTAAATGCTAGGCTTTGTGTACAAAAAAACGTTAAAGGGCCTAATTTTCCAATAGTCCCTCGCTGATATTCAGCTCTAAGATTGCCTCAATAGGTAACGGCTTACTGATGTAATAGCCTTGGGCATAATCGACGCCAATCTCTGCCAGTTTCTGTAAAATGGCCTTGTTCTCGACAAATTCTGCGACCGACTTTTTGTCAAGGGAATGGGCAACTTCACGAATGGCTTTGACCAATGCCAAGTCGATAGGATCGCTGAGCATGTCTTTGACAAACGAACCGTCTATCTTGACGCTGTTCGCCGGTAACTCTTTTAAATAGGCAAATGTACTAAAGCCTGTACCAAAGTCGTCTATCGAAAATTCACAGCCCATTTCAGTGAGCGTAGAGATCATTCTTTGAGTCGCACTTAGGTTGGTTAAACTGGCCGACTCGGTCAGCTCAAAAATCACCCTCGAAGGGGAGACATCATACTTTGCCAACTTACTCTCAATGATAGGCAACAGGCGCTCGTCACTGAATGCCTGCGCCGAGAGGTTGATGGCGACCTTTTCAAGGCAAGGATACTCACTGAGCATCCAAATGGTTTTCGACACGACTTGGTGGTCTAGCAGGTGGATGTCCTCTGCGCGCTCAAGTGCGGGTATGAACTGACCCGGGAAGATCATCTGACCGTCCATTGTCAATCTGACCAATGCCTCAAAATAGGCAACCTGTTCGGTTTTGATGTCGATAATGGGTTGGAAGTGCATCACGATATTGTCGTTGATGATGGCTTCTTGCAGTTTGTGCGCCCATTCAATGGAGTTCTTAAAGTCGTCGCTCTCTTTGTCTTCGTGCGAGTAGCAGTGAACTAGGTTACGACCACGTTTTTTCGCGACATATAGTGCGATATCTGCTTGTTTGAGATACTCGTGAGCATCTTTCGAACTGCCGTCGATTTTTGAAATACCGATACTACAGCTGATCTTGTATATGCGGTCGCCAAACTGGTAGTGGCCTTGAACGATACGGCTACAGACTTCCTGTGCAATTCTGCCGGCCGCTTCGGTATCGGTGTCGAACAACAATACCGCAAATTCATCACCACCAATTCGACAAAGGAGGTCTGATTCTCTTAATCGGCGACTTAAAGTGTTCGCCACCTCTTTGAGCACCATATCTCCTTGTTGGTGACCCTGGGTATCGTTGATCACCTTAAAATGATCAAGGTCTATATATAATAGACAGTGCACTGAATGATTACGATTAGACAGTGATGCGACGCGATTTAGCTCTCCGTCGAAGAAATAACGATTGTGTAGACCGGTAAGCGTATCATGCAGTGCTAAGTGCTGTAAGCGCAGCTCCGCTTCTTTGCGGCCGGTGATATTATCGATAGTCGCTGTAATACCGACGATATCATCGCTGCCGCGGGTCACATCAAAGCGGCCTTCAACCCAGATGTCCTTGGCGTTTTTGTGCAGCAATTTAAACTCTAGGGTGCAACTTTCGATGCGGCCTTTATACATGTCTTCAATGGTGTCGATAAATACGCCCTCACGTTCTTCGTGAGTGGGGCAGATAAATCGCACAAAAGGTTGTGTCAATGAATCGGCAACTGAATAGCCGGTAAGGTTTTGCCATGCCTGGTTGAGAAAATGAATGTCGCCTTGACGGTCTAACTCTAAAATAACCGTGCTTAAGTGGTTAAGCAGTTTACTGTGGGCTTGAGAGAGGGTGCGATAGCTTTCTTCACTGGACTCTAGTGCTTTGACCTTTTCAGCAAATTGCGCGTTACTGACCATAAAGTCTTGGCGCTGAGAGGCAATTTCACACACCTTACGCAGCTGTTCGGCATGAAACGGTTTTTGAATATAATCTGCCGCGCCTATCATCATCAGTTCTTCGGCCATATCCATATTGCCATGGGCGGTCATAACCACGACGGTTTGTTGCGGTCTTTCGCTGAGGATGACTTCTAGCACCTCATAGCCGTTCATGCCCGGCAACATGACATCTAATAAGATAATGGCATATTTCTTTTCACGGAATAACGCGATACCGTCTTTTCCATTGTAGGCAATATCCGTATTGAAATTGCGACGCAAAATACGTTTAACCAAATCAGCCGTATCTTCGGTATCTTCGATCACCAGCACTGGTAATTTATCTTCGCGCTTAATATCCGACGAAAACGCGTTAGAAAGGGCGCCGCTGAGCATTTGCAAGCGTTCGAATGGCACCACGGCGTCTATTTCAAATACCCGCGCAGTCGTTTCTGCGATACGCTCACAATAGGTGGAGGTGATTAAAACAAAAGGCACATCAGCTGCGGTTTGGTAAATACTCGATCGCACCATACGCGATAAGCGCCAGCCGTCTACACTACCGATATCGATTTCGGAAACGATAAAGTGAACTTTCTGCGTTTTTAAGACCTTGATAGCTTCAGTGCTATTGGTCGTTGATATAACGGTAAAAACTTGTGCTCTGTTGATGGTTTTTTCGATTTTTTCGCGCCGACTTTGAGAAGGCGAAACCAATAATAAGGTGAGCGATTCATTCATTAACGAAAATTTCCCACTTAAATTTGTTCTTGAAGTCCATATTCGTTCCCCAGACATATTACAGTTAGCTTAATCTCAAAAATTGAAAGTCTCAAGTATTTGGTGACGAGAACCTTGATATTCCTGATATATATCACTAGACTAGCCGCATTTTTCTACTGGTGTTTACTTTTTGTCCATGCGCGTCGCCGATTTTTCCTTCGATTTACCCGATCATCTAATTGCCCGAAAACCATGCCCCAATAGAACCGATAGCAGGCTCTTGAAACTGGACGGCAACAGCGGTGCGTTAGGGCATCATAAATTTGCCGATATTATTGATTTTATAGAGCCTGGAGACCTGATGGTGTTTAACAACACCAAGGTGATCCCTGCCAGAATGTTCGGCACCAAAGCATCAGGCGGTAAGGTTGAAGTGTTGGTAGAACGGGTATTGGATGAGCATCGAGTGTTGGCCCATATCAGAGCCAGCAAGGCGCCAAAACCCGGCACTAGAATCTTGCTCGAACAAAAACACTGGTGTGAAATGACCGCGCGTCACGATACTTTATTTGAGTTACGTTTCGAGTCGGATGAGGGCGTATTGTCGGTGCTTGACGATATTGGCCATATGCCATTGCCGCCTTATATCGACCGGCCTGATGAAAAGAGCGACCGCGAACGTTATCAAACCGTCTATGGTGAGGTTCCCGGGGCCGTGGCTGCGCCGACTGCCGGATTGCATTTCGACGATGCACTGATGGCGCAACTTAAAGCCAAAGGCGTCAACTTTGCGTTTGTGACCTTGCACGTAGGCGCTGGGACCTTTCAACCGGTTCGTGTCGATACGATTGAAGAACACGTAATGCACGCAGAGTATATTGAAGTGCCGGCGTCGGTAGTCGAACAGATTAAACAAACCAAAGCAGCCGGAAAGAGGGTGGTGGCAGTGGGCACAACGTCTGTGCGCTCAATAGAAAGTGCGGCGTTAAAAGCGCACACTGAAGGGCAGGGACTTATTGTGCCGTTTTACGGTGATACCGATATCTTCATTTATCCGGGTAAAGCCTTTTATGTGGTCGATGCGATGATCACCAATTTTCATTTACCGCAAAGCACCTTATTGATGCTGGTTAGCGCTTTTTGTGGTAAAGAACATATTTTGAATGCGTATAATATCGCGGTAAAAGAGCAATATCGCTTTTTCAGCTATGGTGATGCGATGTTTCTGCAAAAGCAGGACTGAGTGTGTCTGAGCTGACGAGTAAACAATAGATAGGTAGCAATGAAGTACGAATTATTGAAAAAGGACGGCAAAGCCCGTCGTGGCCGTTTGACCTTCGAGCGGGGCACAGTTGAAACACCGGCGTTTATGCCAGTTGGCACATACGGCACGGTAAAAGGCATGACGCCTGAAGAACTTGAACAGACCGGTGCACAGATTTGTTTGGGCAATACGTTTCATTTGATGTTACGGCCGGGAACCGAGATCATTGAGCAACACGGCGACCTGCATGATTTCATGCACTGGAACAAGCCGATTTTGACCGACTCTGGCGGTTTTCAGGTGTTTTCCTTAGGTGACTTGCGTAAGATCAGTGAAAAAGGCGTAGAGTTCCGCTCGCCTGTCAATGGCGACAAGATCATGCTGACACCGGAGCGTTCGATGGAGGTTCAACGCTCGCTAGGCTCTGATATTGTGATGATCTTTGACGAGTGTACGCCGTATCCTGCAACCGAAGATGAAGCGAAAACCTCTATGGAATTGTCGCTACGCTGGGCAGAGCGCAGTAAAAAAGCCCATGGCGATAACCCCTCGGCACTATTTGGCATTATTCAAGGCGGTATGTATCCTAAATTACGTGATGTCTCGTTGGCCGGTCTGGAACGTATCGGCTTTGACGGCTACGCCATTGGTGGCTTGTCGGTTGGTGAACCGAAAGAGGATATGATCAATATTCTCAACCACACCACAGATAAGATCCCAGATGATAAGCCGCGTTATCTGATGGGCGTTGGTAAACCAGAAGATATCGTTGAGGCGGTTAGACGCGGTGTTGATATGTTTGACTGCGTAATGCCCACCCGTAACGCTCGCAATGGTCACTTGTTTGTTAAGACCGGCGTTATCAAAATTCGCAATGCCAAGCACAAAACCGATACCGGTCCTTTGGACCCCAGTTGTGATTGCTATACCTGCAAAAACTACTCGAAGGCCTATTTGTATCACTTGGATAAGTGTAACGAGATATTAGGCGCTAGATTGAATACTATTCACAACCTGCGTCATTATCAGGTATTGATGGAAGGTTTGAGAAATGCGATAGAAGATGGCGTGTTAGACGATTTTGTCGAGCAGTTCTATGCCGATAGAGGCAAAGACGTCCCACCTTTAGCTTAAAGCTAGCAAAGGGCGCTGTGGTGTACAGCGCCCTTTTTGCAATTTTAGTGCTATAAAGTTCAGCGAATTTGAACGAAAATGCCGCGAAGCGCTCAAAAAATAGCTATCCCCTTAACGAAGATCGAAAAACCATTCCCCCTTGTACAAGTGATTTGCTAGAATGGCAGCCATTTTATTTAAGGGCTTAAGGTTGTGATGGTCTATTTGGCCGCAACCGAAAAGACAAAAACAATCCTAACAGGGGGAAGATAATGAGCTTGTTTATCGCTAGCGCACACGCAGCAACTGCCGGTGCTCCACAACAGGGCGACACTATGTCATTGCTGTTAATGTTAGCCGTATTTGGTTTGGTGTTTTATTTTATGCTGTATCGCCCACAGGCGAAACGCATGAAAGAGCATAAAGACCTGATCTCCTCTATTAGCAAAAATGATGAAGTCTTGACCCAAGGCGGCCTTGTCGGCAAAGTGGTTAAAATCTCAGACGATAAAGATTTTATGGTGGTCGCTTTAAACGACAGTCATGAGGTTATGGTGCAAAAGTCTGCGGTTTCGGCTGTGTTGCCAAAAGGCACCATCAAGTCACTATAAATAACAAAAAGAGGAAGGACTTGTGTTAAATACATATCCCGGGTGGAAGTACCTTAGCGTCGTGCTTGTTGTGGCACTAGGGCTATTGTACGCACTACCAAATCTCTACGGTGAAGATCATGCCGTACAGGTGAAAGCAAGGCGTGATGCGCCTGTCGATGCCGCGTTACTTGATAAAGTAACCGGTGCACTAAAGCAAGCCAACATCGCGGTCAAATCGACGGCGATGGAAAACAAGCAGTTACTCATTCGTCTGGTGGATGGCGAGCAGCAAACGTTGGCTAACGATATCGTGTCAAAAACAGTGGGTGGCGACTATGTTTCGGCTCCCAATTTAACACCGGCAACGCCTCAATGGTTGGATTCTATCGGCGGCTCACCGCTTAAACTGGGTTTGGATTTACGTGGTGGCGTGCACTTTTTGATGGAAATCGATATGAACACTGCCATCGAGAAGTCGATTGAATCGACTATCGGCGGTTTGCGCTCTGATTTACGTGAAGAAAAATTGCGTTATCGCTCAATCAAACAGGTTGCTGGTAGCAATGATATCGAAGTGTCTTTCCGTGACGAAGACACTAAAGACAAGTCGCGCTTATTCTTAAAGCGCCAATATGCCGACATGGTGATTGAAGATACCAGCATAGGCGAGAACTACATCTTGATGGTGAAGTTCTCAGAGCAAAAGCTGCAAGAGATCAAAAAGTCAGCGGTTAGCCAAAACATCAGCGTTATCCGTAATCGTGTTAATGAAATCGGTGTAGCCGAGCCGTTAGTGGCGCAGCAGGGGGCAGAGCGCATTGTGGTGCAACTTCCTGGTATTCAAGACACCGCCCAAGCGAAGAAGATCCTAGGTGAAACCTCTACTTTGCGTTTCCACCTCGTGGATGAAGAACACGATATCCGTGATGCAATGAATGGTCGAGTACCAGCCGGTTCATTTTTGGTGAAGCAGCGTGGTGGCGGCTATTTGTTGTTGAAAAAGCGCGTTATGCTTTCTGGTGAATACATTATCGATGCAAGACCGACGATTGACCAAGAGGTGCAAACACCTCAGGTGTCGATTAAGCTCGATGCCAAAGGCGGCAACAAGTTTTCATTGGCGACCAAAAATGCGATTAAAAAGCGCATGGCGGTTGTTTTGGTCGAAAGTAAGAAAACCACGCGCAAAGATAAAAACGGCAAGTCGATTTTTGAAAATGTTGAAGAAGTGATCACCGCGCCGGTTATTCAGGCTCGATTGGGACGTGACTTCCGCATTACCGGACTTGAGCCACAAGAATCTCGCGACTTGGCGCTTATTTTGCGCGCAGGGGCGATGATTGCCCCGGCGCATATCGTTGAAGAACGCACCATCGGTCCAAGCCTTGGTAAAGAGAATATCGAAAAAGGCTTATCTGCGGTTGTGTATGGTTTTGTTGCTGTCTTGCTGTTTATGGTGATCTGGTATCGCAAATTCGGCATGGTCGCAAACCTGGCCCTTGGCGCCAATCTGATTTTGATCGTTGGTGTGATGTCTTTATTGCCGGGGGCAACGCTGACGCTACCGGGGATCGCTGGTATTGTTTTGACCGTTGGTATGGCGGTTGACGCCAACGTACTTATCTTTGAGCGTATTCGTGAGGAGTTAAGGGAAGGGCGTACGCCACAACAAGCCATCCATCATGGTTATGACAGTGCGTTTTCGACTATCTTTGATGCCAACATTACGACGCTAATCGCGGCGGTCATCCTCTTTGGTATTGGTACCGGCCCAATCAAAGGTTTTGCCATCACCTTGTCTATCGGTATTGTGACTTCAATGTTTACTGCCATTATTGGTACTCGCGCGGTGGTTAACGCCCTGTGGGGTGGCCGTAAAATTGATAAACTGTCGATATAGGAGAGCGCAGTGATGATGAATTTATATCTTAAAAACACAGTAGCGTTTATGGCCTATCGTAAGATAGCCATGACCTTTTCACTGTTGCTTATCTTAGTCGGTGTCGGCTCTTTGTTCACAAAAGGGATTAACTGGGGGCTGGATTTCACCGGTGGTACCTTGATCCAAGTTGGCTTTGAAGAAAGTGCCGACCTTGCCAAGATCCGTGACGTGATGAAAAGTGGCGGTTTTCCTGATGCCGTAGTGTCTACCTTTGGTAGTTCTCACGACGTATTGATACGCCTAGCACCTAGAGAAGACGTCAAAGCCCAAATGCTCAGCAACCAAGTGCTTGAACTGTTGAAATCGCAAACGCAAGACCGCGTTGAGATTCAGCGAATTGAGTTTGTTGGTCCAAGTGTTGGTGATGAACTCAAAGAGCAGGGCGGTTTGGCAATGTTGACCGCGCTTATCTGTATCTTAGTGTATGTGGCGTTTCGTTTTGAGTGGCGTTTTGCTTTAGGTGCGGTTATGGCCTTGGCTCATGACGTCATGTTGACCATCGGATTGTTCTCCTTACTAGGCAAAGAGTTTGACTTGACGGTATTGGCGGCAGTGCTTGCGGTAATAGGTTATTCCCTTAACGATACCATCGTGGTATCGGACCGTATTCGTGAGAACTTCCTAAAAATTCGGCGTGGCGACTCGCAAGAGATCATTGATATTTCATTAAGCCAAACCTTGGCCCGTACCATGATCACCTCGGTAACGACCTTGTTGGTATTGGTTGCGCTCTATGTATATGGCGGCTCGTTGATCAACGGTTTTGCCACGGCGTTGTTGTTCGGTGTGTTCATTGGTACCTACTCATCTATCTACGTTGCCAGTTCAATCGCGTTGATGTTGGGTATTACTAAAGAAGATATGATCCCTGAGCAAATTGAAAAAGAAGGTGAAGACCAAGAGCCGCTGCTCTGATCTTGTTGCTTTCAAGCAAACCTAATAAAACGCCCGGCAATGCCGGGCGTTTTATTATCTGGGGGTTAGATTAATGCGGCCTTTTAAAGTCACCTTCTAAAATACCGTCATAGGTTTCTTGTGCCAAGTCATCAAGGGCGTCGGTGGTTTTACCTTGATTGGCAATATGAAATTTAAGCTCCTCAAGGTTGACGTTTTCATCACCGGACAATATCGCGATTTTTGCCCATAGGTAGGCATTGGCGTATTTTTCCTGCTTGAAGTAAATCGAGCTGAGGCTGGAATAGATCTCAGGGTTGACCAAATCGCCTTCTTTGTACATTTCTAATGTTTTATACAGCAGCGCGATGGTTTTATCCAAGTCACGCTTAATGTAGTAGCTGGCCAAACCAAACATCAACTCGGGTGTATTGATGGCTTTGGTACCCTCCAGCGCCAAAAAACGATTTAAGTGCCGCTGGGAGCCATTGCGTGACCAATGGTAGTAGAGCAGTGGCGCATAATCGGATGTTTTAGTGAGATCGGACAATCGCTTAATGTCTTTGACGGCGCCGATATAGCCGTCCACTCTTTGGGTGGTTTTTTCTTTGAGCTTGATGTGCTCGATTTGCGAGGCAAGGTTCATACACTGCGAATACTTTTCCAAATCCATCAACAGCGCATAACGGTTCTTATCGGAAGGCAACTTGGCCTCGTAGTAGCGCTTAAAGATCACGGCCATGCGTTCATCTTTACAATGGCCGTCTTGAATTAAGTCTGAACACAACTCGGCCTTTTCCTGACAAATGTCTCTGAGCGTTAATGGCGGTTCTTCACAGCCTGTCAATCCCAGCGCGCCAAACAGCGCCAAAACTCTTAACTTCATTGATCCCTTTTATACCTTTGGTTTTAATAGTGACTTCCTCAATAATAGTCAAAGCATCCATAAAATCATAGGCTTTACAGTTATTTGATTGCCCTTGGCCGCTTGGCTTTTAAACCGCTGAAAATTCTTATACAATACGCCCGCCCCCGGATGGTCGCCTATTAGCTTCGATGAGGCGGTCAGACGATTATGTGATAGCACTACAACACAAAGGTTTACAGTTAATGACCAATTCTGCACAAGATCAGTATCAAAAAAGTTGGCAAGAGCGCCAGGACTACGCCGAAAGCATGCAGCCTATTATCGGCAAACTGTTCCGCAACAAAGGTATCGAGATCACCGTCTACGGTCGTCCATTGGTGAACGCCACCACTATCGATATCATTAAAGCCCACAAAACCGTTGACCAGTATGAAGAACAAAAACTGCGTTTACGTGAAAGCTTTCCTTTTTTGACTGCCATCAACGATATGAACGTTGCAGCTGCCCGTATCGATTTAGGTAAGCTGGCTTATGCCTACCTGCACAAAAATGCCGGTAACGGACTGACCATTGAGCAGTATTTGCAAAAAGAATTGGCCAGCGCCATCGATCATGCCGACAATGTTA
This sequence comes from Alteromonadaceae bacterium, assembly GCA_041583135.1. Classification (GTDB taxonomy): domain Bacteria; phylum Pseudomonadota; class Gammaproteobacteria; order Enterobacterales; family Alteromonadaceae; genus JABSOG01. The sequence goes on along the minus strand of JBFHGJ010000038.1, from coordinate 36,976 downwards.
AGCCTCAAGACGTGGTCTTGTATGGTTTTGGCCGTATTGGACGTTTGTTGGCGCGATTGTTGATTGAGCGCTCTGGTCCTAACGCCAAATTGCGTTTGCGTGCCATTGTATTGCGTGGCGGCGACTTGGAGAAACGTGCCAGCTTGTTGCGTCGTGACTCTGTACATGGTCCGTTCAATGGTTCTATCACGGTTGACCACGAAGCCAACGCACTTAAAGCCAATGGCGCCTATATTCAGGTGATCAACGCCAACTCTCCAGATGAAATCGATTACACTCAATACGGCATCGACAATGCGCTTATCGTTGATAACACCGGTATCTGGAAAGATGAAGCAGGCTTAGGTCTTCACCTTAAATCAAAAGGCGCGGCGAAGGTATTGTTGACAGCCCCTGCCGGCGGTGAGATCAAAAACATCGTATACGGTGTTAACCACGACATGATCACCGATGATGATAAAATCGTTTCAGCAGCAAGCTGTACGACCAATGCCATTACGCCGGTACTTAAGGCGTTAAACGATGAGTACGGTATCCGCAATGGTCACGTTGAAACGGTTCATGCCTACACCAATGACCAAAACCTTATCGATAACTATCACAAGGCACCACGTCGCGGTCGTTCAGCGGCATTGAACATGGTTATTACCTCTACCGGTGCGGCCAAAGCCGTTGCTAAAGCCTTACCTGAGCTTAAAGGCAAGTTGACCGGTAATGCCATCCGTGTACCGACGCCAAACGTGTCGATGGCGATCATGAACCTGAACCTTGAAAGAGCCACCGACAAAGCCGAACTGAACAAGTTCTTGGCTGAGGTTGCGCTTTACTCAGACTTGAAAAACCAAATCGACTATACCGCGTCTACCGAGATCGTCTCTTCAGATCTGGTCGGTTCGCGTTATGCCGGTGTGGTTGACTCAGATGCGACCATCGTTGATGGCGACCGTGCAACCTTGTATGTTTGGTACGACAATGAGTTCGGCTACAGCTGTCAGGTTATCCGCGTGATGAATGACATGGCGGGTATCCAGTATCCGACTATTCCTGCATAAAACAGATTTCAATACGCCCAGTATGTCTGACAGGGCGTAGATAAAAAACCGCGATGCTAAACCTGATTTGGCATCGCGGTTTTGTTTTTGCTGCGCTAAAACGTCGTAGGCCCTTGGTGATGTTGTAGGATTTCATCTATTATTAAGCCAACGTCGATAACTTCAATTGAGCGAATATCTGGCTTTGAGAATTGCATTATGAGCGACAAGCTGAGGATGCTGGAAATTGAGCAACAACATCTGAGTATTGTCAGTGAGTTTGCGGTAGATATGTTGCCTTACACCACCGTAGAAGAAGTGGTGTGGGATCTGGTCAAAAATGTCGTCGCTCGTTTGGGCTTTGAAGATATCGTGGTGTATTTACTTGATGAGCCTCGTGGGATGCTTAGGCAGTTGGCTGCCTATGGCAACAAAAGCCCGGAAGATTATGCCATTTTAAACCCTATCGAGATCCCCATCGGCAGGGGAGTGGTAGGCACAGTTGCTAGCACCATGAAGCCTTTGCGCATTGATGATACGCGCTTATTCGACGGTTATATTGTCGATGACGAGTTTCGTCTGTCTGAAATGGCGGTGCCGATGATGGCCGAAGGCAAGTTGGTCGGCGTTATCGACTCAGAACATCACCTACCTGGATACTTCACCGCTCAGCACGAGCGTACCTTGGTCGCAATCGCTTCTATTGCGGCAACTAAAATCATCAAAGCGCAAAATCACACTCGCCTTAAGCAGACCATAGAGCAACTCGAATACAGCAATAAAGTCCAAGATACCCTGTTTGAGATCAGTGAGCTGACATTTAACGCCAAGGCGCTTAGCGGGTTTTATCGCGGATTGCAACATTCAATCGGCAAGCTGATGTTTAGTGATAATTTTTATGTCGCCTTGGTGTCTAAAGATCGCCGCGCCATCCGTTTTGCCTACAACGTCGATGAGTTCGACAATGTGCCGATAGACAAGAGTTTTATGCTCGACCAAAAAGTGCCGGGGATCACCGAGTACGTCTTGAATACCGACGCGCCGCTACTGCTCGATTATCTTGATATGATCAAAATGCTGGGCAGAGGGGTTTTTACCATCCGTGGTAAGGTGCCGAAATCTTGGCTGGCGGTTCCTTTTGGCGAGGTCGATAGTGACTGCCAGGAGAGCCTTCGTGGCGTAGTGTCGGTGCAAAGTTACTATGACATCGACGCTTTTGGTGAGCAAGAGAAGCAATTGCTGGTGTTTGTGGCCAAGCACATTCGCAATGCCATTGAACGGCTCAATGCGGCCAAAGCCTTAAAACTGAGCCATGAACACCTACAACAAAGCAATAGCCAGCTCGAAGAAGCCAGACGTGAAGCCGAGCACGCCAGCGCGCTTAAAAGCACGTTTGTGGCGAACATTAGCCATGAGATCCGTACGCCGCTGACGGCCATCATTGGGTTTACCGAGCAAGCCCTTAAATCTCAGCATGACGGGCAGTTGCAGCAGGAGTTTTTAAATCGAGTGTTAAAAGGCGGCCGTCATCTGCTGGAGCTACTGAACGAAATATTGGATTTGTCGAAAATAGAAGCAGACAAACTCGAACTGAGCCACGAGACCCTCGATGTGTTTGAGTTGGTCGATGCGCTAGAAGCGGTCGGTAACGTACTGGCGCAACAAAAAGACTTGTGTTTCGATGTTGTCTATCATTATCCGCTACCGCAAAAAATCCAAGGGGATATCGTTCGGCTCAAACAGGTGCTACTTAACATCTGCAACAATGCGGTGAAATTTACCCTTGAGGGTTTTGTCAAACTGTCGATTTGCTATGAAAACGATACCTTGTTGTTTGCGGTGCAAGACAGCGGTATTGGCATGAGCAAGACAGAAATGCAGAAATTGTTTCGGCCTTTCGTTCAGGCCGATGCCAATATCAATCGCCAGTTTGGTGGAACCGGTTTAGGATTGGTGATCAGCAAACAATTGGTTACCCTGATGGGCGGAAGGATCACCGTACAAAGTCATAAGGACGAGGGCAGCTGTTTTACCGTCTCCTTACCTTGCCAGGTATCGAAAGAGGCGTTGGTGACGCAAAAGCCTGCGTATCGCCCCGAAAAGAAGCAACATCTCAGCCATCCACATCAACTTAGTGCTCGTATTCTCGTCGCTGAGGACAACCTCGATAATCAGTTTTTACTCAAGACGTTACTCGGCCACCTTGGGGTTGATGTACATATGGTTGAAAATGGTCAGCTAGCACTTGAAGCGGCACTGTTTGACGATTTTGATTTGATCTTATTGGATATTCAAATGCCGGTGATGGATGGCTGCGAGGCTGTGCAGCTCATGCGTCATGGTGGTATCGACTGTCCGATTGTTGCTCTAACAGCCAATATTATGAAGCAGGATATTGAAAAATACCTTGTCAGTGGTTTTAGCGACACGTTGGCCAAACCTATTCAGTTAGAGACCTTTTACCAAAAACTGACGTGGTATCTCGATAAGGAAAAACAAACGAGTGAACGCTATATGGATATCGCAGCCAATATTGCTGGCAGTGATGAATTGGTTAAACTCAAGGCCGACTTTAAAGCGAAGCTTAATCAGCTCAGCCGAGAGTTCGCCAAGCTGGCGGCAGAGCATAACTGGCAGCAACTGCAAAGCCAGGCACATCAGGTCAAAGGTAGCGCTGGCAGTCTGGGGTTTGAGCAGTTGACCGTCACTGCCGCCGATATAGAGTTATGTCTTAAACAAAAATGCTATGAGCAAGCCGAGGTGGCGACACGGATGTTCATCGAGCAATGCGAACAAATCAACAGTGACTAAGGCGACATGAAGCTAACCACATTACTTTCTTATGAAAACCTCAAACGCTGGTCGTTGAATCTTTTGCTGTTTGCGGTGGTCTTTAACGGTATTAGCTATTGGCGCGAGCTTAAGTTGCTGCCGGCTGATGGGCGTTATCAAGCGCCGTCGCTCAGCCTACCACAGTTGTCGGGCCCTTTGTTTAACGCCGAGAGTTTACTTGGCAAAAAGACTGTTGTGTATTTCTTTGCCCCTTGGTGTCAAATTTGTCATTTGAGCATGGGCAACTTAGAAGATTTTTATCAAACTGAGCAAAATAACACTCATGTGATTGCTGTGGCACTAAGCTATGATTCGCGTAATGAAGTGGCGGATTTTGTGGCAGATAAGGGGTTGAGTTTTCCTGTACTGCTTGGTACCAACGAATTGATGAGCGAGTATCGTATTAATGGTTTTCCATCATACTACGTGCTTGATGAACAGGGGTTGATCGTGGCCAAATCTCAGGGCTATTCGACAGCGCTTGGGATCAAGCTAAGAGCGATGCTTTAGCCTATCTGAAAGCGGAGCAGGTGAACAGTCACCGGGAAGACCCGGTGACTGTTAAAGGTTATTACATATTAGGGTAGTTCGGGCCGCCTGTGCCCTCTGGTGTAACCCAAGTAATGTTTTGTGACGGGTCTTTAATGTCACAGGTCTTACAGTGAATACAGTTTTGCGCATTGATGCGGAACTGTTTTTCATCACCTTCTTCTACGATTTCATATACCCCAGCTGGGCAGTAACGCTGCGCAGGCTCGGCATATTCAGGTAGATTGACCTTAAGCGGAATGCTGTCGTCGGCTAAGCGCAAATGACATGGCTGGTCTTCTTCGTGATTGGTGTTTGAGATAAACACCGACGAGAGCTTGTCGAAGCTGAGAACGCCATCTGGCTTGGGGTAGACAATTTCTGAACAGACGCTGGCGGTTTTCATGCGCTTATAGTCATGGTGGTTGTCGGTGAGGGTAAAGGGCAATTTACCGCCAAACCAGTTTTGGTCTAAGTAGTTAAATGCACCACCAACCAATGAACCCCATTTGTGTAAGGCAGGACCGAAGTTACGAGAGCGGAACAGCTCGTCATAAACCCAGGAGTCTTTAAAGCTTTGTTCAAAATCAACTAAATCCTTTCCGCCTTCGTCACCGGCTTTAAGCGCGGTAAAGATTGTTTCGGCGGCGAGCATACCGGATTTCATTGCGGTGTGATTACCTTTGATCTTGGCGAAGTTCAAAGTACCGGCATCACAACCGACCATGATGCCCCCCGGCAAGGTCATTTTCGGCAGTGAGTTAAAACCGCCTTTGGCAATAGCACGAGCGCCATAAGCGACGCGTTTACCGCCTTCGAGATAGTGCTTGAAGACACTTTGGTGTTTGAGCTGTTGAAACTCGTCAAACGGACTTAAATAAGGATTGTCGTAGTTCAAATCGACGATTAGACCGACAAAGACTTGATTGTTTTCGGCATGATAGAGATAAGAGCCGCCAGAGGTATCACCGACCAACGGCCAGCCAGCGCCGTGGATCACCAAACCTTGGTCATGCTTTTGTGGGTCGATGTCCCAGATCTCTTTAAAACCGATGGCATAGTGTTGCGGTGACTTGCCTTTGTCCAGTTCGTATTTGCTGATCAACTGTTTGCCAAGGTGACCGCGACACCCTTCAGCGAAGATGGTGTATTTGGCGCGCAATTCCATACCCGGCTCATAGGCATCTTTGTGCTCGCCATTAAGGCCAATGCCCATATCACCGGTAACAACACCGGCGACTTCACCGTTGTCGCCGTAAATCACGTCGGCGGCGGCAAAGCCTGGGAAGATCTCAATGCCCATTTCTTCGGCTTGTTCGGCCAGCCAGCGACAAAGGTTGCCCATAGACACCACATAGTTGCCGTGATTGTGCATTGTTTTTGGCACGAAGGCATTGGGTAGCAGGGTATGCTCCTGTTCACTTTTGAACAGGTAGATTTCGTCTTCTTTGACCGGCGTATTTAATGGCGCGCCTTTGGCCTGCCAGTCGGGGATCAGTTCGTTGAGCGCACGTGGCTCTAATACGGCACCAGAGAGAATATGGGCACCAACTTCGGAGCCTTTTTCTACGACACAGATCATCAATTCTTGATCGTTTTGTTGTGCCAGTTGCATCAGTCGAATTGCACTTGACAGACCAGCGGGGCCAGCGCCTACCACTACGACGTCAAACTCCATCGATTCACGTTCCACGGCATTACCTCTTTTACTGTTTATTGTGGGTAAAATAATCTCTCGGATTATTTATTTAACCTGAGCGATGCCTGAGGCAGGTCAGATTATTTTGGCAATGATGCCATATTTAGCATTGAGCTTGAAGTCATAAAGAATATAAGCAGGAGGGCTTTTATATTCTTTCACCATTTAGTCGTTCAAACGGGCGTTTTAGGTTGACGTTTACGTCAACTTTCAGTAAATTGTGGCCAATTTTTTCAGTATCGGCAAGGTTTTTATTGTGAAAACCCCAATCGGTCGGTATGAGAGACAACGGAGAAGCTATGAAAATATTGGTAACCGTCAAACGCGTTATTGATTATAACGTGAAGGTTCGGGTTAAGGCCGACAATACCGGTGTCGATTTGGCGAACACCAAAATGGCAATTAACCCTTTTTGTGAAATTGCAGTAGAAGAAGCGGTTCGTCTTAAAGAAAAAGGCGTGGCCACTGAGGTTGTAGTCGTCTCAATCGGTGACAAAGCCTGTCAGGAGCAACTTCGTATGGCGATGGCTTTAGGTGCCGACCGTGGTATTCAAATCGATACCGATCAGAATCTTGATTCATTGCAAGTGGCGAAGTTGTTGGCCAAAGTCGTTGAAGAAGAACAGCCGGGTCTGGTGATCATGGGTAAACAAGCCATCGATTCAGATAACAACCAAACCGGTCAGATGCTTGGTGCCTTGACCAACATGCCACAAGGTACTTTTGCCTCTGAAGTGGTTATCGATGGCGACAAAGCCAAAGTGACCCGTGAAATCGATGGTGGTTTGCAAACGGTTGAGCTTAATATGCCTGCAATAGTGACCACCGATTTGCGTTTGAATGAGCCGCGTTATGCCAAGTTGCCTAACATCATGAAGGCCAAGAAAAAGCCGTTAGATGTGAAAGCAGCAGCGGATTTCGGCATCAACTTGAGCTCAAACGTACAGGTTCTTAAGGTTGCTGAGCCTACCAAGCGTGAAGCTGGCGTGATGGTTGAAAGCGTTGAAGAACTTGTGGCCAAACTTAAAGATGAAGCGAAGGTGATCTAATGACGATTTTAGTAATTGCAGAGCATGACAACAGTTCACTGAAAGCTGAAACTTTAAAAGTTGTTTCGGCGGCAAACGCCATCGGTGGTGACATTCACGTATTGGTCGCCGGTAAAGATTGTGCCGCTGCGGCAGAGCAAGCAGCCAAAGTTTCAGGCGTAGCCAAAGTCCTAGTTGCCGACAACGATGCCTATGCGCACCAACTGGCTGAGAACATGGGCCTTTTGGTCGCAGAGATTGGTAAAGCTTACAGCCACATCTTGGCGGCTGCCAGCACCACTGGCAAAAACTTCTTGCCACGCGCAGCGGCGTTGTTGGACGTGGCGCAGCTTTCTGATGTTATTGCGGTTGAATCTGCCGATACCTTCCAGCGTCCGATTTACGCCGGTAATGCCATTGCCACTGTGCAATCATCAGATGCGATCAAGGTTATGACCGTTCGCGTTGCAGCTTTTGATTCTGCTGCTACCGACGGCAGTGCGTCGATTGAAAATCTTGCGCAAGCAACCGATGCCGGTATTTCTTCATTTGTTGCTGAGGAGTTGACCAAATCTGAGCGTCCTGAGCTTGGTGCTGCCCGCGTGATCATCTCTGGTGGCCGTGGTATGCAAAATGGTGAGAACTTCCAGCTGCTAGAAGGTATTGCCGATAAGTTAGGTGCTGCCATTGGTGCGTCTCGTGCGGCGGTAGATGCTGGCTTCGTACCAAACGATATGCAAGTTGGTCAAACCGGTAAGATAGTTGCTCCTGAGCTATACATCGCAGTCGGTATTTCGGGTGCCATCCAGCATTTGGCCGGTATGAAAGACTCTAAAGTCATTGTTGCCATCAACAAAGATCCTGAAGCGCCAATCTTCCAAGTGGCCGATTACGGTCTGGTTGCCGACTTGTTCAGCGTTTTGCCTGAGCTTGAAGGTCAACTGTAAGCGTTATTCATCCGCTTAAGCATAAAAAAGCGCCCCTTTGTTCAAACAAAGGGGCGCTTTTGTTTTTATCGGACAAAATGGGTAGTGGCGTGAGCTAAAGCTCGATGACTTTGTACTCGCCGTTTGCTATTCCGTCTAATGTCCATTGTCCTACACTGTAACGAATTAGTCTGAGTGTTGGAAAGCCGACTGCTGCGGTCATGCGTCTGACTTGTCGGTTTTTACCTTCGAAAATCGTCAATTCCAGCCATGAGGTTGGTATCGATTTTCGTTCTCTGATAGGCGGAACTCTATCCCAAATACGTGGCGGCTCTATTAATCTCGCTTTAGCTGGCTTGGTTAAGCCGTCTTTGAGCTCTACACCGTCTCTAAGCTTTACTAAGGCCGTTTCGTCGATACTGCCTTCTACTTGCACCCAGTAGGTCTTGCCAGTCTTCTGTTTAGGATTGGCGAGTCTATGTTGCAGTTTTCCGTCATTGGTCAACACCAAGAGTCCTTCTGAATCTCTATCGAGTCTGCCTGCGGCATACACGCCCTTGATTGGAATAAAATCCGCTAGGGTTTTGCGATTTTGATCATCAGTAAATTGGGTGAGCACATCAAAGGGCTTGTTGAATAAAACCACTTTGGCGTCTTTAACCACAGGCGTCGTTTTGCGTTTATGAAAGCCAGGTCTTTGATTCGACGGTTTGGTTGAACGCTGGTTTTTACGATTTGATTGTGGCATTTGTGGTGGCGTTTAGATAAAAAAAGGGTAGGTGAATATGTTCACCTACCCGGGTTACATGGGCTGTTAATCAGCTTAGATAGCGTCGATAATGGCGTTTAAGGTGTTGCTTGGACGCATGGCTTGTGCACACAGGGTTGCATCCGCGTGGTAGTAGCCTTTGATATCAACGGCAGGGCCTTGACAGTCGTTAAGCTCTGCCAAGATGGTTTGCTCAGCTTCGCTCATGGCTTTGGCAACAGGTGCGAATTTAGCGGCAAGCTCTGCATCGGCAGTTTGCGCTGCCAACTCTTGCGCCCAGTACATTGCCAAGTAGAAATGGCTGCCACGGTTATCGATTTCACCGACTTTACGTGAAGGAGACTTGTTGTTTAGCAAAAATGAGCCGGTGGCTTTGTCCAAGGCGTCGGCCAGTACTTTAGCGCTGCTGTTGTTGCTGACATTGCCAAGGTGTTCTAAAGAGGCTGCCAAGGCCAAGAATTCACCCAAAGAATCCCAACGCAAGTGGTTTTCGCCAACAAACTGTTGTACATGCTTAGGTGCACTGCCGCCAGCACCGGTTTCAAACAAACCGCCGCCATTCATCAAAGGTACGATTGACAACATTTTTGCACTGGTGCCAAGCTCAAGGATTGGGAACAAGTCGGTGAGGTAATCACGTAACACGTTACCAGTTACCGAGATGGTGTCTTTACCTTCTATGATGCGCTCTAACGAGAAGCGAGTCGCTTTAATCGGTGACATGATGTGCAGTTCTAAGCCATCGGTGTCATGCTCTGGCAAATAGGCATTGACTTTTTTGATAAGCTCAGCGTCATGGGCACGGTTTTCGTCCAACCAGAAGACCGCTGGGGTATTGCTTAAACGGCTACGGTTAACCGCCAGTTTAACCCAATCGCGGATCGGTGCGTCTTTGGTTTGACACATACGGAAGATGTCGCCAGCTTCAACATTTTGCGCCATCAAGACGTTGCCGTTTGCATCAACGACTTGAACAACACCTGCTGCCGGCAATTCAAACGTTTTGTCGTGAGAACCATACTCTTCGGCTTTTTGCGCCATCAAACCGACGTTAGGTACGCTACCCATTGTGGTTGGGTCGAATGCGCCATGCACTTTACAGAAGTCGATGACTTCTTGGTAGACACCCGCGTAGCATCTGTCAGGAATGACGGCCTTGGTGTCTGCCAATTTACCGTCTGGTCCCCACATGCCGCCTGAAGAACGGATACAGGCAGGCATAGAGGCATCGATGATCACATCAGATGGCACATGAAGGTTGGTGATACCTTTGTCTGAGTCAACCATGGCAAGCTTAGGACGCTCGGCGTAAACGGCTTGCAGGTCTGCTTCGATTTCAGCGCGCTTGGCATCGTCCAACTTGGCGATCTTGGCGTAGACGTCACCCAAACCGTTGTTGGCATCAACACCCAACTGCTCGAAGGTGGCGGCGTGTTTTTCGAATACGTCTTTGTAGAAGACTTTGACCGCGTGACCGAAGATGATTGGGTCTGAGACTTTCATCATGGTTGCTTTCATATGCAAAGACAAAAGTATGTCTTCGGCTTTGGCATCATCGATGGCCTGCTCTAAGAATGTGCGTAAGGCTGCGACACTCATGACTGAACTGTCGATGACCTCGCCATCAAGCAGGGCAAGTCCTTCACGTAGGACTGTTTTCTCGCCGGCACTTGATGTGAATTCAATATTTACACTGGTTGGGCCGTTAACCGTAACGGCTTTTTCGCTTGCATAAAAATCGCCGTCTGTCATTGAAGCGACATGAGACTTGGAGTCTTTTGCCCAAGCGCCCATTGAATGCGGATTGGCTTTGGCGTAGTTCTTAACAGAGGCAGGGGCACGACGGTCTGAGTTACCTTCACGCAATACCGGGTTTACCGCTGAACCCAATACTTTGGCATATCTGGCTTTGGCTTCGCGCTCTTGGTCGTTTTGAGGTTCTTCCGGGAAATCAGGAATATCATAACCTTGGGCCTGCAATTCTTTAATGGCAGCGTTTAACTGCGGAATTGACGCACTGATGTTTGGCAATTTGATGATGTTGGCTTCTGGGGTTTTTGCCAACTCGCCAAGCTCTGCCAAATGGTCGCCGATACGTTGGTCTTCGGTCAATTTCTCTGGGAAATGGGCGAGAATACGACCGGCCAATGAGATGTCGCGAGTTTCAACTTCTACGCCAGATACTCCGGTAAAGGCTTGTACGATTGGCAGTAGTGAATGAGTAGCAAGCGCAGGGGCTTCATCGGTAATGGTATAAATGATTTTGGAAGTGGTCATCTTTATTCCTATAGTGATAAGACAGACGATAAAAATTTGCGGCGGATTATAGCAGTTGCAGCTGCAATTAAACAGACTCTGGCTATCAACGGAAAAAATATACGCTATAGACTAGTTTGATAATGTGCGTTTTAAACGCGGCGGTTATTTTAACCCAAACGACATGCGCTTGTGCGACCAAATGCGAACTTGTCATATGGCCTGAAGTAAACATAAACGATAGTGTGATTATAACTGTGCGTTTGGCCGTGTACGTGTGCGTTTGGGGAGGTAAAACAAAGATATATGGCCCGTAGTGGGGGAGATGACGCTGGCACTGTGATAAGACACTCACCAGCGATGCCTAAACGAAACGGGGCAATGAGATTGCCTGTCGTTTGCAGTATTACTTGTGCGGAATTACTTTTGTAAGTCGCCTAAGCAAACGTTTGATGCGTGAAGACCTTTAGGGCCTTCTTCGAGTTCAAAGGTAACTGCTTGGCCAGCTTTCAGGGTTTTATACCCATCCATCTGAATGGTCGAAAAATGAGTGAAAATGTCCTCATCGCAGCCGTCTTCTTGAATGAAACCGAAGCCTTTTGCATTATTGAACCATTTAACTTTACCGGTAGCCATACTTCTACATCCTTCTCAGTGTCTGTTAAGTGATAAAACGAACTTTTTATCTTTTATTTTAAAGCTTATTGGTTAATAGTTATTATTATAAAGTTCTAACCCTTACTAAATGTAGATAAATTGAGCAGAGTGTCAAGTTTTTTATGCCACTGTTTTGAAATAAGTGCGTAATAAGAGTATAAATGGATTTGGTTTAATGATATTGCCAGTCTATTATTAGTTTAAGAGTGGTCGAAATGAGTAGTTTAAAAGAATTTGGCATCGACGCGGTTAAAGATGTCGAGAAGAAAAAAGTATCACCGCCGCCGCGTTATAACGTGATACTCAACAACGATGATTTTACACCAATGGACTTTGTGGTAGAGGTCTTAAGTCGCTTTTTTAACATGGATTTCGAAAAAGCCAATCAGATCATGGTCAAAGTTCATTATGAAGGTCGTGCGGTTTGCGGCATGTATACAGCAGAGATTGCTGAAATGAAAGTGCAGCAGATCAACCAATACTCGCGACAGAATGAACACCCGCTTTTGTGTACAATGGAGCAGGCATAGGGGCGCGATTCATTTAGTTTGGTTTTCACAGGAGTAGCCTATGCTAAATAAAGAGTTAGAAGTCACGCTGAATAAAGCCTTCCGCGCAGCGCGGGAAAACCGCCACGAGTTCATGACCGTTGAACACCTGTTGCTGGCTTTGCTCGATAACCCTGAGGCTTTTGAAACCTTGAGTGCCTGTGGCGCGAATGTTGAGCATTTGCGTCATGAGTTGATGGTTTTTATCAGCGAAACTACGCCACTGATCCCTGAAGACGATACCGAACGTGAAACTCAGCCGACGTTAGGCTTTCAACGGGTTTTACAACGTGCGGTTTTCCATGTGCAGTCGTCCGGCAAGAGTGAAGTGACCGGTGCGAACGTTCTGATCGCCATTTTCTCAGAGCAAGAATCTCAAGCAGTGTATCTGCTTAAATCTACCGAGATCACCCGTTTGGATGTGGTCAACTTTGTCTCCCATGGTATTTCCCGTATCGAATCTCATCCCCATCATGAAGAAAGCTCTGTTGAAAGCGAAGAGGCGCCAACTAACGAAGAGACCAAAATTCTTGATGGCTTTACAACCAATTTAAACAAAATGGCCAAAGAAGGGCAGATTGACCCGCTGATTGGCCGTGACGATGAAGTGGAACGCGCAATTCAGGTTTTGTGTCGTCGCAAAAAGAACAATCCGTTGCTGGTCGGCGAGGCCGGTGTCGGTAAAACCGCCATAGCCGAAGGGCTGGCCCATCGTATCGTTACCGGCGAAGTGCCTGATGTGATTAAAAACGCCACCATTTTCTCTTTGGATATGGGCGCCTTGTTGGCGGGAACCAAATATCGTGGTGATTTTGAAAAGCGCTTTAAAGGCTTATTGAAAGAGCTGCAACGAGAAGAAGGTGCGGTATTGTTTATCGATGAAATCCACACCATTATCGGTGCCGGTGCTGCCTCTGGCGGCGTTATGGACGCGTCTAACTTAATTAAGCCGTTGCTATCAGGCGGCAAGTTGCGTTGTATGGGGTCTACTACCTACAACGAATATAAAGGGATTTTTGAAAAGGACAGGGCGCTAGTCAGACGGTTTCAAAAAATCGATGTGGTTGAACCGTCGGTTGAAGATACGACGAGAATTTTGGCCGGTCTTAAAGCGCGTTATGAAGAACATCACAACATTCGCTATACGCAAAAGGCATTGCGCGCAGCGGCTGAACTGTCGGCCAAATACATTAATGAGCGTCACTTACCCGATAAGGCGATTGATGTCATTGATGAAGCCGGCGCCCAGCAACGCTTGATCCCAGCGTCAAAACGTAAGAAAACCATTAATGTTGCCGATATTGAAGAAATTATCGCTAAAATTGCACGGGTACCAAAACAGTCGGTATCAAGCTCTGAGCGTGACATTTTGAAAAACCTCGACCGTAACCTCAAGCTGGTGGTTTATGGTCAGGACGAGTCCATTGATGCGTTGGCTTCGGCCATTCGGCTATCACGCTCAGGTTTGGGCAATGAGGACAAGCCAGTCGGTTCGTTCTTGTTTGCTGGCCCTACCGGGGTCGGTAAGACCGAGATCTCCAAGCAACTGGCTAAAAGTTTAGGGGTCGAATTCATTCGCCTAGATATGTCAGAGTATATGGAGCAACATGCAGTCAGCCGCTTGATTGGCGCGCCGCCGGGTTATGTCGGTTTTGACCAGGGCGGCCTGTTGACCGACCAGGTGATCAAAAATCCTCATGCGGTGGTACTGCTAGATGAGTTGGAAAAGGCCCACCATGATATTTTCAATATTCTGTTGCAGGTGATGGACCATGGTACGTTGACTGATAGCTCAGGTCGCAAGGCCGATTTTCGTAATGTGATCTTGATCATGACCACCAATGCCGGTGTATGGGAAACCACTCGAAAATCGATGGGCTTTAAACAACAAAACCACAGTTTTGATGCGATGGATGAGATCAACCGTGTCTTCACTCCTGAGTTTAGAAACCGCTTAGACAATATTATTTGGTTTAACCATTTAGACTTAGCGGTAACGCAGCAGGTGGTTGATAAGTTCATTGTTGAGTTGCAATCTCAGTTAGATCGTAAAGGCGTGTCTTTAGAGCTGACGCAAGCCGCTCGTGAATGGTTGGCAGATAAAGGCTATGATAAGGAAATGGGTGCCCGTCCGATGAATCGTCTGATCCAGGACAAGCTGAAGAAGCCGCTGGCCAATGAAGTGTTGTTCGGTAAGCTGTGTAGTGGTGGCATTGTTAAAGTCGATATTAAAGACGATGACGTGTTCTTTGTTTATGACGGCAAAGAGAAAAAACAGGATAAGCCATTAGAAGTGCATGAGCAGTAATTTCGACGTGTATTAAACTCCCTCAGTGATGGGCATTCGTGCCGAGTGCCCATCCTATATCCTCTCACAAACTCTCACGTTTTCCATCGGTTGGTTATTTCGAAACTGCGCCAGCATACATCAATATACCAACACGACCATAGGCTGGTTGTTGCGAAACAGCGCCCAAGACAGCCTGATATTCACCGACATGAACATTGGTTGGTTGTTGCGAAGCAACGCCCAAAGCCGTCTGATATTCACCGGTATGAACATAGGTTGGCTGTTGCGAAGCAACGCCCAACATAGCTCTAATAAAAAGGGTGGGTGATATAAAAAGAAAAAGGGCCAACTAAGGCCCGTGATCCGAAAGTGATTTAAATCTGTTAAGACGATTGTTGTCTTTTTGTCTTGTTGTTTGAATCTATAGTGCTTAATCGCACAAGGGCCAACTGCGGCATTGCTCCACAGGCTTGACCAACAAGCGTGTTAAAAACGCTTCTTTGTCTTGCTTGCTTTGCTCACTTTGCTGGTCGCCTGCTTTTTGTTCTTCTTTGTCAGCGCCTGCTTTACTGGCTGCCGGGTTCGACAGCGCAATAAATGGCATCAGTGCAATAGCAGCAATCAATAACTTGAACTTCTTCATCAATGATGCTCCGTGGCTTTGTTCTATTTTAGATTATTCAAACTTGTATTTGGTTGATTGGGCAGTACTGCCGAATCAATAGCAATATGGCCAAGGTTGGCAGATAGGGCCGCCGCCGCTATTGTCGTTGCTTTCCGCCAAGGAGTAAATGATAGTTGGGTCTTCGTCGGGGTTACGCAGACCTTCTGCTGCCGCTGCAGCCATCGCTTGCGCTTGTGCATCATGGTCATATGGGGTTGCGGTAGCGACAACGCTTGATGCAACAAAGCTGGGAACAGAGACCAACATAGCAATCACGATATTTTTAACTTTCATATTAATACTCCAATAATCTTAAATCTTTAGTTGTTGCGTCGGCTGCTCTTTACTTTACACGTTTTGAAGTTTTATCAATCATTCTTCTAATTTACGTCAAAGCGTTGTTATTGAGCACCTGAACTTAGCTTTATTCGGGGCAACTGGCAGCCAATGCGACTAAACTTTCTGGTAACACTTTCGGTTATGGCTGTATTATTTACCCTTCGATTATCAATCTGCTGTGAAAGCTCGGCAGTTGATGGAATCCATTTTAGAAAAAAATTAACAGAAATATACTTATGATGGGAAACCTTCGCTTACGAATGGTTACGAAAGGGCTAAGTTATTGATATAAAAGAATTGTCAAATATTAAATTTGTTAATTAATTGGCGCTTAATTCGCCTTTGAAAATTACCATGCTACTTAAAGATTGGTGTTTAAAGTAGATGTTTTTGTTGTTTACTGTGATTTGGCCTTTGACTTGTGGGGGTAAACTCTTGGCTTCTCCGGTGTCAATCGACACTTCCATTGCCTGAGCATTCAGGCTAATAAATAGGGAATTGTCATTGACGTCGAATAGGCTTGGGTTGTTGGGGACTGGTCCTTCATATAACACGCTGACACCATTTAACTTAAACAACTTTATGGCTTGTTCGTTACTGGCGAAGATGATGCCCTTTTCGTGGTAAACCCCAAATGCGGCATTTTTGATGGTGATCCCGGTTTCACTAAAGTCGTCTAAATAGTATTCGACCAACTGTTGTTTCCATGCCGGTCCATCCTGTTCACTATTTTTGACGAGGTTTTTGAGTAATATTCTGTCGCTGTTGAGAGAAAAAGCGGGAAAGGTCATCAAGGGAAACGATTTAACTGCTGTCAGGCCATTGGCATGACGTTTATAAACGACGGTACCGTCGATGAAATTTACCGCCAACCATTTCTTGTCGTGAGACATGGCAAAGTGGACGATCATTTTGTTCTTGGTAAAGTTGGTCAGTTGAGTCTGTATGTTGTTGCTGACGCTATAGACTTGATAAATACCGGTTTGCTTGGAGATAAACACGATCTCGTCGTTGAGCTGTAGTGGTGATAAGAGGCGATGTTGCGAGCTTATGACCTCAGAGATGCTTTGGCTTTCTAAGTCCATCGAGTAGATATCGTTGCGATAGACGCTGCCTGACACCATGGCAATTTTATTGCTGTTGGCGCTCACTGTGGGGTAGGCGATAGGTTTCAACGGATTTTTGAAGATGGTGATGAGGTTGTCGGGATTGCGTAGCGAGAATGATTTGAGTTGGTTGTCTAAATCTTTGAAGATGATGTGATCTTTGTAAACATCGATACTCAGTAATACATCGGCGACCTGACGTATCTGGGTTGAGGTATTGTCTGAATGGATGGCCTTTATATTGGACACAACCCAATCAGGGCTTTCCAGCGAGTACAGCGCATCTTGGGATTTGCTGTAGACGATAAAATAATGGCCGGAGCCACGATAATCTGGGCTATCGGCAAAACTGTAATAGTCACTCAGGGTTTGGGTTTTGAGGTTGAACTTTTTGATCTCGTATGGGCCTGAGAGTCTGGCCGAGTCGGTAAAGAACAGCTCGTCTTCTGAGCGCCAAGTGAGCTTTGACAAATAGGTGTGCTCAGAGCAGTTGGTCAGTAGTTCATCGCTGCCTATCTGATGGTAATGTTCGTTTAAGCGTATCAATCTGATTTCACATTGATTGCCGTCAAAGCGCTGAAAGGCAATTTTTCGCCCGGACGGACTCCAGGTTGGCACCTGGTCAAAATGCCCAGAGGTCAGGGCTTGGTAGTCTAAATTGGGTTCAATTTTGATATAGATTTGCGACGAGCCTTCTTTTTTATGAGTAAACGCGAGGGCTTGGCCATCTGGGGATAGGTCTGGTTCTACCGATACGCCGGAAATGGCGGTCGCTTGAATGATATTGTCGATGGTAAATTCTGGTTTTTCATTGATTTTGATGATCGCAAACAACGAGACCGCGCCGGTAAATGCCCACATTACTGCGGTTTTTATCGATTGCATCAGTTTTGATTTAAGCGCTTGCTTTTCTTTTTGTTCTTGATGTTGGGTATTGACTAGAACGCCATGGAAGTTGATTTTGTAGTTGGAGCCTGCGGCGATAAATCCGTTTTCAGTAACGCCTATTTGCTTGAACTTTTTTCTTAAGGTCGAAAGCACTTTTTGTAGCACTTTTTTGTCGGACCAAAAATCCCAGTTGTTGTCGAGGATGTCCTCTGAGCGAATGATGCCTTCTTCGTGGTGCTCTAAGATGTATTTTAAGATCTGTGATTCTTTCGGCTCTAAGGATTCTCGTTGACCCTTAAACTCAATGTACTGGTTTTCGATATCGAAATAGAACTTAATGTGATGATTAATCAGGTAATAGTTATCTGTCATCGAAAAACTCATTTATCGCTAATGCTGTTTTAAACGTCCATTGTCGTGCCAAATTTCTTACAACGAGTCGAACAAGCGCGAATGTTAGCTGTCGTAGTCATGAATGTTGGATCTTAAACAATTTGAAGCCGTAGAGCTGCTTTTTTTTGTGAAAAACTAACTCTTTGATATTCTTGCATCTTTACAGGTCCGGCGGTCGCTAGTAAGTATAGTTGAATTCTAAAGTTTAGGCGGTGGGTGTTGATTGTAGTATTAAAAGCGAATAGTTTTGCAAAGATGCATGTGATGGTGCGCCCGAGTTGACTCGAACAACCGACCTCTGCCATGTCAAGGCAGCGCTCTAACCAACTGAGCTACGGGCGCATTATGTGTGCTGCTGTGCAACGCCGCGATATACTAGCGATCCGTTTTGACCATTGCAAGTGTTTTTCGTCACATTTGTGTCGGTTGCTTAGATTTATGACAATTTGGCTTGATTTTCACTTCTAGCTTGTCAAAATGAGCCTTTTTTACTGTCTAAGTGAGTGCCATGTTTACCGGTATTGTTCAAACCAAAGCTACTTTGGTCTCTATTGCAGAGAAAACTGAGTTTAAAACCTTTGTGTTCAGTGTTCAGGCGCAGTTTCTTGAGCATCTAACCGTTGGTGCCAGTATTGCTATCAACGGTGTTTGTTTGACGGTGACGCGATTTGAATGCTGCAATAACGATGTTGTCGGTTCGGTCTATTTTGATGTAATAGATGAAACATTGCGGTTGACCAATTTAAGTACATTAAAGCAAAGAGATCTCGTGAACTTCGAGCGTTCGGTTACGGTAGGCACAGAGATAGGAGGGCACATTGTCTCAGGGCATATTCATACTCAAGCAACCATAGAAAGTATTGTCCGCAGTGAAGACAATTGCACGATGCGATTAAGCCTTGCCAAAGAAAACCTTAAATATATCCTTTATAAAGGGTTTGTGGCCGTTAACGGTGCCAGTCTTACCGTCGGCGATATGTTTGACGATGGCTTTAATATTCATCTGATACCTGAAACCCTCACTGCAACCAATCTCGGTCTGTGTGAAGCGGGCGACAAAGTAAACATTGAACTGGACCAACAAACCTATACCATCGTCAAAACCGTCGAGCGAGTGATGGCGCAACAGGCATTTACATCAACGGTAACCTATTAGGGCGCTAAAAGACCTGTTCGTCGTCACTGTCGATGTTCAGCTGTATTTTGTGCCGCGCTTCGTCAATATGCATATTTAAGTGGATCGGACGACAGCAGGCTTGGCAATCTTCATAGTAGTCTTGGTCGCCACTGGTGGTGTCCAGGGCAATGTGAACATGATGGCCGCAATGTGGGCATTCGATGGTCTGATTTTGTATTTGGTTCATTGAGCTCTCCTCAAGGTGCCTAAACCGTTAGGCGATATTGGCACCAAGCAAACTGCGACCGCCATCAACAGTAATGATTTGCCCGGTAATATAGGGAGATTGGGCTAAAAACAATACCGTCGCGGCGATATCACTGGGACTGCCTAATCGTTTCAGTGCTATTTGACTGACAATCGACGCTTTTTGCGCTTCATTTAACGATTGTTCCGGCCACAGTATCGCCCCTGGTGAAATACCGTTAACTCTTATTCTAGGCGCAAATTCACAGGCTAGCGACTTTATCATCATTTTTAGACCGGCTTTTGCCATGCAGTAGATGGTGTGTTGTTTGAGCGGTCTTTCGGCGTGAATATCAACCAAGTTGACGATACTGCCTTCATTTTGCGCCAGATATGGGCTTAACAGACAACTTAAGTGATAGGGCGCTTTGAGATTGGTACCGGTTAAGTCCTGCCAAGCATTTGGGTCGAACTGACTATCGTCGGTTGGGTAAAAACTCGACGCGTTGTTGACCAATAAATCGAGTCTGCCGAAGGCGTTGATGGTTTGCTCTGCCAATTTAACCAGCGCAGGCTCTGATAAAAGGTCGGCGCTGATCACTTTGGCGCTGTTGTGGCGAATATGATTGAGCGATTCGGCTAGGGTGTTGGCGTCATTGACCGAGCGATTGCAGTGAATAATAACGTTATAGCCGTTTTGATGAAGTTGTTCGACTATGGTTTTGCCGACACGCTTGGCGCTACCGGTGACCAAAGCGACCTTAGCGGCAGGGTTTTGATGATTGCTAGAGGTGTTTTGCATGTTTTCTGACAGTTTTGACCGTTTTACTCAGTATATCCCATAAATCTGCAATAATTCATTTGAATCCTCAAGCTTATTTACTTATTATCCCTAACTTCTGCATTGGTTTCGCAAACAACTGTTCGATGGTAGCGGACATGCGTAATGTTGCAGAATAAACCTCAAATATATCAACAACGTATTGTATGTGTCATTTTGTGTGTGCCACCACTGCAATAATAAGGATTGAAAATGCCAATTATTACACTTCCAGACGGTAGTCAAAGAGAATTTTCGCAACCAGTTTCTGTATTAGACGTCGCTCAAGACATCGGCCCGGGTTTGGCTAAAGCCACCATTGCCGGTCGCGTCAACGGTCAGCGTGTCGATGCTTGCGAAATGATTGAACAAGATGCAGAGCTAAGCATCATTACCGCCAAGGATGAAGACGGTCTGGAGATCATTCGTCACTCTTGTGCTCACTTAATCGGTCATGCCATCAAACAAATGTGGCCCGATTGTAAAATGGCCATCGGCCCGACCATCGATAACGGTTTTTACTATGATATCGATATGGAGCACACCATCACGCAAGAAGACATTGCTGCCATTGAAAAGCGCATGTTGGCACTGGCCAAGACTAACTATGATGTGGTGAAAAAAACCGTGTCATGGCAAGAAGCCAGAGACACCTTTGAGCAACGTGGCGAAAGTTACAAAATCGAGATCTTAGACGAAAATATCGACCGCGACGATAAACCTGGGCTTTATCATCACGAAGAATACATCGATATGTGTCGTGGTCCGCATGTGCCAAACATGCGTTTTTGTCATCATTTCAAACTGATGAAAGTGGCCGGTGCCTACTGGCGTGGCGATGCCGACAATAAAATGCTGCAACGCATCTACGGTACTGCATGGGCCGATAAAAAGCAGCTAAAAGCCTATTTGACTCGCTTAGAAGAGGCAGAGAAGCGTGACCATCGTAAAATAGGTAAAGCGTTAGACTTGTTCCACTGGCAAGAAGAAGCGCCGGGTATGGTGTTTTGGCACAATGATGGCTGGACTATCTATACTCAGTTAGAGTCGTTTGTTCGTCGTAAACTGCACGAATACGATTATCAAGAGGTCAAAGGCCCGTTGATGATGGACCGAGTGTTGTGGGAAAGATCTGGTCACTGGGACAAATATGCCGAAAACATGTTTACCACCGAGTCGGAAAAGCGCGAGTACGCCATTAAGCCGATGAACTGTCCGGGACATGTACAGATCTTTAACCAAGGGTTGAAGTCTTATCGTGATTTGCCACTGCGTATGGCCGAATTCGGCTGTTGCCATCGTAACGAGCCAAGTGGCGCGTTACACGGCTTGATGCGTGTACGTGGTTTTACGCAAGACGATGCTCACGTCTTTTGTACTGAAGATCAGGTGCAAGATGAAGTGGTCAGTTGTATTAAGATGGTTTACGACGTCTACAAGACCTTTGGTTTTGAGCAGATTGAAGTGAAACTCTCAACACGCCCTGAAAAGCGTATCGGCTCTGATCAAATGTGGGATAAGTCGGAAGCGGCATTGGCGCGTGCCCTACAAAGCAACGATATCGAATTTAGCTATTTGCCGGGTGAGGGCGCTTTCTACGGTCCTAAAATCGAATTCACTTTGCATGATTGCCTAGGCCGAGCTTGGCAGTGTGGTACCGTGCAATTGGATTTTGCTTTGCCTGAACGACTTGGTGCGAGCTATGTCGGTGAAGACAATGAACGTCATACGCCGGTAATGATCCATCGTGCTATTTTAGGTTCAATCGAACGCTTTATTGGCATTTTGATTGAAGAGTATGCCGGTCACTTCCCACTATGGTTGGCTCCAAAGCAGGTTGCGGTGATGAATATTACCGATAAGCAGGCTGAATATGTGTCGCAATTGAGTGAAAAGCTTAAAGAAAGTGGATTTAGAGTCATTGAAGACTTGAGAAATGAGAAGATTGGCTTTAAAATTCGCGAACACACCCTTAAGCGTGTTCCTTATATGGTTGTTATCGGTGACAAAGAAGTTGAGTCAAACCAGGTAGCAGTCAGAACGCGTAAAGGGGAAGATTTGGGCGTAATGTCGATTGATGCATTTGTTACACTGCTCAATGAGCAAGTAAGCTGCTACAATTGAGCTCAAGTCGGATTGACGATTTAAACAACAGGCAAGGCGAAACAAAACCAACAACCGCTTTGCCAAATATGAATTTACTTGGAGGATTCCACCATTAGAGGCGGCAAAAGAAGTCAACCAGACAGTAAGAAAGATAGAATCAACGAAGAGATCACCGTAAGTGAAGTTCGTTTGATAGGGGCGGAAGGCGACCAACTTGGTGTGGTTAGCATCAGTGAAGCGTTAGGTATCGCAGCAGAAGCTGGGCTGGATTTGGTTGAAATAAGCCCAACGGCGAAACCGCCTGTCTGTAAGGTGATGAATTACGGTAAATTCCTGTTCGAAAAGAGCAAAGCTGCTAAAGAACAGAAGAAAAAACAAAAGCAGGTCCAAATTAAAGAATTGAAATTTAGACCTGGCACGGATGAAGGCGACTACCAGGTAAAACTACGCAACCTGCGTCGCTTTTTAGAAGGTGGAGACAAGACTAAGATCACATTACGTTTTCGCGGTCGAGAAATGGCTCACCAAGATTTGGGTATCAACCTGTTAAATCGTATCAAAGAAGATTTGCTGGATGTTGCTCAAGTTGAGTCATTCCCCACCCGGGCAGAAGGTCGCCAGATGGTGATGGTTCTTGCCCCAATTAAGAAGTAGTCGGGCTTTATCAAGTATCACGCTCTAGCTGCTTCGCTTAATGTGAAGCCGCTAGGGCGTTTTCGCCTTGGTTACACTATTTTTAACATTACAATGCGGAGTTTTTGACACAATGTCTAAAATGAAGTCGCACCGCGGTGCAGCAAAGCGTTTTAAGAAAACCGCCAATGGTTTTAAGCGTAAACAATCTCATCTTCGTCATATTTTGACCAAGAAAAGTTCTAAGCGTAAACGTCACCTTCGTGACAAGCAGTTAGTTGCCAAAGCCGATATGGGCTTGGTTGTTCGCATGTTGCCTTACGCCTAAGAGTTGGAGATTGTTAAATGCCTAGAGTAAAACGTGGTGTACAAGCTCGTGCACGTCATAAGAAAGTCTTAAATCAAGCTAAAGGTTACTACGGTGCCCGTTCACGCGTTTATCGCGTTGCGGTTCAAGCAGTAACTAAAGCAGGCCAGTACGCTTACCGTGACCGTCGTCAGCGCAAGCGTCAATTCCGTCAATTGTGGATCGCGCGTATCAACGCTGCGGCCCGTACAAATGACATGTCTTACAGCCGCTTCATCAATGGCCTTAAAAAAGCCCAAGTTGAAATCGACCGTAAGATCTTGGCTGATATCGCTGTTTACGACAAAGCTGCTTTTGCCGCTTTGGTTGCTAAAGCGAAAGAAGGCTTATCAGCTTAAAATTGCTTAGGCAATTTTAAGTCAAAAAAAAGCGTCATCCCTTTGGGACGACGCTTTTTTTATATATAGGGATATATGGTGCACTGAATTTCCCTACAGGATGTAGGGAGTAGACAGCGCCGGGAGCATGCTGTCGCATAGGCAAATTTCAGTATTTCCCTCGTCTATGAGGGTCATGTCTAGGTGGTCGGGAACATTCCCAGACTAAACCGTCCAAAATGCTTACTTTGTTCACTTGCCTATTCACATAATCGAATTGGTCACAGTGAAAGTGCAATCATCAAGTATTTTTTTAAATAAAAAAGCCAGCGATGTTTGCTGGCTTTATTTAATTTTTGTTTCAGCAAAAATTAACCGTAGATGATCTCACGGGCCATTTGGTCAGCAACTAAATGGGTGCTGCGGTTTTCACTGTCAGCGCGCTCAAAGATGGTGGTCAAGGTGTTGTAGATCTCTTCGACTTTAGCTGTGGCTTTGGCTGCGTCGTATTCAAACTCGTCTGATTCGAATGACACATTGATGATACCGCCGGCGTTGATCACGTAATCAGGCGCATATAAGATGCCTTTTTCACGTAACAGGTCGCCATGGCGAGATTCGGCCAATTGATTGTTGGCACAGCCAGCAACGATTGCGCATTTCAGTTGGTCGATAGTGTTGTCGTTAATGGTTGCACCAAGTGCACAAGGGGCATAAACGTCAACATCTAAGCTGTAAATATCTTCGCTTTTAACGAATTCGGCGAGGTAAGCGGTGCACACCTTGTCAACGGCTTGCATATTGATGTCGCTGACATACAATTTGGCGCCTTCATTGTAAAGATGCTCACATAAGTATTGGCCAACACTGCCAAGGCCCTGTACGCACACTTTAACGTCTTTAAGCGAGTCTTTGCCAAGCTTGTGCTTGACCGCCGCTTTAATGCCAAGGAAAGTACCAAGTGCGGTAAATGGCGCCGGGTTGCCACTTTTACCTTCAAGACCTGTAACGAATTTGGTTTCTTGTCCGGCGATACCGATGTCGGCAGTGGTGATGTTGACATCCTCGGCGCTAATATAGCGGCCGCCAAGTGAGTCAATCATACGACCAAAGGCGCGGAATAATTCTTCTGACTTCATGGTTTTGGCATCGCCGATAATGACTGACTTACCGCCGCCCATAGTAAGGCCCGCCAAGGCATTTTTATAAGTCATGCCTTTAGACAGACGCAATACGTCATTGAGGGCTTCTTCATCGGTAGCATAATCCCACATGCGGCAGCCGCCGACAGCAGGACCTAATTTGGTTGAGTGAACTGCGATGATGGCTTTTAGGCCAGAAGCTTTATCATGGCAAAAAACCACTTGCTCATGATTATCAAATTCTACATGGTTGAATAACGCCACTTAGATTCTCCGTTATTAACGTTTGACACTGTGTTTATTTTCATTTTTATTGCTTTGGCTACAGTGCTTGGTGGTTGTAATGTGAGTGTAATTTTCGACGCGCACTTTACCACTTCAAAACCGCTTAAGCTACAAAAATGCGGTGATATCAGGCAGTCAATAACTGGTAGGATGAGTAGCGGATAAAATCCAGGAAAATCCGTAAGTTATGTCGGTGTTTTAAACAAAAAAGGCCGGTTTTTTACACCGGCCTTGCGCTATTGTGATGGCTTACGCTCAGTCAAGTTGATCAACAAATTCGACGGCGAAACCAATGTAACTCGCAGGCGTCATTTGCTTCATTTGCGCTTTGGCACTTTCTGGCAGTTCTAGGTTATCGATAAACTCCGCCATAATGGCTTGATTGACGCGTTTGCCACGGGTCAAGTCTTTAAGTTTTTCATAGGGGTTTTCGATACCGTAGCGACGCATCACGGTTTGAATTGGCTCGGCTAAAAGCTCCCAGTTTTGGTCGAGTTCATTGAGTAGGCTTTGCTCGTTGACCTCAAGTTTACTGATCCCTTTTAACGTGGCTTGGTAGCCGATAAGGCTGTAGGCTAAGCCTGAGCCCAAGTTACGTAACACGGTAGAGTCAGTCAAGTCACGTTGCCAGCGAGATACCGGCAGTTTTTGCGCCAAATGGGCTAAAATCGCGTTGCCTAAACCGAGGTTACCCTCTGAGTTTTCAAAGTCGATAGGGTTGACTTTGTGTGGCATGGTCGATGAGCCAATCTCACCGGCCTTGGTCTTTTGTTTGAAGTGGCCAAGGGCGATATAGCCCCAAACATCGCGGTCAAAATCGAGCAAAATGGTGTTGAAGCGGGCAATGGCATCAAACAATTCGGCGATATAGTCATGGGGCTCGATTTGCGTGGTGTAGGGGTTCCAGCTAAGGCCCAGCGAGGTGACGAACTGTTCTGAATGCGCGTGCCAATCGTGATCAGGGTAGGCGGCCAAATGGGCGTTGTAGTTACCCACCGCGCCATTGATTTTACCAAGGATGTCAACACTAGCGATTTGCTCGGCTTGACGCTTAAGGCGCATATAAACGTTGGCCATTTCTTTACCCATGGTTGAAGGGGTCGCCGGCTGACCATGAGTACGGCACATCATTGGAATATCGCGATAGGCTTTGGCAAGGCCCTTTATCTGCTCAAGGATCTCGTTGATTGCTGGCATCAACACTTGCTCGCGTGCGTCGCGCAACATCAAACCGTGTGACAGGTTGTTGATGTCTTCTGAGGTACAGGCAAAGTGAATAAATTCACTAACGGCATTTAACTGCGCATTGCTCGCCACTTTTTCTTTTAAGAAATATTCGACCGCTTTGACATCGTGATTGGTGGTCATTTCAATGTCTTTAATGCGCTGGGCATCCGCCAGTGAAAAGTTTTCCACGATACCGTCTAACAGGGCGTTGGCTGCATCGTCAAATTGAGGCACTTCGGCAATATGCTCGGCTTTTGAGAGCAATTGAAGCCATTTGACCTCAACCGTAACGCGATATTTGATCAGGCCAAACTCGCTGAAGTAGCCGCGAAGATCGGCGGCTTTGCTGCCATATCGGCCATCGATGGGAGAAATTGCACTAAGCGCTGAAAGTTCCATTGATTTTCCTGTTTCGGTTATAGCTGGTTTAACGAATGTTGCGCCACATCAAGTATGGCTTGACGAGAAAAGATCAGTTGCCGACGTTTGCCGCCGAGCTGGCGCCATAATACTGCGGCGCGTATGGCACTGAGCAACAGGGCGCGAACGCGATGTTGATTGGCCTGAATTTGTAAATACTGTGGTTTACCGTGCACCTCTATGCGCCTGCCTAAAGGTCCGATGACATCAGAATAAATATCGGCCATTTTGGCGATAATGTTGCTATCGAGCAGGTCAAAGTGTGCCAGCGAGCGCTTGAGTTCATCAATTTGGGTCGATAACTCTGCCAAAGCCCTCTGGTTGCTACTGAGCTTACGTTCTAAAGTGAGCACTGAGACAATATAACGGGTTATGTCGATGTCTTTTTCGTTTTGATTGCCAAGTTGCTGGCACAAGGTGCGATAGCCCAGCGACAGGTCATGCATTTGGCCGTAAACCTGTTCAGGCGTGTCGGCATCTATCATGGTAATAGAGTTGAACATCACCCGGTGTAATTGCTCGGGACTTTGGTCTTCTCTGGCAATCAAACGCACCAACTCGGCGGCCTGACACACTGCGGCCAAAGCCATCACGCGAAATTTTAGTGTTGTGTCCATATTCACTTCGTTTATTTGATGACTGAATTGATAATACCACCGCCCAAACAGACGTCCCCTTGGTAGAAGACGGAGGATTGACCTGGCGTTACCGCTTTTTCCGGCTTGGCAAAGATGACCCTAAGTTCGTCATCGCCAAGCCTTTCGACGGTGCAGGGGATATCCTGCTGGCGATAACGGGTTTTCACGGTCAGCTCGGTTATGCCTTGCGGGCCTAAACGATCGACAAAATGCAATTGATTGGCGATGAGACCATCTGAGTAGAGCATCGGGTGGTCGGCACCTTGTCCGGCGATCAGTACGTTGTTCGCTAAATCTTTGCCGACAACATACCAAGGCTCATCACCGGCATCTTTCATACCACCGATGTGCAAGCCTTTGCGTTGACCTAGGGTGTGATACATCAAGCCGTCGTGGCGACCAATCACTTTACCGTCGGGCGTTTGAATGTCACCGGGTTGTGCCGGTAGGTACTGCTGCAAGAAGTCTTTGAATTTGCGTTCGCCAATAAAACAGATGCCGGTACTGTCTTTTTTATTGTGAGTGATAAGCCCTTGCTCTTCGGCGATGCGCCTAACTTCAGGCTTTTCCAGCTCACCTACCGGAAACAGCGTTTTGGCGATGTGTTTTTCCGCTAAAGTATAAAGAAAGTAGCTTTGGTCTTTGTTGTTATCAAGACCGCGCAGCATTTGCCAATGTTCGCCGTTTAAACCGCGTCTGACGTAGTGACCGGTGGCAATATAGTCGGCATCTAGTATTTCATCGGCAAATTCCAAAAAGGCTTTGAACTTTATTTCTTTGTTGCAGATGATATCTGGATTGGGGGTACGACCGCTACGGTACTCTTCTAAGAAGTATTCAAACACGTTATCCCAATACTCGGCGGCGAAATTGACGGTATGTAATTCAATGCCTAAGGTATCGCACACTTGCTGAGCGTCGGCCAAGTCTTCTGCCGCAGCGCAATATTCATCATTGTCGTCTTCTTCCCAGTTTTTCATAAACAACCCTTCGACCTGATACCCTTGCTGTTTAAGCAAATAGGCCGACACTGAGGAATCAACACCGCCGGACATTCCGACGATCACTTTTTTACTGCTGTTTTGAGAAGAAGAACTCATAGACTTAGAATAATTGCGCTTGTGTTTAAATAGCTAAAAATTAGGCGGCGGATTATATCACTACCGCTGTAGGAGTAGAACGTTCACATTAAAAAAATTAATCGCTTTTGCCGTGAACAGGGGTTGTCGCTTTTTGCTTGGTGCTGAGCAAAAGGCCGATAAGGGCAAGGCCGATGCCGCTGAGCATACCGTAAAGATGAGCATCCACCGCGACATTGGCGCCGATAAGCTGCTTAAGTGATTCGCTGCCGCCGACGATCTGTTCGTAGCCGACTTTGACGACGATACCGAGCAACAGCAATTTGCCGAACTTTAGTTTTTGTTCGATATCTTTTACAGCGCCATAAGAAATGACGCCATGAAGGGCACCAGAAAGTCCGGCGTAGCTGGCAAAGCTGCTCAACATGTGGATGCCGACGCCAGTGCACAAGGCGCACAATAAAAATACCAAAGAAAATCTTTTGCTGGAGAAATGTTCCGCCTGGATCAGCCAGATCATGAAAAGACCGGCGCTATTGAGCACTAAATGGGCAAAGTTGGTGTGGACCAGATTAGCTGTTATGAGTCGCCAAAGCTCACCGTTTTCAACGCCTTGGCGTTGATATTCAAAATAAGTTGAGCTGTATGGCTCGAAAAAGTAGAGCGCAAAAACACACATTAGCAATATCGCCGGAGCGATGGTGTATTGCTTTGCTATGGGTAGATTAAACAGAAGGTTGCTCCTTTAGTTTGATGAATTTGACTATGATTAATGGAATGTTGAAAAAGAATTTGGTAGAAAGACATAAACCATTGGTCGAAATGAACAAAATTCTTCGGGAGCATTTTATCAAACAGTCAATAAATTGCATCTTTGGCGCGATCTTTCTTTTACATTGCGGTGTGTCGAACGCCACGCCGGTATTGGAAGATCGTGACCCGGAAGCCGCAGGCAAGGCGACAGCTAAACAAGTCGTTGTTGCGAAACAATATATGGTTTCAAGCGCCAATCCACATGCCACTAGAGCAGGTGAGGCCATTTTGGCCAAAGGTGGCTCGGCGATAGATGCGGCCATTGCCGTTCAGGTGATGCTCGGCTTGGTTGAACCGCAATCCTCGGGGATCGGTGGTGGCAGCTTTATTTTGCACTATGACGCTAAGACCCAGCGGATGCAAAGCTATGATGGTCGAGAAGCTGCGCCGAAATCGGCAAAACCAGAGATGTTTTTGGCTGCCGATGGTACGCCTCAGCGCTGGATTGACATGGTTGTCGGTGGCAAGTCGGTCGGTGTGCCCGGGGTACTTAAGGCGTTATACAAAGCGCATCAACAACATGGCAAGCTGGCTTGGGCGGAGTTATTTGATGATGCCATCGCGCTGGCTGAAAAAGGGTTTGAAGTCTCACCGCGGATGGCGCTGCAAATTCACAGAGGCATTAATCCTGCCATCAATAAGTTGGCGTCGAGTCGCGATTATTTTTCTCCGGGCGGTAAACCATTGCAAGCCGGAGATCTGTTGATCAACAAACCTTACGCCGCCATATTGAGAAAAATCGCCAAACAAGGACCTAAAGCGTTTTATCAAGGTGATAATGCTAAAGCCATTCTCGCTCGGGTAAATAACGCCGAGTATAATCCAGGCAACATGAGTTTGGCTGATTTGGCTGAATATGAAGCCAAAGAGCGACCGCCTTTGTGCGCTCCTTATCATCAGTACAAATTATGTGGCATGGGGCCACCAAGCTCCGGTAGCTTTACCGTGTTGCAGATCTTGGCCTTGTTGGAGTCGTTCGAACTCAATCGCTATGAGGCAAATCAGGCGCAAGCCATCCATCTGTATACACAAGCATCTAGACTGGCTTACGCCGACCGTAATCGCTACGCCGCCGATAGTGATTTTGTTAATGTGCCTTTCGCCGAACTACTAGCGCCTGATTACATTAAGACTCGCGCCAAGTTGATTGACCCAAATAAAGATATGGGTAAGGCCAGTGCCGGTTTGTCACAGCGTTATGCCCAGTTGGCAAACGACAATGCCATTGAATTACCTAGCACCAGTCACCTGTCGATAGTTGATAGCAAAGGTAACGCGATATCGATGACGACCAGTATCGAACACGCCTTCGGCTCTGGTTTGATGGTTAATGGCTATTTGCTCA
This sequence comes from Alteromonadaceae bacterium, assembly GCA_041583135.1. Lineage (GTDB taxonomy): Bacteria > Pseudomonadota > Gammaproteobacteria > Enterobacterales > Alteromonadaceae > JABSOG01. The sequence goes on along the minus strand of JBFHGJ010000038.1, from coordinate 6,467 downwards.
ACAATCAGCTGACCGATTTTTCATTTGCGCCTAAAAACGGTGGGAAATGGGTTGCCAATCGCATAGAAGCCGGTAAAAGACCCAGAAGCTCAATGTCGCCGATGATGATTTTCGACAAAAACGGCAAGCTCAAAATGTTGATCGGTTCACCCGGCGGCAGTCGTATTATCGGTTATGTAGCGCACACCATCATCGGTGTATTGGATTGGCAGCTGGATATTCAAAAGGCGATAAGCCTTGCCAAAGTGACCAATCGTAATGGCCAGACGACCCTTGAATCAGACACCAAGGTGGTTGATATCAAAGCTGCTTTGGAAAAACTCGGTCACCAAGTTCAGGTGAGACCGCTCAATAGCGGACTGCATGGCATTGTCATCGATAACGGTAGGTTGTATGGCGGTGCCGATCCACGACGTGAAGGATTGGTGCTTGGCAAATAGAGATTCAAACCACAATGGCAAAGCAGATATGGATATGAAGGCTTTTTTTAGCGATTTGGCCGAGCGTGGTATCAGAGTTCTGCTAGACGATAATGGCGCGCTTAGGGTCAAGGGTAAAAAAGAACAGCTTGATGCTACGCTGGTTGCCCAACTTAAGGCCTGTAAAAGCGAGATAGCCGAGTATCTGAAAAATCATCAAGTGCCATTGCCTGCACCCGTGCAACCGGTGGCAAAACAGGTTTTGCCAAGCGATCAGCAACAGAGGTTGATCAGTAACAGTCGCGCCGCGCTGAGTTACTATAAAAGCGATGCTTTTGGCGAGTTGACATTGCATGGGCTTTTTGAAGCGCAGGTAGTGGAGCATCCCAATAAGCCGGCTCTTGAGTTTAAGCAGGGGCAATTGAGTTTTGCCCAACTGAACAAGCGGGCCAATCAAATGGCCACCTTTTTGCGCCGTGAAGGCATTGAGTTCGACGATTTGGTGGGCTTATGTTTTGAGCGCAGTATCGATTTGATTGTGGCGATGTTGGCGGTATTGAAATGCGGTGGCGCTTTTGTTGTAGTGACGCCGGACAATATTACGCCGCACCCTGATTGTACTTTCAAACTGATGTTGAGCTGTGATGGCTATAGCGCGCTGTTTGAAGGGGCTGATCACGTTACCTACAATGTTGATAGGCTGGAGATCAAACAGGCGATAGAAGTGTGCTCAAGCGCAAATCCACCATTGTTGCCGACACAAAATGCCTTTTCCTTAGCCTGCGTGCAGTTTGGAGCATGTCCCAAGGGCGTATTGCGAGGGGTGATGATTGAGCATGGCAACGTGATTGCGATGGTTGATAGACCCGGTTATTTGCCGATTAAAAGTCGTGATGTGTTTGGTTTGTGTGCGCCGTTAGACAGTGAAGCGGCATTGTTTGAAATTTGGTGTGCACTGTGTAACGGCATCACCTTGGTGGAAATTGACCGCCATCTGCAATCGTCACCATTGATGTTGAAACAGGCGCTGGCCTTGACCGGTGTGACAGTCTTGCATTTGCCGATGTCACTGTTGAGTCACCTTATTCGTCAACGGCCTGATTGCTTTGGCGAGCTTGAATATTTGCTTTTTAGTGGCGGCTGTCATATCGATGACATCAATGCGATGGTCGATGGCGGACGGCCAAAGCATCTATATCAGCTCTATGGGGTAGTGGAGAACACGGGTTTTGGTTGTGTCTCAGAGATCTCAGGACGCATTGACAGCTACAACATTGGCAAAGCGGTCGGTGGCGCTTATTGCTTTGTGCTTGATGATGAATTGAACCCTCAAGCAACCGACAGCCCTGGAACGCTTTATATTGGTGGCTTTGGTCTTGCCCGGGGTTATCTCGGCGACTGGTTGGAAACTGAGCGTCATTTTTTACCCAGTCCTTTTAGTGATGATCCCAATGACAGGGTTATCTCGACTGGACGGCGTGCCAAAGCCCTTGCCGATGGCACGATTGAACTGTTAGATACTCATCATAGTGAACAACAGAGTCCGGTGATCGCAGCTAAAGCAAAGGCAGTTTCACGAGATCTTATGGTGACAGCGGGACAATTCTTTCAACCGGTGTGGCAGTCTGAGCCGTTAAGTACCTTGCGAAAGACCGCATTGCTGCCAGATCAATGCTTTGTGGTGTTCTGTGACAAGTATGGGATTGGTGATAGATTGGCGCAGCTGCTCAGGCTTGCCAGCGCTCAGGTGCTCTGTGTTCGAGTCGGCCAGCAGTTTGAGCGCATCAACTGCTTGGAATTTGTCATTGAGCCGACCCGAGAACAGGACTATCGGCAGTTATGCGAGCAAGTTTTGGCGCTTAACCAAAGCGCTTGTCATGTGATCCACCTATGGAGCATTGAAGCACTAAACCCCTCGGCACCCTGTGAGCCGCTGTTTGAGCAATTGGCTCGTTTCGATTTACACTGTGGCAAAGGCTTTGGCAGTATTGAATATCTCAAGCAGGCACTGCACGCCAGCGGTCTGCAACCTTTGAGCATCAATTTGGTGACCCGGCAATGTTGCTCTGTGACCTCTGATGAAAAATTGATCCCATCTGCTGCCACGATTGGCGCCTTGGTAGATAAGTCACAGATGATAGTGCAAATCGATTTGGGACTGGAGCAACTACCGCCTCGCCAAGAGCGCATGAATCAGCTGTGTGATTTTATTTTTGCCGAGCTTAGTGTCGATAAACGCCGCCCGCTGGTGGCCTATCGTGGTAAGCAGCGATGGAAGGCGACAGAAAGTCGTTGTTCTTTGCATCCAGATAATGCCATTAACATAAACCGTGCCGGGCAGTTTTTACTGATTGGTTCACAAGATACCCAGTTAAACGACTTGGCAGATCAGCTCAAACTATGCTCGGCTGGGGCATCTGTTTGTATTGTTGGCGATAAGCTCACCGAGCGTAAAGAAGATTGCCACTATATTGAAACGGATGTACTAAACGCTACTGCGGTAGGTGCTGCTATCGAGCAAGCGCGCGGGCTCTTAGGTGCGATCAACGGGATTATTTTTATTCCGGCGCCGAACTGTCCGCATAAGACACAGGTCGAAATACTCCTTAGCCTCGATATGGAACTTAGTCAGCATCCAAGCGAGTTTTGCTTGGTGTTGTCGCCAGCGGACAGCACTATTGATGAACGGGTATCCAATCTTTATGCCCAGAGTTTTGTGCAACATAAACACAATGGCGGATGTGAACGCTGGATCCATGTGCAATTGCAAAGCAAGGATATATCGAGCTTCTCTATTGCTCAGCTGATGCAGCTAGAGCGCATCGCCAACTTGAGCTGGCGATGCTAAACCTTACTGTTTTGCGGTGTAGGTTTTAAGCTTCTTAATGGTGTCGTTAAGGGTGGGGATATCGATTGGTTGATTGAGTTTGTAGCCGGTAGACGCTGAGATCTGTAAGTCATTACCTTGGTCGTCGAGTAAAATGATGCGGTCTTTCTTAATCGACACTATGGTGCCGGCGGTGTAGTTGGCTGCCAGCTGTTTTGGCGATTTTTCCAGTATGTTCTTACCGAACGATTCCGGCAGTTGTCCTTCAGGCGTTGTACAGCGCATCCAAGACTCGATTATGGTGGTGCTTATCCCTAGGTTTTGCGTCACCTGACGTTTATAACGCTCAAACCCCGGCCACCTGACAAACATCGGCGCTTTGGCAACAGCGGTTTCTACGCCTTGGGCTTTGGACACGATGATTTGGATAGCATCGCTATTTGAGTTTAGGTTGTTTAAAAGCTGGTTAGCCGTAAGCTGTTTAAAGGTAATGCTAATATCAGCCGTTGTGCCATTGGATTGGTTAGCAATATAGGCATAGGGCGCCAGCGCCGGTGCATCCTCAAGCACAAAGCGAATATTCAAGTTGTTGTCGCGAGCGGTAAGATACCACTGCGGCAACTGTCGATTGGCCACGATGCTGTCTTTGTAAATTGACGGGAGGCCATAAACCAAATCAAATATTGCATCTTCAAATGCGGTCGGCACATAGTGTTTATCAAAGCGAATCAAACCTTGTTTGACGAGTTGATTGGACAACTTGTCATCCACGGTTTCAGCTAAGATCACTATTTCAAGGTTGTGCGCTATCGCAGGGATATTGCACTGCATTGCTTGATGGGTATGGTTGTATTCTAAGTTTTGTCTTAACGCCAGCTGATCTGAGCGGGCCTGCTGGAATTGCTTCTTATCGAGCAGGCCATTTTTCGCCAGCAGGGTTCTGGCAGTGGCCGGATAAGAAAAAGGAAACATGTTGTTTTGCTTGGTGACATCATATTCAAAGGTCGCGTCACCCCAGATATGGATCAGATGTGAGCTGACAAACGCAGTTAAAAACAGTGCCGCCAAAGGCTTACCAAAGGACTTTTCTTTTAGCCTTTCAAGACGTTTCCAAGTAAAGTTACTGATATACAACTCAAAGGCCAAAATGGCGCCGCTGATCCCAAATACCCAGGTAAAACTGCGAAACGGATGGTTTTCCCAGGTTTTTGTCAGCAGTGTCACCACTTGTTCCAGAGATGAGCTGGAGATATGGTAGCCGAGCCTAGAATAGCTATAGGCGTCAATGGCCAACAGGATCATGCCGCTGGTGGCAATGATTGCTGCCATACCGCGTATATGGCGAGGGTAGGGAAAGACCAGCGACAGCGGAAAAATGGTCAGTACGAAAACGATAAAGGTAATAAACGCGGTATGACCAAGCCAACTGAACAGCAAGTAGACTATCCCTATTACTGTGTTCGGTAGACTATCGGTAACGATATAACTGGCCGATAAAACGATGGCGAAAAGTATATTGAAAAAGGTAAACCAATGGCCCCAGCTAGAGAGCCTCTGCGCCTTGTCTACAAAAGGTTGGTTGGGGTCTAGGATCATCTACCACCCTTAACTGGCGACGCTGGATTTTAACGCTTGGTTGAACGATTCAACCACCTGAGCTTGACTTTGCTTGGCGATTGAGGAGTTGATTATGTGGCTGGTGGCATTGCCAAGACACATCAGACTCAACTCGACGCTGGCCTCATGGCGGGTTAATACTGCCAACAGGTCTTGAATGACTTGTTCTACTTGTGAGTCTGAATACTTGGAATTAATCGGCATCTTGGCATAAATTACTATAAGTTTGGGTGCTGAGTATATTAACATAGGCGCTTTGGCTTTTGACAATCAATTTAGGCGGAATTTATAAGAAAAACCGCCTATTACGACTTAAGAGGAAACAGCTATGTCGCTCGAAGTGAGCAATTTGGCGATCAACTACATTGAGCAGCAGGAAAATTCAGAGGTGATCTGTCGTTCGAGAGAAGATCTGGTACCTGTCAATGAACGTATTATGAGCTTTATGGAGCATCTGCACTTCTCATACAGTGGAAAAGCCGGTAAGGAATATTGTAGCTTTAGCCCTGAGAAAAATACCGCCTTTTCCTCACACCTGGCCAGCTATGTTGCCAAAGAACAGGATTTTTTGACCTTCGCTAATGCATCAAGTCAATTGTTGGCCGATGAAATCAAGCAGTACAACTTTTTGGAGTCAGGCTATTTGTTGATGTGTCATTATCAATATCTGGCGACGGATTATTTGTTGATCTTGATGCTTAACATTAAAGATCACTTTAGTGTCACCAACGAAATGGAAATTGCCAAGTCTCGTCATTTGGATTTATCCAGTATGCAGTTGGCGGCGCGTATCGACTTGACGGAAATGAAAGTTAGCCCTGATTCCAATCGTTATATTTCTTTTGTCAAAGGCCGTGCCGGACGTAAAGTCGGTGACTTCTTCCTTGACTTCCTTGGTTGTGAAGAAGGTATTAATGCCAAGCAGCAATCTGGTGAAATGCTTCAAGCGGTAGAAGACTTTTTGAATGTCGAGCAGCTTGATGTCAGCGAAAAGGCCGAGGTGCGTAAAAATGTTTATGACTATTGCAATGAGCGCGCTCAACTGGGTCAAGATGCGGTAGTAGAAGAGATCTCGGCGGCGATGAACATGAGTTCAGAGCAGGCGTTTAAAGAATTCCAGCAGTCTCGCGGTTACGAGATTGAAGAAAGTTTCCCGGTCGATAAAAAGACGGTAACCTCGTTGGTTAAGTTCTCAGGTCAAGGGGGAGGGGTGAGTTTAAGTTTTGATAAAAAACTGTTTGGCGACCGAATCTTTTATGATGTCGGCACCGACTCTTTGATGATTAAGGGGATCCCGCCAAACTTAAAAGATCAATTAGAACGCTTTATTCGTGGTGAGAAAACGCCACAGGAGTAACGTCAAGGTTTAATTAAAGACGATACTTCATTTGTGTCATTAAAGATAATAAAGGGCTTCAATTGAAGCCCTTTATTGTTGTTGAATCAAAAAAAAGGAGCGCTAAGGCTAATGCCAGTCAGTTAAGCTGACTGGCATTTCTTTTTTTGGTGGGATATTTGGATGGTTTTGGCTTTATACATCTGGGATACCATCTATCATCCCGCCGAATTGGCAATACAAAATGACCTATTTGAGTGAGCAAACT
>JBFHGJ010000037.1:0-49907 GCA_041583135.1 Alteromonadaceae bacterium | reverse complement strand
TGCAGCTACTACCAAGATAGCGCCGTCCATTTGAGCCGCACCAGTGATCATGTTTTTAACATAGTCAGCATGGCCAGGGCAGTCTACGTGAGCGTAGTGACGAGTGTCAGTATCATACTCAACGTGAGAAGTCGCGATGGTAATACCACGCTCTCTTTCTTCCGGGGCATTGTCGATTTGGTCGAATGCACGAGCTTGAGCACCACCACGCTTAGCCAATACGTTGGTAATTGCAGCAGTCAAAGTAGTTTTACCGTGGTCAACGTGACCGATAGTACCAACGTTTACGTGGGGTTTCGTACGTTCAAACTTTTCTTTTGCCATGAGAGCACCTTTAAAATATCGATTCTACCGGGTCGGCCGGAAGTTAATCTTGAGTTTTTGGATAAAATTATATTAGAGGTGCAAAGAGGGAGTGGTGCTGATAGGCAGATTTGAACTGCCGACCTCACCCTTACCAAGGGTGCGCTCTACCAACTGAGCTATATCAGCGCTTTAACTTCCTGGAGCGAGCAGCGGGAATCGAACCCGCGTCTTTAGCTTGGAAGGCTAAGGTAATACCATTATACGATGCTCGCTTGCACGCAATAAATGGTGGAGGGGGCAGGATTTGAACCTGCGAAGGCTGAGCCGTCAGATTTACAGTCTGATCCCTTTGACCACTCGGGAACCCCTCCTGAACAAATTGTAAATTAATGGTGCCGGCTGCCGGAGTCGAACTGGCGACCTACTGATTACAAGTCAGTTGCTCTACCAACTGAGCTAAGCCGGCACTGCATTAAGTGGTGCGCATTGTAGGCGAATGATTTTTTCAGCGCAAGCTCTAAATTACAATTTTTTTTGTTTTTTTTGAAAAAAAACGACGACTGCTTCGTATTTGAACCAACAGCGTCGATTTTTGCCGCTTTATAAGGCTTTCAGGCGATTTATCAAGCGCTCAACATTGCGATAAGTGAGGCCATAAATTGACAATTGCGGGTTTGCCCCCAAGCTCGTCGGAAAAACCGAACCATCAAAAATAGATAAATTTTCCAACTGATGGTGACGCCCAAAGCTATCGACCACCGAATTCAATTCGTCTTCTCCCATATTGCAACCCCCCATCACATGAGCAGAGACCACGGTCGTCCAATATTTCTCGAAACGAAAATCAGCGATGGCAGACTTGGTTGCTTGCCAAGAGCGGTATTGCTTAGCTTGCTTGTGAATAGGAAAGACAGATTTGGCCCCTGCGGCAAATTGCAGCTCGGCCATGGTCAACATTGCCCGCTTCATCCCGTCAAACAAATAGTCCGTCAGTGGATAGTCTAAAATAGGGTCGCCATATTTTGACAGCTGTACGCTACCTCCCTGGCTTTGGGGATGGAAACCATCTCGCAACAAAGCCAAGTGTACTTGCAGGTGATTGAACTTAGTCATCATTTGCGCATGTTGCTCGCCATAGCCGATGAGCTTACTTCCGATCAGCAATGGATGTATCGGCGGCACTTCCAATTTAAACCCTACCCTGCCCGATACGCCGTCTTTAAATAAGAACTCATCTGAATATATCGACTGCGGCGCCCCGCTATGGCCATTAACCGGCTCAGCCATTTGGGCACCGGAGATCACTACCGGATGCAAAAAGGTATGCTTGCCTAAACGACCCGATGGATTAGGCACATCGGAACGCATCAGAATTGACGGTGTGCCGATGGCGCCGGCACTTAATATGTAGTGTTTGGCCTTAAGCGTCACTTTCACGCTGTTTCTGCGCTGAAAAGCAGCGTCGGTAGTCACCGCTTCAATGGCGTTGACCCGCCCATCTTGCCAATTGACCCTTTGAACGTAGAGATTGCTGATTAATTTGGCGTTATTGTCTAGTGCCGTAGGTATGGTTGTCACCAACATGGACTGCTTGGCATTTAGCGGACATCCCATGCCGCAATAGCCGAGGTTGGCGCAACCATGAACGTTACGCTTAATGACTGTATAACCATAACCGAGTTTTTCGCACCCTTTTTTCAGCGCCTCATTATTGGCATTTGGCGGCACAGGCCATGAATGTATGTTTAGGCGCTGCTCGGCTTTGGCAAAATATGGTGCCAACGCTTCATCACCATCGAGCTTGACGCCAAATTTGTCTCGCCAGTATTGCTGTGTCGGCTCGGGCGTGCGGATAGAGGTCGTCCAATTGACAGTTGTCGAACCACCAACCGTTCGCCCTTGGAAAATACCAATACCTTTGTCTTTGGTTCGTCGCGCCGCCGATTCTTGATAGAGGTCGGGATAGGCGTTGCGTTCTTCCATTTTAAAGTCACTCGAAGATTTGAGACTGCCCATTTCAACCACAATGACTTTAAACCCGGCTTTACTCAGTTCTTCAGCACTGATCCCGCCACCTGCGCCAGAGCCGACAATAACCACATCGGCTTGGTATGTGGTATCGGCGCTCAAGGTAGTGCCGTCGATGTGATCCCAACCACGGGCCAAACCTTGCTTTATCGGATCATTTATCATTCTACACTCCTAGGTTTGGCTTTTGATATTGCAGCAACGTCCAATTGTCGGGGTTACCGTAAAAGGCGGCAAAGATAAGCTCTTTGAGGCCATCATAAGCGGTGTTGAGCAGACTGAAATAGCTGTTGCGCCAAGTTTCAATCAAAATGACTTTTTGCTGATGGCTTAAGTCATTCAGTTCGGCAAAGCTACCGCTCATTGCCAGTGTTGCCACTCGGGAAGTCAGCAAAGAGAACAGATCGTTAATCTCATCGAGCGTATGTGGTGGTAGACGCGTTAAGGCAAAGCGGATACCTTCAATGGTTCGTGCTATCTTTTGCTGCCTTTGCGCTGGGTCTTTGGGCAATACACCTGCAAGAAATACCGGCAACACAGCAGACAAGGCAACGGTAACCTCATCGTCGATTAGTTCATCGTTAAGAATATCTAAATCGCTGCAACCATATAGGCTAACACCGGCGGCCGCAGCTGTGGCATAGACAAAACCTGTCTTGAGAAATGCTCGACGGTCCATATACGCTTACCTTTGGAAAAAATATCAGTTTAGTTTAAACTGGTCCTACCATTTTGCAAGGGGTGATCCATCCCAGTGAAACGGCTGTTTAGGTTACAATTACCCAGCGTAATCAATGTCCGTTCGACAAACCATTTCAAACGGGCCTGATATATAAGGGAATTTAAGGAATATAAAGTTGTGATCACCGAGAGCACTTTTAAACCGGCATGGTGGATGCGAAATCCTCACCTGCAAACAATTTTACCGCGTTTTTACCGCCTTCGTGCCAAAGTAAAGACCTACGACGAGATCTTGGAACTACCCGATGGCGATTTTGTAGAGCTTTGCTGGTCGGAAAAACCCAACCATCACAGCGACAAGCCCCTGGTCGTACTATTTCACGGCTTGGGCGGCTCTATCGACAGCTTTTATGCCAGCGGTATGTTAAAAGCCGTTACCGAGCATGGCTGGCAATGTGTGTTGATGCACTTTCGCGGCTGCGGGAAAACCACCAACCGCCTACCCCGAGCATACCACTGCGGTGAAACCTCAGACGCCAGCTATTTTATCCGTTGGCTCAAGGCGCAAAACCCACAACGGCCTCTGGCTGCTATCGGATTTTCTTTAGGGGGCAACGTATTGGCAAAATATCTCGGTGAGAGCGGTCATGACAGCCAGCTCGACAGCGCAGTGATCATATCGGCACCTTTAATGCTGTCTCCTTGTGCTGAAAAGATCTCTAAACGCTTCTCTCGGGTCTATCAGCGATTTTTGCTTGCGAAACTAAAAAATGCGATGCAGCAAAAACTGCACCATTTGAGAGAGCGCTTTCCCTTGAAAATCACTCAGCGAGATATTGCCGCGATAAGAACCTTGAGAGAGTTTGATGATCGCATCACCGGGCCGTTACATGGATTTGTAGATGCAGAGGACTATTACAACAAAAGCAGCGGTTTACAGTTTTTAAGAAACATTAAGACACCGACGCTGATCATTCATGCCGCCGACGACCCGTTTATGACTCATCAAGTGAAACCCAAAGCGGAGGAGTTATCGCCTTTTGTACACTATGAGCTTAGTCGTAACGGAGGTCATGTCGGCTTTCTACAGGGTGCCCACCCAATGCGTCCGCAGTTCTGGCTGGAACAAAGGGCACCTGAGTATATTCAATCAATTTGGCAATAGGCATAGATAAAACAATGATCATTCCCCACAACCAACTGGCGCCTGAGACACTCCACAACATCATAGAGTCATTCGTATTGCAAGAAGGCACCGATTATGGCGAGCAGGAAGTTTCTTTAGCGCAAAAGGTCTCTGATATCAAAAGGCAGCTCGATAGTGGAGAAGTCGTTTTGGTGTACTCCGAACTACACGAAACGGTTAACATTATGCCTAGAACCCAGTTTGACGGTTAGCGCGTCGCCCGCAGACCTTTTTACCACAGGGTTAAGAGATGACTCATCTTTTATGTGGCTTTCCATTAAGACTGACTTTAACTGTACATTACTGGCAGTTATTAGCAGCGGATGTCAAAGGACACTAGCCGAGCCAGTTCTAAAAACGCAAAAAAAACCCGCCGCTACAAGATGTAGGGCGGGTTGAATAAGTTGAAGTTCAAGATAACAAAAGACGTGCCTATGATAACTTTTCCAAATCTAATTGCAAGGTACAGAAAGATAAATCGCAAGATAATTGCGATGAATGACACGTTTTCATCATTTCTTTACTTAAGCCTTCATTTTATTATATTTCGTTAACAATTCATTGCCCTTTCAGGCTTTATTTAGTGTTTTATTTCGTCGTTTTGAACGACCCAAAAAATCACGCTTTTTAAAGACTTGAAACAGCAATATGAGGCCAGAGACCGCAAATAGTAAAGCGAAGATAGAAAACGCCACCAATAGCGGATTATGGCTATCGCTGCGTTCGTCATAGTCCATAATATGTAACATCCAAAAGAAGTCGTAAAAGCGCCAAATATCACTTCGTACTTTAAATAAGCGGCCTTCTTGGGTTGTAATGTATAGTGTCGTCGCAACATTGTCGTCAAATACCACCTGCCACATCGGCACCTTCGCGCTCCCCATTTCTTGCGGTAGTTGTTGTAGCAGGGTAATGGCCGCTATCGCGCCGTTGCCCTGATACATTTCTCTCGCCAAATCGGCAATTTGCGCCTCGTTTAATGCCGCTAAAGGCTCACCGGTTTGACCGTTAAACCATTTTACGCCCTCATCGGTGATGAGTTTAACCACGGGTATCCCCAACTGGTCGGTAAACTCGATGCGGTCGATGTTCGCTTGTTGCTTTGCGATTAGCAGATCAACAGAATAAGTCGCCGCCAAAAGCGGCTGTTTTTGCACCAAAGGCTTTGCCAAGTGCTCACCGTGAACCATATCACTTGGAATGACACTCATGACCACGCCTCCAACTATCCAAAACAAGATCTGAAGACCAAGCAGTAGACCGGCCCATTTGTGGATCTTTCGCGACCATTTAAATATCTGCGTTTTCGCACTCATTGCATTATGACTCACTATCTGTTGGCAAGGACGCTATTGTATAGCGAAACCGAATTGATATTTACCGGCCCTTGGTGAAAAAGCAAACAGCCTTTATGCTGTTGCGACATATCTTACATTGTTGTAGGAAAGGTTTGTGTGAAATGCTTGAGTGAATCTGATGCCAAAAACACAACCTGCTGTTTTTATAAATAAAAATTTAATCAAATGCAATCCTATTATCCTTTTTGAAAACATCAGGTATGTCGCCACTTATGCCATTTACTGCCATTTCATTTTAGAATGAGTCTTGTTCACAGTTAAGTGAACGACCAGCCAAGCGGATAGGCATATGGTAAGACTTAATGCACGACGAGTAATTGGATCAATTACGCATTTTGCTCAAGGGAAAAGGAATGCCGATAAGGAAATAGCAAACTTGCTTAATGGAAACAGCAGATACGGATATGGTTAAGGACCATTGGAAATAACTTGCGGGTTTTAAGGAGTGAAATCCCCTCAGGGTGAGAAAGCCATAACAATTAAGAATAACCAAAAGCACAGGCAAGCCACAAAGCCAAATTGACGAATGTGTGGGTTCATCGCAGGATGCATGGCAAAGGAGACACGGAGATCAGGTACTTGGAAATAGCCTTAAAGACCAGTTGAATGTTTTAAAGCGCAGAGTTTCACCAACACTCTGCGCTTTTTTATGTCCAGGATGGACGGTATGCCTACGTGGTAGGGAACATTCGTAGGCGATGTCCAGGATGGACGGTCACTGATTTTGCTCCCGGCAAAATTCAGTATTTCCACCTTCCGTGGCGGTCATGCCTACGTTGCCGACAGGCATGTCGATACTAAGACAGTAACTTATCCACAATGACTTTATTTGCCTGTGGAAACTCAAGCTGCGCCAGCGCCTGCAAGGTAAACCATTGAGACTGTTGACCTTCACAGCCACTTGGTTCTCCGTCAAAATCTTCAACTAACGCGAACTCCAAGGTGACGTGACACTCAGGATATTCATGGCTGACGACCAAATATGGTTCAGCTTGATTGACCTTAATGCCAATTTCTTCTTTGAGTTCACGACAAAGGGCCGCAAAAACTGTTTCACCCGGCTCAATTTTACCACCGGGAAACTCCCACTTATCCCCTTGATGAACATCTTTGGCCCGACGAGTCAAAAAAATCTGCTCTTGGCGCTTGATTATCCCTACCGCGACATGAATGTGCTTTTTGCTCACAACCACCTCTTAACGCTGATAAACCACTTCAACGTCATAATCATCGTCATCAAAGTCATCGTCGTCATCATCATCGTCAAAGTCTTCAACCTCACTCATCGCATCACGATGATAGCTGTCCCACTTGAACTCGACATTCTGCTCGGTTTGCTCGGGCATCTCTTTGGGCATTTCTTCTAGCGCCTGAAGGATCTCCAAACACATAGGCTCAAGATTCAACTTGGCATGAGCAGAAATATAATGAACCGGACCTTGCCAGTTAAGCGACTCGATAACCTTTGAGGCGATCTCTTCCACTTCTTCTTCAAGCAACAGGTCAATTTTGTTAAACACCAACCACCGCGGCTTGTTGTACAGGTCGCTATCGTACTTTTCAAGTTCTGCCAAAATGGTCTGAGCGTTTTCTACCGGATCAGAGCCATCCGCCGGCATCAAATCCACCACATGCAATAACAAACGACAACGCGATAAATGCTTTAAGAAGCGGATCCCAAGACCGGCACCATCAGAAGCGCCTTCAATTAGACCGGGAATATCGGCAATAACGAAAGACTGATGCGCTTGCGCTCTGACCACCCCAAGGTTTGGCACCAAGGTGGTAAATGGATAATCTGCGACCTTAGGTTTGGCCGCCGATACCGAACGGATCAAAGTCGATTTGCCGGCATTTGGAAAGCCCAACAGACCAACATCGGCAAGCAACATCAGCTCCAGCTTGAGGTTTCTCACCTCACCTGGTGTACCCATGGTTTTTTGTCTTGGCGCCCGGTTGGTACTGCTTTTAAAACGCGTATTGCCTAAACCATGAAAGCCACCTTTGGCAACCATCAGTTTTTGCTTATGTTGCGTGACCTCGCCGATGACCTCGCCGGTCTCGACATCACTGGCACGCGTGCCCACAGGCACTTTGAGGAATTGATCTTCACCGCGTTTGCCGGTTTTGTTACGCGACTGGCCATTGGCACCACGTTCGGCTTTGTGAAAACGCTCAAAACGATAGTCGATGAGTGTATTTAGCCCCTCATCGGCCACCAAATAAACATCACCACCGTCACCGCCGTCACCACCGTCAGGGCCACCTTCTGGAACGTATTTTTCGCGCCTGAAGCTGACAACGCCGTTACCACCATCACCGGCATCGACGCGGATCTCAACTTCATCTACAAATTTCATGGGAACTATCTCCGCTTGATTGCAATAATCTTTGGTCAAAACCGCACCGTGCGATACTGACAAAAGAGCACTTCATTTGCAGCTTACAGAATAAAAGCCTTAGTATACAAAAAACCCCGCAAATGCGGGGTTTTTTCGTCAACAGTGAATAACGTATTATTCAACGATGCTGACGTAGCGACGGTTGTGAGGGCCTTTAACCGCGAATTGTACTTTGCCTGAAGCCAAAGCAAACAATGTGTGGTCACGACCTACACCAACGTTGTCACCTGCGTGGAACTGAGTACCACGTTGACGAACCAGGATATTACCCGCCAATACTGACTCACCGCCGAAGCGCTTAACACCTAAACGTTTGGCGTTAGAGTCACGGCCATTTCGAGTACTACCTGCTGCCTTTTTATGTGCCATCTTAGTGCTCCCGTATTAGGCGTTAATGCCTGTGATTTTAATCTCAGTAAACCACTGACGGTGGCCCTGCTGCTTACGAAAATGCTTACGACGTCTGAACTTGACGATCTTAACCTTGTCACCACGACCATGAGACACAACTTCAGCCGTTATTTTGCCGCCGTCTACATATGGAGCGCCGATTTTAACATCGTCACCGCCAGCTACCATGAGAACTTTGTCGAACTCAACAACTGCGCCGGTTTCAATATTCAGCTTTTCCAGACGAACGGTTTGACCTTCAGTCACACGGTGTTGTTTACCACCACTTTGGAAAACCGCGTACATATTTTACTCCGCTCTGATTTGCGCATCACGCGCATATAAATTTGATAACAGGGCGCGGATTTTACGCGAATAATAATCAGCTGACAAGTCGAATTGGTAAAAAGATCGCCGAAATTAAGGATCTGGCGTTTTTTTTATGAAATTTGAATTTTTAGATCACAAAGCAGTATGTGTCAGTGGGTAGATTGGTGTAGAATCGCGCTCAATTATTTTCAGCTCAAGTTCGCCAGTATAAGCATTCAACAATGGATCTAAACAGGATTAATAGTCTTTCTCAGACTGATATGTCTGCCGTTAACCAATTGATATATGAGCGTTTACGCTCTGATGTAGCCTTAGTCAATCAACTGGGCTTTTATATCGTTAATGGTGGTGGCAAACGCATCCGACCTTTGTTGACCGTACTGGCTGCCCGCGCCTTAAACTATCAAGGCGACAAGCACATCATTTTAGCTGCGATCATTGAGTTTATTCATACCGCCACCCTGTTGCATGATGATGTGGTTGATGAATCGACTCTGCGTCGTGGTAAAGATACCGCCAATGAAGTCTTTGGCAATCAAGCCAGTGTTTTGGTCGGCGACTTTCTTTACACTCGCTCATTTCAAATGATGGTTGATATCGACAAAATGACCGTGATGCGCATTTTGGCCGATGCCACCAATGTGATAGCCGAAGGTGAGGTCATGCAGTTGATGAACTGCAACAACCCCGATACCACCGAAGACAGCTATATGCAGGTCATTTACTGTAAGACCGCACGCTTATTTGAAGCAGCCACCCAACTGGCTGCCGTCGTTGCCGATAAAGACGAGCAAATCATCGAATCGATGCGTCTTTACGGTATGCACTTGGGCACGGCATTTCAATTGATTGACGATGTTTTAGACTATGGCGCAGGCGCCAGTGAGGATCTAGGTAAGAACATCGGCGATGATCTCAGTGAAGGCAAGCCAACCCTGCCTTTGATCCATGTGATCAATACCGGCAGTGACGAGCAAAAAACATTGATCAGGGACGCCATTAAAAACCGCACGGGTATGGATAACCTAGCAGCCGTAATGCAAGCGCTTAAAGACACCAAAGCTTTGGAATACGCCACCCAAAAGGCACAAGAAGAAGCGCAAAAAGCCATCGATGCCATCGCGTTCTTACCCGAGTCAGAGCATAAGCAAGCCTTAGAATCTCTTGCCCGTATTGCAGTCGAGCGTAATAAATAACCTAACTCGGAATAAATAAGCTCAGGACAGGCTATTTTTTGACCCGGTATTAATATACCACTCATGCCCGATAATCAAACCTGGTCAATCCTGCTGCGTCTAGCAGGATTTTGCTTGTAAAAGTAAGCCTGATCCCCTTATATTCCACCACATCTTTTGACTTTGCCAAGACTCACCTAAAATGAACCTTTCCTCTGTCGCACTATGTGTCGTGTTAGTATTATCCTCAAGCTGCTGTTATAGCCAAACAACTCACACCACTGATCACAATGAGCAACCGACTCGCCAAGCACAACTGATAAAAATGAATGAGCAAGCGCTCAAGCACTACCTATCGACCGACATGGACCCCAATAAGCTGCGTAATATCGCCTTCATCTTGTCCTCCCCAAACCCTGCTCAGCTTGAAAAGCTGCGCAATGAGTTGGTGGCCAAAGGATTGATGGTTGGCAAGGTATGGCTGCTGAAAAAAGAAGGCGACATCGAGCACCACGTACTTGAAATTATTTTCAAACAAACGCTAAACGAACGTGACAAACTATTAAAGTACAGCCAATTGATAGATGATATGGCAAAGGAAAATCAATTGCAGTTTATTGGTTGGGCGGCAGGAAAAGCCGATAATTAGTATCTTATATCCATATACATCGCCTACGAATGTTCCCGACAACGTAGGCATACCGTATATCCATATACATAAAAGCCCGCGTCGTTTGCGGGCTTTATATTAATAGCGCGAAGCGATATTAACCGACGAATTCAACGCCTTTTTGTACGTCGCCTTGCAACGTCGCTTTCATGTCTTCAAGTGCTTTGGCTTCGTAGTCAGACAAGTCGCCGATTGGCAACAATTGTTCAACGCCGTTTGGACCTAAGCGCATTGCTTGAGCGAAGAAAGTGTTGTGCTCGCCGTCACCTTCAACGTAAGCGTACTCAACCACACCTTGGTCGCCATTCATCGCGTTGACCAAAGACAAGCAGAAGCGAGCTGCCGCTTGACCCATAGACAAGGTAGCGCTGCCGCCGCCGGCTTTGGCTTCAACCACTTCAGTACCCGCGTTTTGGATGCGGTGAGTCAAGCTGGCCACTTCTTCTTCAGTAAACTCAGCACCTTCTACTTGGCTCAACAATGGCAAAATGGTGGTGCCGCTGTGACCGCCGATCACTGGAACGTGAATATCAGCAGGATTCAAACCTTTCGCTTGCGCAACAAAGGTTTCAGAACGGATAACATCCAAAGTCGTCACACCGAACAAACGCTTAGGATCATACATACCGGCTTTTTTGAATACTTCAGCAACGATAGGCACAGTGGTGTTTACAGGGTTTGTGATCACACCAACCATCGCTTTAGGGCAATGCTCGACGATAGACTCAGCCAAGCCTTTAACGATACCGGCATTGGCATTGAACAAATCGGCACGGTCCATACCTGGCTTACGCGGCATACCGGCAGGGATCATCACAACATCGGCATCTTTAAGTGCGGTGGCCAAATCGTCTTTACCGAAACCTTCGATTTTGACATCAGTAGGAATGTGGCTCAAATCAACAGCAACGCCCGGGGTTACCGGCGCCAAGTCGAACAATGCCAATTCACTGCCGGCCGGCAAGCCGTTTTTGAGCAAAAGGGAAAGGGCCTGACCGATGCCACCTGCTGCGCCAATGACGGTAACTTTCATGCGAGTTCTCCAATATTAGATTCATTGCGATTAAAAACGCGCCAACCATACTCTATCACGAGGGAAAACTCAATTGATGAAGCGATTGCAACCAAAAAAAGATAGCATTTGAAAACATTTGATAACAATTGCTGTCAACTATCCTTAAATTTTGTAAAATCCTTGATAACACTCTCCTACAGCTGCAAGAAAAAACATGGTCAACTTAAGCAAGCAACAACAACTGGTCAAAGCCTTTAAACAACTTCTTACCGAAGAACGCTTCGGTTCTCAATCTGAAATAGTCGATGCCCTTAAATCTCAAGGGTTTGACAATATCAGTCAATCTAAAGTCTCACGTATGCTCAGCAAGTTTGGCGCAGTACGCACCCGTAACGCCAAACAAGAAATGGTTTACTGCTTGCCTGCCGAATTTGGTATGCCGACCGCCAAAAGCCCGTTAAAGCAGCTGGTCTTAGAAGTGATGCACAATAATGTCATGGTGATCATCCGCACCAGCCCGGGCGCCGCTCAGCTGATCGCACGTTTGCTGGATTCGGTCGGTAAGGCGGAAGGGGTGCTCGGTACTATCGCCGGTGACGACACCATTTTTATTGCCCCATCCAATGTTGAAGAAATCGAATTTACCCTACAAAAGATCAAAGAGCTGTTCGAAAACGTCTAAACAGCGCCTTCGTTCAATGGATGTTGTTGGCCTGCCATTTTCAACAGGTTGAAAATGTGAGAGAAAATTGACTTGCTTAAATTTGAACGATCTACGGAAATTATCTAGGATGATAACTTCCGGACATGCGCTAAGCCTCGCGGCTACTTGTTTTTGATTAAGAATGTACGTGATGGGGCAAAAAAAGCAGCCCCTGTTTCTGCTTGAGTGTAGTTGAGCAAGGCGTCGGTATTGCCATGACCGTCGCCTTTGAGCATACTTTCCAAAATGGCTTCAAAATGTAGCGGCGTCTTACAACACGACATAAAAAACAGCCCCTGTAACCGCATATCGCCATAAGGCATACTTTGCCTTAGAATTTCCATCGGCTGTCCTGCGGCATCTTTTAAATCGGTTCTTTTGGTATGACAGGTCAGCGGCTTTTTGCTTTCGGCAAACGCCTGATTTTTGATCTTGGTACGACCAATCACCTTTTCCTGCTCTAACACATCCAAAGCTTCCCAACGCCTTACATGATGACGATAGCGCTGCGTGTGAATATAGCTGCCACCGGCAAACTCGGGATCTTCCTCACCAACCAGCGCAACCTGACGCTTACGCATCCCCTTTGGATTGCTACTACCATCGACAAAACCGGTCAAGTCGCGACCATCAAGATAACGAAAGCCCTTAAGTTGCTCTACCAAGTCAACAGAGTTTGACAGCATGGCGCAGATCTGTACGCCCATCAAATGATTGACGTCGAGCCTATCTGAACGAATTTGCACCAACAGGTCAAAAGCTTCGCCGGGCATATCGTAGCCGTCGTATGCCATCGCAGGAAACGGCCTTAACAATGCCGGACGCTTATCGGGATACAGAACATCCCAGTAATTGACACCAATGGCAACCATGCCGCTGAGCATTGCCTCGGAAAAGCGCTCGCTAAACTCGTCAAACAACCCCGGAAGCTGTGCCAACACACCGCGAATAAAATCTTCACGGCCATCATTGGCATTAAAAAGCAGGTAAAGACCATGAATATTGGCCTCAGCACATACGCCTAACTGCTCTTGCGCCATGGCATCCTCTTACAGAAAATAAACAATTGCGCCAATAATACAAAATTGTTACGAAAAATTCAGCGTAAAAAAAGATGTAAATGATGTGGAGCCACCTTTAGTGCCACCTTTTGCCCTAAATCAAAGCAATGTGTCGTGATGACAGCCAAGTTCAACTCGCCCAAAGCCACCTGATAATGAAAGCCATTGGCACTGAACGTTTTATGCTTGATAATGCCCAGTCCATGCTCTGCCGCCGTCAATTGCAAAAACTGAGGCCGCACAAACAAATCCCCTTCACTACCGACCGGCATAGTCAACTTGGCAGTGCTGGTAACCTCTCCCAGCAGGGTTGCAACAGCGTTTGCGCTGGTCACACTTGCGGGTAAATAAACACCCTTGCCCAGAAACTCGGCAACGAACCGACTATTTGGTTGATTGAACAGTTGCTGTGGCGTATCAAGCTGTGCGATTTGCCCATGCGCCATCACTGCCATTTTATCGGCAAAAGCAAAACCTTCTTCTTTACTGTGGGTAACAAACACAGCCGACATGTTACGCGCTTTTAAAATATCACGTATTTCATCGATTAACTCAAAACGCACTTGAGTATCAATATTAGAAAATGGTTCATCCAGTAGCAACAGTTGAGGCGAATAAGCCAGCGCTCTGGCAATGGCAATTCGCTGCTGTTGACCGCCTGAAAGCTCGTGAGGAAATCGCTGCGCCAAATGGTTTAACTTCACCAAAGTGAGCATCTCATCAACCTTACTTTGACGCTCAGCCTTTGTGATACCACTCAAAGCAAAACCAACGTTATCGGCCACACTTAAGTGCCCAAATAGTGCATAGTCTTGAAAAATCATACCCAGTTGACGTTTTTCAGGCGGCACGTAAACGCCCTTTGCGTTGACTTGCTTGTCGTTGATGGCTATTTCGCCGCGACTAGTCGGCATTAACCCGGCAATGGCTTTCAGTGCCGTTGTTTTACCACAACCGCTCGGCCCAAGCAGGCATAGGATCTCATTATGTGCGACGCTCAACGACAAGCCCTGCAAAACCGCTTTGCCCTGATAGTCGCAATGCAGATTTGATATATTCAATAGTTCAGACATAATGCCTTAAGCCTTAGCTGCCAAGCGATTGATAAAAATAAGAGGTAGCAGCCCCACCAACACAATGGTCAATGCCGCAATCGAAGCATTTTCTAATTGTTCGTCACTAACGTACTGATAGACGTAGGTTGCCAAAGTCTCAAAGTCAAAAGGCCGTAACAGCAACGCCGCCGGCAGCTCTTTCATCGACTCGATAAACACCAATAACGCGGCGCTAAAACAACCTTTACGCAATAGCGGCAAATGCACCTTGCGCATCATCGCCACCATGCCCAAGCCCATGGTTTTACTTGCCATATCCGTCGATGGGCTGATTTTGGCGTAGCTGGATTCTATCGACCCTAAGGCCACCGCATTAAAGCGCACCACATAAGCAAAGACAATCGCCACAACCGTGCCGCTAAAAATCAGCCCCGGCTGCCACTCAAACCAGCGACTGGTGATCTCGTTGAGCGCAAAATCAAGCTGCCCCAGCGGGATCAATACCCCAATCGCCAAGACGGTACCCGGCAGGGCATAACCGGTTGAAGCCATCGCGCTAGGCGTACGATGCCACCACTTAGCTTGAAACAGCTGATGATAGCGTTGATGCCCTAAGATCACCAAACTCACAACGACACAAATAGCGGCCACCACGCTGGCGACAAGCAAGCTAGTTGTGGCATAACCAAAAAACGCCTCGTTCCAAGCCGTATCAAAATGTTCGATGGCGTAGCTGAGCAAAACCAGCATCGGCAGAATAAAAGCAAAAAACAACAACATGCTGCACCATAGCGTAGCCACCAAAGCCTTAGCACCGCTAAGGTGGTAAAGCGTACCGTGCTGATGAGCGTTGCGTTCATAAAGCTTTTGCCGTCGGCGACTATATTTCTCCAGCCCGATAAATCCAAACACCAAAAGCAGCATCACCACTGAAATTTTGGCCGCTGCCGTTAGGCTGTTATAGCCTAACCAAGTATCATAAACCGCTGTTGTTAGAGTATTGACAGCAAAATAATGAACCGTCGCAAAGTCTGCCAAAGTTTCCATGGCGATCAGGGCAATAGCCAACATAATGGCACTGCGCAACATCGGTAGCGATACTCTGAAAAAGCTGCGCCAAGGCGAACAACCCATCAGCCTACTGGCGTTGATCAGCCCATAAGACTGCTCTTTAAGAGCCGTTCTCACAATTAAATAAAGATAAGGAAAAAGCACCAGCGCCAACATTACCGCAGCACCACCTAAAGAGCGCACCTCAAAAAAGGCGTAATCATTGGGTGATTGCCAATCAAACCAGTGTCTCAAGGTCTTTTGTACCGGGCCGGCATAATCCAACAAGTCGGTATAGACATAAGCAATAAGATAAGCAGGCATTGCCAACGGCAACATCAGTGCCCACTGAAAAATACGACGCCCAGGAAACTGACACATTGCCATGAGCCACGCCGACGGCAGACCAAAAACCACAGACAACAGCGCAACCCAAAAAACCAACTGAATCGAGTTGGCAATATAATCCCAAAGTACGGACTCTAGCAGTTGAGAAAAAACACCTGAGCCGGGCTGCGCCGACTCACTCACCAATGCCATTAAAGGCAAGACACAAGCAAGCGCGAACGCCCAAGCCAAAGATGACCAAAGTCGGCTCATCAATTTAAGTCAAAACGGGTTTCATCGAGCAAAGCCAAGGCTTTTTGACGCCACTTGGCCAATTCGGCAATGGCCAAACCATCTTCTTTAAAATGCCCCCACGAAGCGACCAAAGACGACAATTTGACGCCCTGTTTGACGGGATATTCCATATTGACCGATGCGTACAATTGTTGCGCCTGCGCTGAGGTTAAATATTCAATTAACTTCACCGCATCCGCTTTATGAGGCGCATGTTTGGCCAATACTACGCCACTGACATTAATGTGGGCGCCACGATCTTTCTGGTTGGGGAAATTGATATTGACAGCCTGCGCCCAGGTACGCTGCTTTTCATCTTCAAGCATTTTGCCGTAGTAATAACTATTGCCTAGAGAAACATCACACAAACCTTCTTTGATTGCCTTCACCTGAGCACGGTCGTTGCCTTGTGGCTTACGCGCTAAATTGGCTTTAACGCCTTTTAGCCATTGGCGGGTTTCAGCTTCGCCATGATGGGCTATCATCGAGGCAACCAACGCCAAGTTGTAAGGGTGCTTGCCACTACGCGTGCAAATTTTACCACGGTACTTTTCATCGGCCAGATCCTCATAGCGGATCTCACTTAAGTCACCCATTCGCGCTTTTGAAGTATAGATGTTACGTACACGCTTAGTCAGAGCAATCCACTGCTGACTGGGATCACGAAATGCCTCTGGTACGTTTTGTGCCACTACTTCACTTTGCAACGATTGAGTTAGCCCTTCATCGCTCAGTTGTAGCAACAAACTG
Source organism: Alteromonadaceae bacterium (assembly GCA_041583135.1). GTDB lineage: Bacteria > Pseudomonadota > Gammaproteobacteria > Enterobacterales > Alteromonadaceae > JABSOG01. The sequence continues at coordinate 33,126 of JBFHGJ010000037.1, read as the reverse complement.
AAATTTGATGTCAACACAATATCGGCTGGACTGAATTTACCTTCGCGCTTAAGCCTCTCAAGCAAGCCTTTTTTGGCAAAAACAACCTTGGTTTTAATGCCCGTTTGCTTGGTAAACGCATCAAGAATAGGCTCGATTAAGAACGGCTGGCGATAAGAATATATATTTACCACCTCATCGGCGGCCCTTACCGGAACAACCAAAGTAGCCAACAGCAGCATCACAGCCATCAAGGCATTTTTCATGTTTTAAACCTTATTGAGAACGATTATCATTGATTTTAATAATATTGACATAAAAAGAACACCCTTTGTTTTGGCTTTACGCAAATTGATGTGACTTTTCACTGTCTTGGCACCGTTATTCTGGGACTAACCCTAAGCTAGCCTGCTCGTCATAAAATACGCTTTGCGACTTACTGAATTATTGTTGTGAGAAATATCTTACATGGCAGTAGGAGAAATCCGCTATCCCCCACAGACTGAGCTTATCGTATTTATTTAACCAGTTGTATTTTAAACGTTTTAGTTAAATCTGCGGATGAATTAACGGTCAACAAGGTACATCCACAATTGCCCTGCGCCTTTTAGTCAATCCTCATACCCACTAAGATTACACTTAGTTGAGCGATGGATGCTCATAACCAAATTCGATCATTGAAGCGACGCATTTGGACGGACCACAGCAAAAGACAGGATTGTTACTCATCACGGATAGCGACGAAGGAAACCGGCTTCTTAGCAGGACCTAAGAGCAAAGGGAGTTGAGGATAACAGGGGCAGTTGAACGCGGGCAAAGGACCGTTACTTAAGAGTCTATAACGGGGGCTTTTAAGTAATAAAGGGCAGGCAACGGACACAGAACGGCATTCACAACCGACGGATGACTATCAGGACCTGTAATGGATTATGAATTTAGGCACAGATGCACTAAAACCATTGGATGAATCAAGGGAGTTGTCCACAGGAGCAGTGTTTAGCACTGTATGGAGCTAAGGCAGGCAACCTCATCGGATGATCAGGGACCATTGAAAGCGGGATGCTTTACTACCACAAAGATGATTTACGAGGACGCCATTTGGCGTCCTTTTTTTATGCCTAGATTTTTCAAGGTGTCAGACACCAAAGCCATTACTCGATTGATATATCACCTTATTTTTTCCCAGGTGTGTGACACCTTGATGGCGTATGGTTTATTCGGCTGGTGTCAATTCATCCAACGCCTTAGAAACTTTGTTCAACAGCGCCTGTTGAGATGCCAGCGGCAAAACCACATCACGATATAACAATTGGAGCTGAGCCAAGGTTAAATAGTCGGGGTGATGTATTTCAGCAATAATGGCGTAATCATAATCTCTGCCGTCTTTGGCAACAGTAAAACGATAAAGATGCAGCGCCAGCGACTGTGCTTCAATCCCCCCCATCATATCAAGCAACGTTGTTGGCAGCTGCGCCTTAGCCAGATCGCCAAAATAAAGATGCTTTTTGTGTATTTGATATCCGGCCTGTTTAAACACAGCCCCTAACGACTGACCAGAAACAATTTTCTGATGTTCCTTACGTATTCCCTCTGCGACTTCTGTCGGATAGCTGACGACCGCAAGTGTTCTAGTGATCCGCCCGCCCTCCTGCGTGCTGAACAGGTTTGCTATTCTCAGCTGTTCATCTTGCTTAAGCACCTTAATACCATAACTGCCAAAGCGCTTTTCAATCCGTTCAGAGTTAAGCAGCGGACGCCAACTTTGGGCATCAAACTCGGCGCGACTCGACTTAGAAGACACCTTAGCACTGAGCTGTTCAAGCAATTTGGCGATCTCTTGGTTTTGTCTAGCCACCTTGACCCCATGGCGTAGATAGTCAATCGCCTGATCATTGTCACCAAGGGCCGACAGCGCATTGGCAAGCCCGATATACCCTCTGGAAAAAGCAGGTTCGATACTCAATGCCTTCTGATAATGCTCACTGGCCTTTTGATAATCCTGTTGCGCAAAAGCAATCTCACCCAAGTAAAACCACGCAGTAATAAAGTTGCTGCGTAGCAACACGGCCTTTTCCAGTGGCGCAATCGCTGCTGCCGGCTTTTGCTGCGCCAGTTTGAGCAAAGCGTAATTGAAGTGGATCTCAGCCAAATCACTGCGTTTTTTAAACAGCGCAGCATAAACCCGCTCTGCTTCATCATATTTTTGCTGCGCCGCGAGCGCGGTGGCTAGCCACTGGAGCGGACGAAAATGATCAGGCGCCATTTTCATCAACGCCCTCGCACTTCTCTCGGCATCAGCATAACGCTTTAGCATTAGCTGCCCGCGAGCCAACTCAAAGTATGGTTGCAATTCTCTCGGTCTGACACGATTGAGTAGAGCTTGCAAATAATCGACATAGTTCGGCAACACTTTTACCCGCATCAAGGTAACTACCTTATAGATTTGTCCCATATCTCCTTGGGGTGACTTTTGCGGCATTAAAAAATCAAAATCGGTGATGATAGGCTCTTGCTCCTGCAACGGCGCAAGCCAATCTATTTGTCTATCGTTACGCTGAATTTTGTGGTCAGTCATAACCACATTCACCGCATCTTGCGCCCTACGTTGAGGCATGTGGCAGGCCACACAATCGCCATCTTTTCTTTGATCGCTCTGATGAGGCTTATCATGGCAGCTTTGACACACTTTACCGTAATGAGCGGCGCGTTCTTCGACTGGCACTTTTTTATGTGGGTTGTGACAACTGATGCAAGTCAACCTGCCCTCGCTTTTACTAAAGCACTGGCTCGAACGCAGACGATAGGCATGATGGTTGATTTCAAACCTGTCTTCTGTTTTCACCCGCGCATCGGTGGCGTCGATATGATGAATATAGTCATTGATGTCTTCACCCGGACGAAAAGAATAATCGGTGCGCGTAAATGCTCGGCTGCCAACCAAATCAACCATTGGCAACAGATGACACTGAAAACACACGGAATCACGCTTATCCACCGGCAGTTTGGCAGGATTAACAATGCTTTGGTGGATAGTCGCGATACTATCGGCGCCTTTTAAAACCGTTTCAACATGTTTGGCACCCGGGCCGTGACAACGTTGACAACCTGTACCATGGGGGAGTTTTTCAGGAAATAAGTTCGGCTGAAAGTGCTCATCACTGCCTTTGGGCACTTCAGCGAATGCATTATGGCAAAACAGACATTCACGCGGTATTGCCCTAGTGACCCCAGAATGGTTGGCTTGATCATACCCCGGAGACAAACCCCACTGCTGCTTTTGGCTATACCAGCCTATTGGCAATTGAAACAACTCGCCACCGGGTTCACGGTATAAATAACTGCGAGCTTTATGGCCCGACCCTAAAATAAAATCCACCTGTTGGGTAAACAGATTAATCTCTCTGCCGCGACTATCAAGCTGCCAGCGTTTAAACCACAACTCATCACCCTTTGGCACCAATTGGTAGTATCGCTGCGACTTATCATGATAAAAAGGCGGCAAATCAAAGTTTTCAATAAACTTATCTTTTGCCGGGGCCGTGAAAGACTTAGACATACCGACAGATTGATAAGATTGATAGATATCAGCGTGACAGGTGGCACAGGTTTTATCTTCGACATAACCTGCTGCGGCACCTTGAGTGACCTTGATGTTTAAAGGTTCAAGCCCCGTAGGCTCAGGCAATTGAACCGGCTCAAATGCGAAAGCCGGTATGTGAGTTAGCGCGGCAACAAGGCAAAAAATAAGCGTAGCCGTGCGATAAAAAGGTTGATTCATTTTTTTAAGCTGAGTGATTATCTTTGGATGTTGCAGGTGATCCCACATCCTCTTGTTCATACTGACCATATTGCTTTTGACGAACAGACTCTGCCCACCAAATACCAACGAGCACACCTATCGCGATGGCGCCATAAAACAGATATAAGCCATATTCATCTGAGCTCAAATACAACACGCCGCCAACCAACAAAGCAAACAACGTTGGGCTTAATACCAACCAAAGCCAAAAAAACAACTTGGCAAGAAACACCATTGCCTCAGCAAACCAAGCAAGTGGCTTGGACACAATTTTTCCTAACATAACAAACTCCTTAATCTCGCCGAGTGTTTTACCACTGAGCTTTACTGCCATTGATACTAAACGACAAACTCAACTGAGATCAACCGTTTAAAAAGCCTTTCCAAGCATTTAGCATCATTGAGAAATCGTCTAATCCACAAGCGGCACAAAAATTATCATTATTGACCGACAATGCCGGATCTAAACCATCGCCATTGGCGGCACCATGCCCTTCACAAGCAGCATTGAGCCGTAGCGTCACATCGTCACCTTCGATATTGAGCAAATACTCCTTCCCTTGAAAAGCGTGCTCTACAAAATTGCCGCCACGGACTTTTTCTACCGCCCCGAGCAACCGCTCGACCTGTTCGGCATCACTGCCAACCTCATCGACCAGCCAATTGGAAAATGCTTCATGTTCCAATGAAAATTTAGCATGAAAACCGCCATTGACGGTATCTCGCGAAAATTCATATTCCATCGTTCCCACCTAGGTTATTTATCTCTACAGTTTTAGTTTAGATGGCTTTGCCAACAAGCGCGACTTCCACCCTCTGAGAAGGTCATCACATCGGCCATAGGAATATCCCTATACATCGACGGTGAAAGCTCCCTGCAACACCGTCATGACCTCCATGGATGGAGAAAATACTGAATTTTGTCTGGAACAAAATCAGTGACCGTATATCCCTATACATAAAAAATCGGCGTGGGGCGATAGGCCCCACGCCGATTTTTATTTAAAACAACTGGTTGTTTTAAGCAGGCTGTTGAATGATCACATTCTCTGCTTTTTTGGTGTACTGTTCCATCTTATGGAAGTTCAAGTAGCGATAAGTATCGGCCGCTGTGGCATTGATCTTCTCGGCATACTCTAAGTACTGTTCAGGTGTCGGCAATTGACCAACGATTGAAGCAACCGCTGCCAGCTCGGCAGATGCCAAGTAAACGTTAGCGCCAGTACCCAAACGGTTCGGGAAGTTACGAGTTGAAGTCGAAACCACTGTCGCACCGTCGGCAACACGGGCTTGGTTACCCATACACAATGAACAACCCGGCATTTCAGTACGAGCACCAACACGACCGTAAATGCCGTAGTAGCCTTCGTCGGTCAACTGGGCTTGGTCCATCTTAGTCGGTGGAGATACCCAAAGACGCGTCGGCAACTGACCTTTGAAATTATCAAGCAACTTACCGGCAGCGCGGAAGTGGCCGATGTTGGTCATACAAGAACCGATAAAGACTTCATCGATTTTCTCGCCAGTGACCTCAGACAGCTTACGCGCATCATCTGGGTCGTTTGGCGCACACAAAATCGGCTCTTTGATTTCGTTCAAGTCGATTTCGATAACCGCAGCGTACTCAGCATCAGCATCAGCTTCCATCAAGCTTGGGTTGGCCAACCACTCTTCCATCGCTTTAATACGACGCTCTAAGGTACGAACATCACCGTAACCTTCGGCGATCATCCACTTAAGCATCACGATGTTAGACTGCAAATACTCGGCAACCGCGTCTTCTTCAAGCTTGATTGTACAACCTGAAGCACTACGCTCGGCTGAGGCGTCAGACAATTCAAATGCCTGCTCGACAGTCAAACCAGTCAAACCTTCAATTTCCAATACGCGGCCAGAGAAGATGTTTTTCTTACCGGCTTTTTCTACCGTCAACAAACCATCTTGAATCGCTTGATAAGGAATGGCATGAACGAGGTCACGCAAAGTAATACCCGGTTGCATCTCGCCTTTAAAGCGAACCAAAACAGACTCAGGCATATCCAAAGGAGTCACACCGGTCGCAGCGGCAAAGGCAACCAAACCAGAACCTGCTGGGAATGAAATACCCAGAGGGAAACGGGTGTGAGAGTCGCCACCAGTACCAACAGTATCAGGCAACAACATACGGTTTAACCAAGAGTGGATAATACCATCGCCCGGACGCAACGAAACACCGCCACGGTTCATAATGAAATCCGGCAAGGTGTGGTGAGTGCTGACATCAACCGGCTTAGGATAAGCGGCTGTATGACAGAAAGACTGCATCACCAAATCGGCAGAGAAGCCCAAACAGGCCAAGTCTTTGAGTTCATCACGGGTCATAGGACCTGTGGTATCTTGCGAACCAACAGAAGTCATGCGCGGCTCGCAATATTGACCCGGACGAACACCGGCAACACCACAAGCTTTACCAACCATCTTCTGCGCCAAGGTGTAACCTTTGCCAGAATCTTGCGTTGCCACTGGACGACGGAACACATCAGTCGGCTCAAGGCCCAAAGCTTCACGGGCACGGTCAGTCAAACCACGACCGATGATCAAAGGAATACGGCCACCAGCACGTACTTCATCGATGATCACATCAGATTTCAGTTCAAACTCGCTGATCACCTCATCAGTGCCATGACGTTTAACTTTACCTTCATATGGGAAGATATCGATAACATCGCCCATATTCATTTTTTCTACGTCAAGCTCAACCGGCAATGCACCAGAGTCTTCCATGGTGTTAAAGAAGATAGGGGCAATTTTACCACCCAAGCAAACACCACCGCCACGCTTGTTAGGAACGTGTGGAATGTCATCACCCATAAACCACAACACAGAGTTGGTTGCAGATTTACGAGAAGAACCGGTACCAACAACATCACCGACATAGGCCAACGGGAAGCCTTTTTCTTTCAGTGCTTCGATTTGCTTGATAGGGCCGACGTTGCCAGCTTCATCAGGGTTAATACCTTCACGTTCCATCTTCAACATAGCAAGTGCATGCAGTGGAATGTCAGGACGAGACCAGGCATCAGGGGCAGGAGATAAGTCATCGGTGTTGGTTTCACCGGTAACTTTAAATACGGTAACGGTGATCTTCTCAGCCAACTCAGGCTTAGACAGGAACCACTCGGCATTGGCCCAAGATTCGATAACCTGCTTGGCAGCAGCGTTGCCGGCATCAGCCTTTTCTTTGACGTCATGGAATGCGTCAAACATCAACAAAGTGTGAGACAAGCCTTTGGCAGCGATTGGTGCCAAGGCATCATTGTCGAGCAATTCGATCATCGGCGCGATGTTGTAACCACCCAACATAGTGCCCAACAACTCAGTGGCACGCTCGGCACTTAAGATAGGAGATTGCGCTTCGCCTTTGGCAAGGGCAGCCAAGAAACCGGCTTTAACATAAGCGGCATCATCAACCCCAGGTGGTACACGGTTAATCAACAGATCCAGCAAAAATTCTTCTTCGCCTGCCGGAGGGTTCTTAATCAACTCAACCAAACTTGCGGTTTGCTGAGCATCTAACGGCTTAGGTACGATGCCTTGAGCAGCCCGCTCCTCAACGTGTTTGCGATAATCTTCAAGCACAATGGTGTCCTCAATTTATGGGAATTTATGGAGTCAGAATCAACTTATCTTTAAGGGGCAAGCGATACACAATCAACATTGCCTCAGCAAAATAAACTGCCAACCGACCCTTAATTTTGTGGGTGCGAATTATACGCCCATTAGGTTGAAAATAACAGTCGGGCACATGATATTGGACATAACGATGATGAATGGTTAAAAATCATCCTAGTCGTCTCAAAAATAGAGCATAAGAGAAAATATCAGGATGGCGTGTCGATGATAATGACACAAAGTAAAAGGGCGATTACCATCATCGCCCTTTTAACCTATTGCTATATTGCTGTATTACCAGATCTTAACGCGCTTATCTTCCGGCAAGTAGAGTTTATCGCCCTCTTTAACATCAAAGGCTTGATAGAACTCTGGCATGTTCCAAACGATGCCGTTAACGCGATACTCAGACGGTGAGTGAGAATCGGTCATCAAGCGCTGACGTAATTCTTCTTCGCGATATTTACGGCGCCAAACCTGACCCCAACCCAAGAAGAAACGTTGCTCGCCAGTATAACCATCGATGGTCGGTGAAGGCTTGCCGTTAAGCGACATTTTGTATGCTTCAAAGGCGACAGTCAGGCCACCTAGGTCGCCGATGTTCTCGCCTAAAGTCAATTTGCCGTTCACATTGGCATCGTCAAATGGCTTGAACTGGTTGAACTGCTCAACGAACAAGGCTTTACGCTCATCAAAGGCTGATTTGTCCGCATCGCTCCACCAATTGCGCAAGTTGCCGTCACCGTCAAATTGAGCGCCTGAGTCGTCAAAACCATGGCCTAATTCGTGACCTATAACCGCACCAATACCACCGTAGTTAACCGCATCATCGGCAGCCATATTGAAAAACGGCGGCTGTAAAATGGCAGCAGGGAACACAATCTCGTTCATTACTGGGTTGTAGTAGGCGTTGACCCGTTGCGGCGTCATAAACCATAAGGTCTTGTCAATTGGGCCGCCAAGACGGGCGGTTTGCTCATCAATCGCCCACTGGGAATAACGGATAAGGTTACCAATCAAGTCATCCGATTTAATCGCCAAATCAGAATAGTCTTTCCACTTGTCCGGGTAACCGATTTTATAGGTGAACTTGGCCAATTTGGCTTTGGCAGCCTTTTTGGTTTCATCGGTCATCCAATCTAAGCCTTCGATGCGCTTGCCATAGGCTTTGATCAGGTTATTGACCATCGTTTCCATGCGCGATTTCGCCTCAGGCGGAAAATTCTCTTTAACGTAAAGCTTACCGAGGATCTCGCCGACCACAGAGCCAGTCAAATCAACGCCACGTTTCCAACGTGGCGATTGTTGCTCAAGACCACGCAACTGTTTTGAATAGAAATTAAAGCGAGCATCGACAAAGGCTTTGCTGAGGTAGGCAGCATGGTCATTGATCAAATGAAAGCTCATATAATCACGCCATACTGACACGTCTGTGTCTTTAAATAACTTGCCCAATGCGCTCAAATAGCTCGGCTGGCTTACCACCAATTGTTCGGCGTTTTTCAAACCCACCTGATTGGCGTAACGGAACCAATCGAACTCGCCCATCAATTCATTGACTTGCTCAGCGCTCATTTTGTTGTATGACTTAACCGGGTCGCGACGTTCAACTCGGGTCCAATGCGCATCTGCCATTTGAGTTTCAAGGGCCATGATGCGTTTGGCTGCTGCGGCCGGATCTTTATAGCCGATAAGCGTCAAAACTTCAGTAATGTAATTGACATAGCCGCTGCGAATAGCGTTGAATTTTTCGCTGTCTTTAAAATACTGATCTCGGTCCGGCAAACCCAAACCGCTTTGAGCAACATATACAATGTACTGGGTCGCTTCTTTAGCATCGTTATTTACATACCAGCCAAAAGGCGTCTTTACGCCAATTCGGGTCAAATGAGCAAATAAACGGTTGATGTCATCATGGCCGGTAGCCGCAGCCACTTTATCAAGCTCAGCTTTAAGTGGGCTAAAGCCAAGCGCTTCAACTTTTTGCTCATCCATAAAGCTGTTGTAAAAATCACCCAATTTCTGTTCATCAGAGCCGGCTTTGGCATCTTTCATTGCCGCCGTACGGTCGATGATACGACGCAATTTGACTTGAGCGTCGTCGGCCAATTGAGTAAAAGAACCATAGTTAGATTTATCAGCCGGGATCTCAGTGCGCTTAAGCCAGTTGCCGTCAACAAAACGATAAAAGTCGTCCTGTGGTCGAACACTCAAGTCGAGATTTTGCAAATCAATCCCAGAGGTCAATGCCGAAACCGGCGCTTCAACTTGAGTTTGGCTTGAGTTGCCGGATTGCGTGCAACCAGCTAAACCTAATACCACTGCGACTGACGCCGCCACCAATGTGATCTTATTAATCATTATTTTTTCCTGGTTTGTCTATATTGTGTTAAATAGCGTTCGCCAATTGAGACCTCTAATGCTCCATCACTTTCTCGGCACGATCAGCCGGTCGTTGGAACGCCCTTAATGAAAAATCTCTCAGTCGCGCCAGTAAGTGCTCTAGCACTTCGGCCTGCAACTTCTCATACTCCACCCACTTTTTGTTGCGGCTAAAACAGTAAACTTCTAGCGGCACGCCATACTCGCTCGGCGGCAGCAGCCTTGCCATCAATGTCATATCCTGATTTACCTTAACATGCTCGGTTAAATAGTATTCGCAGTAGCGGCGAAACAACCCTAGGTTAGTTTCATTGGCACTGTCGTCACTGAGCCATTGTTTAAACCCTGGGTCCTTAAGGTTATCGAGCAAAATACACATGCCGGCATCATCGACAAAATGAATCGAATTAACATCGATTAAAAACGACCTTTTGATCCGCCGGCCATCAGACTCCGACATGCCACGCCAATTTTTAAAAGACTCGCTGATCAGCTTATAAGTAGGAATAATGGTGATGGTTTTGTCAAAGTTTTGTACTTTGACCGTGTGCAATCCAACTTCAAGCACATCGCCATCGGCGCCATACTCAGGCATCTCAATCCAATCCCCATTGGCCACCAACCGATTGGTGGCAATTTGAATACTGGCGACAAATCCCATGATGGTATCTTTAAACACCAGCAGCAACACGGCCGTCAAAGCCCCTAAACTACTGAGCAGATAAAATGGCGAGCGGTTGACCAACTCGGCTATCACCAAACCGGCAAACACCATAAAGATCACCAGCTTGCCCACCTGTAAAATGCCTTTGATGGGAATGTCGTCAGCAAAGGATTGTTGGTTGTAGATGATCCCGCCAATCGTCAAAAAACCGTTGAAGATCAGCGCAATATTAATATACAAATAAACGTAGAACGCCTTATTGAGTATATCTAGCAGAACCCCGTCACTGACCAAAAACCAACGATAAGTGGCCAAATAAAAGATCAGCGGTCCAAGCAGCGCAATACGCGCTATCACTTTTGATAGCGGTAACTCAATGGCTTTGAGCAATCTGCCGCGACTACGAGCCAACGCCCGATTGATGTGGGGCAGTAAGAAATACTTAATGACCCAATAAAATATGGCGCCGCACAGCAGAAGCACGAGCAATCCACCGACTAAGATCACAAGCTCGCTAAAGGGGGTTTTGGCCAAGACCAGCGCACTAAATTGAGTATTGGCCAACAGCAGCTGTAGTGCATGTTCAAAATTATCGGGCATATCAATCCCTGTTCTCTTGTTCAAGCTGAGCAAGCAGTTGATCTTTTTCCAACCAGATCTGATTCATCATTCCTTGAATATTTTTGCGATATTCACTATCACTGCCGTAGTCACCTATCATATTGGCCTGGATCGGCATCACATTGACCCTAACCACCACTTTTTGCACGCTGCCGCGAATAAACTCGAAAAAGCCCGGTATCCCCTTGGGATAATAAATGGTCACATCCAACATTTTGTGCAGTGTGTTACCCATGGCGCTCAGCACAAAAGCAGTCCCTCCGGCTTTGGGCTTTAGTAACTGACGATAGGGGGATTGCTGGCGTTGATGCTTAAGTTCGGTAAAACGTGTGCCCTCGACAAAGTTCATCACACTGACCGGCTTGTATTTGAATTTTTCACACGCCTTGCGGGTAGTTTCAATGTCTTTGCCTTTAAGGTGTGGATTTTTACGGATAAACTTTTTGGTGTAACGCACCATAAAAGGAAAATCCAAAGCCCACCAAGCCACGCCAAATACAGGAATATAAATCAACTCACGTTTTAAGAAGAACTTAATAAACGGCACTTTACCGTTAAGCAGTCGCTGCAACACCAAAATATCGACCCAACTTTGATGATTGGCAATGACCATATACCACTCATCACGTTTAAGCTGGTCGAGTCCTTGAACATCAAACTCTGTTTTGATGGTGAGGTGCTGAATAAGCGTATTAATCGTCACCCAAGCTTGGGCAGAAAAATCCACGATATAATTAACGGGCTTGCGGATGATGTCCAGTGGGATGATTTTCACCACACCGAAAACAAAAATAGGTATAAACCAGAAAATGGAATTTAACCAATAGAGAATATAAGCCAAACACCCAACAAAAAACTTGGGTAAGAAAGACAACATGTAACTATCCGTCCTTAAAATGTTAACTGAAGCAGCAAAACTGGCCATATTTTACGATGTATTCATAAAGATCACCACACCCCTTGACCTTGGACCGGCTCCAAGCTTTAGGCTATAACAGCTCAATCAACGAGGAGATAAGTCAATGAAGCGTCAATTGTGTCAAGCCACCCCCTTGCTGGATTTTGAACACCCCAGCATTCAAGCGCTCATAAAGCACCAAGGCTGGCGTGAGCTGCCGCTCTATGAACAAATCGGCGCCGTCTATCACTTTGTCAAAGACGACATAAAATTTGGTTACAATAAAGGTGACGACATCAAAGCCAGCGAGGTTTTGCACGACGGTTACGGTCAATGCAACACCAAATCCACTCTATTGATGGCGTTGTTGCGGGCGCTTGAGATCCCATGTCGTTTTCATGGCTTTACCATCGACAAAGCGTTGCAAAAAGGCGCATTGCCATTATGGGCCTACACGCTTGCGCCACAATCAATCATTCACAGTTGGGTAGAAGTGCTTTACCAAGACCAGTGGTTGGCGCTAGAAGGCATCATCTTGGATAAACATTACTTAAACGCCGTCATCGCGCGTTTCGGGCAAGCCCAGCAGCCGTTTTGCGGCTACGGCATTGCCACAGAATGCTTGTCACCCGAGGCGCTAACTTGGCAGGGAAAAAATACCTATATTCAAAGTAAGGGGATCAATCAAGATCTCGGCATCTATGACGACCCGGATGGCTTTTACCACGAACACGGCGCCAACCTCCGCGGCATCAAACGCTGGCTTTACCAAAACATTTTACGTCACGGCATCAATGCCCATGTCGCCCGTTTAAGACAGACCAAAGCCTAAACCCGCTGTCGGCATCATGGTATATACTTAGGGCTATGTATTAAAAATGAGCCGTTTGAAGACACACATGGGAAAATATCTGCTAGCTGCCTTACTGTTTTGTGCCAATGCCATGGCGCAAACGCTTCAGTGCGATAACCTGTTTGGCTGGCGCAGTTTCAAACAGCATTTCATATCGACAGATGGCCGAGTGATAGACCCAGCAACGGAAAACGCTTACTCCACCTCCGAGGGGCAATCCTATGCGCTGTTTTTTGCGCTACTGGCAAACGATCACAAAGCCTTCGCCAAAATCTTAAATTGGACGCAAAATAACCTCGCCCGTGGCGATCTACAAGCCAGACTGCCCGCATGGCAATGGGGCAAACAAAAAAGTGGCCAATGGGGCGTCATCGACGCCAATTCCGCCGCCGATTCCGACCTGTGGATAGCCTACAGCTTACTGGAGGCTGGTCGATTGTGGCAAAGCGACTATTACACTCAAGTCGGTAAAGCCATGGCCAAGCGTATCATCGACAAAGAGACCGCCGTTATTCCCGGCCTTGGCCTTACCCTACTGCCCGGCTCCAAGGGATTTCATCCCAGTAAAAAACACTGGCGACTCAATCCCAGTTACCTACCGATTTTTATCTTTAGAGGTATATTCAAGCACAACCAAGACGACCGCTATCGCCAATTGATACACTCCGCGCAAAAAGTAATTTTGCAAAGTGCGCCAAAGGGTATCGCGCCGGACTGGGCCGACTACTACGCCGATGAAGGCTTTGATCATCACAACCAAGTCGGCAGTTTCGACGCCATTCGCGTCTATTTATGGGCTGCGATGATGGCGCCGAATGACCCACTAAGGGCCGCTCAACTGGAGCAATTCAAGCCCATGGCCGAGCTGCTCAAACGTACTGGCGAGCCACCGCAGCGAGTCGATATATTGAAGATCAAAGCCACAGATTCAGGGCCTATGGGCTTTAGCGCTGCCCTACTACCGTTTTTGCGCGCTTTTAAAGACTTTGACGGCAGTGAAAAACAATGGCTCAGATTACTTAATGCCTATACAAATCAAGGCGAGAGGGTATATTATGACGAAGTGTTGGCGATATTTGCCATCAACTGGATGCAAGGCTATTATTATTTCACTACAGATGGCATTGTGGCAAAACAGTGTGATTGATCCGCCTAAGGCAGTAAAAGGGCGTGTTTAAAAGGATTTACCTAACCTCCTGCTGTAGGTATACTTTTCAATCACTAGCAACCCAACCGCAAAATTCGAGTCATTTTAGGCAGGACTGTTTTTTGAACGCTTTATTATACAAAAACGCCAGTCGTGCATTATTGCTGCTGACGACTTTACTTTGGTCACAATTGGCCGATGCAGAAGGCATTAATTCCGACGCTGAGCGTAAGTTTATCAGTGCAATAGACAATATCGGCAATAACCGCATTGATGAAGCCATCTTGCAGTTTTCTCAGCTCACCCGTGAAGCGCCGAAATTTTCGCTAGCGAAACTGATATACGCCGATCTGTTGGCCTCACGTAGCGGTGTCTTTAGTGCCTTAAACGGACAAAACCACCTCGCGCCGGAAAAGCTACAAGCCCTCAAACAAGAAGCTTTGGCTAGGGTCAAATATCACCAACAAAAGCAATTACATGACAAATTACCAAAAGATCTGGTGCAAATGACGGCCGATATGCCCTATGCAATCATGGTAGACATTAGCTTGTCGCGCTTATATGTTTTTGCCAACCACAAAGGTGAACCCAAGCTCATTCGCGACTATTACGCCTCCAGTGGTAAAGCTGGCGCCGATAAATATGTCAAAGGGGACAATAAAACGCCCCTTGGCGTGTATTTCATCACCGGGCGAATCCCCGGCTCGAAACTGCCGTCAAAATACGGCGCGGGCGCCTTACCGCTAAACTATCCAAATTCATTAGACCTGCAAATGAACAAGACAGGTAACGGCATTTGGCTGCATGGCTCTCCGGTAGAAACCTATAGTCGTCCGCCGCAGGCCAGCGAGGGGTGTGTCTCGCTCACCAATATCGATTTTGCCGAACTCGACAGATTGGTCAATATCAAAACCACGCCGGTGATCATCGGCCGCAGCCTAAAATGGGTTGATAAAACCCAGTGGCGCGAACAGCAGTTAGCCTTTAAGCAGCTGATCGAAGACTGGGAAAAAGACTGGGAATCCCGCGAGCCGCAAAAATATATCACCAATTATTCATTTGACTTCAAGACCGATAGGGACAACTTTACCAGCTGGACCACCCGACGTTCAAAAGCGAACATGCGTAAAGCCTTTATCAATATCAACATCAAAAACCTAAGCTTGTTTACCTATCCCGATGAAGACGGCCTATTAGTGGCCAGCTTTAATCAGGAATATCGCTCAAACAACTATGAAGGCAGCGAATTTAAACGCCAATATTGGCGCAAAGAGTCCGATGGCTGGAAAGTAGTCTACGAAGGTCAACCTTCGCGAGGAAACCCTTAAGCCATGAAACACCCTTTGTCTGCTCTTGTATGGCTGTTGTGTCTGCTGCTCACCAATGCCGCTATGGCACAAACCAAGCACACCATTTACTTCGAGCACACCGACCACGAACTCCATGTGTTCGAAATTATCGGCGAACAACCGGGCAATACCATGCTAGTCATCGGCGGCATGCACAACGAACCGGGCGGCTATGTTACTGCCGATCTATTTGCCGATATTCACCTTAAAAAGGGCAATCTCATCGTCGTGCCCCGAGCCAACATGCCTGCCATTGTGACCAATAAACGCGGTATCAACAACGACATGAACCGCACCTTTGCCGGTAAAAATGATGAACATCGTCATATCTATGAAGACGATATCGTCTCGGTACTCAAACAGCTGATCGCTAAAAGCGATGTTTTACTCAACCTCCACGATGGCTATGGTTACTATCGCCCCGACTATGTCTCCGATATTGCCAACCCCAAAAGATGGGGTCAGGCGATCATTACCGACCGCGATGTGTTTGTCTCAAACAAAACCGGCAGAACACTGCATTTGGCTCAGCGTGCCAAAGCCATCGTCGAAGCCGTCAACCCGATGGTCGAAAACGACTTTCATCGCTTTCACTATAAAAACACCCGCACCAAAGACCCCGACAGCATTCATAAAGAGCAGCGCACCTCTGCGACCTTTTACGCCTTATATGAACACGGCATCGAAGCTTATGGCATTGAAACCTCAAAGAACATCCAGTCGCTTGATTTGAAAGTCAGCTATCAAACCATGATAGTCAATGCCTTTTTAGATGCCTTTGATATCGTCCCTGAGCGTCACAACCGCCAACTCGATTATCCCAAGCTCGACTACTTGCTGCTCTCTATCAATGGCGCACGGCCAAATGCCTATCGTGACGGCGAAATGGTCAACCTCAACCCCGGTGACAAGGTCGCCATTGTGCAAGCTTTTACCAACTACAAACGCGGTGTAGTGGTCGATTTGGAACAAAATCAGGCGCTCAATGATATCGGCAAGACGTTTGAGGTGACCGAAGCGACCTCTATTCGCGTACTCAAAGACCAATATTTGGCAGGCCGTGTTTTTCTCCATGTTCAAGAGCAGCAGCCACCACTGCTTAATCAGGCAATCGCGGCGATAACGCCCGCGACGCAAGCCACCGACAGCGCGCCACAAGAGACCTCACAACAACCTGCCCGAGCCAAACCACCAGAGCCGGCGCATCTTTTGGTTGAAATCAACGGTGAACAGCAAAAAGTCGTGCACGGTGGCACCATTTCATTGAACCGTAACGATACACTCAAGCTCATCGACTACAACGGCATGGGCAACAACCTTCAGCCTTCCCAGATCAACCTGGTTGGGTTTGTCGGCAATCAAGCGCTGAACGACGGCGAAGACCGGGGCTATCTGATCACCCAAAATCAACTGATCAAACGTTTCTCTGTCAACGGACAAGGCAAACGCTACCGGATCAAAGCCGAACAGGGCAAAGCCCTCATCGCACAATTTTTCGTCAACACAGACGGCTAACTTTCATGACAAATTCGACGGAACAACAATATTGGGCTGGAGCCCCTTTCTCAACGCTACTGAGTCAAATCAACCAAAGCCTTAAAGCGAAAGAATCATTAATCATTATTGAAGGCGCCAAAGGCAGCGGTAAAAGTGCACTGGCCAACGCCCTCAAACAAAGCCTCTTGGACAATCAAGATGCGGTGATACTGATTGACCAGCCTCCAGCAAGCAATACCGAACTACAGCGCATGTGCCGTGAGCAACAAAGTGCCCTTGGCGATTTCGCCTTTATGGTTGCCTTAGAAAAATACCTGTTACAACTCAATCAAGATCACAAACGCTGCGTGCTGATCATCGACAATGCCGAGCAACTCAACGCCGAAGTGATCACCGGCATTCGTATGATGGCCAACTTGCAGTCTGCCACTCATCGCCTTTTGCAGGTCGTCATGCTCGGTAGCGACGCTTTGCTCAAGCTGCTCAATCACCCGCAAAGCGGTGGTTTGAATCAACGGATTTCGCTCCATGCGAAGATCCCGGCACTCAAAGCCGAGCAGCTTAAACAAATGCTGTTTGATTTATACGGTTTAAGTCTAACCGACGGTGCGCTCGACGCACTGGACAAACTGGCCAAAGGCAGGCCGGAGTACGCACTAAAGACAGGACAACTGTTGGTTCAACTCGATATCGAAGGACCGATCGGTCGCTCGCAGCTGCATAAAGCCATTGGGCAAAACTCTGAATTGAGCAAGATCAGAAGCAAACAACGCTTAAGCCTGTTATCCCCGTTGATGGTGATAGCCGCCCTTGGCGGCAGCTTTTGGTTGTACACGCAAAAAAGCGATACCGCACCACCACAACAGTCCATTGCGGCGCAACCTCAGCCTTCCGTGGACGACAAACAAAATAAAGCTGAAACGGTAAAAGCCGAGCCAACAACCGTTCAAACCACAACAGTCGCAGTTAAAGAACCGAGCAAGCAAAACAACACCGGCATTCCCACCCTTAATGAGCGCCAAAGCGCTCCCATTGACGATTTAAGCAAACCGGATGCTCAGCCACAGGCTCGCCAACAAAAAGCGACACCGGTAACAACCGAACCGTTGCCAACCGCAACTGACCTAACGCCACAAATAGCGGCTGAAAATCACACCGAGCAGTTGCAAGACACACCACTCCCGCTTGAACAAGTCTTATCGCAAACCATCATCCGCTGGATTGATGCTTGGCAACGCAAAGACATCGGCGGCTATTTTGACGCCTACACCCCCACTTTCACCCCAACCAACGGCGCCAGTCACCAACAGTGGCGAGCGGATCGCACCGACCGAATATTGGCGATTGAATGGATGCGTATGAGCATGGGAGAGCTGGAGATCATCGACCATCAAGACGATCAACTGATCGTGCGGGTATGGCTCAACTATGCCTCGCCCGGCTATCAAGACCAAACCTTAAAAGAGTTGAATATGGTCAAAATAGGCGGACGCTGGCTGATAGAAGAAGAACGCAACAAGGTGGTTAAACGCGGCGATCTGGTACTGACACCTGAGCCTGAAGAAAACTAAGCTAAAAGAGTGGTTAAAGTACGTCTTCTTTTAAGATCAGCCACTGGTCATCTTGTTTTTTCAAGGTCAGCACTTTGACCACGGTATCTTTATAGCTATCGGAACGGTAGTGCTGCTCAAACATCGCAGTGACCTGAGTCGGAGAAATTTGAGATACGCTAACCCCGACCACTTCAATTTCGATAAAGTTAGGTCTTCTGAGTCTAACCCCGCGCACTCGCTCCCACTCTTTGCGGCTGACCGCATCAGGTGGCACGAAATCTTGATGATAGTGGGCAAAATAGGCTTTGGTATTACGGCTCGACCAAGCTTCAATCCAGCTGGCGATCAACGCCTTAACCTGAGTGTTGAGATCCGAGCTTTGCTTGCTCATCTCAACCTGTGCACTTTGTTCACTGCCTTGACTTTGCGCCAATGCCACCGCCGTTTCATTGAGCAAGGTATATTTATTGCCTGACCCACTGCCCCCTTGGCTGTCGTTGATGTCCAAAGCTTCACGATAGGCCGACGAGGCCATTTCGTTATATAGGTTACGCAGATTATTGAACGCGGCGGAATAGGAGTGAGAGGTTGAAAACACCTGTTGTAATGTTTCAATGGCCAAAGAGGTTTGGCCGTTGTCGGCATAGAGTACCGCCAGATTATTGTACGGCTCAGGCATTTGCGGATATTGCTTGATCAATTGCTTGAAGATCTTGATCGCCTGCTCGGTATCGCCTCTAAGCTTGGCGACATTGCCTTTTAGCAGCAATGCCCTAAAGTCATCTTTATTATCGGCCAATAAATGCGAGATCTGTGACATTGCCTCATCATAGCGACCATTTTTTTGTAAATCGATGATGGCAGCATAAGGATCGCCAGCATTGGCCGTCATTGCACAAGCAATCAGACTCAAGGCCATACAACAACAATTGAATCTATTCATCGAGCAAGCCGGAAATTTCTCAATCAAATGCTAAAGGTAGCCTAATCATAGCAACTAAGATGTCAATATACACCCCACCGGGCAGCAATTATCAACGCTTTGCTTTCTTTTTGCGCAGGTAAACGGTGCGATTGAGTTTAGCGACCACCTCGCCTTGTTTGTCTTTAATCAGCACAGGCAATACCGGTAGATATTTTTCCCCATCTTGTGTGGCCTTTTTTATTTCCTCAAGCAGACCGTCGGTGACATTAAATTCTGCGCTCAATGTACCAAAGCCGGGCTTGATAAAATCAATGTCCGCATCCTTATCCCAGACATAATACTCACCATAGAAATTGGCCATCAGCATTAACATATACATCGGATCGGTCATCGCGAACAAAGAGCCGCCAAAGTGCGAACCGACAGCATTCTTATTCCACGGCCGCATTCTCAATTCCACTTTGGCGTAACGATAGTCACTCGACAGCTCAACAATGCGTATACCGGCAAAAAACAAAGGCGGCCACAAATTCAAGCCCCACTTCAATGCCCATGCCTTTTTGAAAATCATGCTCATAAACAAAATTGCCCTTATGTGGTCTGACCTGTGATGTTAAACCATCCCACAGCAAGGGTCAAAATTAAGCTAGTCATGACTGAATAAAGTGGTTAAGGTTAATAACTCAATCACTGCGAGGTTATTCATGCTTGATAAAGAACAACTGAAACAACTTGGACGAAACTTTGGCCTCACCACAGCTCGACTCAATTTACGGCTGTTTCGCCCACAAGACCAAGCCGATGAAGTCAGACAGCAACAAGACCCACAAGTGGTGCGATTCATTCGAGAGCCATTGACAGATGAGCAGGCCGAGGCATTTTTTGAGCAGTTTACCAAGCCCTATGAGGCGAAAGTGGACGAATGGCTTGGTATTTGTGTCGAGCGTTTAGAGCAGCCTTGCAACATCGGCGCTATCTCGTTCAAGATTCATTGTGATAAGAGTGCAGTATTTGAAATAGGCTATCGTTTCAATCCTGAATTTCAAGGTCAGGGTTATGCCTTCGAGGCTGTATCAAATATGGTACAATGGCTGTTTGACGTCGCCAAAGCCCATAAGGTCATGGCCCTGTGCGACCCAGAAAATCACCCATCATATAAGTTGATGGAAAAACTCAACATGCAACGCGAAGGCTGCCTAAGACAACACTTTAAACTTGGCCAGCAATGGCGAGATGTTTATGTCTATGGGCTATTACAAAACGAATTCAACGCTTCTTAAACAGCAACACAAAGCGGTCGGTTTTACGGCGGATCTCCGGCCGAAACGGCGAAATGTTACGACTGTCTTTTGGGTTTCTTAACATGTCGGCCGATTTTATCAATTCAAAGCCTTTGCTTTGCAATTCAGCCTTCACATACGCCTCATCGATGCGATGCAGCTTTTGTGCATGTTTGGTACCGCTACCAGGTGTTGCCGCATGGTCAACCACCAGTAGCAATCCCCCTTTTTTGAGCGCCCTAGTCAGTTGCGCCAAAAAACGCTCTTTGTCGATATCCCAACTGTTGGACTTGTGATAAAGGTCGTGATACCCCAAAACAAAGTACACCGCATCTAAGCTATTGTCGGCAAAGCCCAAATTGTCGGCTTCTCTTTGGTAGTTCTCAACATTGGCAAGGCGGCCGTCGGCCACTCTCGCTTTTAATTCCTGACCGACAATTTCGAGATAGGCTTCATTGTTGTGCAAATACACCTTACCCTTGTTACCGACCACTTCACTGAGCAACTCTGAATAATAGCCGCCGCCGCCGAAAATATCGGCTACCACCATCCCTTTAGAAACCCCGGAAAAGCGAATGACCTCAAGCGGTTTGGCGGTGATATCCCTTTTTAGATCCGATTCAGTACGTTTGCCGTTGTTGAGCACCAATGCCGATGTTGGTGTCGCAATCACAAGCGCCAAAAAAGCTGCCAACAAAATTCTCATCAAAATACGTCCTCTAAATGACCCGCTATACTCTGCTAATCATTGCAACCGGCAGCGTATTAGGCGAATAAAAACGAAAAAAGAATGGTTACCGAATGTTTCAACCGATGTGCTACTTTTGCGATAAAATACGAATACCATCACGATAATGGTGCTCATAAACACGGTTGTCTTCGACAAATTTAGCACAATCTTGCTTAAGTTTCTGAGTTGGACCATCTTCAGGCCAATCTTGGCTTAATTGTTCCAATTGCAATAACGCTTCGGCGGTATTGCCGCCAAGCAGTAACGACAGTGCTGCCTCATAACGGGCGATTTTTGCCAGCAACTCGCTGCTTTGACTAAAGAACGGCTGATAAATATCCAGCCCCATGCTCTTTCCCTTAACTTGAACTCTATCGATATGACGAAAGGCAATCGGCTCATCCCAAATGGCCTTGGCGGCAAATACCTCATCGAGCGCCGATTGACTTAAGATCAGCTCAGCACCATAAAACTTCGATAGCCCTTCAACCCGTGAAGCAATATTGACCTGATCGCCAAGCACAGTGAAATTGAGCCGATCTTCAGACCCCACCATACCGGCAACCACCTTGCCGCTGTTCAAGCCGATACCGATGCTGAGTTCACAACCGTAAATCAATCGCACCTGATCGTTAAACTGGGCAACACTGTAAAGCATTTTGCGCGCCGCCATCAAGCCGTGATAAGCGGCATGTTCACACGCTATCGGCGTGCCGAACAAAGCCATCACCGCATCCCCGATAAATTTATCGATAACCCCTTGTTCGGCGCTAATGCAGCGATTGACCCGAGAAAAATACTGATTGAGCAGGTTGATCAGCGCACTTTCTTCCAGTTCTTCTGACAGACTGGTAAAGCCGCGAATATCGGCAAATAAAATGGTTGCAAACTCGGTATGCCCACCAAGCTGAGCATCGTGGGCCAACATTCTGTCCGCCACCTCTTTCGATACCGACTTATCGAAAGCGCGGCGAATTTTTTGCTTCTCTTTAAGGTCCTTAATCATCTGGTTAAACGAATCGCCTAGGTCAGCAAATTCATCTTTAGACGCGATATGGACCCGGTGGTCGAAATTTTCTCGGGCAACCTCGGTCGTTGCTTGAGATAAACGTTTAATCGGCGATGAGATCCCCACAGCAAAGATAAACCCGGCCACAATAGCCAACATGATGCTGATACTGCCTAGCAATTGCATATTTGAACGAATGGTTGTCACAAACTCCAACGACTCATCTAACGAGCGAACAATCACATACGGCGGCACAAACAAAGTCTCATCCACTGCTAACTGCAACATAAAGCGCTCGGAGCCAAGCACAACCTCAAGGGTTTTCCCCGGCATAAAATCGACGGCAGGCGCTTGTTTAAGCCATTGGTCAAACGCTTGGCGCAGTTGTTCGGTATCGGACAAGCCGGAGAACTCAGTGGCAATGATCCGCGTTCGGCCATCAAGCACCACAATATCAATATCACTGGTTTTTTTGATCTGCTTGATATTGTCACTGGACAAGGTTCTTGCGGCCACCACCACCCCAATCATTTCCGGACCCAAGTACACCGGCATGGCAATGCCTTGATAGAACACTTCATCAAACAAAATATAACCGGCTACGCTATCGCCATCGAGCGCATATTCAAACCACTCACTCAACAGCAAGTGCTCTACCACCTTATGTTTGCTTTGCTGCCAAGCTCTTAATCGACCGTCAGGGGTTGTCACGGCGAGAATATCGACATGGCTGAACTTAGGTAGCACTTCATTGCCGATAATGTCATTGCGGGTAATGGTAGAAAGGGTCTTATCGATTAGAACATCGAGCACCAGTTTGTCATTGACCAGCGCAGTGGCATCATTGCGCAGCAACAGATAACGGTCATCCATACGCTGCGACACATAATCTTCGGCCTGTTCCAGTCTATCGTCGATTAAGCGCCGGAATTTGCGTTCAATATCCTGCTGCACCACGGTAAAAATGGCAAACAGCATAGCGATGATGATCACCGCAATGATGGCCGTTAACTTGTATCGAAACGGAAAGAAGAAGCTCATGTGGTTCGCCACAAGTGTGAATTAGCGGCGATAGCGACCTCGATTTTTTTTGTAGTCTTTGCCATGTTTGTTTTTATGGGACTCGATCTCTCTTATCACCTTAGTGCTGACCAAAGTCACCGCTGCCATTTCCAACCCCTGCTCGGTGACAGTAATGTCTTTAACCTGTTCACCGCCATAGATATGCCAGATCTTTAACTGATAGTCCCCCGGCGGTACATTGGAGAGGGTATACTTGCCCTGTTCATCAGTCGTGGCGAAATATTGATTGTCCAGCACCACAATATCTAAGATCATATCTTGATGAATATTACAGTACACCTTGTAATTGCCGTTGACGTTAAAGGTTACCGGCCGAAAGTCCCCCTTTGGATAGCGACCTAAATCAAAGCTATATTTCTCATCGGTGCTAAAAACATTGTGATCCAGTTCGTCAAGATTGTAAAAATGTACCACCTGCCCTTTGACAATCGGCAGCACCCGAGGAAAAAAGCGTTTACCTTTCTGATTGACGATGATCGGCTTTGCACTTGCCAATGGCGCAACAGGCTTACCTTTGGGAATGAGTGAAACTACGGTATAGGCAAAGCTTTCAAGAGGTGCACGGCCGCCTTTTTTCAACACCTCCACCTGACCGGAAACATCACCGGCGTAGCCGTTAGCGGAAAAGCCCAAACCGGCAAACGCCCCGAGCAATAAGATAATCGATAAAAATGGCTGGTTATTATTCATATTAATAGATGTTAGCCTCATAGGTTGACGCCAGTCTTTATATCCAGACTCGCCAACGATAGTTTGCACGAAGGTTTGAGTATGGCAAAGACCGCGCCATTATCCAAATCTTCGAGCATTCAATGCACAGTCGCTAGAGCTTGTATAAGCCCCAAAACGCCGTCGCGGCAATGGTAAAAGACAATAGCAAAATATAGAAAAAGCCGACAATAAAGAACTTAATCGTGGTCATAAAGATCCCTTGACGATACACCCGTTTTTGCATCAAAAACAAATAAATGGGGATCCAAAGCGCAAAACCGGACAACGCCAGCTCAACCCAACTGGCCAACTCGGGATAAGGTTTCGCCAACCAATCATAAGTTGTCGAGAGCATTGCCAGCACCAAAAGATTGACGAAAATAAAGGCGTGGCTATGTAGTGCGACGGTCAAATGTTCCATATAAAAACGTCTAGAGAACAAGTAGACAAGCTTAAGCAAAAGCGCAAATATCGGCAGCAAAACGAACATCGCTTGAGGCAATACCGATAATATCTGCTTGATCAGCGGTCCGGCGTCCTGCTCAAATGCCGCTTTGGCCTTTAACTCCATCTGTATGCCAATGTCCATAAGCCTTTCATTTTGCTCCTTGGTTAGAAAGCTAAAGCCTTTACCAAGCTTAAAATGAAACTCAGGTTCGCCGCCATTGACTTGGATCCCCACCAGCTCATTTGTTTGCGGCGATGCTTCTTTAACCTTTTCCAGCTCGCGTCGCTGCTGTTTCAATCCTTCGATTTGCGCCACATAAGGCGCCTCGGCCGCAGCCCCTTCTCCTTTTGCGGCATCCCTTAGGGTTTCAAGCTTGGCCATATGCGCATCGATAGCCGCCAGCTTTTGCTCAAGGCTTTCACTGCCGATGTTCATCGTCATCATTGCCAACGAAGTTTCATAAGCAGCCAGTTGCAACTCATGCTCGGGTTTTTCGACATAACCGGGCTGGCTACGCTTTTGATTGATCTGATCGATTTCCTGCTGGAGCTCCTCCATCACCTTGAGGGTTTCAGTCAACGATTCGTCACGTTTGGCTATCAACGACTCAAGCTGCGCTTTGTCCGACTCATTTTGCTGATAGTCCGGCGCTGCCATCTTATCTTGTAACGTGGTGATCTGCTCATTGAAATCGGCGACCTCGACCGAGTGGCTTTGCTGGAACTTCGACAGCTCTTTTACCGAGTCGTCGGTAAAAAAACCCAGCGCCAAAAAGAAAATGATACTGACGATAAAATACATTCTTAATGGCGGGACATAATGAACTCGGCGTCCCTTGATGTATTCGTTGGTTAAAAACCCCGGACGAAACAACAAAGGCACAATAGTACGTCCAGCACGAGAATCCCAGCCGAAAATGTCGTCTAAAAAGTGCATCACTACAGAGCCGAAAAAGCGGATCACCGATTTTTCATGTTGACCACACTGGCCGCAAAACGGCCCATCCATCGGATGACCGCAATTGCTGCATTGATTCTCAGCGGCAACCGCTGTGGCGCTATCCATTGCAGCGGTTGTGACAACTGGCGCTACGGGTGTGACTGGCGCAGCGGGGGGATCAGCCGCTACACTCAACGCCGTTTGCTGACTCGGCTGAAGCGCTTGCTGCCCATCTGTAGTTGGCGTATCGCCTGTGGTATCAGATTGAGCCGACGCCACAGTGGTGTTCGACACGCCGTCACCGGTTGGTTGTTGGACAGGTTTGGTTGAGTTTTCCTCACTCGACATATGCAGCTTACCAGCAATTATTTTGTCATGATTATAAGCTTAACTGACTGATTGAAAAAGGTTAAGATGAAACCGCATTTTCCATCGTAAGGGATCATCCATGACTGAGCTATCTTCCGGTTTAAAAGTATTGTTGTTTGCCCTCGCCCTAATGTGGGGGATTGAGCTGATCAATCTCTTTGCCGGATATCCATTTGCCCGGTTAGCCATCGTACCAAGAGAAGTCAGCCACCTCTGGGGCATTTTGTTTGCGCCTTTGATCCACTGGAGCCTTCCGCACATTATCGCCAACACCATTCCTTTTGTGGTGCTGGGCTTTTTGGTGCATCAAACCAAACAGCTGGCATTTGTTACCGTTTTTGTCTGGTTGGTCGGCGGCTTGCTGGTGTGGTTATTTGCCCGGCACGCCAATCATGCTGGGGCGTCTGGTGTGATCATGGGCTACTTCGGCTTTTTGGTCAGTCATGCATTTTTCACCCGCTCGATGCGCGCGATCTTAGTCAGCATAGCCACCGTTTTACTGTACGGCGGCATATTCTTCAGCCTGATCGACTTCCGCACTCACATCAGCTTCGAAGGGCATATTTTTGGCTTTATTGCCGGCGTGTTAGCGGCGCGTATTATCGGCAAGAATAAAACGACGACCCCTAGCGCCTAGCACCAACAGTATCAGACTTAGCCAGCCTAACGCGCCGCCAGAACTGCGACCTTGGTCATTTTGCACCGGGTCGGTAACCACCGCCATGGTGACGCTGACAGCCTGGCTTTTTTCCCCACTTAAGGCCAAATTGTCGCTCACCTGAAGGGTCACTTCATATGTACCGCCATTGCCATAGCTGTGGCTGACCTCAAGCCCAGTGGCACTGACACCATCACCGAATTGCCACTGATAGCTGACAATCTCACCATCTTCATCATCGCTTTGCTGAGCGTTAAAGCGGCAGTTGTTGTCTGTACAATCGACCTCAAACAAAGCAACCGGCGCAAGATTGCTCACCGTAATGGTTTGTTGTTTTATGTTTATCCCGCCTTTGTCGTCGGTCACCTCAAGGCTCACCTGATACTCACCGTCGGCACCATACAAATGCTCAATACTCAGCGCATTGTCATTGCGTGATGTACCATCACCGAGTTGCCAACCCGCCGCCACCAAAACACCATCACCGTCAAAACTTGCCGAGCCGTCAAATTGACAACGTAGACCGGTACAGCTGTGGCTAAAAGAGGCTGTCGGCGGGCTGTTAATTTGTCCGATGTGTAAATAGCCGGCAGACACAGGTCCGACATTTCCGTCACTATCTTGACCGCGTACGTAAATAAGATAGCGGCCATCGGCAAGCCCTTGGGTATCGATGACGCTTGAAAACACTTCTTCGCTACTGTCAAGCACGCCATCTTGTGGTTGCAGTGCAAACGCTGTCGCCCCTTGTTGCCAAGGTGCTTGATCGAAATAGTATTGCGCTGCGGCAATATTTTGCTCCGCCTCCGCACCATTGCTGTTTTCAAAACGACCATCGTCTAAGGTGACAGTCAGCGTAACCGGCGTACCAGGGGCTACTTTAATCGTATTCAAACCATTGAGTTTAACGTCCACCGCCTCCGGCCCTTTCGGCAGCACATAAGGCGCTTCAACAACTTTGGCGGCATACAGCAACGCGTTTAAATTGTCCGGCAAAATGGTCTGTTCAAAATAGTCGCAGCTTTGAAAAAATTTAGTCCCCAGTTCAAAAGTAAAAGCGGCCACCCCGAGCTCACCATAGCTCACATCATCACTGGTGCCGTCAGTAGGATATAAGCCGATGCTTTGAGTCGGCGTATAGCCGTTAAAAAACGCCAGCTTACGTCCCAATGTGGTCAGAGCATCGGCATTAGGTGCCGGTGCATTATTGTGACCCCAAGGCCACAAAACCAACTGCGAGAAACTGTGTAGGTCAATGTGCATTCCACTGGTATCGGCAGGCGCAGCATCGCTCTCATTCGGGCCGCGTCTATCGGCAAAAATACTGCGAATATAGCCCTCAATCGCAGCGGTTTCCGGCTCAGAGGTCGGCTCAGGTCCTCTATAGGTCTCCGAACACTCGCTGCTACTCGAACCGATGTCGTTGGTGGCATTCCAGAAAAAGCTAAAATTGCGATTTAAATCGGCACCACGGGATGCACTGTTGCTGCCGCAGTACGACTCATTGGTGTTTTTACGCCAAAACAGCCCACTCTCGGCGCGCTTACGCCCATCCGGATTAAGTTGAAATAGAATATGCACCTGATGGTGGTCTAAAATCCAAGTGGCATCGGCGTTGTGTTGATAATTGTTGACCAGATACTCGGCAAAACGTAACGCCAGTTCCGCCGTGGCGTATTCTCTGGCATGCATTGCGGCATGAATGAACAAAATCGGCTTTTGTTTGTCATTTTGACGATTGGTCAGTTGCAACACTTGTAAGTCATACCCGCCCTGTCCGGCAGCTTTCTGCCATGAATCACCGATATCGACCCACTTGGCCAACTGCGGCGAGGCTTGCTGTAATTGTTCGGCGCGAGTATAGGTGCCCTCGACAGTGGCATAACAACTATAGCCAAAAATAGTATCGGCCTTTTCTTGAGCGCTAAGGGTTTGAGCTCGATATTGCGCCTGACTGAGGGCCTTGATGCGCGACTTTTTAAACTCAGTTGCCGGTTTGAGGTGAAAGCCCAATGCAGTGAGCTGAGCGCTTTGCTGCGGATTGAGCGAGATCACCAGATAATCTTTGTCGGTATCGCTATCGAGCAACTGCTGATGGTATGAAATCGCGGCTTTGGTTTTCATCGCACTTGAGGGGGCATACACTTCAAAGGCATTGACCAGCGCCGCTTTTTCTTCGGCCAACAGCAAGCTCAGCGGCTGAGTTTGTGCTGCGACCGGCATTATGGACAACCAGCCTAAGGCAGCGATCAGAATTGTTTTCATCATCTATCCGTTTTTATCCGTCATATGCAATTAAAGTTAGTCCAGCGGTGCAATCAGGTGAAGTGGTAACAGTTGTCAAATTGTGTCACCGCCTATCCGCTAAGTCACGTTTTGTGTTGCCGCAATAGAAAATTACGGTTAGTCTAATCCCAACCATTTGTACGACAACAACAAAAACAGGAGTATTCCATGAGCAAGCCAATGAGTATGATGGTTCGCATTGAAGCCAAACCCGAGTGTATTACGCGAGTCAAGCAGTGCTTAACCGACATTCTTGCCCCAACCCGAGCAGAAGACGGCTGTGTCAGTTACCAGCTGTTTATCGACGATGCCAATCCGGCGATGTTTATTTTTGTCGAAACCTGGGCCACCAAAGCCGCTTGGGAAGCCCATGATAAAACCCCACATGTCGCAGCGTTTCGCCGCATCGCCAAAACCGACGTCGCCAATGTCGAAGTGGTGTTTATGACTGAGCAATAATCCACTCGGGCGCCAATCAATCAAGATACATTTTGGCGCCCTCTACCACCTGCTGAGATACCTTTTTGTAAATCCCCTTCACCATTACCCAGCAATGCCAATATAGAGTTTGAGTGTGACTTTTCTCAGGCAACAAATTAATCAGTTCGCCGCTTTTAAGCTCGTTGGCGATTTGCAGCTTCGGCAACAAAGTATAGGCAACCCCCTGCTTTGCCAAGGCCACAAATGCTTCGGACGAGCGTACCGTATGACGTGGATAGCTGCCCGCCGGTAAGCCGTAATGATGCTCGATAAAGCGAATGTGCATATCATCGGTGGGGTCGAACGATACTCCGGGGGCTTTGGTCAGTGCTTGGGCAGTAATACCATCGGCAAAATGACGCTGACGGAACTGTTCGGTGCCGACTAAGATATACTCCATTTGACCGAGCAAGAAGCTTTGATAGCCCGGCAACGGCGCCTTTTGCGAGCTGACCGCAGCAATCGCTTCACCGCTTTTGAGTTTCTGCGCGGTGCGGGTTTCATTGTCTATCAATAAATTCAGCTCTATCGGATAGACCTTAAGCAAGCTGGTCATCACCTCAAAAAACCAAGTGGCCACACTGTCGGCATTGACCGCGATATTGAGCGTCAACAATTCACTTGGCGCATCGGGCAATAATTCCGGCAACAATTCACTTTCCAACTGCTGCACCTTTTTATAGTGGCTAAGCAACAACTGCCCTTTGGCGGTCAACTCAATCGGCTGACCACGAACCACCACCGGATGGGCAATAAATTCTTCTAAGGCTTTTATTCGTTGCGATACAGCCGACTGTGAGATGCACAGTTTTTCTGCTGCTTTTTCAAAGCTTTGCTCGTGTATCACCATGGCAAGTGCATGCAGCCACTTATAATCCACTCTAAACATAAGTTTAACTTATACTAAATTAAAATCATTAATTATATTTATAACCGAAGTTCTCATAAACTGCCACTGAACCATTCAACAAGCCTTATCTACCACAACTGTAGATAGCAACCTCAGGAGAGCCGTGATGACTTTTTTGCCTTATATTCAGGGGATCGGATTAGGTGTGGGCCTGATCATGCCAATCGGTGCGCAAAACTCATATGTGTTAAATCAGGCAATTAAGCGCAACTACCATTTAATCGCCGCCTCTATTTGTGTTTTCTTTGACGTTGTTTTGATGAGCATTGGCGTGTTCGGTGGTGGAACAGTGATCAGCAGTAACGCCACACTATATAACATCATCACTTGGGCCGGCATTCTATTTTTGCTTGGCTATGGCTGGATGTCATTGAAGCTGGTGCTGACACCGGCAGCTGAGCAAAGCGCCGATAACAGCGGTATGAAGTCGCTCAAAGTCGTAGTGATGACCACCTTGGCGGTGACCTTGCTTAATCCTCATGTTTATCTTGATACCGTAGTGATTTTAGGCTCTGTCGGCAGTCAGTTCAACGGACATGAGAAAACCGCCTTTACTGCGGGCATCATCAGCGCATCATTTATATGGTTGTATTCTTTGGCCTTTGCCGGTGCAAAGTTGTCTCATGTACTGAAGCAACCCAAAGTACGCCGTGCCATCGACTTGTCGGTTGCGCTCCTCATGTGGGGGGTCGCTTGGTCATTATTTTCTCAGTGGTCAAGCAGCACCTGATAAGGACCTGACGACAGGTACACTGAGTGACGCAAGAAACAATCTTGATCTAAATCAATTAAATGGCAGATTTCATTATTCGTGGCGATTGTTCCTCTTGATTAAGCCGTTCAGACAGCAGACAAGCGAAAGAAACTAAGCTAAGGTTAATTCATGAGCAACAAGGGGCAAACAGGGTACTACCATAAACAAGTTACGCGTATTGTCTATTGACGATAATCATCAAAACCTTAGCCTGATCCAACAGGCGTTGGAAGCGCATTTCGATGTGATCTCCTCAACCGGTGAAGAATCGGTTGAGGAGTTGGTAGCCGACTGTGAGCCTCAGATAATCCTGCTTGATATCATGCTGACAGACAAAAGTGGTTATGACATCTGCCGCGATCTAAGAAAAAGTGGGCTGGTCGATAACACCTTCATTATCTTCGTTTCCTCATTGGCGTCCCTAAGCGATAAGCTCAAGGCCTATGAAGCCGGTGGAGACGACTACATCTGCAAACCCCTTGATCTGGCCGAGCTGGAATACAAGCTTGAAGCCTATAAAAAGCGCTTTAATGAGAATCGCGACCTCAGAAATTTTGCCAAAAAAGCCTCGCAAGTTGCCTGCGCCTCGATGCAGTATTCCACCGAACTCAGTATTTTAAGCGATTTTTTCAAGCGTATCTTAACCATTGACAACCTCGACAGCCTATATGAAAACATTCAGGACACCCTTGATAAGCTACAGCTAAAAGGTGTCGTTGAACTTAGGGCTGGGCGTCAGATTTACCAATATCCCCGCAATAAGATCAATCGACTCGAATCGGAGATTTTGGAACTGGGCAAAAGAGCCAAAGCCATAGTGCCTTTTGGCGCCAACCTGTTGTTTAACAGCAAGCAATGTTCGATTCTGATCAAACAGATCCCCGAAGATGAATATGACGTCAATCGGTTGAAGGAACAGCTTTCCATTATGGTTGAGCTGATCAGCGGCAGGGTTGATTTTATCGAAAATGAAAGCCTTCAAATGCTGCTGAGACATCAGGCCCTGATTAATCTCAAAGGCGGCATTGCAAAAAGTTATAAACAGCTCAGCTACGACTATGCAAGGCTCGAACATCACCTGCACGATATATTTGATAAGCTGCAAGCTTCTATCAGCCATCAGATGCAGGCTGTCGGCGCCAACGCTCAACTACAAGCAAACATTAGCGACACCTTAACACAGGCTAGGCACAGGTTAGATAATGTGATAGCAACGAACATGGATTTTAGTGACAAGATGAAGGCAATCGATGAGCTGATTGAAAATATCAAATAAGGTTTAACTTTCAAACAGTTGCAACAGAGAAATAGCATTCCGATGGCACTGACTTACGCCGACCTCAGAGATACCGCTAAAAAACAACGACATCAATAACGCTATGCTAAACCACAAAGCCCGCACCTCGATAAACAACCGTTGAATTCGAACAAAATGTCAACGGCAAAGGTCAACCGCCCTAGGCTCAGTTCAAACAAAGCTGGCTCAGCCGATAGAAAATCCGCGAGCCATTTCAAATAAAAAGAAATACAAACTCAACGCCACAACCGAACACGTCGCTAGGCGCAAAGTTTCTTTAACGTAATTGTTGAATACATTTTTCATCACCTTCTCCTTTTAAAAGAAGGATGCTGACCTGAATCGAAGCCGTTCATCCCCAAGACCGTTTTGTTGCCTCGCTCAGGTCAACATCAATAAAGTACGCCATTGCAATATTATGGTAGTGAATGTGAATGACGTACCGGCAGCGGTCAGTGAGTCAACCCCGCCACTATCAATAGGTAACCGCTTTATTCAAAAGGTTCGAAAAAAAATGAAAAAAAATATTATTTAACCATGGATAAGGCAATGGCCTCGGCCACTCGAATGCCATCGATACCGGCCGATAAGATGCCTCCGGCATAACCTGCCCCTTCACCTGCCGGAAAAAGTCCTTTGGTATTAAGGCTTTGCAGTGTATCGTCACGCTTAATTCGGATCGGTGACGAGGTGCGGGTCTCAACGCCGGTCAATAGCGCATCATCCATGGCAAAACCTTTGATCTTTTTATTAAAGGCAGGCAGCGCTTCGCGAATTGCCTCAATGGCATAATCCGGTAAACACGGCGACAAGTCGGTCAGTTTGATCCCCGGCTTAAATGAAGGCTCGACTTC
>JBFHGJ010000036.1:0-50362 GCA_041583135.1 Alteromonadaceae bacterium | reverse complement strand
CCTGCCATCACCAGCAGGCTGCCGCCGGTGAGCGTCAGTTCGTGCTTTTCATCTGAAGTGTTATGTTTCAGCACAAACTTGCGAGTAACCCCTAAGTTTAAGGAGGCGATGGTTGGGCGTTCACCTAGCTCTTTTTCATTGTCGGCGTGGTAGCCCATTTTATCTAGGCCATCACGGTAGAAGTTCGCCAGTACGCTGTTAAATCGGCAATTGCAGGCGGCTTCAACTTGTTGTTTGAGCTTAAGTAGTGTGTCTGTCCATGGCATGGGCTGCATCAGTATACCTGAGTATTTGTACTCAGCCTCTTTATCTCCATACCAGGCTTGCAAGCGCGGAATAAGACATTGCTTGCCGTAAATGACTATCTTGTCTTGACTCCAGTTAAGGGTTTTGGTCAGTTCAAGGTAAAGATCGAATTGTTGAGGTTGGGTTAAAAAGTGAGGTTCAAAATAAAGCTCGCCCTGTTTAAGTGGTAGTTGATGCATTTTAAAAAGGTCTTTGACTAAAGGCATCTTTAAAGGGTTTTAGATAAATCTGCCACAAGGTTTGATGCGGATTTTTGCCTTTACCCAAACCAAAGCGAAGCTTATCGTTTACCTTGTCGGCGGTCAATAAAGTACCAAACAATCTATCCCAAATGGCCAAAGCCGAACCTAGGTTCTTATCAAAATGTTCACGCCTGTCGCTATGATGTATTTGATGTTGTGCAGGGCTAATAAACCACTTTTCTAACCACCCTCCCCAACTGAGCCACACATGAGAGTGGCGTAGGTTAGATCCCATGATATTAAACGCAAAAACAAAAATATTGGCGCCAACCACATCGTACATTTTCAGGTTTGGGCCAAACAAATAGTAGGCACCGCCAACGACCATGCCTTGCGATAATGCCATACGACAGGCATACAGGTAACTTTCTATCGGATGACTACGATAAACGGTAAAAGGCGTGAGCACTTCAGCGCTATGATGCACCTTGTGAAAATGCCACAAAAAAGGCACTTTATGGAGTACATAATGTAAAAAGAAGCGACTAAAGTCATCGGCGAGAAATAGCGCGAGGGTAAACACCGAGATAATTGCCCATTGCGGCCAATCAATAAAGCTTCGCGCGCCAAAACCAGATTCAAGCAGCCCGGAAAACCCCATCGCAACGGGCACCATCAACAGTATTATCGGGGCATAGATAAACACTCGAATAAAGCGGTTTAACACCCACAGCATATAATCCTGCTTAGCGGAGCGACTCAGCCAAATACGTTTATCAAACAAATAGGCAATAAACGACACTTGCGGCTTGTGCCGGCGAAACTTCAAATACACCGGCAAAGCCAACACGCAGGCCGACAGCAAATACCACCAAAACAAGCGCTTATTGGCATCATCTAAATACAATGCCAAGGCTTTTAAAGTATCTAAAATGCTGTCAACCATACAATTACGTCCAATCAGAAGCGATACTTGTAACCAGCAACCAATTGCTGTGGTTTACTTGGACGCGCGCCATAAGGTCTACGGCTGACAACCTCAACACGGTCGAACAGGTTGTCAATCTTAAAATACAATGAGCCAACCGACAGCTGATAACTGGCCGACAGGTCAACGACTGTATAGGCATTGGTGCTAAAACCTTCCAGTTCAACACCGGTCCCCGAGGCTTCAACCATTTCACCCACATAACGGGCCAATAGAGACACTTGCCAGTCGTTGGCTTCAACAGCCAATGTCAGGGTTAACTGGTGATCCGGCAAATAAGGCACCTTGTCACCGGCTTCCACTTTACCCCACTGCGGGAAGGTCGAATCAATCGCTTGTTTGAATTCAGACTCGGTATAGGTGTAAACCAAAGACACCGGCAGGTCTAAGCCGTTAGATAGGCTGAAGCGATGCTTAAAGCTCGCCTCCAGACCATAGATGTCTACCTCACCGCCATTGAATTCGGCATCAACTTGTTCAATACAGCTGGTCGAGGCCGAGAAGGTGCAACTTTCTTTGAGGTTTTTATAGTCGTTGAAAAAACCAACCATATCGACAGCAGAAGCACCATCAGCGTAACGCATACCTAACTCATAGTTGACGCTTTTTTCCGGCTGAATGATCGGTTCTTGCTGTGGGCTGGTCGGCACGTGGCCTTCGTGAATGCCAAACAAAAAACCAAGCGTATCTGAGGCTTGATAAAACGCACTGATACTTGGCAACCAGATCTTTGAAGATTTGCTGAGCCAGTTGTTTTCTTGACCCGGCAACAGGTTCTGATATTTGGCGTCGATAAACTCGCCACGGATACCGGTGGTCAAACTTAACGACTGCCAGTTCAACGTATTTTGACCATAAACCGACCATACTTCGCTGGTTTCGCTATTACGGGTGTCAACACTGATGGCATTACCTAAGCTTTCTAAACGGCCCGAGCGCATGGCAAAGGTTTCAGCAGTATGATTACGCTCGATTTGGTCTTCGTGATAGCGCACACCGGTTTCAAATACGCTGTCTAAACCGCTGATGCTATAGCTGTAGCGCAGGTCGCTTTGGATCCCCTGTGAGTAATACTCTCTGGCATTGGTGCCTAAGCTGAGGTTACCAAAGCCCTGCTGAGAATCCATTTGACCTTGTAAAATGGCCATAAACTCGGCATTGATGCCATCGGTTGGGTTGCTGATCACTTCCAACAATTCTCGGTCTGAGCCTTGAAAGCCATTGAGCTTACGCCACGCACGCTCAAAATCATTGCGATAGATACGGGTGATCACATCTGCGCCGCTCAGTTCAATATGATGGGTGAGTTGTACTTGTGAGTGTTCCCAGTCCATCAAGCCAAGTTGTGAAGCGCTATAACGACGGTTTGGGTTGGCCTTGAAATCTTCATCGGACAAACCGAGGTAGGTTTCATTAGATGTTTCATCGCCATAAGAGAGTTTCAATTCCACCAGCTGATTGTATTTACCAGTGCTAAAATCATATTGCAACTTGGCCAATAAGTCAGTCTTATCAAAGCCGGTATCTCCGCCACCGTCTAATTCCTTAAAGCCATCGGCCTGCACATGCAAACCTTCAACCACATAGCCGAAATCACCTGACTTGTTACCGTAATCGCCATGAACCTTACCATAGCCGTCACCACCAAAGGCCAAATCGATGCCACCTTCAGAGCCTTCTGGCACCGCTCGTGAGGTCATGTTCAGCGCACCGGCTACGGTATTTGGGCCATACTTAATCGCCGCAGGGCCTTTAAAAACCTCAACCGCCGTCATACGGCTAACCATTGGGAAGTAATACGCGGCAGGCGCAGAATAAGGTGCTGGCGCAATAAGCACACCATCTTCCATCAGCGCGATTTTTTTACTGCGCTCAGGGGTGGCACCGCGAAAGCCGATATTGGGTCTTAAACCATAACCGTCTTCTTCGCGAATATTGACACCCGGCACCACCGCCAACACACGGTTGATGTCGTCATATTCAAAAGTCTCCAAGGTCACATCGGAAATCAAGGTGGCAGAGCCGGCTTCAGTACGTAACTGCTTGTTGTGACCGATAATACTCAAACGCTCTTGATAGGTCTTGGACTCGTCTTTCTTCTCAGCACTTTGGCTTTCAGTTTGCGGCGCGCCGTTATCGTCTTGGGCTAACGCTTGCGTGCTCAACACCGGCATCAAGGCCATGGCAATGCATGTGGCCAATTTATTCAAGCGCAATTGGGCTATTGGGTTGCTTTGTTGATTCATCACGTTACCTTAATCGTTGTCGCCCGCTGAGGTTTGCGGTAGTTCCAGTGCCAAAGAGTTGATGAAGTTGCCTTTCATTTCATCGGTCACGGTTTTTAGTTGCTGATGCAGCGCAACCACTTTGGCAGGCTCTTCAACCAGCAAGGTCGCCAATGGCTTATCAAGCTCGGCTGCCATCAGTCTGGCGGCATTTAGGCCGGCCGCAATGCGCTCGGCAGTCTGCTCATCCCCTACGGCTTTTAAGAAATCGTCAAAGCCTACGCCGTCACTCGACTCAAGGCCATCGCTACTGCCGTAATACAATTTGCTCAAAGCCAATAAGTTGGCAATGATATTCTCAACGCTATGAGCGCTTAACTGAGCTTCAACATCCTCAGGACAAGCCGAATTGGCACAGCTGTTGTCAAACAGACCCATCGGTTTTGCCAACTTGCCGTCTTTGGTCACCGAATCGATGTAAAACATCGCATCGGTAATGGCATTAACACCTTTGAGCTGCGAGTCAAACTCGCTTCCAGCCTGCCCTGCGGCTTTCAGTTTTGCCGCAAAGCCATCATTGCCTTGCCATCTTTCGAGCAATATATCGGCGTTGGCGAGAAGATCTTGCGACACCACCTCGGCATATTGGCAACGGGCTTTGATGCGCTCGGCATCGGTGCGAATATTCCAATCGCCCAAGGGGCCACTGTTACTCGAACAGCTGTGATCTAAATTGTTATTGAATAGCAAATATTCCAGCACATCGATGCCTCGACGGGTATCGGTTCTTTGGTTTATCTGGTAGCTATTGCCGTTGATATGCCCTTGCTCATAATAAACAACGTCTTGGTCGGCGCCGCAACTGCTGACCACAGGCCAAGAATAAATGTTGTTACGCAAGGCGTTGTGGTTATCGGCCAATGGACCGAGCTGCATCACTTCGGCCTGTTGCCACAGTTGAGCAACGCCTTTCCAGCTTTGCTGAGCGTCAAGGCGCAAGGCCGCAACGTCTTGGCCATCAACATTCAATGCGGCGCAATAGGCAGCCACACTGTCATGTTGCGCTTGCGCAGCAGTTTTGAAGCTTTGGTATGTCGGCACAATGATATTATCGGTAAGGTTGGCTAGCAATTGCGCGCTGTCGTAGTCATTGCCATTGTTGTTCTCGCCACCAGTATTGCCACCTGAGCTATTGTCCTCGGTTTGACCAAAACCACTACCGGCGCTTGAACTGGTCGATTCACCACAGCCTTGCAGCGCGACGACAACGGCGATTGCACTAAGGGCTTTAACCCAGACAACCCCATTTATGCTTGGAAGTTTCATCGTTTAATATTCCTCGATAAACAAATGTGCAAAAGGTTAGGCCCAATTGAGCCTAACCTTTTTGTTGTTATTACCGACTGTCACCAGTTGATATGACAGTGCTCAAATTGTGGGCTTTACCAGTTCTCAACGTTTTGCTCAGAAAAGCCATAAACCGTTTGGAGCAACTCTCTAGCAGCCAACAGGTTGGCTTTGTAGCTTTCTGCGGCGTCTGCGGTAATGGCAGGAGCCATGCCGATAAGCTCATGCAACTGAGCGAACTGCTCATCGCTCATTGGGCTACGTGGATTGAACTGGAAATTCAAAGCAAAGCCTTTGAGTTCAGACCAATGCTTGGCCGCATCGGCAAAAACATAATCTGCCGTCCCGAGCTTGTCCAAATCGGCCGTCACTTCATTGATGTAATGCACCACGGTAGCTGAAATGGCTTTTTCCCAATATTCAACAATGATGTTGCGCTGCGCTTTAAGTGCCGACAAATGTTGTTCATCCAGTGCACCTTCGGCATGAACGATGATGGCACGGGCCATCAAGAACGCATCAAATGTGGTTTTAGAATAATCTGTTGGATTGCTGCCTGAAGCCGTACCACGGTCACGCTTGGCGGCGTTGGTTGAGTTACCGAAATTATACTCGGCAGTCAAATCAATCGAGCCACTATTGTCGGTATCGTGATAGCCCTTCCAATCACTACGACCACCTTTACCGGCGATTTCATCATCACTATAGTCGTTGTAGTTGCGGGCAGCGCCGAAATAACCAAAACCTTCGTCGAAGCCGTGCTCAAGTGCGGTATATGGCTTGGCACCATCTGCAACTGTGTTGTCAGACAACAACCCTTTACCGTCAACACTGTCGTCTAGGTAGTCGTCGGTGGCTTGTGAAAAGGCCACTGCGCCCAACAAGAATTTTTGTAGCAATTGGCGCAAGTCTTTGCCGTCTTCGGTGACATAAAGCTGGCTGATGGCATTGCCGTTAACATCGTTGCGCACGTTACCATCGATATAGGTTTGTACGTTTTGCGCAATTTGCCCCAGCAATTGATAAACCACGCCCTCAGGAGTGATAGAGCCTTTGGCGTTCCAACCGACCAATTCGCTTGACCAATCTTTGTGTTGACCGACCGCATCATTACCGGCGATTTTACCAGACAGGTCTTTGTGAGAGCCTGAGAGTTGACGCAAAGTGGTTTGCTCAGAACCAGGCGTAGTGCTTAACAGCAAGGCTCTGTCGGCAATTTCCAAGTCGTAGGTTTCTGCGCTGTAGCTGTAGTAAGAGGTCAACTTCGCCAACGCCTGTTCACCGGAGGTAATGCTAAAGGCATCAACATCGGCTTTGAGTTGGTTACTGATATAGTTAAACAGTTCGCTGATCAACACATGACGGGCGATTTGACCACCATAGCTGACCGATGAAGCGCTTGAAAAACGGCTTTCGTAGGCATAAGTAGTCGGCGCCGTGACTTCCAAAATATCAGTGACATCAATCGTGAAGTCCTTAGCAAAGGTGGCCCCCGCTTTGTCGGTTACCGTGATCTTGATAGCGACACTGGTATCTGTTTCATAATCTAAGGCGGTATCTGCGGCCAATTTCAATTCGCTACCAGCAACAACAAAACGAGTATCATCAACACTATAGCTGAACGATTCGTTGCTATCACTGTCGCTAGCAGACAAAGTACCGATACTTGCCGCTACGGCGTTTTCAGCAACAACATTGCTGGATAAGCTGATATCGGTCGGTGCATGATTGGTGTTGCTCGGAGGGGGTGTGGTTGTACCACCACCAGAGCCGCCACCGCAGCCGGTTAGTCCGATACATGAAAGAAGCACTGCACTGGCAATTGCCGAAGGTTTGAATTGAAACGTCACTGGATATCTTCCTGTCTGATTCAAGTAAATGAGATTGATTCGTATTAATGAGCGCAGTATACACGCATAGAAATGAGAATCAATGTCATTTGCATTAATATTTTACAGTTTTTGACTTAGATCAGGTTTGATATACTGGGTGCGATTTAACTGACGTCATGGCAAAATGACGAAAATTTTCAATTTATAGCTGCAATGAATACCGAACTTACGCTAAATGAGCGCACGCTTAGCCTGCACCGATGGCCTGTTGAACAAAAAAATCGCACGCTTCAGGCGTGGGACAGTGGTGATGAATACCTGATAGACCATGTCCTCACTCATGACCTTGCACCCAGCGACAAGGCAATCCTCATTATCAATGACAGCTTTGGCGCGCTGAGTTGTTATTTTGGCGATAAACCACTTTATCATTTGTCTGATTCATATGTTGCCCAGCAAGGTGCTTTGTATAATGCCGAGCAAAATGATATTGACCTAAAGCCTTCGCAAATCCTCGATGTTATGGCGCCGCTGCCGCAGGATATTGCGCTGGTGCTGCTCAAAGTACCAAAGAACAACGGCTATTTGACGTATCTGCTGTCGCAGTTAAGCCACTACCTTGCACCGGGTACGCCGGTCATTGCCGCAGGTAAGGTCACAGACATTCATAGCTCGACGCTTAAACTGTTTGAACAGTATCTAGGGCCGACCACAACCTCTTTGGCCAAAAAAAAGTCTCGCTTGATCTTTACCGAAGTAACAAAAACGGCTGTTGCCTGCCCTTATCCAGTCAAGTGGACACTGGAAAATAGCGATATAACTTTAGTCAATCATGCCAATGTATTTTCCAGAGATTCGCTGGACATTGGTGCCAGGCTGTTACTGGCTAACCTGCCTAAAAACTGTGATGGTAAACAGGTTGTTGATCTTGGCTGTGGCAATGGCGTACTGGGGTTGTCGCTACTGGCACAATGTCCTCAGACAAAAGTGACCTTTGTCGATGAATCTTATATGGCAGTGCAATCGGCCAAAGATGCAGTCGCGTTAAACTTCCCTGATGCCTTGGCGCAATGTGATTTTATTGTCGATGACTGTCTCGGACGCGCTGAGGCCAACCAATACGACATCATTGTATGTAATCCGCCCTTCCATCAAATGCAGGCTGTAACCGACCATATTGCTTGGCAAATGTTTGTCGATGCCAGACGGGTGCTTAAAAACAACGGCCGCTTGATTGTTGTAGGTAATCGCAACCTTGCTTATCATGTGAAGCTCAAACGCCTATTCGGCAACGTTAAAACCCTTGATGCCAACAAGAAATTTACCGTGTTAACCACAACCAAAGGATGACTTTATGAAGCGACTTTTCTGGCTGCTCCCAGCCTTATTGCTGTGCGGCTGTAGCAACCTACCAAAAGCCATGTATTTTTCACCACAGCCGATAGTCAATCAACAAATGCTCTATCAAGGGCAGAACTACGCCATCAAAGTTGTTGACAACAGAGCGGCGAAACATCTATTGCAAGTGATAAGTCCTGAGGGGAAAAGGCAAAACCGTCCAGCTGGCAATGACGTATCAGAATCGCTTAAAAGCGCCTTAAGCACAGGCTTTGGTAAGCAAGGTTTGGCAGTATCGCAGTACAGCGCCAACGTCATTGAACTTTCAATTATCCAGCTCGAAACCATTGTTGCTCAGCACAGTTTAAAATATGAAGCGTCACTGGTTGCTGAGTTTAAGGTCACCGTGCGGCACAATGGAAAGAGCTACTTCAAGACCTTTACCGGTCATGACAAGCGTGAAGGTGTACTGCAATCCGATGTTGCCGCGATGGAACAGGCACTGAACTCGCTGGCAGCAACGGTATTACACAACATCTTTAACGACAGTTACATTCAACAATCGATTAAGGCATAAAAATGCGAACGATAGCGCTTTGTTTTTTATTGCTGCTCAGTAGTATTGGCAGCACCGACACCTTGGCAGGCGAGATAAAAGGTCAGTATATTCAACCAAACAATCTTTTTCCCAAGGTAAAAATGGAAACCTCGATGGGAGATCTGGTGATAGAACTCGATAGAAGCCGAGCCAAAATTACCGTCGATAACTTTTTAGGCTACGTTGCCCGTGGTCAATACGACAACACCCTCATTCACCGGGTTGAAGTGGACTTTGTCGTGCAAGGCGGCGGCTTTAGAACCAACTATGTTGAAGTGACAGCCGACAAGCCTATCGTTAATGAATCGGGAAACGGCCTTAAGAACACCACAGGCACCATCGCCATGGCAAGGCAACTGCAAGAACATACCGCCACCAGTCAGTTTTTTTTCAACCTGGCCGACAATGACAGCTTAGATCCAGGCAGACGTTGGGGTTATGCGGTTTTTGGCGAAATTGTCGAGGGTTTGGAGGTTCTAGAAGCCATGGGCAAGGTTGAAGTCGGATTTGATGAAAAATTAGGCTACCCTACGGTTCCCAAAAAAATGCTTATAATCAAAAGAGTTAGCGTTTTACCAGAAGACGCTTAAGTAAAAAGCACAACAATTGAACAATTTTTTGGGTAAAATTACTATCACTTAGGCCATTTACAACTATACTTAACTCATGCCAAGCCCTTATACCGTAAGGTATTGCGTTAAATTAGACGGGGGTTTGGCGATTTAACCCTGCTAAGCAATTTGTTTTAAAGCACTTTTTGCATGTCGGGAATTTAAGTAAACGGCATCTGAACGGCAGTATTATCCTCGGATGGAATAATAGCAGTAATACAAGAGACACATTGACGCTCGGCCAAAACATAGTATCGGAGGGTGGTTGTGAATACACCAAATACTTTTGTAAACAGCAAAGCGAACCAGCTTGCGTTTTACATCAGGGCCTACCTGTCTCATCAAATCCCCTATACCGAAATCGACCTCTACCTGTGGGACACGCTAGAAGAGTGGGCTCAAGTCAGGATCACCAAAGAAGAACCCTACACCACCAAAGAGCGCGTATTTTGGTATCTGCTTCATCAAGTCAGTTTCTGGTCTGAAAATATGCTGGAGAACAACCAATATATTCGCAAAGAGTTGACCTGTTGTGTCAACTTTCTCGAAGGCGTTGGCCGTTACCCTTCATATTGTATCGGTATCCGCCCTTAATAGTTAACGCTAGGTTACTTATTGGTAATACCTTC
The DNA here is from genome assembly GCA_041583135.1 of Alteromonadaceae bacterium. GTDB lineage: Bacteria > Pseudomonadota > Gammaproteobacteria > Enterobacterales > Alteromonadaceae > JABSOG01. The sequence goes on along the minus strand of JBFHGJ010000036.1, from coordinate 40,306 downwards.
AAATTGCGGTATGCTGGCTAAAGATATAAATAACAACAGCATACTGCCATGGCCGGTAACCAATCCCTGTACGAATATTTCAAGAATTATCTCGATAAACGCCTCTTGACCATTTTTGTTTTTGGGGTCGCCAGCGGTTTTCCTTGGGTTATGATAGGCTCGGCCATGTCGGCTTGGCTCAAAGAAGAAGGTCTTTCACGCTCTACCATCGGCCTGTTCGGACTAATATTTGCCCCCTACGCCATTAATTTTTTATGGTCGCCATTAGTCGATAGAATAAAACTCCCTTTTTTGTATAGATTACTAGGCCAACGTCGGAGTTGGATCTTCTTGATGCAGGTGCTTTTGACTGTAGGTTGCTTATTGATGACGCAAATCGATGTCGGCAAATACTTGGAGGTTGCCGCCTACGCCGCCATCTTGATTGCCTTCTCGTCAGCCACTCAGGATATTGCCATTGATGCTTATCGCATCGATATCGTCGGTCCCGGCGACCAACAAAAAATTGCAGCGGCCGCCGGTATGGCAACCTCAGGATGGTGGACCGGCTATGCGTTTTTAGGCAGTATCGCCTTTTTTGTTGCCGACCTTGACGGTTGGACATGGTCTGATGTCTATGTGATTTTGGCCTTGATCATGGCCAGCTTTTCGTTGGTGGTACTGTTTTTAGCCAAAGAGCCACAAATAAACCGTGAGCAGGCTCAAAGTGCGCTGGAGCAAAAGTATATCGATGCCTTGGACCACCACTCCGCTAAAGCTTCTGCACTGGCCAAAACATTGGCCTGGATAAGTGTTACAGTAATTGAGCCTTTTAGAGAGTTTTTTACGCGAAACACCGCCAAAGTGGCCGTTTCGCTATTGCTGTTTATCTTTTTCTTTAAGATCGGCGAAGCCTTTTTAGGTAAGATGTCGATTGTATTCTATAAGGAAGTGGGCTTTAGCAACACAGATATTGGTTATTATTCTAAGCTACTCGGCGGTGGTGTAACCATCGTATTCACCCTACTTGGCAGCTTATTCACCATGCGCTTTGGTATTGTTAGAGGTTTGTTTTTAGGGGGGTTAGCCATGGCAGCCAGCAACCTGATGTTTTCAGCCATTGCTTATGTCGGCCCCAATAAGATGTTGTTTGTCGCCACGATTTTAGTCGATGGCTATACCACCGCTTGGTCTACCGTGGCTTTCGTCTCGTTTATTTCAATGCTGTGCAACACCACCTTTTCGGCAACCCAATACGCACTATTGGCCTCTTTGAGTAACTTAAACCGCACGCTGATCGGGTCTTCTAGCGGAATGATGGTAGATTATTTAGGTGGCAATTGGGCACTGTTTTTCTTGATCACGGCATTGATGGTGATCCCCGGACTTCTGATCCTCTATATCATTCGCAAGGAGCTACATACCGTAGAAGCGCAACATATGAAAAGCCAACAGGTTAAAGCCCAAGAAGACGGTTGATGGCGCTATCGGCAATGCCCTACTATCTCGCTGAGTGCCAATTCCTGTAGGTCAGGCATCAAAAAAGCAGCCCGTAGGCTGCTTTTTTTGTGTCCATAAATGGACAAAATATGGTGTGATTACACCGGTTTGCAATTAGCTTTCGATAGCGATTGCCAAACCTTCTTGTGGATCGATTTCCAACGCGTTGCAGTAGCGAACGAATTCAACTACGTCTAAACGACGCTCTTGGTTTTCGATTTTACCGATGAAAGAATGCGGCGTACCAAGGATCTGCGCCAAGCTGCGCATAGTGTGACCTTTTTCTTTACGCTTGTCTTTCAACCAACCGGTCAATTTTACATTTTCGTCTGAAGCGACTGTTTTACCCATCATAATAATTAGGCCTCTTTAAGAGAATATTACCAACAAATTTCAGGTTTTCTGCCCATCCCAGGCCCACCTGAGTTTTGTCGAACATTGTGCAAGTTTTTGAACGGCGAACACAACACCCGACAGCGTTATTTAACCACATCCTGCTGTGAAGGTATAGCGAATATGGGAAACCTATACAACATTTTTTAACAACACAACCAATTCGTTTTGGGAATGCGTTTCCGTTTTCAAAAAAACACTTTTTAATTGTGTTCTTAGTGTATGTTTTGAAAGCAGTTTTTCATCCGCCAATTGGTTGAGGGTTTTCCCCATCGACAAGTTTGCCGCCAGCTCTGCCTCTGCTTGTGTCAGACTAAAGAATCGCTTATAACGTTCCATTCTAAAACTTAAATCGAAATTATCGATTAGAAGCAAGAACAAATGCGGCGGGTTTTCTGTAGCTGATATGTGTTTATGCGTTAACACACTCAACTTTAGTACCACAGTTTGTTCCTCGTGTTTTAATGCACTGACAGTATCTTTAAAGGAACACTGTTGCTGTAAAAACTCGTGGAACCAAAACCGAGTATTCTTATCATAGAAATTAATTCTGCCCGAGTAAACATAGACAAGAGACTTGTTAGCTTTTAATCGTTCAAAAGCCGAATTATAAGCCACAATTGTCGATTTTTCGTCTACAACGACAGCATATTCGGGAAATACTTCAAGCCATTGTTTCAGACTTGGTAGTTCAGGCGTTTGGCATTCATCCATGGCACCCTGATATACCGTTTCTATCTCCTCCAACCTTTCATCAAGCATTTTCCCCCCCGATCACTAGATCTTCATGTTTTTATTAGTATTATAAGAGCGGCCCTATGATAGTCACCCTAGGTACAAAATTCAAGGGCTTTGGTAAAATTGGCACCATTTCAACAAAATTACCAAAATGCAAAACCAAAGAACCCCATGCGGGAAAATACGCTAAAAGTGCAGTAATAGCTTAAATCAGGCGAGGTAGATATGTTGAGGTTGTTGTTTTTAATTCCCTTGGTCTTATGTTTTTTGTGGTACATTTATCTTAGAGAGAACAATTGGACCATTGCCCAAGGTAAGAAAGGCTTTATTTACATTCTGTCATTTAGCGCGGCCATTGGCGGCTTTTTTACCCTAATGATTTACCTTACCCATTAAGAAAACTTTTCATGCAAGCCCTTGTCACTGACGACAAGTGCTAAAAATAACAGCTTCGGTGCTTTTAGTGACGCCTGATAAACCAAGCTCAAAAATCCTCTAGGGCGAGCGCCTCAAAATAAAAAACGGGCCTTAAAGGCCCGCTATTCTCTACATTCCCTAAATAAGGTTTAGGGATATTGGCGACAGCTCTTAAACGCTAAATGAAGCCCCACAACCACAAGTCGTTGTCGCGTTCGGGTTGTTGACCAAAAATCTGGCGCCTTCCAGTCCTTCGACAAAATCGACAGTCCCACCCACCAAATATTGCAAGCTCATCGGATCTACCACCATCGTCACTTCGTTTTTGACGATCTCCATATCACCCGGGTTACATTTCTCATCAAAGGTAAAACCATACTGAAAGCCAGAGCAACCGCCACCGGTAACATAAACTCGTAGCTTTAAATTTGGGTTTTCTTCTTCGGCAATCAACTGTTTAACGCGATTGGCCGCAGCATCAGAAAATTGAATCGGTAATTCAGGGGTAGACATAGCTTACTCACGAGATAAAAGTTACGGCGGATTATCCAATACTTGACTGTTTTAGTCAACTAAAAGGCTTGCTCTGGGTAAAATCGAAATTGCCGGTCAAGGCGTTCATATTTTTGCCATTTACCGGCCGGTAGGATAGCAGAAACATGCACCCGCTTAGGTTTAAACCCTTCCGGCAAAACAAAGTCTCCTTCTAAGATCTTGAAATAGCGAAAACTAAACTGCCATTGCTGCTCATTGAAATCATTCATCAAGGTATTGAGTTCATAGCTTTGCGGCTTGTCGTTCAAACTGCCACTGACACTCATTTTGACATGCCCCTTGGCAAACCGTTTTTGCTTAGTGGTTTGTACCAGCACCAGTTTGTAATGATACACTCGCTCAGAGCCTAGAGGCGTCACATTAAACTGATCCACCTCAACCCCATCGGCCTCAAACTCAGGCGCCATGATCTTTTGATAAAACGACAGATCTTTTTGTAATTTAAAGTTCTCTTGATGCAGACTTTGCATCTGCTCTTTCATATATTTGCTCGCCTGCTTCTCGACTTCCAGTTCGACCTTAACAAAATTGAGTGCTTGGCGCTTTTCATCCAACTGGCGATAAAGCATGTCTAGCCGTTGTTGTTGATCGCTGAGCACCTGACTGGTTTGCGCCAACGTTTCGCTGCCTAGCCAAAAACCAAGGCTCAGTGTGACGATAAACGCTAAAAACAAAAACACCAGCAGCCGAAACCGCCCATATCGCTGTTTTAATTGAGAAATTGACAATAAGTGATTCATTTGAGCTGACTTTCTACTATAATTTAGGCGCCGAGACATCTATCTTTTATTCGTCACCTCTGACATTGACTTAACGACTTGGGAGCTTACTTGCTTTCTCTTGACAGTATCAGGCGCAAACTCGCCGAGCCGACCACCTCTGTTCAGCTAGGACTGCTCGGTATCGTTGCAGGGCTTGCCTCGGCGCTGGTTATTATCCTCTTTCGACTGACAATAGAAAAGCTGCAATTTCAATTTATCGATGAATTTGACAACTTTACCCGTTTAGATGAGAGCACACGGTTACTGCTGCCGATCGCCGGCGCCGTATTAATTGCCTTAATGGCAATGCTTAGCCGCGACAAGCATTACCGCATGGGGATTCCTTTTGTGGTCCATTGGGTCAAAATTCGTTATGGCGCCATGCCGTTTAAAAATGCCCTCAACCAATTTGTCGCTGGTGCCATTGCCTTGGTCAGCGGCTTTTCGGTCGGACGAGAAGGCCCTGCGGTACATATTGGCGCTTCAAGCGCCAGCTTTTTTGGCGACTGGCTAAAACTGCCCTATAACTGCATTAGAACCCTTACCGGCTGCGGTATTGCCGCTGGCATTTCCGCGTCGTTCAATACCCCGTTGGCGGCCGTGGTTTTTGTGATGGAGGTGGTTTTTCGCGAATATAAAATTCATATCTTTATTCCGATCATGCTTGCCGCCGTGATTGGCGCCATTATGACTCGGTTGGTATTTGGTCATACCAATGAGCTGTCGTTTTTCAATCTCACCGACTTTTCCCACGTCAATTACCTTTACCTACTGATCTGTTCTGTCGCCGTCAGTTTTGTCGCAGCGATATTTAATTTCAGCCTGATGAAAATCATGCGCTCCACCAAACCCATGCGCATCTACTATCGCTTGTTGTTGGCGGCTCTGATCACTGCCCTAATTGGCTATTTTGTTCCTCAAGCGCTTGGCTCAGGGGTCGGGGCGATACAGTTTGCCATCAACGGCAGTAATGAATTTATCGCCACAGAAACCCTCGGCTACATTTTTGCCATCCTAGTGGCGAAGTTTGTCGCCACCATTGTGGCGCTGGGCATGGGGATCCCCGGAGGGATCGTTGGTCCGGTGCTGGGCTTAGGCGTATTGCTCGGTGCGCTGTTTGGCTATCTCTCACAATACCTTGGCTTTGGTGACGGTGAAATCGCCCTTTACGCCGCCGTGTGTATGGCTGGACTAATGGCTGCGAGTTTACACTCCCCCTTAGCCGCTTTAGTCGCATTGCTTGAATTGACCGCCAACCCCGGCGTAATAGCCCCAGCCATGTTGGTGATCGCCGTTTCCTATACCTTGAGCGTTCAGGTTTTCGGCAACAAATCGATTTTTATTCAGCAGCTGGAATACAGCCGTTTATCTTACCGCCTATCCCCGGCGACCTCGACACTGCAAAAGGTCGGTGTGTTGGCAGAGCTAAATACCGATTTTCAAATCATCGACAATGCCGATGACGATGAGGTTAGCCACTACCTTAGAGCTTTGCCTAAAGGGCATTCACTGGTCATTCGCGATAATTATGAAATGGGCTGTGAATATAAGATAGCCGAGTTTTTAGATACCCATGACAATCACCCACAAGTCAACTATTGGCCATTACAGGGGATCTCATCACAGGCCACATTAGCCGAAGCCTTTGACTTGGTGAAAAAGCAACGCGAAGGCGCAGTCTACGTCTATCAGGACAATGTTGAACACTTTATCGGGCTGATCCACTTTGAGCAATTACGCCAGTTACTTTTAGAGAGAACATCATAACCATGACCACCATCACCGTACTCAAAGCCATTCATTTATTCTTTATGGTCGCTTGGTTTGCCGGCATATTTTATCTGCCTCGACTTTTTGTCTACCACGCCATGACCCGCGACAGCCAGTCGCAAGCACTGTTAAAAACCATGGAACGCAGGCTTTTATACTTTGTCACGCCATTTGCCCTATTCACCCTCTTAAGCGGCATTGCGCTGATTTATACGTACGGTTTAGAGTGGTTTAAACACAGTGGCTGGCTTCATGCCAAGCTAACACTGGTCACTTTGTTATATGTCTATCACGGTTACTGCTTTGTGCTGTTAAAACGCTTTAAGGAAAATAGCAATACCCGCTCAGATAAGTTCTATCGGGTTTTCAATGAATTGCCGGTGCTTATTTTGCTCGCGGTGATCTTTTTAGCGGTAACTAAGCCTTTTTAGCCATGCCTGGTGGTTGATTGAGATAGATTCTCTAGAGGGTCCCAACACTTGACCACCGGCACAATAGCGCTTAACCTTGATGGCTGATAGTGATATCAATAGCCCGCAACACCTATGCTTGGCGGGAATAAAACAATGATAACAATGAAACAACGTTGAGGCTGTACAATGAAGCTTGATGACGATATCAACAACTTTTACGAACATTTGGTAGTAGAACATCTCTCGATTCGCGGACTGGACAAGACCCGTGAACCGGACTATATCGCCGACTTATCCTGTATTGTGCTCAATCAATTGCCGCCGCGCTATATTCGTTATCAGGTCGATATGGCTTTTTACCTGCCGCAACACGAGCGTATTGAAATGGAAATGAAGGTCAAAGAGGCCATTGACCGCGCCATTGAATACCTAGACTCTAAAGATATGCGTGACGCTTGAGATGAGCCTTGAAAATGCGCCGCTTGAGGTGCAATTGGCGGTCGATTTGATTGCGCTGCTTGAGCACCACGATATCGAGCCTGAGATTGTTTTGGCCGCGCTGGAAATAGTCAAAACCGACTATCAGCGCAAGCTGGCCACGCCCATCACTACAGTGTCACAATCTGCGGCGGACGCAGGTGACTGATGCGCTCTTTGGTCTTATCGGCATGAGAGAAGACTTTGATCTCCCGCAGCACGGTTTTGATGATCTCAGAGCCGCCGCGACTAAACTTTTCTGAATAGATCAGCGGCACCAAAGCCGTATCAGTCTCTTTCAGCTGTTGCCATACATGGTGCAACTGCTCCCAATACAAAGTGCCCATCGACAACCCCAGCATAGCCCCTATTCCCATATTGCGATATTCAGGCAGCACAAACGCATAAGTAAAATCACACTTGAGCGCGATCAGGTTAATATCCGCAGCATCTTCAGTTTGCTCTAGCCCTTCATCTAGCGATAGATCAAAAGACGCAAAGGCGATAGGTTTGGTAGGGTCCTGCGCCGAGTAGAAGATCAAACGATAATCTCGGAGTTGTTTGCTTTGCTGGAGTTTCTCATTGCCGTCTAAGGCCAAACAGATATGGTCGAGTTCATAATGGCCCTCGGCATAGCGACAAAAATAGTCCATCAGTTCAGACTGAGTTTCAAAGGCCGGGCAATCATACACCAGTAACGGCGGCTGCCGCCGAATCTGTGCCCAATTGGGATGTTGCTCTAAGCATATCTCCATATCCATATGAGTGAGCACCTCAACAAAACCGGTCTCATTGGGGTATTCCCGGTAGCCGTCAAACAATTCCAGCTCTTCGAAGATCATGTGCTCATCATTTCTATTCATAGTGAACATCCTGCAAGTTCGGCTTAACAAAAGTCTAGTTCACCACTTTGCCACGGGCAACTACAGTAAGGCTTTTAATTTCGCCAACTCTTTGCGCTTTCTCGCAACAAACCACTTCGATGCGAATAACACCAACAGCAGCCAAGCCAGCCCACTCAGAACAAAGACAGTAAACAATTCGCCGCTTAGGCAGTAGTAGACCAGCGCTTGCCAAGCCAGCAACAAAGAGGCGCACGAACCAATCGCTGGCACGCATAGTCTCCCTACGCTTATGGCTACTTCACAACGCCTGATACTAAAACACAGCACCGATTCATTACCTTGGTCTTTAAGTCGCCAAGTACCGCGGCGCAATTTAAATTCATAGAAAATCATCACCATGCCCCACACACTCAGCAGCATCAGCAATAAAGATTCTTCTTTTTTATCACCCGCGAAAAACCAGCCATAAATCCCCATAATGGTGAGCAACGCGACGCCAACAACATCGGCAATAGAGGCAAGCCAGATAAACCAGCTACGCCTTTTGATCTTCACCAACAACGCCGTCGTATCTACCGGTTTGACCGGCTGAGACTGCCAATCCTCTAGCAACTCAGACCATTTTTGTTGATCAAATGGCGTTTCACTCATCGCCTCCCTCCAATAAACTTTTTAGCCGCGCCTTGGCACGATTGAGCCGAACACCAATATGATTGCTACTCATACCAACTACCTCTGCAATCTCCTGATAGCTAAAGCCCTCAAGTGCCAAAGACACCAACTGACGGTCATCTTTGGCAAGCTTTCTAACGGCGCTCAACAGGCGATTGGCTCTTTGTGCGCTAACCATACGCTCCTCAAGCTGCCCGGCACGACACGGAATATCATCGTGCTGCGCCGCCATGGATTCAGTTTTGACCCTTTTGACGACCTTATCGACATGCCTAGCCAGCCGGTTATGGGCTATACGCGCCATGAATGTGCGCTCGGCGCATTGTTGGCGAAAGCTTGGTAGCGCACTCCAAATCGCCAACGCAATGTCTTGAAACAGCTCATCTTGCAACGCCGGGTTGGCCTCATAACCGCTGACCAAATGGCGCAACATCGCGCCGTGTTGGTCAAGCAATTGTGCAAAACGCTGCTCCAATGATTGTGTCATTGCAAGCTCACAGAGCGTCATCTATAAACCTAAAATCATTTTTTCAGTTTTTAGTCCTCTGGCCATCAGCCATATAAATAGAGCAGCCAAACTTAAAGTTGACATTGAGCTAAGCAAAAGTCCCATCATATTTACCGCCTCGCCTTTCACCATATCGGCGATAAAGGCATTTTGTCCGGTCAATGGCAACCATTCGAGCGCCGGATGTTCTACATTGGCCATGGTGAGCATCATGGGAACCATCATCGGCAAAATGATGGTCATGCTGATATAGGACTGGGCCTCTTTAAAGGTTTTCGATTTAAACGAGGTGATCAGCTGAAAGGTCGCGGCAAATATCGCCAACGGCACCATCACCAACCAAATAATCAAGCCCATCTCAACGCTAAAGTTGATGGTCAGCCCCAGCTTGTGAAACGGCAAGTAAGCGATCACTATCCCCATCATTAGCAATGTCAGGGCCGCCCCAACCAAAGAGAAGAAACTGGTGTTGAGGGTTTTAGCCATCACCAACGACAGCGGTTTGACCGGCTGCGCCAATAAAAATTCCAATGAATTGCGCTCGCGCTCGCCTGCCGAGCAATCAATGGCTACGTTGGTCGAGGCGACAAAGACTGACATCAACACAAAGGTAGCGATCATTTTTAAAATCATACCGGCGCGCGACTGCGCCGAACTGGTATCCTGCTCAATGATTTTAAATGGATTGACAACCGCCGGCGAGATCCCGCGAGCCATCAAACGCATTGCGCCTAGCTCAGAGGCAAAAGCAGTTAGCACCCTTTTGAACCGTTTGAGCCTTATTTGCGTGGTTTGCTCCGAGAAGTCACCACGGATCACAATCTCAGCAGGCTCCCCCTTGTTCAGCTCAGTCGTGAACTCAGGCGAAATGGTAACGCTAAAGTCCGCTTCTTTTTGGGGCGGAATATCGGTCAAAATGGCCTTGGCCTTGAGAGCGTCCACCAGCGACGGAAATTGCTCGGCCCCCTCTAGCTGGATGTAAAACGGCTCTTGGGTTTGGATCTTATTGACCGATATCATGATTGATATCGCGATCATTACAGGCCCAACAAAGGCTATCATCATCGCCGCAGTGAAGGCACGTTTATCCCGTACCGCATCAAGCCATTCTTTTTTCAACAAACAGGCAAACAATCCACTCATGCTGCTATCCCCTCATCACTGCCGATAATTTTGACAAACGCGTCTTCCAGCTGATTGGTCCCGGCCAACGCACAAAGCTCCTCAATGGTTCCTTGCGCGGCCACTTTGCCACCCGCCACAATCACTACTTTATCGCATAGCGCCGCGACCTCATGCATCACATGGCTTGAAAACAGCACGCAATGCCCTTGCGCTTTCAAGTCCAGCAATATATCCCGCAACAGCCGAGTGCTCATCACATCGAGACCGCGAGTGGGTTCATCCAAGATCAGGTTTTGCGGTTGATGCACCAACGCCTGTGCCAAGGCCACCTTCATGCGCTGACCTTGAGAAAAACCGGCAGTTTTTCTATCGACGATATCACTCATTTTCAGTGCCGCCGTCACCCGGGCGATGGCCTGCTCGCACGCATCGCCGGTTAAGCCGTGGATATTGGCAAAATAGCGCACCTGCTCTTTGGTGGTCAGCCGTTCATATAAACCGAACTTATCGGGGAAAATGCCCAAACGCTGACGTGCGGCAATGGGATCTTTGCTGACATCGATATCATCCACCCATACCTCACCGCTATCGGGCTGCAATAAGCCAAACAGACTGCGCAAACAAGTCGTTTTTCCGGCACCGTTAGGACCTAATAGCCCGGTGATCTCGCCATCGTTGGCGCGAAACTCAATGCCGTCAATGGCTTTCACCTCACCAAAGGATTTCTCTAAAGCATCCACTGTTAACATAACGTTCTCCTTATAAATTGGTGCTGTTGGCGTTGATTAAAAAGCGACTCGGATAGTGCTTAGTCAGGCAGCTGTCATCAAGTTCACTGACTTTGCCCGACTGCAAAAACTGCTCTATCAATTTTGGCGCACAGGTATGAGAAATAATACTATGGGCACCGTTATAAGCCACCAAATGCCGAGCATTGGATAAGGTTTCAAGGGCCATTTCGGCATAGTCCGGCGGCGTCACCGGATCAACACGCCCAGAGAGCAACAAGGTCGGAATATCACTGCTGACCGGCTTAGCAAAATCCGGCGATACCGGATATTTTGGCCATAGCTTGCAGAAGTTCTCAAAAGTATTGCCAGTGTTGTTACCTACCACGTAATTGTCATTGTCTTCACTAAGCATCTGAGGTGTAACCCGTGGCCAATCCTCTGAACACACAATGGTAAGGGTCAAACCAAAATACATCCCAGCACTGTTCACACCAAGACCCGCATACAAACCTAAAAATGGTTTGTAGTTGCCTTTGGCCGCTTCACTGATAAGTAAAGGCAGCATCGCCCGGGTTTGCACAGAGTAAAGGGCGGTACGAATCAAATTGATAAAGCGGTCGATATCCAATACCAGCAGGGTTTTATCGGCGCTTATTGGGTCAAGAACATCGGTCTTGATTGGGGCCTTTTTCATCCGCTCAGTCAGCGCGATAAAATCCTGCTTCAAATTGGGAAAGGCCGCAGCACATGCCGGGGTTTGACGACAATCTTGCAGCAGCAGGTCAAAAGATTGTTCGCCTGTTTTGCCAAATAGGCCAACGGCCAATTGGGTCGGTGCCACCGAATCTAAAATCGCACCGGCAACGGAACCGGGATAACGCCGCATATACACCAACCCCGCACGCGTGCCATAAGAACCGCCATAGAGATAAAACTGCTTATAGCCAAGCGCTTGACGCACCTGTTCAAAATCATCAATGGCCTGATTGGTCGAATATTGACTCAAATCGCTTTGCTTAAACGACTCAAGACAGGCTTTGGCTTGCTCGTTCAATTCCTCGGCAGAGAAATAAATATCCAGTCCTAGCCCTTCGGTTTCCATATTGCTGCAATCTAACCCATTAGATTTACCTGTGCCCCTTTGGTCAATCAACACAATGTCTCTGCTTTGTCTGATCTCAGAGAACATCATATCGACCATGGCGGTCAGCTCGGTCGCCGCCTGCCCAGGCCCTCCGGCCAAAAACAACAAAGGCACGGCATCTGCGGTCGCATTTAGCCCCTTAAGTACCGTGATGTTGAGTGGGATCTGCTTGCCTGTTGGCTGTTGCGGGTTTTCTGCAACGTCTAAAGTGGCACATTGGACCTTTTCCTTTAACCCTTCGACATGGCAGTCTTCAAGCACCAGTGCGCTGGCACTATGACTGACACCCAATAGCATCGCAGCACTCAAGCAGTGTCGCCAAAAAAATTTCATACTCTCTCCTTCCATTAGGTGGTGCCCATCTAACAATGGGCTTGGTAGGGCGCTAACGGTGCAGTCACGCAAGACTTGCTCTAACGCCTGCGCCCTAAGGCAATTATCCTAAATAAGCGACCCTAATCATGCGATACATGAACGGATTACACTTACTTAACCTCAATTCTGGCTATATAGTCTCAAGCGCTTGAAGTTTATTACAGTAAATTTCAAAAAAATTAGCGAAGACAACCAAAGCTTTGCCTCAAAGCCGCCAGTTGAGCAAAATTAGTTTTTACAAATCAAGTATTTTGATTAATACTTAAGGGCAAAAATGAGCCATTTTCAGGTGTAATCTCAAGCACTCATTTCAACTGTCGAACAGACTCAGCCCATCGGTCGGTTTAAGGAATTTATAGCTTATTACTATGCGTCAATTAATTGTCCTGTTGCTGCTATCAGTATTGATCCTACAAACGGCCAACGCCCAAGAGCCGCTCATCGTTCGCCAGCTCAATGTCGAAGACGGTCTATCGCAAAGTACCGTACACGATATTTTTCAAGACAGTTACGGCTTTATTTGGGTCGGCACAGAAAATGGCGTCAACCGCTATGACGGTCATGAATTTAAGCAGATCACAGCCAAAGGTGGCGATCTGAGTACGATGCAAATAGATCAGGCACAGGTTGTCGATATCGGACAGGATGTATTCGGTAAGATGTGGTTCGCCACCTTCAGTGGTATTTTCATTTATGATCCGATTGCCGATGAAATCGAACACGTCTCACCAAAAACAGCGCCTCAAAGCGGTTTGGTCACTGCCTTTATCGCCAGTGTGCTGCGCCACAGCAATGGCACCATGTGGGTTGCCAGCTACGAAGGATTACACCACTACGCCTATGAAGATAAACGTTTTATTCTCCACCCTATTCCCGAAAGTCTCATTAAAGATGCCAAAGCCGTATTAAGGGTGGTAGAAGCCCCCGATGGCAACCTTATCCTCGGAACCCAAGATAAAGGCGTGTTTAAATACGATATTCAAAGCGGCGAATTCTCACGACTTTACTATATTGCCGACAAACCCGAAGATGTCCGCAATGAAATCCGAGCGTTGTATTTTGACTCCAGACAGGCACTGTGGATAGGCACCAATCAAGGGCTTATCCTATTTGACTATCAACAAAAGAAAGTGGTTTCACAGGTGCTTGATGAAATCGAAATCGAACCGATGCAACGACAAAGAATTCGTTCCATCACCGAAGACGACGAAGGAACCATCTGGGTATCAATATACGGCGATGGTATCGTCGCTATCAACCCAAGAAACATGAGTCACAAACTATACGGCTATGTCCCTTCCGTCAGACATGGCCTATCGAGCGACTCTATCCGCAAATTGTTTTTTGACGATGGCGGGCTGTTGTGGATAGGTACCGAAGGTTATGGCGCCAATATCTGGAATCCAGTCTCCAAAGCCTTTGGTCATGTGACCCATAAAGTCGAAAATACCAACTCCTTAAGCAATAACGTGGTGTGGACCATCGAAACCGATGCTCAGCAGAATATCTGGGTCGGCACCGACAACGGTCTTAACCGCATCTCGGCAGATGGTAAGACCATCACCCGCTTTCTCACCAAAGACAAATCGCGCCAGCAACTGGCCAGCGACCTGATATATAACATTGAGTTCGACCCCCAAACGGGCGATATCTGGGTGGCCACCGACAGAGGGGTCAGCCGCTTGGCCCCCGACAGTGGCGAAGTCAAAAATTACATGCATCAGCCGGACAACCCCGATTCAATGCCCGATGAATTCGTCTATGACATCGAACTGGATAACAATCGACAACTTTGGATGGCCACCAGCGGCGGCTTGCTGCGACTCGACTTAAACAAAGACCGACTTTATCATTATCAGCATATTGCCGATGATCCCAACAGTCTCACCAAAAACACCTCGGTATCAAAACTGTTTATCGATGCCGCAAACCACCTGTGGGTAGGCACCGACAACGGTCTTAACCGCTACAACCCCGAGTTAGACAATTTTACGCGGTTTTTATACACCGAAGGGGCTTCATACAACGCCGACATCAGCTTTATTTCTTCCATTGCCGAAGTCAAACGCAACGTGTTGTGGGTCGGCTATTCGGGGCGCGGCATTGACACCTTGGACTTTCATCAAAACCCCAATGAACCGAAAGTCAGTCATTTGGACATTAACGACGGGCTACCGACCAACATCATCTTTGGCATTATCCCTGACCACTTCGGTCGGGCTTGGATAAGCACCATGAACGGGCTAATGCTCTATGATATGAATGGGCTCAATCATCGCGTCTTCGGTGCCAAAGAAGGTTTGCTGGGGAGCGAATTTAACGATGGCGCCTATAACGTCGGAAAAGACGGCTCTATCTACTTCGGTACCACCAATGGTTTAGCCATTATCAAACCCGGTCTTATCCATACCCCAAAAACCTCCGATAGGCTGTATTTTACCAAAGCCGTCGCCTATCGCGGCCAAAGCGCCTTTGAGCAGCCCTTGATCAGTAAAAAATCAATTGACCTAGCCTATGATACTTATGCCCTGAGATTACAATTTTCAGATCTCAATTATTATGCCTCGGCGCAAACCCACTACGCCTATCGCTATCAGAACCGCCAAGACAACTGGATTGATTTGGGCAATGATAACGCCATCACCCTGAGCAACCTTGCCATCGGCACCCATCAGCTACAATTGCGCAATCGTACCGGCGGCGGTGATTGGGGCGAGCCGAACAGCCTCAAAATTGTGATCCATCCCCCTTGGTGGAAAACGCCGCAGGCCTACGGCACTTACGTGCTGAGCCTAGCGCTGATTATATATTTGCTTTATTACAATCGCCGAGAAAGGGTCAGAGAAAAACGTCATATCAATCGCCAGCTGCAACTGTTTGCCGAGGCGTTTAAAAACACCACCGAAGGGGTGATGATCATGCACAGTTCCCGCACCATTGTAGCGGTGAATAAAGCGTTTACAACCATCACCGGATACACCGAACAAGAAGCCATTGATGCTGGCACCGATATCATTAACTCAGATAAACACAGCCCGGATTTTTACGAACACATCTGGCAAACCTTGATGGAACAGCACCAATGGCACGGCGAGATCTGGCAAAACAACAAATATGGCAGTGACATTGCCGTCGATATGACCGTCAGCGCAGTCACCAATGAAGAACAGCAAGTCTCACATTTTGTCGCCGTGTTCAGCGACATCACAGAACGGCTGGCTGCCGAGCAAGAGCTACGCAAACTGGCCAAATACGACTCCCTGACCGGCCTGCCCAACCGTACCTTATTACAGGACCGCCTAGAGCACGCCATCTCTCACGGTAAACGCGAACAACATAGACTGGCGGTGCTGTTTTTAGACCTTGACCGTTTCAAACAAGTCAACGACTCGCTCGGTCATGATATCGGCGATCTGTTATTGATCGCAGTATCAGAGCGGATCTCTCAGATTTTACGAGAAGACGATACCTTTGCCCGCCTTGGCGGCGATGAGTTTGTGGTGATCATTGAAGATGTCACAGAGATCAGCCAGCTGGTGCATGTTGCCAACCGCATCATCGAGGAATTGACCACCCCATTTGCCTTAGTCGATTATGAAGTCACCAGCAGTACCAGTATCGGCATTACGCTATTTCCGGACGATGGCGATACCAGTCAGGTATTGTTAAAAAATGCCGACACCGCGATGTATCACGCCAAAGCCCAAGGCAGAAACAATTTTCAGTTCTATACCCAATCGATGAATGACCAAGTGTTTGAACGGCTATCGGTAGAGAACGAATTACGCCACGCCATTGAGCACAATGAATTTGTGTTGTACTACCAACCAAGAGTCAATTCAAAAACCGGCAATGTCGAAAGCTTAGAGGCGTTGATCCGCTGGCAGCACCCAACCAAAGGTCTGGTATCGCCGGGTTACTTTATCAATATCGCCGAAGACTCCGGGCTAATCGTGCCCATTAGCGAATGGGTGATCAAAGAAGCCTGCCGCCAACTAAGGGCATGGCGCAAAGCTGATTTTCTCAGTGTTAGCGTGTCGGTCAACCTCTCACCGCGGTTATTTACTCACTATGATCTGGTCAAACTGGTTGAAGATAACCTGCTGCAATATCAAATCCCCGCACTGAAACTAGAGCTTGAGATCACCGAGGGCATGTTGATGCATGACGTTGAAAGTACCATTGTCGATTTACACAGGCTCAACGAACTGGGGTGTCATATTTCCGTCGATGACTTTGGCACCGGATACTCGTCCTTGAGCTATCTCCACCGTTTCCCTGTACACACCTTGAAAATCGACCGCTCCTTTGTCAACAACATCGACCAGCACGACAAAGGTAAGGCTCTGGTCGATATCATTATCAATTTGGCACAAAACCTCGGAATGACCTTAGTGGCCGAAGGAGTCGAAACTCAGGCCCAATTCGAGTTTTTGAAATCCCGCGCCGAGCAGCAAATTCAAGGGTTTTACTTCTCTAAACCGGTTGATGCCGAGTCGGTGCTACCAATGCTGATCAAAGGATTTGAGGTGTAGTCAACGCAGGATTGATATCTTGGCACGCTTAGTGCTTTATTCTCCATTGAAGTCCTTGTTGACTGATATATGTCAATTTTTTGTTTGGAGATGCCAATGGAAATCATACTTGTTTTAATGATTGCGTTTATTGTGATAGTAGCGGCTTTAGCCAGTCGATTTATCGACAACAGTAATCCCTATCCATTTAGCAAGAAATCGTCCATGTATTCGACCGCCGAACGTTCATTTTTTCAAATGATCGAAAAGGCCGTAGGTGACGATTATAAGATAGTGGCGCGGGTCAAGCTCACTGACATCATTGAGCCGAAATCTTCAGCCAATGCCAAAAACAAACGTGCCGCATTGCTCAAAGCCAGCGCCAAAACCGTTGACTTTGTGCTGTGCGACAAGAAAACCATGGCCATTGCCGGAGTGGTTGATTTGGTCAACAACAACAGCCAAAACGGCCATCGCGCCAAAACCGATTGGTTTGTCAATGGCGCATTAGAGGCCGCCGGTGTGCCGCACATTCGCATTAAGATCAAAGCCGGTTACACTGTTGAAGAAGTCCGTCATTGTATCCTTTACAAGCTCGGTAAAACCCGCTCGCCAAAACCGGTTGAGCCGATTATTCGCGGTACCATGGGCAAATCGCCACTGGCCCACCTTAAGCGCTCTGGTCTGCGTACGCCATCGACAGAGATGGTCCCTCAAAGCTAATTTCTCTAGTGATGGCTTAACTGCCGCCAACCTGTCATATACAATAGCCCGGTAATATAACTACCGGGCATGCCCAACACCAAGAGCAACTTATTGATATGTCAGTTAGCCAACAAAGCATCATCGCCGCCATGAAAAAATGGGTAGCGCAGTTTATCGTCAAATACAATATTTGCCCGTTCGCCAAAGCCGAACTGCAAAGCGACACCATTCGCTATATCGTGTTAGATGAACAACGTATCGACCCACTACTCGACGCCATCGAAACCGAGTGTCAATATCTTGACCAACACCCGGACGTTGCAACCACCTTGGTCATGGTCACTGGCCGCTTCGCCGATTTTGATTGCTACCTCGACCTTGTCGATTTGACTCAGCAATCGGTGATAGACCCGAAATATCAAGGCGTATATCAACTGGCCAGCTTTCATCCGCAATACGTGTTTGCCGATGCCGACGAAGATGACCCGGCCAACTTCACCAATCGCGCCCCCTACCCAACGTTACATTTTATCAGAGAAGAGTCGATTACCAAGGCGCTTAGCAGTTTTGGTAGTCCAGAAAAAATCTACCAGCGCAATATCGACTTTGCCCGTCGCAAGGGGGCAAAAAAGATGGCACAATGGCTGGCCGAAACCTACCAAGATTAGGCATATCAGACGAGGAAAAATACAATGTGGTATATGATCTGTTCACAAGATGTTGAAAATTCACTGTCACTACGACTACCTGTGCGTGAGCAGCATTTGGCCAGACTCAAATCGTTGCAGGCACAAGGACGATTACTTATCGCAGGCCCCCTGCCTGCAATTGACAGTGAAGACCCGGGCGAAGCAGGCTTTACCGGCTCTTTGGTGGTCGCTCAATTTGACTCCTTAAGCGATGCACAGGCTTGGGCCGATGCCGACCCATACATCGACGCCGGGGTTTATCAAAGCTCAGTAGTCAAACCCTTTAAAAAGGTGTTACCCTGATATTCAGTTTGAGTTAAGCCAAGGTCAACTATCTTTACCATCAGACAGCCTCAAAGGCTGTCAAACCTAAGTAGTCGCGGAGTTCATTTATGAGATTTTTCAAACAAACAGCCCTGTTTCTTACGCTTTTGGCGCTGTTTCAAATGACACCGAGCTATGGCGCCGGAAAAGGCGGTATCAGCCGTGCAAAAGCGCTTAAAGTCGCGGTCGCCAAATACCCGGGCAAAGTGGTGAAGATCTCAGATGGCAAAAAGCATTACCAGATCCGCATAGTACAAAAAGATGGCCGGGTGGTTCTCGTCGAGGTAGACAAGAACACCGGAGTTGTCCGTAAATCAAGGAACCGAGGAAGATAGATGCGTATTTTATTGACCGAAGACGATCAGGCGTTGGCCGATAATCTTAAGCAGGTGTTGGTTGATAACCACTTTAGTGTCGATGTCAGTTATGACGGAGAAGACGGCCTGTTTCAACTGATGGAAAACCCGTACGATTTGGCCATCATCGATATCGGCTTGCCTATTAAAGATGGGCTGAGCCTAATTACCGAGGCACGTGCGCAAGGCAACACCACGCCAATTTTGATTTTGACCGCCCGCGACCGCTGGCAGGAAAAAGTGCAAGGGCTCGATGCCGGCGCCGATGATTACCTCACCAAACCTTTTCACAATGAAGAATTGCTGGCCAGAGTCAATGCCCTTATTCGCCGCGCGGTGGGTAAGTCCGACCCACAGTTAAGTGCAGGACCGCTACTGCTTAATACCCGTACTCAACAGGTTTCGGTCGATGGCAAGGACATCTCTTTGACAGCCTATGAATACAAGGTGCTGGAATATCTCATGCTCAATCCGCAAAAAGTGATCTCCAAAACCGAGTTGACCGAGCACATCTACGACCAAGATTTTGACCTAGACTCCAATGTCATTGAAGTGTTTGTACTCAGGCTGCGCAAAAAGCTCGACCCGACAGGGACATTAACCCCAATTGAAACCCTGCGCGGTAGAGGATATCGCTTCAATCTCACCATTGCTTAACTCAAAAGGCGCGTAAGGATACCATGTGAGTAAGTTGTCACTTTCATTAAAGGCCAGACAAATTCTTATCTTCGTCGGCATCATCCTTCTGGTGTTGCCGACTATCCTGCTGTCGATTGAACAAGCATTTGAGCGCGCACAGATAAAAGCCCTAGAGCAACAACTTGAAGCCTACCTTTATACCCTCATCGGTGAAATCGACCTAGACTCAGAGCAGGTCGGCATCGTCGGCGGCTTCTTACCGCCGATACTCAACCAAGTTGATTCCGGCACTTTGGCCATACTCGAACAAGACGGTAAGATCATCTGGCAGTCTGACTCAGCCCTCGCCCATACCCTTACCATCAGCCAAAGACCGAAAAGTTCAGGTGAAAAGCTATTCGTTCTAGAAAACGGCTTTTGGCGCTACAGTTACGGCTTATTTTTTGAAAACAGCTTTGGTACGCAAAACTTAATGCTGCATGTGATGCAGCAGCAGTCGGTACTCGAGTCTCAAGTCGCTGAATTTGGCAGCATCATTTTGCGCTGGTTTCTCGTAATTGCCCTAGTATTAGTGCTGGCCTCAGCTGTCGCCTTGTTATCCACCCTGTGGCCGATAGAACGCCTTGATGCGCAAATAAAAGCCGTTGAACAAGGTGAGAAGCAAGAAATTGAAGGCCACTTTCCCAAAGAGCTGGCCCGGGTCAAAGCCGACCTCAACCTATTGCTAAACTCTCAAGAGCGGCAAAAAAACCGTTATCGTAGCTCGTTGAGCGACCTCACTCACGCACTCAAAACACCAGTCGCGGTGATGCGCTCATCAAAGGTCAGTCAGGACCCACAAGTGGCCGAGCAACTGGACCGCATCACCAATATTATCGAACACCAATTACGCCGCGCTGCCAGCGGCGGTGAAGATGTGTGGAAGAAAAAAACCGAAGTCGAACCTATCGTACAAAAACTCCATGGCGTTATGACCAAAATATACGCCGATAAAAACATCGTCTTTAGCGTCAACACCGAACCGGACGTCCACTTCTATGGCGATGAAGCCGACCTGATGGAAATAGTCGGCAACTTGCTCGACAACGCCTGTAAAGCCTGTCAAGGCCAAGTCAGTATCAAGGCTGTACAACAAAGCCAACAGTTGCATATCACCGTCGAAGATGACGGTCCTGGCATCGACCCTAAGCAAAAAGAGCAGCTGTTGATCAGAGGCAAACGCCTCGATACCTACACCGAGGGCCATGGTGTCGGCATGGCAATCGTGCATGATCTCGTCGTTTCTTATCAAGGACACCTGCAAATCGAGGATTCGGCTTTGGGCGGTGCCAAATTTGTAGTACACTTTGGCTAATTTGCTTTACTCTTTTGGACAAAACCCAATCAACATGAAACTTGCCTATTGTCTCGCTTTAATCCCACTTCTTTTCACTTTTGATGCCAAGGCCGAGGGTCTTGAAGCATGTGATGGTTCCCGCAGTTCGCAAGTAGAATATATGCGCTGTCTCGACCGTCAAATAGGCACCTTAGAAAACCAAATGAAATTGTGGGAAAACAATAAACTCTATGAGCTTGAAGAGTTGGAGAAAGTCACAGGCCGCAAAGATGCTATCGCCACATTCAAAAAATCGGTCAAAAGCTTTGCCACCTTCGCCGACCAACATTGTCGCTGGCAATATGTCACACTGCTACCCGATACCTTTGCAGCGGCGAGAAAGTACAAAGAGTGCTCAGTCGGTATTTTTCACCAAAGAGTGGTGCAACTGAAAAAACTGTCGAAATAGTCTACTACAACAAAAATTCATCAACCAGTCGTGCAGCATCTAAGGGATGCTGCATATGACAGTGATGACCACCACTGATATCAATCACCCTTAATTCTTGAAACCACGACTGGTACGTTGCCAATTGACGTGTGACCATCGGCCCCCCGTCCTTACCGCGGATCAGCAACACCGGACATTCGATGGCTTTGATGAAGCTCACCGCCTGCTCAAAGCTAAAACGCATGGCCGAGTGGGTTCTTAAACGACTATCGGAGCGCCAAGTAAAACCGTTACCTTGCGCCAATAAACCTCGTACCGCCAAACACTCAGCCTCTTTCAACCCAATATCGCCTGCGGTCACTCTGGCGGCCAACGCCTGCTCACGGCTCGGGTGAGCCGCTTTGCTACGATTGAGGTTTTTCTCACGGCTCAGTACCGCCTGTTTGAGCTGTTCGCAGGTTTGCTCAGGCACTGTGGTAATGAAACCGGCGGCATCAATCAGCACCAATCTAGAGATATGCTCAGGCATCACCGCAGCAACTGCCTGCCCTATCATTCCCCCCATTGAATGACCGACAATGCTTAGCCGCTGCCAACCGTTAATGTTGATCAAACGGCAAATATCATAAATCCACTCGACAAAATGGTAGTTGGCATCGACACTTCTGTCGGCTGAATGGCCATGACCGGGCAGATCCAAGGCGATGACGTGAAAATTATCCAAATAAGGCATCATCGGATTGAAGCTACCGGCATTATCAAGCCAGCCATGTAGCGCCAAAATCAATGGCTTACCAATATTCTCATTAGTTAAACCGGCCACACGAATATGGCCCAAATCAAAAGTGATCTCTTTCATGACGAACTTACTGCTGAGGCGTTGAACTTTTCGGTTTGACAAACTTCAATGTCATACGGTCACTTTCGCCAATGGCTAGGTATTTGTCCTTATCGACATTCCCCATGGCCAAAGTCGGTGGTAGGGCAAACACCCCTTTAGGATGATTTTTGGTGTCTTTGGGATTGGCGTTGATACCGGAGCGAGCAACCAGTTTAAAACCAGCCGATTCAATCGCCTCAATCACATAACGCTCATCGGTGTATCCGTCGGCAGCGCTGGCAGATATATCGCTTAACTGGTCAGCCTTATGTTCTACCACGCCCAAAACGCCGCCGGGCTTTAATACGGCGTAGGCGGCGTCAACAACTTTCTTAAACACGCCTTGGCTATCCCAATTGTGAATATTGCGAAATGTCAAAACCATATCTTGAGAGCCATCGGCACCCAATGAACTGTCGCTGGCCGGATCGAAAGGTACCTCAAGCACACTACCGAAATAGTCTTTTTCCAAGTTGATGCGACTGCTGAGTTTGGCGCCAAGCTTGGCGTAATAGCTGGCCTTTTTGTCTTGCAAGTCACTCACGGAGGTGTAATTGGCAATGGTCAGTTGCCCTGACTCTTTCAGGTAAGGGCCTAAAATTTCGGTATACCAACCTTTAATCGGCCAAATCTCGACCACATTCATGTCTTCACGAATGCCGAAGAAATCCAATGTCTGGGCCGGGTGACGATAAGCATTACGGTGACGATGTTCTGCCGAGCGCGCCGGATTGTCGGCTATGGCTGTCAGCTTGGCAATATTGTCGGCATCGGCCAAAGCGGCCGGCACAAACACGGTGTGAGCCGCTACACAGGCACACACCATACAATGATACAGGGATTTTCTAAGTGATTGTCTTTGCACAAATTCTCTCACTTCATAATGCTGGATTTCATCGGCAACGGCGTTGAACTAAAACCTGCCAATCTATTGTTATCAGGCAGTTACCTTAGCATGTTTTAGCGGCCGTTGGCACAACTTGGAAGACAATTGAGGTGAGATTTTTGTGATGAAACGGTTTTTTGATTGTATTTTCTAATGTTTTGGTGTCTTCTAACAGTGAATCTTGCTTTGGAGAACCGCATTATCTATGTTTGGCAGCAAACTCGACTCACTGCAAAAGCGCATCAGTCAGGCGCAAACCTACAGCGACTATAAGGCCGCCTGTCTGGCCTATGACAACGCTGCGGGTTTAGATAAGTGGAAACGTAAAAACGAGTCCGATTATTACGATTCTGCGTTGATCACAAAACGCCTCATTCGCATCAAAGACGCTCGCGTCCGCCACGCCCCAAGAGACCTTATGTCGATTTTGCATGAAGGGATCCACGGCAATCTCGGCAATATCGCCAACCCAGAGCTTTACCATTACACCAAACAGGGCACCAAATATCTTATCGAAGAATTTTTAGAAGAAGTGTGTCTGTCGCTGGCCGATATCTACAACGCGCCGTTAACCGAGATCAGTTTTTTTGAAAAGCTCTCATTTTTCGAAGCCACCAGCCAAGCCTATGGCCAAAGCTGCCTGATGCTAAGCGGTGGCGCCGGATTGGGCTTTTTTCACTGTGGCGTCGTCAAAGCCCTGCTTGGCGAAGGACTATTACCTAACGTGATCTCAGGCGCCAGTGCTGGCTCAATCATTACCGCCATGATAGGCACCCGCACCGACGAGGAGCTAATGGCCCTACTCGATGCCGAAACGATACACCATTACTTTAAAGATTGGGGGAAATTCAAGGGCTTCGGCAACGGCTCCATGCTCGATAGCACCAATATTGAAAACTCACTGATCAAACTGTTTGATTTAACCACTTTTGAACAGGCTTGGATCAAGACCGGCCGCGAGATCAATATCACCGTCTCTCCGGCCGACCTACACCAAGACTCAAGAATGCTCAACAACCGCACCTCGCCCAACGCTATCATTACTCAGGCTGTACGCGCCTCTTGTGCGATCCCCTACCTGTTTGAACCGATTCAACTCAAAGCGAAAAACGCCGCAGGAGACGTTGTGCCCTACGTGCCAAACCGCAAGTTTGCCGACGGTTCAATCATGGCGGATATGCCCTTCAACAAGCTCTCAAGGCTTTATGGCGTCAATCATTCCATTGTCAGTCAAACCAATCCGCTGGCAGTGCCGTTTTTATCACGCAACCGCGAGAAAAAATCGAGTCTCTGGTCGAAGACCTCACGTCATGTCGCCAAACTGGTAAAAGAAAACAGCATTTTTGCCTGTGATTTGATTGAGGATCTGATCCCGACCCAAACCGGTAAGCTCGGGGTACATAAGGTTCGCTCGATTATCGAACAGCAATATGTCGGCGATATCAATATTTTACCGCCGCGCAATATCGGCAACTTGCAGCATATTTTGGCCAACCCCTCGGTCGAGAGTATCAATAAGTTGATCACCAGCGCTGAACGCGCCAGCTGGCCGCAACTGGAAATGATCAAAAATACCACCCGTATCAGCCGCACTTTCCAGCACTATCTGAGGCAGCTTAGGCTGGAAGAAACCAGCCGTTTAAGAGCTTAAGCGTCTTACGATTTTGCGTTCGGCCAACATAGCCATCACATCATTTGCGCCCGCTTCAATTTGCTCAGGCGCAAAGTGCGGCAACATTTCACACATTGCTTCAATTAAGGGAGATAGGGTGGCACCGGGATTATCCCCTATCAGTTGCAATAACATCGCAGTCACCCCATTTATCTGCATAAACTGAACGTCGTCGTCTTCGTCGCGATAGACAATCAAATGGACACCACCGGGCTGCCCTTCGGTCGGCTTGTTGTCGGCAGAGATCTGATGCACTGCAAATGAATAACTCAAAGGCCATGCGGTTTCACAAAGCACCAAAGGGGCATCGCCAATCTCATCAGGCGCAATTTTTGCGTGCTCATGAACAACTTGACGCACTGAGACATCAAGTTCGGCCCATTCATAATGAGCCAACTCCAGCATAAATGGATAATCGTCATCCTGCGGTTCACGCTCTTGGCTCAGCCAGTTCAAAAAGGCTTTGCTGATATCGATAAAATAAGGGCTTTTACAATCATGCTCGATAAAAAAGCGCCTGACCAAGGCTTGCCAGCGGCACTCATCATACAAACTGCAAAGCACAGGAAAACCAGAACTGACAAAGCCCAATACGTTGTTGAAAAACAACTCGCGGTAAATTTTTAGGCGCCTGTCTTCAATACCGGCCACCTCTGGATGATTTTCAGGATCACGAATATGGTTGATAAAATCCTGTTGCAGTTGCTTGAAATCCCCCACTACACTCGCTCCAACAATGCCGTTTGCGGCCAAGGCAGCACCTGATCATGATACTTTTGCTGGTAGTCTCTTATTCGCTGGACTTCAGCAAGCATTTCGCCCATCGGTGGAATATTGAAATCTCGCTCGAGCAAAGTCGGAAACACACCGTGATGACGATAGGCTTCATCCAGCAGCGTCCATACCGATTCGATGACGTCGGCACCATGGGTATCAACGATTAAATCTGCCGCTTCGTTATAGTGACCGGCAATATGGCCATAAGCGATACGCTCGGTTGGTAGTTGCTTTAAAAACGCCAATGCATCGTAGCGATGATTGACCGAGTTGACATAGATATTATTGACATCGAGCAGTAAAAGGCAGTCTGCCTGCTCCAACACCCGATTCAAAAATTCAATCTCCGGCATGGTTTTACCCGGGGCACAGTAATAAGACACATTTTCCAACGCAATCTTCTGCTCTAAGATATCTTGCACAATATCAATGCGCTCAACGACGTGTTTGACCGCATCGTCAGTAAACGGAATTGGCATCAAATCATATAAATGGCCGCTGCCTGAACAGTAGCTGAGATGTTCGGAATACAGGCAAATGTTGTGCTGATCGATAAAGGCTTTAACCTGACGCACAAAGTCTAGATCTAATGGCTCATATGAACCGATTGATAAAGACAGGCCATGACAGACAAAAGGATATTGCTGCGCCAGTTCAGCGAATAGTCGCTGGTATTGACCACCAAAAGGTATCCAGTTCTCGGGGGCGACCTCCATAAAAGCCGGAGGGTTAGCTTTTAGCACCTCTAGCTCATCCAACATTTCGCGGCGAAAGCCTAGCCCTGCACCTTGTATCATAAAAGCGACCTTTCCAAAATGAAAAGCCAGCTTGACGCTGGCTTTGTGGTTTACAACATACTACCGTGAGTCAAAGCATGAATATAACGCTATTTTGTGCTTTCTCATCTTACCGTTAGCCTATTCGCCAAACGGTAAAGCAAAGAGCAGCCGTTTAGCTAAGTTTTCATCCGAAAACTCTCATCCATGATAATTTCCTAGACCGCTGACGTCGAACGCTCCTGTAAATCCATTTACCACCCAGCTAGTGCCCGGCAACACCTATTTCCGAACGGGTCCTAGCTACTGGCCATGCCGCATTTGCCCTCAGCAACCTTGGCAGTGCCGCCACATTTACCTTCGCCGCACTTGCCTTCTTTTTTCTTGGCATCGCCACCGCATTTACCTTCGCCGCACTTGCCTTCTTTTTTCTTGGCGTCGCCGCCGCATTTACCTTCGCCGCACTTGCCTTCTTTTTTGGCTTTGCCGCCACATTTACCTTCGCCACACTTGCCTTCTTTTTTGGCTTTGCCGCCACATTTACCTTCGCCGCACTTGCCTTCTTTTTTCTTGGCATCGCCACCGCATTTACCTTCGCCGCATTTGCCTTCTTTTTTGGCTTTGCCGCCACATTTACCTTCGCCGCACTTGCCTTCTTTTTTCTTGGCATCGCCGCCGCATTTACCTTCGCCGCATTTGCCTTCTTCCTTCTTCGCTTTACCGCCACATTTGCCTTCATCGCCGACAAGCTGGTAACCCGCAGCAAGATCTGCGGCTTCAAATGGATTGGCTTGAGCCGGCGCATTGATTGACATACCAGTCACCATTAAGGCGCCCAAAGCGATAGCAACGTTAGATTTTTTAATTGTGTTCATTATGTGATCCTTCGATTGATGAAATCGGTTAAACAATTGAGGTTAAATTAAAAGACCTTTGGCTTTAACAAAACATTTCAAATCTTTTTTGATAAATTTAGGTTTTATTTATCATGGGCCAATTTCACTCATTTGACAACATCGTGCGTTGAGTGGTCAAGCAATTGATTTTAATTAGCTATTTGGCCTGTCCCTTGCGAATTTGGCGATCATCGCGTTACAAACTATACTAAAGGTGTGTTTACCCATAGATACACAGCGTAATGGTTAAACATCCCATTAAAATCTAGACGGTTGATTGTTATGATTTATTCGTTTCACAACACATCATTTAGAGACCAACAAACCGGCTTATACAATGAAGCCTATTTTATGGAAGTATTTTACCGAGAATGGCATCGGGTGATCCGAGAAAACAAAGCCCTATCGATTTTATACATTCAGCCTAAGCTGAACCTACATTCTTCTAACGATATTGAAGAATTTCAGCAACTGGCGAAATTACTGGAGAACTCCACCTATAGAGCAACCGACCTGGTCTCGCGGTTCAATCACTCAAGGTTTATCATCGGGCTATTTGATTTAGCACCAGAAGGCGCCCTCGTTGTCATAGAGCGCATTATCCAAAATCTAAAGGCAGCCGAGGCACAATTGCGCGAAACGGTAAACAACACCTTTATCGGCGCTCTGCATGTTCTACCGGACCACCAGCTCAATATTAACGAAGTATTTGACCAAGTCCTCGGTATTGAGCCTCTGCCGAGCGAGCAGGCACAATTTCGTCTAATAGAATACCGTCACGGCCAAGGGTATGTTTAGACTATTGCTATAACGCGCCAATATCCTGCAACATCGACTTATAGCGATTTTTGTCGTCGATATCAGGAAAATATAACTCACCATACACCAGCCGGAATTTATCGGGATTGGCGGCGAGAAATGCGAAAATCGGCTGTTTGGTTTGAGCGTCTTTAAGTAAGTCTTGGTGATGCTTTAGCAGAGCTTCTTTGACTGCGTCGTGTTCTTTGTGAACATACTCATCAAAACCCTTATTCAGCGCCTCGCTAAACTGGGTAAAGTGCAAATTGTTGAGATTTTTTTGCGCAAGCTCGTCTATTTGAGACTCAAGCGCCAAGAGCTTTTGCGGCAGCTGATTGAACAGCTCGATAAACCGCTGAGCCGTTTCAGGATCTTTGGCCGCCATATACAAATCTTCATTGCTGATGATCAGCGGTAAAATAAACTCATCACGAGTCTTCAACAATTGTGTGACGGCCAAAGCGTAAGGAACAAAGGCCCTAACCATAACTTTGCCTTGTGGTTCGTTGTTGGGGCTGTTGATAAAGTCCTGCTCTAACCGGTTAATCGCCGCTATTGCTTTTTGGTATTGCTGCAAGCGTTCTTCAGGATCCGTAGTTTTGTATAGCCTCACATGGGTTTTACGTATGATATTCCCCATGCCAAAAGCGTTTTCCGACATTTGCACCAATGCCAGACGCTCTTTTTTGGCATTCTCAACCTGCTCAAATATCTGATCGCAACCAGATAGCACCAGTACGCAGCCAAATAGCATTGGCAACAATCTTTTAATACCTTTCATATTACACTCCTAGTTCACACAACTACGCGAAGTATAACATCAAATTGCCAAGCAGCTGAATCACACCCAAAACATAGCTACATCCATGGCCATAAAAAAAGCCTCCGGGATGGAGGCTTTTTTAACGATAGTATCAACGCTTATGACTTGATTTTTACACCATGATGTTTGGCTTTATCAATGATGTATTGTTTCCATGCGCGTACCTGACTTTTTGCTTTCGGATACTTGTTGGCTTCCATCAGCGTGTCAAACGCCAATTGATAGTCGCCTTTATAGAAGTATGATTGCATCAGAGTCAAAGTGACAGCACTTTTGTTGTCAATGTCTTTGTCTAGCGCCTTTTTCAAAGGAGCAATGGCTTGCGAATATCGTTCGGCAGAGAACAGCATTTCGCCCTGACGACGGTAGAAGTAGGCTTTGTCGGTGAGCTTAGCCGCCTCACCAAAATATTGCGCCGCCTTCGCCATCTCTTTAGCAGCCATAAAATAGTTGCCAAGATTCTTCAGGTTCAGTTCTTCACGCTCCATCACGCCAAGCTTCATGTATTTCTCTTGCAACAACGCCGCCTTAATCGGCAAACCGTTGTGAGAATACATTTGGGCTAGCGTACGAAACTCGTTCGCTTTTTCCAAAAAGCCTTGCTTGTATGCCATTTCCATTGTTGAAAGACCACGCTTGTAATCTTCAACCATGGCGTAGAACATACCAAGTTGAACCCAGTTCTTACCTTCTTCAGGAAACTCTTTAACGATGATCTCAGCGGTTTTCACTGTATCTTTGAGCATCTTACGTTCGAAGTAAGAAGCCAATTTCAAAGAGTATGGGCTAATCGACTTTTCTTCACCGGCTGCTTTTGCCAAAGCAATGGCTTTGTCAGCAGGCTCAATCACCTTGTCCATCTGCTTAAGTTCGTAGTAGCCGTTGGCAATACGAATATAAACATTAGACTTTTCTTCGCCGGTAAAGGCCATCCATTCTTTATACTTTTCGATCGCTTTAGGATAGTCCTTCTGCATCATATAAAGCTGAGCAAGCAAATTAATGACTTCGCCCTGTTCTTTAAAGTTGAGTACATCAGGTTCATAAGACGACGTTAAATACTTGATGGCTTCATCCGCTTTTTCATCGATAGTGGCATAAAGGTTACCGATAAACTTGTGCAAAAACGCTTTGTCATAGCCTTCTTTAGCACGAACCTCAAGCAACAAAGCCAACGCTTCGTTAACTTGCTCGGCACTAAAGAGTTCAAATGCCTCACCCACTTTCTTACCAACGCGAGGCGATGGTACTTGAGTTTTAGCGTTTTGGCGCTCGATACGCTCCTCGTCGGTCAATGCCAAAGCACTGCCGCTAAAGAGCGCAGGAGCCAACAAAGAGGCGGTCACTACTATCGCAGAAATCGATTTTTGAAATTTAGTTTTCAACATCATTATTTCTCCATAGTGAAGTCAAGCTGAACGATTTGATTTGGCATCTTAACAGGCTTGCCATCAACCATTTTAGGCTTGTACTTCCAGCGTTTAAGCGCACGACGAGCTTCTTTGTCGAATACACGTCTAGGTTCGGAATCAATAACCTGAACGTCTTCTACTTCACCTAATTCATTGATGGTGAACGACAACTTAACCCAACCTTCGGTGCCGTTACGCTGTGCAGCCATTGGATATTTAGGTTCAATACGTACGATTGGCGTTGCATCACCATCGCGGCCCAAACCTGCACCCGGACCTGCCAGACCAATATTGTCGCCACCGATATCAACCGTCGGAGGTGACATATTGAAGCCGCCTGCGTCAACATCGTTGTTCTCAGGCTCAGGCTCTGGCGCCTTAGGTGGCTGTTTAGGTGGCGGTGGCGGCGGTGGCGGCACACGACGTTTGGTCTGAGTCGTGCTTTTCGGCGGCTGCGTGAACAGCTCGACACGAATAGACTCTTTCACTTCGTCATTGCGGTTGTCACCACCGGCGATCAACTTAGCCATAAATACGAATAGGGCAAAACTGACTGATGCGCCGATCAAGATAGCAGCTAACAAACGGATCATAAATCATTCTCCCCTGCAATTGATATCTTGAGCTGGTCGTTGGCACCTTTGATAGCGTCCATAACTTTGACCACTACCCCATGAGGTGCTTCGACGTCTGCTTGAATAACGATAACGTCAGTTGGTGTTTCAACCAACATACGCTCGATTTTGGCAGACAGACGGTCAATATCGACGACGCTTTTATCCATCCAGATTTCACCGGACTCGCGCACAGCGATAAAGACGTTCGCCTTTTTCGTCGCGACAGCAGATTCTGCTTCTGGTTTTTTCACTTCGACACCCGCTTCTTTTAAGAACGAGGTCGAGACGATGAAGAAGATCAGCATGATAAACACGATGTCGAGCATCGGCGTCATATCAATCGCCGCTTCTTCTTCATCTCTTGTAGGTTTTCGAGCCATGTAAATCTCTCTTCTTAGTGATGTGGCAGACTATCGACCAGACCTTCTTTGGCCATTTTGACTTTGGCTTCCAGACGAGCGCTAAAGAACACCCCTGAAATTGCCGCGACCATGCCCGACATTGTCGGGATAGTTGCCATAGAAATACCTTCGGCCATCAACCTCGGATTACCCGTACCTTGGTTACCCATGGTCTCAAACACCTGGATCATACCGGTAACCGTACCGAGCAAGCCGACTAGTGGACACATCGCCACCAACGTTTTTATCAGAATCATTCGAGCGTCGAGCTTATCAGACGCCTGGGCAATCCACGCTTCACGAATTCTATGCGCATACCAAGAGGTTGTATCTGCTCTGGCATCCCAGTCCGCAATCACTTGATTGCGAACTTTGGGAAAGGCCGAGACCAAAAACAAGTAGCGCTCTAACATCATAACCCACATGATGACGAGCACCGCTGCGACGATATATAACACGTCGCCCCCGGTAGCAATAAAATCCCTGACGGATTCCCATGTCTCCATCAGGATTAACATTAGGCGTTCTCCTTCTCCGAGTGCGCTGCAATGATGCCGGCACTTTGAAGGTCAAGCAAACTGGTAACGCTTTTCGCTTGGCTCGCAACGATGGCGTGTACGAAGATAAGTGGCAAGGCGGCGATTAGACCTTGAGCGGTAGTAACCAATGCCATTGAGATTGAACCTGCCATGATCTTCGGATCACCAGTACCGAACAAAGTAATTTGCTGGAAGGTTTCGATCATACCAACAACCGTACCCAATAGGCCCAACAGCGGTGCGATAGCAGCAAGGATCTTGATAACGGTGATACCGCGGTCAATGCTTGGCAACTCTCTTAGAATCGCTTCGTCAAGTTTCAACTCAAGGTTTTCAACGTCGGCATCTTTGTTTTCATGATATACCGCAAGGATACGACCCAGTGGGTTTGATTTGCTCGGATTGGCAGTATTTTTCATCTGAGAACGCATCTTCACAGAGGTCAAAGTCAGACCAACGAAGCGCCAGATGGCAATCAAAAGACCTAAGCCCAATACGAAAGTGATGATGACACCAACCGGACCACCAGCTTCATAACGTTCTTCAAGCGTGGCGCGCTGAGTGTTCAAACGCAACAAGTTGCCTTTCGACGGGTCAACATATAGCTCGGTGTAAGAACCGGCTGGCGTTTTAGAGAACTGCTCAACAGTTGCCAATTGGTGATCTTCTGCAGGACGACCCAAAGGCTGAATTTGGTTGGTATCGATGTTGTAAACCAAGTATTCGCTGTTGGTCATCAAGTTGAAGCTACCAACACGAGTCACGGTTTGGTTGCTGGTTTCACCGTCAAGTGAAACAACTTGAGCATCGAACTTGGCAACTTTGCCAGACTCGGTCATTTCAGTTTGCAAAGCAATCCAAAGTTCTTCCAACTCTTTAAGGGTTGGCAATTTTTTCGCTTCTGCCAAGCTCAACAACAACTGCTCACGACCAGGGAATTGAGCGCTGATGATTGAACTGGTGATAGCACCGATAGTGTCATTGGCTTGACGACGTACCACACCGAAGATTTCACCCAAGTCACCTTTGGCGTTATCAAGTTCAACGGCCTTTTGTGCCAAAGTGGTTTCGTTTTGTGAGAACTGCTTGCTCAAACGCTCACCACGATTTTTCTCATCTGCCAATTCTTTTTTCGCTTTGTTAAGCAAGGCTTGCTTGTCGGCGCGGGCAGATTTGAACTCGTCTTCACGGGCTTTGTTGATTTTGCCCTCAGAGATACGGTCTTTCTTGACTTGCTCAAGCAACTTGTCGAGCGCGTCGTTTGCGTAGGTAGTAGCTGAACCGACAGACAAAGCCATGGTTGCAACTAATGCTAAACTTTTGATAAAGGTCTTCATTATTGGTTTACTCCGCGGCAAAAATCGGTAGTTTAACAAGCGCAGGCGCTGATTGTTGACGCGCTACACGAATAGTCATAGTCACAGGACGAAGGTAGCCGTCTTCGAGCTCTTTCCAGGTTTTGGTGTTGTTATCCCAAACCCAAGCACTTTTCTGATCTAATGACTGTGCCAACCAAGCAACACGACCAACCATCACGAAATCTACTGTGCGGTCACGGCCGTCTACATTCAAATTACCTTGCCATGCGGTTACCAAAGAACCCATGTCTTTCTCAATTTGATAGGCTTCCAATACCTGACGATAGCGTTCTGATACGGTGATATCAGCACGGCTCATGTTGTCACGCAAGCGTGCGATACGCTCAATGCGCTCGTCTAATTTAATTGGAATATCAGCTTTAACGAAAGCTTCGAGGGTGTCGATCATTTTGTACATCAATGGCACGACGTTTTTGCGGGTGTTTTCAATCTCCTGAATCTGTTCGTTCAAAGAGTCGATTTCAGCTTGCTGGCTACGAACCAAACCGGCTACGTAATCGTTGTAGACTTTTAGATTCTCAGTTTCATCAACGACAGCTCGATATTCACCCAACAATACTTGACCTTGCTCGTACAAGTTGTCGATTTTATCTTGGCTTTTCTTGCCGTCTTTGTGAATTTGAGCTTCAGCTTTATGCAAATCTTCAAGTGGATCAGCAGCAACCGAACCACTGACCATTGCTAAGGCACCGACCAAAGCCGACGCAATTAGACTTTTTCTGATTTTCACAGACATAGTTCCCAACCATTTATTTTAAAAATAAGCCTCTCAGCCTAAACGCTGTAGAGATTGAAAAAGCTTTTACACTGTAAAATGGGGTTTGCCGCTTTAGCGACAAAATCCCATGAATCTTCTATGAAATCCCCTGCGATGTCAACCGACCGGGTTGACTGGCATCAGGTACACAGCTTGGTTTTGCGATATAATCACTGTATCTTGCGGTGAATACCGTTTTGCCTCGCGTAGCGTCATTCGTAGTTTTCCGAACAATAAAGCGCCAACAACTGCACGCATTACCCTCGGGTCTTACTCCTATATCAGGAAAGTTCGCTCATGAGCGCCTTGCCCAACTCCATATTTTTCGACGAGCCGTCAATGGCTTGTTGCGTGTCTTCAACCAAAGCATCCATATTGTTCACAATCGTATCTGAGCTGGCCAATTGTTCACGGACCTGGTCGATAGTTTGTGCAACTGACTGTGAACTGGCTTTGGCCAATTGTGCCAAAGAGCCCAGCCTAGAAGTCGTTTCATCGGCGATGCTGACACTGGTATCGATCAGTGTTTGCACCTCTTTTTGCTTGCTGATGATTGAACCTGAGACATCCATGATTTTTTTCATTTCTGTCTGAATTTGATCAGCCGAACTGTTGGCGGTATTGGCCAGAGATCTGACCTCATCGGCCACCACGGCAAAACCACGACCGTGCTCTCCGGCACGAGCCGCCTCAATGGCAGCATTTAGGGCCAAGAGATTGGTCTGTTCGGCAATGCCTTTAATCGATTCCACTAAAGAGTCGATATTCTTGCTGTTCTCATCAAGATTGGCTAAAAGTGCGGTAAACTCATTAATAAATTGAGCTGAGCTGCGGATGTTGGCGACCAATTTGTCCAACTGTTCAATACAGTCTTCACTGGTGCTAGACGTTTCCGAGGCAGATTCAAACGAACTTTGCGAGATGTTCTCAACCGAACGAGACTGTTCGATAAAATCCCGCACCATTTGGTAGCTTTGTTCAATGGAATTCAATCGCTGCATCGCAGCCTTGTTGACCGCTTCGGCATTGGTCGTAATGGCCTGTGCGATTGAACGGCTTTGTGAACTTGCAAACTTGTCAAAAGCCGCAGCCTTTTCCCTCATCTCGTTGAACTCTCGCTGATCGATCAATACTTTCCCCTCAGGGACGCGAGATTCACCACCAAATAATTTTTGTAGCATAGACATAGAATTACGCCTTTAATTTATGGTTTTCGTTGTTCATCACCTGCCGACACTCAGCGAGCAGGTTACACAGGGCAATGGTACGCAATAGGAGATTTAATTTTCAGTTAAAGTGATGTTGTCGTCCATCCCTCAAAAGCCTTGAAGTATCATTGCCTGACAGGCAACCATTTTACCTAATCCTTAGGTTTGCTTTAGATGACATATTGTCACAAACGGATGTCCTTGATATATCGTAGACCAATTAACGCCCGGGTAAAAGCATTCTTTTACGCAAATTTAAGCAAATGTAACAATCTTTTAGCAATGGTCATTTAATAACCTCAGCATTTGCCGACTGGCCCTTTATTCGATGGTTTCTTTTCAATGAATTAAATGCTATGTTTTGAGCGCTACAGTCGTTAAAGAACCTATAGAATGTGGTTAATTTATGTATTTATATGCAGCCCGACAGCCAATCCTCGACAGGGATAAGAACCTGTTTGCCTATGAATTGCTTTTTCGCGACTCATTAGACAATGTATTTCCCGAAGTTGATGCAAACGAAGCGACATCAAAGCTGATTGAAAACCAGCTCAATGTCGGCATCGACGATTTTACCGGCAACAAACCGGCCTTTATTAACTTTACCCTCGAAACGCTGCTGAAAAAATACCCAACCATGTTACACCAAGAGCATGTGGTGGTTGAGATTCTAGAAACCGTACAACCGGGCAAAAAGTTACTCAACGAATGCCGCTTACTCAAAGAGGCAGGGTATACGATTGCCCTTGACGACTATGTTCATGAACCAGTCTGGCGTCATTTTTATCCTTATGTCGATATTATCAAGGTCGATTTCATGGAAACCAGCTATAAGCAAATGCTTGAAATAAAGCAAGCCATCGTCGATTTTCCACAGATCAAGCTGCTGGCAGAAAAAGTTGAGACCAACGAGGAGTTTGAAAAGGCCTTGGAGCTGGGTTTTGTCTATTTTCAGGGATACTTTTTCTCTAAACCCGAAATCGTTCAAAGCCGCTCACTCAGCCCTGCCCAGTTGACCTTGGCCGAATTGTTGTTTGAGACTTCGAAAAAAGATTTTGATATCAGTAAGATAACCAAGGTGTTTGAGCGTGATGTCGGTTTGGCCTACAAGCTGTTGCGTTATGCCAATTCCCCTATCTTCAAACGCCGCACCGATATCGCCAATATCAAGCAAGCCCTGATGGTTTTAGGTGTGGTCGAACTGAAAAAGTTTTTGTCGATTTTGTTTGCCGCCCAAGTCGGCACCGATAAACCAGTTGAATTGACAAGGCTTTCGATGACTCGGGCAAGGTTTTGCGAGTTACTGGCACAAGCAGCCGAAACAGACATGTCTACCGCCTTTTTGACCGGTATGTTGTCACTGATAGACGCCATGCTCGACCAGCCTATCGGTGCCGTAATGGACAAGCTGCCACTATCTGATGAAATCAAACTGGCACTGACAGACAAGCAAGGGACCCTAGCGCAATACGTTGCTATCATCAAGCAACTTGAGAAAGGCAAATGGTCGCAAGCCGAGCAGCTCGCAACCACATTGACGCTTTGCGGCGATAAATTGCCGGAAATTTATCAAGACGCAACCGAATGGGCCAATGTCCAAATGGCGGCTTTAGGCGAATAGATCCGATGTTATTTAGCGGCTAAAAGCTCAGCTAAAATCGCCTCTGTGCACCGGTAATGTGTAGGAAATACAGAAATTGCAGGAGCAATATTTCTGTGACCTACAGGACGTAGGAAATGCAGAAATTGCAGGAGCAATATTTCTGTGACCTACAGGACGTAGGAAATGCAGAAATTGCAGGAGCAATATTTCTGTGACCTACAGGACGTAGGAAATGCAGAAATTGCAGGAGCAATATTTCTGTGACCGACCATCCCTGGTCATCGCCTACGAATGTTCCCTACAACGTAGGCATACCGACCATCCCTGGTCATAAAAAAAGGGAAGCTTGCGCTTCCCGGAGTCATATTCAGTAAGGAACCCACTTTTTACGACAAAAGGTTAACCTCAGATCTCAATTTTGCCTTGCAACTTGGCATAAAGCTTAGCGCCGATGCCTTTGATATTTTGCAGGTCTTCGAGGGTTTCGAAGCGACCGACTTCTTCACGGTAACGCAAAATGGCGTTGGCTTTCACCTTGCCAATCCCCGGTAGCGCGACCAGCTGTTCAAAGTTTGCCAAGTTGATATTAACCTTAGTGCTTTGCCCCTGTACGCGTTTACCGGCATTGGCCATTTGATCGTCCTGATCATTAAAGCTCAACAAGATCTGCGACTCGATGTCTTGAGTAACAGGGCCTTGAACACGATTTCCGGCAACAGCCTGCAACGCAGGTGCCAGTACAACAGACGCGCCAAAAACGACAGCACAAGCGGTTTTAACAAGGTGTTTGGTGATTGAGATGGTATTGCGGTTTTTCATAGTATCAGTCCTTATGACGTGGGTTAGAAAGTTCCTGTTTCGCTTTTAAAGTTAGTCAAAGCTTTTCCCGAGCGCAAGAAAAAACCGATATTTTTTATCATTTTTTAAAACATGTGATAAAAACCAATCAGTTAGCTAAGGTTTTCTGACGATAACCAAGGCTTATTTCTGGGTTGATACCCATGTTCCAAGCAGTACCTTAGCGGCAAAATATCCGTTGGCGGCCGACGCATTAAGCCAAAAACGATACTCATCTAGTTGGCCTCGACGCTCAAAGGCCAAAGCATAGGCGTATTGATAGTTGGCCATTTGCTGCTGCCGATTGTGGAGTTTGTCTTTGATTTTATCTAAATACAGCGGCGGCAACGACTGGTCCATGAATTCCATCAAGGTCATTGGCTTGACCAGCTTATAGGCTTGCGCCGATGTCGCATCACAGGTAGCCACTTTTACCATATCGGCAATCATACCTTCTGGCGCTTGACCTTGCGGTAAGATGTATAGATTTTCACCAACAAAACCAGCCTGCGCTTTAGCGCAAATCGACTGCGCGGTATCGTGCGCCAAAGCATACTCGTCCAAAAAACCAAAGTGATGCATCAGTTCATGGGCAAATACCCCGAAGCTTTTCAAGCGGTTGATAAATATGATGCCGTTATTGTAATTGGCCTTACCTTTGGCCCCATACACGATCACAGGCAGCACATCTGCCGCTATCGCTAGTCGAGCAGCCATTTTGGTCAGCTGGCAAGATTGCCTTTTTCCGACCTCATCAACGCAGCCAAGTGCACTAGGGTCAAACCCTTGAGGCTCCAGCAGGCAAATCGGTAGTTGCTTGTAGCTGGCCTTATTTCGCCACTTTTCGATAAGTCCGGCAGCATACTCTAATCCGTTAAGATCCGATGCCAACAGCTGTAATTTAAGCTTACAAACAGCTGTTTTATGTGTGGTAGTCATCGCCTTGGTTAGCCGTTGGTTAAGTCTTAAGGCGTATTGGCTGGTGTTACCTTCAAGTAAGGCTTGTGCCCGCTTAAAATCGCCAAAGGCTAGGTAGCTACGCGCCAGCATGGCCTTTGCAGCGGGTTCTTTGCGTCCTAACAAAAGTAGCCGTGCCTGTTCATAGCGTTGTTGGGCTAGGTAGATTTTTCCTTTTAACAACAAGCTGTCGCTGTTGCCGGCAACAGAAGTATTGTTGGTCCATTGCAATGCCCTGTCGTATTGGCCATCTTCAAACAGTGTAGTGGCGATCAGTAGATGAGCTTGGGCGTCATGCTTAAGAGACTCATGGCGCAAATAGCGGAGTTTGGCGGCAACAGACCAGTCTTTTGCCCTGTGAAAGTAGATCAGTCGTGCTTTAGGAATATCAAGAGCCAAGGCTTGATAAAAGAGCAAGTCATTGGGCTTCTTATCAAAGTGCCAAGCCACCATTTGTCGGTTGGCACACACGGCCCCTTGGAGCAAGATCACCGCCCAAATAACCACAACCGCTCTAAAACCAACTTTAAGGCAACGTTTTACCGGCATGGTGTTCGCTAAGGCAGACGGTGGAGATCCAACTCCAATCTGGCATATTTGTGCTCGATAAAGCCATAAACATTGGTTGCCAATGCCAGCTTGTAAAAGTCTTGAGCCGCTTCGCTATCACCGTTTATATCGCGATATTTACCAAGGTAGAAATAGGCCTCACACAAGCGCTCTGCTTGCTGCTGGGATGTTAGACGATTGTCAGCCAACGAACTGAGAAACGCTTTCTCACTTAACTCGTTAAGATAAAGTTTAACAATGTCACTCGCCCACTCACCTTGCGCGGCAAGCGCGGCATTGTTTTTGAGCTCACTAAGCGCATAGGCCTTATCGAATTTACTCTGCACAATATATTGCCACAAGATACGATAGGGATCGCTCGGTTTGAAGTCATAAAAATGTTTGAGATCTTGCGCCCCCAGTTTTGCCCTATTGCCGTAATACAAGGCAATACCACGACTGAAAAAAGCAAATTGATAATCGGGTTTGAGTTCGTTGGCTGAATCAAACGCTTCATAGGCACTGTCAAAGTTACGGGTTAGGGTCATGTAAACCCCAAGAAAGTTATAGGCTTCGGCAAGGTCAGGTTTTAGCTGTAGTGCCTGATTGAAATCGAAACGGGCAAGAAACTTAAGCCCCAGCTCATCATAGACGACGCCGCGCTCATACAGTAGCCGAGCACGCTCTTGCGCGGTTATCTCTGCAGTGTTTAAGATCTCATTCAATCTCGCTAGGTGCAGCTCTTTACGATAGTGTACTTCCAATGGTTCAGCGATGATGAGATCCGAAAGGGTTACTGTCTTAGCGGTATTTTGGCAACCGCCCAACAACGTCAGAGCACATAACAACATGGCCATAAACGACCAAGACCGCTCTGTGATTTTCGATTGTGCCTGCATCAATCTCACCTTATGCAACTGAGTTAATCCAAGTATAAGGCCTGAGATGGCCAATGGTAGGGTTAAATTGTAAAAATTTGGCAAACGACAAAGGGCGCCAATTGGCTAATGCCAGTCAGTTAAGCTGACTGGCATTTCTTTTTTTGGTGGGATATTTGGATGGTTTTGGCTTTATACATCTGGGATACCATCTATCATCCCGCCGAATTGGCAATACAAAATGACCTATTTGAGTGAGCAAACT
>JBFHGJ010000035.1:0-50529 GCA_041583135.1 Alteromonadaceae bacterium | reverse complement strand
AGGCAAGATACCTTTAATTGCCGCAACCTCGGTCGGTGCCGGCAAATAATCGATCACAGCATCCAATACGGCCTGAACACCTTTGTTTTTAAAGGCGCTGCCGCAGGTCACCGGAACGATATCATTCGATAAGGTCAATTGCCGGATAGCTGCTTTGAGTTCTGACTCGGACAAATCGCCTTCTTCAAGGTATTTTTCCATCAATTCTTCAGACGCCTCAGCGGCTGACTCAAGCAGTTTTTCACGCCAAGTGTCGGCGAGTTCTTGTAACTCGCCGGGGATGTCGGCGTAATCAAAAGTCATGCCCTGGTCTGCTTCGTTCCAGTTGATCGCTTTCATTTTGACTAAGTCGATAACACCCTTAAAGCTGTCTTCACTACCAATGTTCAAGTGAATCGGCACTGGAGTCGCGGCAAGCCTATCTTCGAGTTGTTGTACAACACTCAAAAAATCGGCGCCGGTACGGTCCATCTTGTTGACAAATACCAAGCGCGGAACTTGGTATTTGTTGGCTTGACGCCAAACGGTTTCAGTTTGTGGCTGAACCCCAGAAGAACCGCACAATACTACGACTGCACCATCCAACACTCGCAATGAACGTTCAACTTCGATGGTGAAGTCAACGTGTCCCGGAGTATCAATAATATTGATTCGATGATCAGGGTATTGTCCATTCATACCTTTCCAGAAACAGGTCGTAGCAGCTGAGGTAATGGTAATACCACGCTCCTGCTCCTGTTCCATCCAGTCCATGGTGGCATTGCCGTCATGAACCTCACCGATTTTGTGGGACAGACCTGTGTAATACAATACACGTTCCGTGGTCGTTGTTTTGCCAGCGTCAACATGAGCAACTATACCAATATTGCGATAGCGCTCAATGGGAGTTGTACGAGCCATAGGATCCTCTTAAAAGTGCCTTCTTGATTACCAGCGGTAATGTGCGAATGCTTTGTTCGCTTCAGCCATTTTGTGAACGTCTTCACGTTTCTTGACTGCTGCGCCTTTGTTGGCAGTAGCATCGGCCATTTCATTAGCCAAACGCTGTGCCATAGATTTTTCACCACGTTTACGAGCGGCTTCAACCAACCAACGCATACCCAGTGCATTACGACGAGTAGGACGTACTTCACAAGGAACTTGGTAGGTAGAACCACCAACACGACGAGATTTAACCTCGACGCTAGGACGCACGTTTTCCAACGCTTCTTCTAAAACAACCAAGTGATCTTTACCGGTTTTTTCAGCAGCGATGTCTAATGCGCCATAAATGATTTTTTCTGCAATTGACTTTTTACCGTCAAGCATCAAAACATTGATAAATTTTGCCAATAGTTCAGATTTGAACTTTGGATCAGGAAGAATTTTGCGTGCTCCGACAACTCTTCTTCTAGGCATTGTGTAATCTCCGATATATTCAGGTATTAACCCAAAACTTTAAAATTAAATGTGTTTGGCCTTACTAACGGAGATCCGTTAAGACTTCGGCCTTTTCGCGCCGTACTTAGAGCGGCCTTGACGACGGTCGTTAACACCTGAACAGTCAAGCGCACCACGGACTGTGTGATAGCGAACACCTGGCAAGTCTTTAACACGGCCACCACGGATAAGGATAACGCTATGCTCTTGCAGGTTGTGACCTTCACCACCGATGTATGAAGTTACTTCATGGCCGTTAGTCAAACGTACACGAGCAACTTTACGTAGTGCTGAGTTAGGTTTTTTAGGGGTAGTAGTATATACACGAGTACATACACCACGACGTTGTGGACAAGCTTCTAGTGCTGGCACGTTGCTCTTAGCAACTTGCTTTACACGTGGCTTGCGCACCAATTGGTTAATAGTAGCCATTTATGCTCCTAAGTTGATTAAAGATGTTGCAATTTCCATTACAGAAATTGAAACGCTCATAAACGTGAAAAATTCCGCACCCTTTTACCTCACGGTAATAAGGGTCGCGGAATTCTAATGACGAAACTTTGAGCTGTCAATATTTAATTAAAAATGTGGGTGATATTTCACCCACATCGATTAAATACCGCCGTTTGAATCGTCACCGGTTAAGCTGGCATTGAGTGCGTCCACCAATGCCTTTTCTGCCTCAACGGCACTGACCGAAGACTCGGCCACTTCTTGAACGTCACGGTCGCGGCGTT
This sequence comes from Alteromonadaceae bacterium, assembly GCA_041583135.1. Lineage (GTDB taxonomy): Bacteria > Pseudomonadota > Gammaproteobacteria > Enterobacterales > Alteromonadaceae > JABSOG01. The sequence continues at coordinate 48,373 of JBFHGJ010000035.1, read as the reverse complement.
TACGGATGCGCTCTTTATGATGCGCAAAACCAGTACCAGCCGGGATCAAACGACCCACGATAACGTTCTCTTTCAGACCACGCAACTCATCGGCTTTACCGCTAACGGCTGCTTCGGTCAATACGCGGGTAGTTTCCTGGAACGATGCTGCTGAGATAAATGACTCAGTGGCAAGCGATGCTTTGGTAATACCCAACAACTGTAGTTCAAACTTCGCGGTGATCTTGCCTTGCGCTTCTAAATGACGGTTGGCAATTACCACACGTGAAACCTCAAGCTGCTCACCAACGATGAAGTTGCTGTCACCGGCATCGGTGATGATACACTTACGTAACATCTGACGAACGATAACTTCAATGTGCTTATCGTTAATCTTAACGCCTTGTAGTCGGTAAACTTCCTGAACCTCATTGACGATGTAGTTAGCTACAGCGTTAACGCCACGCAAACGTAAGATGTCATGGGCAGACTCAGCACCCTCGGCGATAACCTCACCACGGGCAACCGTTTCACCTTCAAACACGTTCATCTGACGCCATTTCGGGATCATCTCTTCGTGTTGATCACCTTTTTCCGGGGTGATAACCAAGCGACGCTTACCTTTGGTCTCTTTACCGAATGAAACGGTACCAGAGATCTCAGCCAAGATGGCAGGATCTTTCGGCTTACGCGCTTCAAACAAGTCGGCAACTCGTGGTAGACCACCGGTAATATCACGGGTCTTCGAGCTTTCTTGCGGGATACGGGCAAGAATGTCACCGGCATTAGCTGTGGTGCCGTCTTTGGCCTCAATGGTGGCAAAGCTTGGCATCTTAATCTCTTGCAATGCGCCGTCTTCACCTTTAAGGATAAGCTTAGGCTCTTTAGCATTAAACATTGACAAGTCTTTAACCACTGTACGGGTCAAACCGGTCAAATCGTCAACCTGAACCTCGGTGTTAGAGTCATCAACATCAGAGAAGCTAACCTCAGCCACACGCTCGGTAATAATTGGATGTGAATGCGGGTCCCACAATGCAATGGTTTGCCCAGCTTCAACCTTGGCGTTGTCTTTAACCGACAATACCGCACCGTAAGGGAGCTTATAACGCTCTTTCTCACGACCGTGTTCGTCAGTCATGGTGACTTCGGTTGAACGTGAGGTAATAACAATCTTGTCATCGGTGTTGGTAACGTACTTAGAATTATGAAGCTTCATAGTACCTGTGGTTTTAACCTGAACCGAGTTCTCCGCAGACGCCCTTGATGCCGCACCACCGATGTGGAAGGTACGCATGGTCAGCTGTGTGCCCGGCTCACCGATTGATTGAGCAGCTGCAACACCGATGGCCTCACCTTCATTGATGATGTGACCACGGGCCAAATCACGGCCATAACAGTTGGCACAAACACCAAAGTCAGTATCACAGGTGATTACTGAGCGTACCATCAACTCATCGACAGAGTGTTCTTCGATGAAGTCACACATTTTTTCGTCGATAAGGGTATTACGAGGAATAAGCACCTCGGTTTCGCCCGGCTTGATGTAATCTACTGCGGTCACACGACCCAATACACGCTCTCTAAGCGGCTCTACGATATCGCCACCTTCGATAAGCGGCTTCATCAAGACGCCTTCTTCGGTGCCACAATCTTGCTCGATAACAACCAAATCTTGTGCCACGTCAACCAAACGACGCGTCAAGTAACCCGAGTTAGCGGTTTTAAGTGCGGTATCGGCCAAACCTTTACGCGCACCGTGAGTTGAGATGAAGTACTGAAGTACGTTCAAACCTTCACGGAAGTTCGCGACGATTGGAGTTTCGATGATTGAACCATCTGGTTTTGCCATCAGACCACGCATACCAGCAAGCTGACGGATCTGGGCGGCGCTACCACGAGCACCAGAGTCGGCCATCATAAAGATAGCGTTGAATGATGCTTGAGTTTCTTCTTCACCGTCACGGTTGATCACCACTTCGGTGGAGAGGTTATCCATCATCGCTTTTGACACGCGCTCATTGGCGGTTGACCAAATATCGATGATCTTATTGTATTTTTCACCAGCGGTAACCAAACCAGATTGGAACTGCTCTTGAATTTCATCTACCTGAGATTTAGCGTCGGCGATAATCGGCGCTTTCTCATCAGGGATGACCATATCGTCGATACCAACCGAGGCACCAGAGAGCATCGCATAATGGAAACCGGTGTACATGATCTGGTCGGCAAAAATAACGGTGGTCTTAAGACCCAGTTCACGATAACAAGTATCGATTAGACGTGAGATCTGTTTTTTACCTAAGGCATTGCTCAGCACGCTGAACGGCAAACCTTTAGGAATGATCTGTGAGAAAATCGCACGACCAACAGTCGTATCTTTAATCGATGTCACAGGCTCGAAAGTAATACCGTCTTCACCTTTGATGCGAACATGCTCGGTGATACGTACTTTAACGCGAGCGTGCAGTTCAGCCTGACCGGTTCGGTAAGCTTTTTCCGCTTCTTTCAGATCTTTAAATACCATGCCTTCGCCGCGAGCATTGATTTTTTCGCGGGTCATATAGTAAAGGCCCAATACAACGTCCTGTGAAGGTACGATGATAGGGTCACCAGAGGCAGGTGATAAGATGTTGTTGGTAGACATCATCAAGGCACGGGCTTCAAGCTGTGCTTCAATGGTCAATGGTAAGTGAACCGCCATTTGGTCACCATCGAAGTCGGCGTTATAGGCCGCACAAACGAGTGGGTGCAATTGAATGGCTTTACCTTCGATCAGTACCGGCTCAAACGCCTGAATACCCAATCTATGAAGTGTTGGTGCACGGTTGAGCAGGATTGGATGCTCACGGATAACCTCATCAAGGATATCCCAAACCTCTGGCACTTCACGTTCTACCATTTTCTTGGCAGCTTTGATGGTGGTGGCTAAACCACGGGCTTCCAATTTACCGTAGATAAATGGTTTAAATAGCTCAAGACCCATCTTCTTAGGCAAACCACACTGATGCAGTTTAAGCGTAGGACCTACCACGATAACCGAACGGCCAGAGTAGTCTACACGTTTACCCAAGAGGTTTTGACGGAAACGACCTTGTTTACCTTTGATCATATCGGCCAAAGATTTAAGTGGACGCTTGTTCGAACCTGTGATGGCACGACCACGACGGCCATTATCTAACAAGGCATCAACCGCTTCTTGCAACATACGCTTTTCGTTGCGCACGATAATGTCAGGCGCAGCAAGGTCCAATAGACGCTTCAAACGGTTGTTACGGTTGATGACGCGGCGATACAGGTCATTCAAGTCACTGGTCGCAAAGCGGCCGCCGTCAAGCGGTACCAAAGGACGTAAGTCAGGTGGCAAAATTGGCAATACGTTCATGATCATCCACTCAGGCTTATTGCCTGATTGATGGAACGCTTCAAACAATTTCAAACGCTTGGTCAATTTCTTGCGCTTAGTTTCAGAATTGATGGCCGGCAACTCTTCACGCATTTCGCGGATAAGGCCACCTAAGTCAAGTTCTTGCAACAACGCCAATACGGCTTCGGCGCCCATTTTGGCGTCGAATTCATCACCGTGTTCTTCAAGCGCATCAAGATACTCTTCTTCGGTCAACATCTGGCCTTTCTCAAGCGGGGTCATACCCGGCTCGATCACCACAAAAGATTCGAAGTAAAGTACGCGCTCAATATCACGCAACGTCATATCCAACATCAAGCCGATACGAGATGGCAATGATTTCAAGAACCAGATGTGCGCTACAGGGCTTGCCAACTCAATGTGACCCATACGGTCACGACGGACTTTGGTCAAGGTAACTTCAACGCCACACTTTTCACAAATCACACCACGGTGTTTCAAACGCTTGTACTTACCGCACAAACATTCGTAATCTTTGATCGGGCCAAAGATACGGGCACAGAACAAACCGTCACGCTCAGGTTTGAAAGTACGATAGTTGATGGTTTCCGGCTTTTTAACTTCACCGTAAGACCATGAACGGATCATATCCGGTGACGCTAGGCCGATTCGAATCGCATCGAACTCTTCGGTCTTGTTTTGTTGCTTTAAAAACTTAAGTAAATCTTTCACTTTTATCTCCTGTCGGAGTTAAAAATCAAAAGCGGTCGGAAATTAGACCGCTCTCCATATTCAAATCGGCAAATTATTGCTCTTCGAGTTCGATGTTGATGCCCAGTGAGCGGATCTCTTTAAGCAATACGTTAAAGGATTCCGGCATTCCTGGTTCCATCCGATGGTCGCCATCGACGATGTTTTTATACATCTTAGTACGACCATTGACGTCATCAGACTTGACGGTCAACATTTCCTGCAAGGTGTAGGCGGCACCGTATGCTTCAAGTGCCCATACCTCCATCTCACCGAATCGCTGACCACCAAATTGAGCTTTACCACCAAGCGGCTGCTGGGTAACCAAAGAGTAAGAACCGGTTGAACGGGCGTGCATCTTGTCATCAACCAAGTGGTTGAGTTTCAGCATGTACATGTAACCGACAGTTACAGGACGCTCGAATTCATTACCAGTACGGCCGTCGAACAACTTAAGCTGACCTGAGGTCGGCAAATCGCCCAGCTCAAGCAGTTCTTTGATCTCGGCTTCTAAGGCACCGTCAAACGCAGGCGTTGCCGTCGGTAAACCGGCGCGCAGATTTTGCGACAAACGGATCACTTCATCGTCGGTGAAAGTTTCAATTTTCACTTTTTGACGGACGCGGCCCAACGAGTAGACGCGGCCTAAGAACTCGCGCAATTCTTCAACGCGGGCTTTGGCTTTAACCATGCGGTCAATCTTCTCACCAATACCTTTGGCCGCAAGGCCCAAGTGGGTTTCTAAGATCTGACCGATATTCATACGCGATGGTACACCCAGCGGGTTCAATACGATATCGACCGGGTTACCTGATTCGTCGTATGGCATATCTTCAACAGGCACGATGGTTGAGATAACACCTTTGTTACCGTGACGACCAGCCATTTTATCACCAGGCTGAATGCGACGTTTAACGGCAAGGTAAACCTTAACGATCTTCAATACGCCAGGGGCAAGGTCATCACCTTGGGTGATCTTACGACGCTTAACCTCAAACTTGTTGTCGTACTCGGCTTTGATGTCGGCGTGCTGATCACACAACTGCTCAAGTGCAGTTTGATCGGCTTCGTCCGCCAGGTTTTGGCCAAGTAAGTCGGCGGTTGTCATACCGTTGACACGGTCTTGCGAGAAACCACCTTTAAGCAGCAATGGTGTTGCACGGGCACGGATACCGGCCTCTAAGATCTTGAATTCTTCATTCAAGTCTTTCTTCACTTCACGCAGCTGCATGTCTTCGATTTCAAGCGCACGTTTGTCTTTTTCAACGCCGTCACGGGTAAATACCTGAACGTCGATAACAGTACCAGAGACACTGTTAGGCACGCGCAATGAGGTGTCTTTAACATCAGCCGCTTTCTCACCGAAGATGGCTCTTAGTAGCTTCTCTTCAGGGGTCAGCTGAGTTTCACCTTTAGGCGTTACTTTACCAACGAGAATATCACCGCCTTTGACTTCGGCACCGATATAAACGATACCGGATTCGTCAAGCTTAGACAGGGCAGCTTCACCGACGTTTGGAATATCGGCAACGATGTCCTCAGAACCCAACTTGGTATCACGGGCAATACAGCTCAATTCTTGAATATGGATAGTCGTCAAGCGGTCTTCTTCAACCACACGCTCTGACAACAAAATCGAGTCTTCGAAGTTATAACCGTTCCATGGCATGAACGCCACGCGAAGGTTTTGACCAAGGGCCAACTCACCTAAGTCGGTTGAAGGACCGTCGGCAAGAATGTCACCTTTAACTACCGGCTCACCAACAGAAACCGTTGGACGCTGGTTGATACAGGTGTTTTGGTTAGAACGGGTGTACTTGGTCAAAGTATAAATGTCGATACCGGCTTCGCCCGGGATCATTTGCTCAGGCACAACATCGATTACGATTCGGCTGGCGTCTACGAAAGACACAGTACCTGCGCGTTTAGCAACGATACATACACCAGAATCACGCGCTACGATGCGCTCCATACCAGTACCAACCAAAGGTTTGTCGGCACGCAAAGTAGGAACAGCCTGACGTTGCATGTTTGATCCCATCAAGGCACGGTTAGCATCATCGTGCTCTAGGAATGGGATAAGGTTTGCTGCAACCGATACGATCTGCTGGCTTGATACGTCCATATACTGAACTTCTTCAGCCTGCTTCAGCTCAAACTCGTTTTTGTAACGACATTGAATATTACCATTGGTGTCAGGCACCAACATATTCTCTTCGTCCATTTCAACGTTGGCCTGAGCGATAACGAAGTTACCTTCTTCGATAGCAGAAAGGTATTCGATTTCATCGGTCACATAACCATTGTCTACACGGCGGTATGGGGTTTCCAAGAAGCCGTAAGTATTGGTTTTGGCATAGATTGACAATGAGTTGATCAAACCGATGTTTGGACCCTCAGGGGTCTCGATTGGACAAACACGACCATAGTGCGTCGGATGTACGTCACGCACCTCAAAGCCTGCACGCTCACGGGTCAAACCACCCGGGCCTAAGGCTGAAATACGACGCTTGTGGGTAATTTCCGACAGCGGGTTGTTTTGGTCCATGAACTGTGACAACTGGCTAGAACCAAAGAACTCTTTAACGGCAGCCGAAATCGGCTTGGCGTTAATCAAATCCTGTGGCATAACGCCGTCGAGGTCGCCCAAGCTCAAACGCTCGCGAACAGCACGTTCAACACGAACCAAACCAACACGGAATTGGTTTTCGGCCATTTCACCAACGCTACGGATACGACGGTTACCTAAGTGGTCGATGTCGTCAACTTCGCCTTTACCGTTACGGATGTCGATCAAGGTTTTCATTACCTCGATGATATCTTCGTTGCTCAAGATGCCTTCACCGGTCAACTCGTCACGGCCTACGCGGCGGTTGAACTTCATACGACCAACACTTGAGAGGTCATAGCGCTCATCAGTGAAGAACAAGTTTTTGAACAAGGCTTCTGCCGACTCTTTTGTTGGCGGCTCACCCGGACGCATCATGCGATAAATCTCAATCAGCGCATCTAAGCGATCAACGCTTGAATCTGCGCGCAAGGTATTTGAGATATAGGCACCGCTATCCAATTCATTGGTGTACAGGGTCTCAATGGTGTTGTAACCGGCTTTGATCAACTCTGCCAACAACTCTAGGGTCACTTCCTGGTTGGCAGCGCCGACGATTTCACCGGTAGATTCATTGACGTAGTTTTTCGCCAAAGCACGATCGACCAAATACTCGTGTGGTACATCGAGTTTGGTCACATTGGCTTTTTCAAGCTGACGGATATGACGAGCAGTGACACGACGGCCAGCTTCGACGACGATATTGCCTTCGTTGTCTTTGATATCAAAATGGGCAGTCTCACCACGAAGACGTGACGGGATCAAAGTCAAACGCACACCTTTTTCACTGATAGTGAAGGTGTCGAACTCGAAGAACATTTCAAGCATTTGCTCGGTCGTGTACTCGAGTGCACGTAAGATAATAGTCGCCGGCATTTTACGACGACGGTCGATACGCACGAACAGATTATCTTTTACGTCAAACTCGAAATCGAGCCATGAGCCGCGGTAAGGAATAACGCGGGCATTATATAAAACTTTACCAGAAGAGTGTGTTTTGCCTTTATCGTGGTCAAAGAACACGCCTGGTGAACGGTGCAACTGGGAAACGATAACACGCTCGGTCCCGTTGATGACGAAAGTACCGTTCTCAGTCATCAAGGGGATCTCACCCATGTAGACTTCCTGCTCGCGGATATCTTTTACAGTATCCGGTGCGCCATCTTTATCGTAGATGACCAAACGCAGTTTGACTCGCAATGAGGCCGAGTAGGTGACACCGCGGATTTGACATTCTTTAACGTCAAAAATCGGATCGCCGATGCGGTATGATACATATTGAAGTTCCGAATGACCTGAATAGGCCTTGATTGGGAAAACAGAACGGAAGGCCGATTCCATTCCGCAATTGCCGTCCACATCGGCTTCAATATAGCTTTTGAAAGACTCTAGCTGAATTTGCAATAGATATGGAATATCCATTACCTGTTGGCGTTTACCAAAGTCTTTGCGGATACGTTTCTTTTCAGAATAAGAGTAAGCCATGGGGTTCCTCAGCTTGCACAGTTGTGACCCTACCTGCCCAAAAAAGGCAGCCTGTACGACATATTCGCCGCAAAAAGTAACGACATTAAAAGACGCTTTTATCGTAATTGTGGTAGAAGTTTAATCTCGATGTCGAAATAACGCGACTTCTACAGCGCAAAAAGGCTGGAGACATTTGCCCCCAGCCTGTACCCGTTTAAACGAGTGTCGAATCTGGCATAAACCAAATTACTTGATTTCGACTTCAGCGCCAGCTTCTTCGAATACTTTCTTAAGCTCTTCAGCTTCTTCTTTGCTAACAGCTTCTTTGATTGGAGCTGGAGCGCTTTCAACCAAAGCTTTAGCTTCTTTAAGGCCAAGACCAGTTGCGCCACGAGCCGCTTTGATAACAGCAACTTTGTTACCGCCGATAGCGTTCAAGATAACGTCGAACTCAGTCTTTTCTTCAGCAGCACCGCCAGCGTCACCACCACCTACAGCAACAGCAGCAGCGGCAGCAGATACGCCGAATTTTTCTTCCATAGCTTCGATAAGCTCAACTACGTCCATTACTGACATTTCAGCAATAGCATCAAGGATTTGGTCTTTAGTTACAGACATTGTATAAATTCCTAATTGGTGAAACGTAAACCGTTTCGATTAAAACTCTGATTAATAACAAGCGTGCCGGAAAAATTAGGCTGCTTGCTCTTCTTTTTGATCACGAATAGCAGCGATAGTACGGCACAGTTTGCCTGCGGCAGCTTCTTTCATGGTCATCATCAAGCGTGCAATTGCTTCGTCGTATGTCGGCAACTTGGCCAACATTTCAACATCAACAACATTACCTTCGAAAGCGGCAACCTTAACTTCGAACTTATCGTTCTTCTTGGCGAAGTCTTTAAAAAGACGAGCCGCAGCACCTGGGTGCTCATTAGAGAACGCGATCAAAGAAGGACCAACCAACGATTCGGTCAAGCATTCGAAGTTAGACCCTTCAACAGCGCGACGGGCCAAAGTGTTACGAACCACTTTCATCCATACGCCTGCAGCACGGGCTTCCTTACGAAGCTCAGTAATGTCGGTTACATTTACACCACGAGAATCAGCCACAACGGCAGACAATGCACCACTGGCAGCTTCTTGTACTTCGGCTACAATCGCTTTTTTGCCTTCAAGATTCAATGGCATTGTAATTACTCCTGGTTTAACCGAAAGCGAACTTTCGGTGTTACTCTCAAAACGCCAAATGGCGCTTAAACCACGGTGAAATCCAGAGTTTTAACATCTGGGGTCTACACCGTCTACGCAGGAAATTAAGTCTGTTTTAAGGCAAACACCTGCGGTCTTGGACGTGAGGTCAAAAAACCTCTACCCAAAATTTGTGGCCGACTATTCTAATAGAACAGCCCGCCGATGTATAGGGGGTCAGCACCAATTATTTTAAGGTACACTATTGTACACACGAATAATTGACTTTGACCCCTTTACTCAATTAGAAGTCTAATGAGCTTTGTGCCAAGCGTAAACCTGCGCCCATAGTGGTAGACAAGCTAACACGCTTAACGTAAACGCCTTTAGAGTTGCTAGGCTTGGCCTTTTTAAGTGCAACCAACAAGGCCTCAACGTTTTCTTTAACTTGGTTGGCATCGAAGCCGACTTTACCAACGGTAGTATGGATAATACCGTTTTTGTCGTTACGATAGCGAACCTGACCAGCTTTAGCGTTTTTAACCGCTTCTGCAACGTTAGGAGTAACAGTGCCAGTCTTAGGGTTTGGCATCAAGCCGCGTGGGCCTAAGATTTGACCCAACTGACCAACTACGCGCATTGCATCAGGAGAAGCAACAACAACGTCGAAGTTCATTTCGCCTTTCTTAACCTGTTCTGCCAAGTCTTCCATACCAACTAAGTCGGCACCGGCTTCTTTAGCGGCTTCAGCGTTAGGGCCCTGAGTGAATACGGCAACGCGAACTTCACGACCAGTACCGTGTGGCAATACAGTAGCGCCACGAACGTTTTGGTCAGATTTACGCGGGTCAACACCCAAGTTTACAGCGATGTCAAAGCTTTCTTCGAATTTGGCAGTTGCCAATTCTTTCAAAAGCGCAATGGCTTCGTTGATCTCGTACTCTTTGTTACGGTCGATCTTATCGCGGATCAGTTTCGCTTTTTTAGATAATTTAGCCATTTCTATTAACCCTCTACGTTCAGACCCATGGCGCGGGCAGAGCCAGCGATGGTGCGTACCGCAGCGTCCATATCGGCAGCTGTCAAGTCGGCGCGTTTCATTTCAACGATTTCTTCTAACTGAGCACGCGTAACGGTACCAACTTTCTCGGTGTTAGGGCGGCTAGAACCACTTTTGATGCCAGCAGCTTTTTTCAACAAGAACGACGCAGGTGGAGTCTTGGTTTCGAAGGTGAAAGAACGGTCGTTGTAAACCGAGATAATCACAGGAACCGGCATACCTTTTTCAAGGCTTTCAGTTCTTGCGTTGAACGATTTACAGAATTCCATGATGTTCACACCGTGTTGACCCAAAGCTGGACCTACAGGTGGTGAAGGGTTAGCCATACCAGCTGCAACTTGCAACTTGATAAGCGCTTCTACTTTTTTAGCCATTTTTGACCTCTGTTGTATGGGTCTAAGTCTTGTATACGCGAGGACGAATACTCTAGCGACTACCCGGTTTAATGAATTTTTTACGCTTTACGAATAAGCAAAGCGGGCGCAAATTATACAGGGTTTGGTTTTTATCGCAACAGGTTTTTTTGGCAGCAATTGTTGGGCGTTGCCCAACAACAACCAACCTATGCAAAATAAGATTATAGGGTGGGCTGGACGAACGCCCCCAATGATGGAGAACTGTAGCAGGGGTCAGAAACCAAAAACGCGCCGGGCGGCGCGTTTTGATATATTTTTTGTCGGAGCAAAAAATATTATTTGTCTTTCTCAATCTGACCGAAGTCCAAATCAACCGGGGTTGAACGACCAAAGATAAGCACAGAAACCTTGACTCGGCTTTTCTCGTAATCCACTTCTTCGACCACACCTGAGAAGTCGGCGAATGGACCATCGATAACGCGAACCACTTCGCCCGGCTCGAACAAAGTTTTTGGTTTTGGCTTATCCACACCTTCTTGCAGACGGTTTAAGATAGCGTCAGCTTCGCGTTGAGAGATAGGCGCCGGATGGTCAGATTTACCACCGATAAAGCCTAGCACACGTGGCACACTCTTAACCAAGTGCCAGGTGTCTTCTTCCATCACCATTTGCACCAATACATAACCTGGGAAGAATTTACGTTCTGAGCGGCGTTTTTGGCCGGCGCGCATTTCGATAACTTCTTCTGTAGGAACCAATACTTCGCCGAAGCGGTCTTCCATGTTGTGTAGCTTGATGTGCTCAAGCAAGGTTTTCTTTACGCGCTGCTCATAGCCAGAGAAAGCTTGAACCACATACCAACGTAATTTTTTCTCAGCCATGGATTAACCTCCCAAACCGGTGAATAAACCGATCAGCCAACGTAAGCCAATATCCAACGCCCACAACAAAGCAGACATCACTAAGGTCACAACAGCGATAATAAGCGTAGTGTGAGTCGCCTCTTGACGATTAGGCCATACGACCTTGCGAACCTCTGTTCTTGCCTCTTTGGCAAAAGTCATAAAGGTACGCCCCTTATCGGTTTGTGCAGCCAAAAATATGGCCAGTGCTACTGCTACGACAAATACGCCTGCTCTTAGCAATACAGACTGGTCGCTATAGAAATGGTTAGCTACTACGGTTGCAGCCAAAATGGCAATGACAACAATCCATTTGAATTTGTCAGCAATGCCGCCGCTCGATTCGCTCTCTACGTTTGCATTCATTGTTCTAAAAACCTTTACATTGGACCTTGCGGTAGAACCCTGTCTACCTGATTGAAGCTCTCCTTTGTCCGGGCACTTTTGTTCTGTGAAGTTAAAAGTGAGTTTAGGGAAATATAAAGGAGAGTAGGAGCGGTATTATACTGACACAACAGATTTAAACAAGAGTTTGGCTGAAATTAGCTGTGGTGGTTTTTTTTGGTTTTGATGGTTAGATTATCGCACATAAATGTGCGGGCTACGGGGTTGCTGGCAGATTGGGCTGTCGCACATAAATGTGCGGGCTACAAATCCCTGTAAAGAAAAAAGCCACCCGAGGGTGGCTTTTTCAAACTTGATAAAGAGTTAAAATTTACTCTTCGTCTTGAGCTTCTACTTCTTCGTCAATCTCTTCAGAGATTGGACGGTCAACGAACTCGATGTATGCCATCGGCGCGTTGTCACCTGCACGGAAACCGCATTTCAAAATGCGCGTGTAACCGCCTGGGCGCTCTGCGTAACGAGGACCGAGATCGTTAAACAGCTTACCGACTACTTCGTTGTCACGTGTTCTGGCAAAAGCCAAACGACGATTTGCAACACTGTCAGTTTTAGCCAATGTGATAAGAGGCTCAACAACACGACGAAGCTCTTTAGCCTTCGGTAATGTTGTTTTAATCAGTTCGTGTTTCACCAATGAACCGGCCATGTTGCGGAACATCGCTTGGCGATGACTGCTGTTACGGTTTAATTGGCGACCACTCTTACGATGGCGCATGACCTTATCCTTCTATCTAAAGCGTGAATCTGGTTAGTCTTTATCGACAATGCTCGCCGGTGGCCAGTTCTCTAGGCGCATACCTAAAGAAAGACCGCGAGATGCCAATACGTCTTTAATTTCCGTCAGTGACTTCTTACCAAGATTTGGTGTTTTAAGAAGTTCAACCTCAGTACGTTGTACCAGATCACCGATATATTGAACCTGCTCTGCTTTAAGACAGTTTGCAGAACGAACAGTCAACTCCAGATCATCAACCGGACGAAGAAGAATCGGATCAAATTCCGGTTTTTCTTCTTTCTCTTCAATCTCACTGACTTCACGCAATTCCATGAAGTTGGAAAGCTGATCAGCAAGAATGCTCGCAGCACGTTCAATCGCTTCTTTAGGATCGATCGTACCGTTGGTTTCCATATCGATGATGAGCTTGTCGAGGTCTGTGCGTTGTTCTACACGGGCAGATTCAACAGTATATGCAATACGCTCAACCGGGCTGAATGATGCATCTAGCAACAAACGGCCGATTGGGCGATCATCTTCGTCAGAGAGAGCTTTTGCAGCAGCCGGAACGTAACCGCGTCCACTTTCAACCTTGATGCGCATTGAGATGTCACTCTTGGCACCAACGAGGTTGCAGATCACATGTTCTGGGTTGACGATTTCAACATCACCGTCGTGTTGGATAAGGTCGGCAGTTACCGGGCCTTCACCTGACTTAGTCAGGGTCAGCATGGCTTCATTCTTACCTTCCAATTTGACCGCCAAATCTTTGAGATTCAGCAAGATGTCGATAATGTCTTCCTTTACGCCTTCTTTGGCACTGTATTCATGTACAACACCGTCGATTTCAACTTCAGTAACTGCGGTACCGTGCATAGACGACAGCAGAATACGACGAAGAGCATTACCAAGTGTATGACCAAATCCACGCTCAAGTGGCTCCAAAGTCACGATTGAGTGAGTTGGACTCAAACTTTGTACGTCAACCGATTGTGGTTTTAGAAAATCGGATACAGAACCCTGCATTGGTTATCCTCTCTTAATAATGACTTTACTTCGAGTAAAGTTCGACGATTAGTTGTTCGTTGATTTCGGCAGACAAGTCAGAACGCTCAGGAACGCGTTTGAATACGCCTTCAAGCTTAGAGGTGTCTACTTCCAACCATGTCGCTGACTCACGCTGGCCTGCCAATTCTACAGCAGCGGTAATACGAGCCTGCTTTTTCGCTTTCTCGCGTACTGCTACCACATCGTCAGCAGACACTTGATAAGAAGCGATATTAACAACACTACCGTTTACAACAATCGCTTTGTGGCTGACAAGCTGACGTGCTTCTGCACGAGTGCTGGCATAGCCCATGCGATATACTACGTTGTCAAGACGACGCTCAAGCAATTGCAACAAGTTTTCACCAGTGTTGCCTTTGATGCGAGCCGCTTTCTTGTAGTAGTTGCGGAATTGTTTTTCCAGGACGCCATAGATACGACGAACTTTTTGTTTTTCACGAAGCTGAAGGCCGTAGTCTGAAATACGTGCACGACCAGCACCGTGTTGACCAGGTGTAGTTTCGATTTTACACTTAGAGTCAATTGCTCTTACGCCACTTTTAAGGAATAGATCAGTACCTTCGCGACGGCTGAGCTTGAGTTTAGGACCCAAATATCTTGCCATTTTCTTTCTCCAGTATCTCTATTACTTATACGCGACGTTTTTTAGGCGGACGACAACCGTTGTGCGGGATTGGCGTAACGTCAGTGATGTTGGTGATGCGGTAACCGGCAGCATTCAATGCACGGATAGCCGACTCACGACCTGGACCTGGGCCATTGACGAAAACTTCTAAGTTTTTCAAACCGAAATCCTGAGCCATGGCACCACAGCGCTCAGCAGCAACCTGCGCAGCGAATGGAGTAGACTTACGTGAACCACGGAAGCCAGAACCACCGGCAGTTGCCCAGCAAAGTGCATTACCTTGACGGTCAGTAATAGTTACAATGGTGTTGTTGAAAGAAGCATGGATATGGGCCATACCATCAGCAACTTGCTTTTTAACCTTTTTACGGGTACGAGTGGGTGTTTTAGCCATAGTCTATGTCCGCCTACTTCTTAATCGCTTTACGTGGACCCTTACGAGTACGCGCGTTAGTTTTGGTACGCTGACCACGAAGTGGCAAGCTGCGACGGTGACGTAGACCACGGTAACAACCGAGATCCATCAAACGTTTGATGTTCATTGACACTTCACGACGCAAATCACCTTCAACAGTGTATTTGGCGACTTCATCACGAAGTACATTCAATGTGTCTTCATTTAATTCACTGATCTTGGTTGATTCAGCGATGCCGGTAGCTGCCAAAATGCTTTTAGCAGTTGTTTTACCAACACCGTAAATCGCAGTTAAAGCGATAACTGCATGCTTGTGATCAGGAACGTTAATGCCTGCGATACGGGCCATTAACAGAACTCCTATTATATAAAATCAAATAGCCGGAATTGAAAAGCCCGTAAGGATACTCAACCCATAACTATTTTGCAATAAGATTGCGAGGGCAATTTTTGATTATTGCTCCTCGCGCCATATCAAGCCTCTAAAAAAAGAGGCTTGAGATCAGAATTAGCCTTGTCTTTGCTTATGCTTAGGCTCACTGCAAATAACTCGAACAACACCAGCGCGTTTTACGATTTTGCAGTTACGGCAAATTCTTTTAACGGAAGCACGAACTTTCATTACTTAACTCCGTAACGTTCAATCTTAGCGGCCGTAGCCTTTAAGATTGGCTTTTTTCAGCACTGACTCATACTGATTGCTCATCAGATGGGTCTGTACTTGTGCCATGAAGTCCATGATAACGACCACAATAATCAGCAGCGATGTTCCACCGAAGTAGAAAGATACGCCCCATGCGATGGTTAAGAACTCAGGCACCAAACAAACAAAGGTAATGTACAGAGCGCCTGCCAATGTCAGACGAGTCATCACTTTGTCAATGTATTTTGACGTTTGTTCACCCGGACGAATACCTGGAATAAAGGCACCGGACTTTTTCAGATTGTCGGCTGTTTCACGCGGGTTGAAGACCAACGCCGTGTAGAAGAAACAGAAGAAGATAATCACAAGGCTGTACAATAAAATGTATAGCGGATTACCCGGTGACAAATTCTGAGCGATAGTTTGCAATGATTCAGCAAAGTAACTATCGGATTGTCCGAACCAAGTGGCAATCGTACTTGGGAACAGAATAATACTACTAGCAAAAATCGGAGGAATAACACCTGCCATATTCACTTTGAGCGGCAAATGGGTGCTTTGCGCTGCGAATACACGGCGACCTTGCTGTCGTTTTGCATAATTGATAACGATACGGCGTTGACCACGTTCGACGAAGACAACAAAGTAGGTTACCGCAAAAACGATGGCACAGATCAGAATCAACGCGAAGACATTTAATTGGCCTTGTCGCGTATCTTCAATGGTCTGACCGATAGCCGCAGGCAAGCCCGCGACGATGCCGACGAAGATCAACACAGAAATACCGTTACCAATACCTCGCTCGGTAATTTGCTCACCTAACCACATCAAGAACATGGTGCCGGTAACCAAACTCACCACAGCGGTGAATGTGAAGCTAAGCCCGGGATTAACCACTAGGCCCGGCATCATCGCCGGTAACGAATTGGCAATTGCAAATGCTTGGGTGGTCGCAAGAACCAACGTCCCGTAACGGGTATATTGGCTAATTTTCTTACGCCCTGCCTCGCCTTCTTTTTTCAACTCCGCCATTGCCGGATGCATTACAGTCAACAACTGCATAATGATCGACGCGGTGATGTAGGGCATAATGCCCAAGGCCACTACAGATGCACGTTCCAAGGCACCACCACTGAACATGTTAAACATGCCCAGGATGGTATCTTTCTGCTGTTCATAGAACTGCGCCAGTACAGCACTGTCAATTCCAGGAATTGGCACGAACGAGCCTAATCGGAAGATGATGATTGCTCCGAGAACAAATAGCAGACGCTGACGTAGTTCTGATGAACCGCGTTGTGCGCTTGCTGTGTCCACTCCTGGTTTTGCCATAGTACTACCCTTAGTCTTCTATTTTTCCGCCAGCAGCTTCAATCGCGGCGCGAGCACCAGCTGTTACCTTGATACCTTTGATGGTAACGGCACGGCTGATTTCACCGGATTTAACCACTTTGACGAACGTCATGTTCTTGCGAACGACGCCAGCTGCTTTCAAGGTCGTCAAGTCTACAACATCACCTTCAACTTTGGCAATCTCATTCAGAGTAACTTCAGTAGTTACTAAGCCTTTACGAGAAGTAAAGCCAAATTTAGGCAAACGACGTTGGATTGGCATTTGACCGCCTTCGAAGCCCGGACGAACGCTGCCGCCTGAACGAGACTTCTGGCCTTTATGACCACGACCACCGGTTTTACCCAAGCCTGAGCCGATACCACGACCTACACGCTTGCCCGGTTTTTTAGCGCCTGGTGCCGGGGAGATAGTATTTAAGTGCATAATATTACTCCTCAACCTTAACCATGTAGCTAACTTTGTTGATCATACCGCGAACAGAAGGAGTATCTTCTAATTCAACTGTATGGTTGATACGACGCAAGCCTAGGCCGCGAAGAGTAGCTTTGTGTTTTGGCAAACGGCCAATTGAGCTACGAGTCTGGGTGACTTTCAAAGTTTTAGCCATGATTCATTACCCCGTGATATCTTCAACGCTTAGGCCACGCTTGGCAGCAAGCTGCTCAGGCGCCTTCATACCAGCCAAAGCTTTGACTGTAGCGCGAACTACGTTCATAGGATTGGTTGAACCGTAACACTTTGACAGTACGTTGTGTACGCCCGCGACTTCAAGTACCGCACGCATCGCACCACCGGCGATGATACCTGTACCTTCAGAGGCTGGTTGCATGAAAACGCGAGAACCAGCGTGACGACCCTTGATAGGGTATTGCAAAGTGTCGTTGTTCAAACGAACGGTTACCATATTGCGACGTGCTTTTTCCATTGCTTTTTGAATAGCAGCTGGAACTTCACGTGCTTTACCATAACCATAGCCAACACGACCGTTACCGTCGCCAACTACTGTAAGTGCTGTGAAGCTAAAGATACGACCACCTTTAACAACTTTAGATACACGGTTTACAGTAACCAGCTTTTCAGACAATTCCGGTTGTTGGGTTGCTTCTGCATTTTGAGTTGCATTTGCCATGATAGCTCCTAGAATTGTAAACCGGCTTCACGCGCGGCCTCAGCCAACGCCTGGATACGGCCATGATATTTAAAGCCACTGCGGTCGTAAGAACATTTTTCAATGCCTTTCTCTTTTGCACGCTCAGCAACCGCTTTACCAACAGCTTTAGCAGCGTTGATGTTGCCAGTTTTGTTTTCAACTGACTCAGCGATGGCTTTTTCAGCGGTTGAAGCGGCAGTAACTACCTGGCCTTCAGCGTTGATAAGCTGTGCGTAGATGTGGCGTGGCGTACGGTGAACAACCAGACGATTAACACCGCTTTCGATATAAGCTCTACGGGTGCGACGTGCACGACGTAAGCGAGATGCTTTCTTATCCATCGTTCTACCCTACTTTTTCTTGGCTTCTTTACGAAGCACTTTTTCGTCGGCATAACGGACACCTTTGCCTTTGTACGGCTCAGGTTCACGGTATGAACGAATGTTTGCTGCTGTTTGACCAACCAATTGCTTGTCGGCACCTTTGAGCACGATCTCAGTGGCACTTGGTGTTTCACAAGTGATACCCGCTGGGATAGCGTGATCGATTGGGTGTGAGAAGCCCAAAGACAGATTCAGAACCTGACCTTTAGCGGCGGCCTTGTAACCGATACCAACCAACTGAAGTTTCTTTTCAAAACCTTCAGATACACCTTGAACCATATTGGCAATCAAAGCGCGAGCAGTACCAGCTTGTGACCAACCATCGGCATGACCTTCGGCTGGGCCGAAAGTAACTTGGTTGTCAGCGAAGTTAAACTCGACAGCTGGGTGAACGTTCAAAGACAATTCACCAACTTTGCCTTTTACTTTTACTTCCCTACCGTTTTGTGTGAATTCCACACCGGCAGGAATAGTGACGGGTGCTTTTGCGACACGAGACATATTACCTACCCCTTACGATACGAAACAAATAACTTCGCCACCCACACCGGCTTTACGCGCAGCGCGGTCAGACATCAAACCTTGTGAGGTAGATACAACGGCAACGCCCAAGCCACCTAGAACAGATGGAATGTCTTTTTTACCTTTGTAAATACGCAAACCAGGACGAGAAACGCGTTTCAAAGTTTCGATAACAGGCTTGCCTTCGAAGTACTTTAAAGTGATTTCAAGCGTTGGCTTAACATCTTCATTGACAGAAAAATCGGCGATGTAACCTTCTTCTTTGAACAATTGCGCAAGGGCAATTTTCATTTTTGAAGATGGCATAGTAACAGCAACCTTGTTGGCTTGCTGGCCGTTACGGATGCGTGTAAACATATCCGAAATTGGATCTTGCATGCTCATAGTTCAATACTCCCAATAATTACCAGCTAGCCTTGCGAAGGCCAGGGATTTCACCACGCATACAAGCTTCGCGAACTTTAATACGGCTCATGCCGAATTTGCGAAGGTAGCCATGCGGACGACCAGTCACGTTACAACGGTTACGTTGACGAGACTGGCTGGAATCACGAGGCAATTGCTGCAATTTGAGCACTGCATCCCAACGTTCTTCGTCAGAAGAGTTGACGCTGCTGATAATAGCCTTAAGCGCGGCGCGCTTTTCGGCGTACTGAGCAACTTTTTTGGCACGCTTGTCTTCACGTGCTTTCATTGAGTTTTTAGCCATAACCTTACGCCTTATTCTTGAACGGGAAGCCGAACAAAGTTAATAACTTGCGGCCTTCTTCGTTAGTTTGAGCAGAAGTGGTGATAGTGATATCCATACCGCGGATCTTATCTACTTTGTCGTAGTCGATCTCTGGGAAGATAATTTGCTCACGGACGCCCATAGAATAGTTACCACGACCATCGAAAGATTTGTCGTTCAAACCACGGAAGTCACGGATACGTGGAACAGCGATTGAAATCAAACGCTCTAAGAATTCCCACATACGCTCACCACGTAAGGTTACTTTGGCACCAATTGGGTAGCCTTCGCGGATTTTAAAGCCGGCCACAGACTTCCGAGCCACGGTTACAACTGGTTTTTGACCTGTGATAGCGGCCAAATCAGCGGTAGCGTGTTCGAGAACTTTCTTGTCTGCCACAGCCTCACCTAAACCCATGTTTAAGGTGATCTTCTCAATCCGTGGGACTTGCATGACACTAGAGTAACCCATCTCTTTTAAAAGAGCAGGTACGATAGTCTCTTTGTAAACTTCATGCAGTTTCGCCATCGTTCTCTCCAATTATTAAACTAATTCGTTGTTAGACTTGAAGAAACGGACTTTCTTACCGTCTTCCAATCTAAAACCTACACGATCTGCCTTGCCAGTAGCGGCATTGAAGATCGCAACATTTGACACGTCAATCGCAGCTTCTTTATCAACGATGCCACCAGGCTCATTGATGTGTGGATTAGGCTTAACGTGTTTTTTCACCATGTTGATGTTCTCAACAATCACCTTGTTCTTACCGGTAATAACGGCTTTAACAGTACCACGTTTGCCTTTATCTTTACCTGCAATAACAATCACTTCGTCGTTACGACGGATCTTAGCGGCCATGTCGAACTCCTATAGTACTTCAGGTGCCAATGAAACGATTTTCATGAACTTGTCACTGCGAAGTTCACGAGTCACAGGCCCGAAAATACGGGTGCCGATTGGCTGATGGTTGGCATTCAACATTACAGCAGCATTGCCATCGAAACGGATCACTGAACCGTCAGGACGACGTACACCTTTACGGGTGCGAACTACTACAGCATTCAGAACATCACCTTTTTTCACCTTAGCGCGAGGAATCGCTTCTTTAACGGTTACTTTGATGATGTCACCGATGCCAGCGTAACGTCTGTGCGAACCACCGAGAACCTTAATACACTGTACTCTGCGAGCGCCGCTGTTATCAGCTACGTCCAGATTAGTTTGCATTTGGATCATTTCAGTGCTCCGGTTAAAGTTTGCATCGAGGATTTGTTGAAGTTCTCACCATATCTTGTGTAGATGAGAAACAACTCAAATCGTTTATTAACAATGACCCCATACTAATGGGGCGGCGTACTATAACAAATCGAACTTCAAATGGCTAATGAATATTCAAATTAATTTGGGGGAAGGGAATCGCGCTCTAGCCACAACGCCACACGGGGTCGGACGCTGCAAGAAGTGCGCGAACAAAGCACCTCTCAAACCAAACACCCCAACACCAATGGTGGGCGCTCGTTCCGACCGAACCCACCCTATTCCGTCGCCAATAACCAATCTTTAAGTTTTATTGACGCTTCATCAATAGTCGCAAAATCCCGCGCGTAAGAAAAACGAATAGTTTGATGCCCTCTAGCAGGATCAAAATCAACGCCAGGGGTGACGGCAACACCAGTCTCATCGAGGATGCGACGACAAAAGGTAACGCTATCGTCCGTTAGATGGCTGACATCGGCGTAGAGGTAAAAGGCGCCATCAGGAGAGGCGATTTTAGTTAATCGCGCTTCACCAAGCCTTTTAAGCAGTAGGTCGCGGTTGGCTTTGTAATCTGTCACATGAGCATCAAGTTCGTCGTAGCAGTTAAGCACTTCAACCGCCGCATGCTGCGACAAGGTCGTGGTAGAAATAAACATGTTTTGCATCAATCGCTCAATCGGGCGGATCATGCCCTCAGGCACCACCACCCAGCCGATACGCCAACCAGTCATGGCAAAGTACTTTGAAAAGCTGTTGATGGTAAATAAGTCGTCTGAAAACGACAGCGCCGACACGCAAGGCTTGCCAAAGCTAATGCCATGGTAAATTTCATCTGAGATAAATTGAATATTGTTGTCGCTACAGTAATCGACTAAGCGTTTAAGATCGCTAGCACTATACATGCTGCCGGTCGGATTTCCGGGTGATGAGACTATAACCCCTGATACTGGTTCATCGAGTTTTTCCAAGTCTTCGGGCATAAGCAAGTAATCGTTCTCTGCGCTTATTTCTATATCCACAGGCACTAAATCGAGTGACTTCAAGATGTTGCGGTAACAGGGGTAGCCCGGTGCAGGCACCGCCACCCTCGCCCCTTTATCAAACAAAGCGACGAAGCTCAAAATAAAAGCCCCAGAAGAACCGGGAGTGATCACTATGCGCTCAAAAGGTACATTTACGTCAAATCGCTCAGCATAATGACGGCTAATAGCCTGACGCAACTCAGGTATTCCCAATGCCACTGTGTAGCCTAAGGCATCATCAAGCATTTTTTGTCTGGCCGCTTCAAGCACAGATTGTGGCGCTGACACACCAGGCTGACCAATCTCCAAGTGATACACTTTTCGGCCTTTAGCTTCTAGGTCGGCTGCTGCTTGCACAACGTCCATTACCACAAATGGCGCAACATCGGAGCGCTTTGAAATATGCATAAAACTACCTTTGCTTTAAATTATCATGGGTTAGAGTGTAGCAGCTAGGATTGTACTGTTCATGAATGTTCGGTATTTATAGAGCAACCATATAACGGCCTAATCGAGAGTACGCATGTCTGGAGCGACAATTGCCGAATATCTTAGCGGAGAGCTTAATGCGAAAAACAAGCATGAGTTAATCGATGGTGATATTTATGCCATGGCGGGCCTAGTGAAGCACATAACACTATGAGCTTAAACCTAGCTGCCGATTTGAAGTTCAAATTACAAAAGGCAGTAATTGCAAACCTTTTATCGCCGACACGAAAGTACAAGCTTTCGGCGATGTATACTACCCAGACATAATGGTTGTATGTCAAAGTCACGCTGATGATCCGTTTATGTAAAAAAACGCCCCCGCCTTAATCGTTGAAGTGCTTTCAAAATCCATCCGATATTTCGATCATTCAATTGAACAAACCAAATACCTGCAAATACCGTGTTTAGAATAGTTACCTAAAATTTAAGTGTCGGAGTTTGCCCAAATTCTCAGGTTGTGAAGAAGCTAAGTGATTGATAAAAGGTCAAGTACCTTTATTTTTGGTGTCTGACACCTGGGTCTGAAGATAAGCAACTGGATTTGCTCCGCACTCCCTGTGCAGAGCCTTTGATTTAGTCGGCGTGCAACGCGTCGATAGGGTCGAGCTTTGACGCGGTCTTGGCAGGATAGATACCAAACAAAATACCAATGACCATACAGATGATAAGTGATGAAATGATGGCAGTGATTGACCAGAGCACCGGCCAGCCAGAAAACAGTGCTATGCCTTCTGACAGTACCAAGCCAAAGATAACTCCCAATACCCCGCCGACAATGGAAATCACAAAGCTCTCCATCAGGAACTGATTCATAATGTCGGCTCGGGTAGCCCCCACCGCGCGGTATAAACCAATCTCTTTAGTTCTTTCTAAAATGGTTGCCAACATTATATTCATAATGCCGATGCCGCCCACCAGCAAGGAGATCCCGGCAACCGAGGCCATCACAATATTAAAGATCTTCTGGGTTTGCTTATGCTGGGCCAATAATGCCGAGGGGATCAAAATATCAAAGTCGTCTATTTCGCCATGGCGTTTTTTCAGTAGATGGGTAATGGCTTTGGCCGCCTTTACCTGATCGACATCTTTGGCGATACGCACTCTAAAAGCATCAATCTCGGCATCTAAGGGCTCTACATTCAGTCGTTTGGCCACGGTATTGAGTGGCACAAATATGGAATCTGACTCACCACCGAGCTTAACCCCTTGGAATTCTTTTTTCGAGATATTCGGCGACGTCAACACCCCAACCACTTCCAGCCAGAGATGATTGACCTTTAGCTTTTTGCCAACGACATCACCTTTAGGAAAAAGCTTTCTCGCGGCAACCGCACCCAATACAGCCACTTGTGCATAGCGCAGGTTGTCATCACTATTGAATAACCGCCCTTTACCCGCTTTTAGGTTCGATAACGCAAAATAGTCTTCACTGACGCCCACCACATTAGACTTGGCTTCACCTTCACCGGTATAAACCGAGTAGGTTTTGACGTGCTTTTGCGCCGCACTTTGCTCAACAAACGGCAGGGTAACCTGCACCGCCGCCAAATCCCGCAACGATAAGCCTACCGAATGCTTACGAATTTCCTTAAGTTCTTCATCATCATATTCTCGCGCCTGTACAATGAGGTTTCTCACCCCCATGGTATCTATCATTCTCAGCGCCTCTTGCTCGGCGCCGCTGCCGATATTGAGCATGGCATTGACCGCACCAACGCCGAAGATCATCCCCAGCAAAGTCAGCAAGGTACGCAATTTGTGCCTTGAAAGCTCGTCGATGGCTTCCAGTAGTGTATTCTTTATTTTCATTGTCGGATTGTGACTGCCTACATTACCATGGGTTTAAACAGAGCGACTTTTTGGCCTTGTTCAAGACCAGCAACCACCTCTGCCTGAGCAAACGTTTTAAGCCCCAAGGAGACCGGGGTCTTTTGCAACTTGCCGTTCACCTCTGCGTATACAAAGCTCCCCTGCTCGTCTGAAAAAATCGCTTGCAGCGGCACACTCAGTACGGGCTCGCTACGTTGACCTATGATCACCGCACTTACCTTGTTGCCGGGCTTTATCACATCGCCATTGGCATCGGTGATACTGACTGTTATTTCAAAATACTTCACCGGCAACCCCGATTTAATCGGTTTGGAGATCCCAGCTTTTTTCAATACCTTGCCGTTAAATACCTGCTCTGGCATGGCATCTAAGGTTATTTTAACGTCATTGCCAACCTCAACATTACCAGCTTCGCCCTCAAGTACATGCAAGGTCGCCTGTAATTCAGACAGATCAGGTAAACGCGCAAGATTGGTGCCCGGCCACATGGTTTGACCGATACGCGGCTTTTCGCCACGCCAGTTACTTTCATAAATCAAAATACCATCATGGGGCGCGTAAACCTCAAGCTTGGTTAAAGCGGTTTCAAATTGCTCCAGCTTGGTCTGATACTGCGCAGCTTTGAGCATCATCAGGTCCATTTCACTTTTTGAGCTGTGTGAAAAGTTATCGAGCTTCCAATTTAAAAAGTCGAGCTGAGCGGCAAGATATTCACGATTATCAAGAGCGTCGATAATTTCATTTTTAGAATATACCGTCAGGTCATCGACATTAAATTGGTCGGAAAACTCGATTTCACGATTGACCACCTTGGTATCACTTTTGATATCGGCCTTTTCTGTGGCGATCACCAAGGACTTGTTGTCGGTCTCTAGGTTGGCAGCATTCAAGTCTAGCCGGGTGCTGTCTCGTTCTAAAATAAAGTCTTCGCCATCAAACCTTGCGATGACATCGCCTTTTTTAACAACGCTGTTTTCCGGCAACAGCCAAGCAAGGGTTTTTGACCCTCTCATCCCACCGGGTACCGACATTTTGGTGGATTTTGCCGCCACCACTTCACCTTTACTTGGCACTTCTACCGACAAAACCTGTTTGCTCACAGCAACGGTCAAGATCTCACTCTCATCACTATCGGCACATCCGCCCAACACAACGGCAACCAACAGCGCCAAAATCACAGGCTTCACAAGATCACCTCCTCTCCTGCCGCTAAGCCTTCGGCTATGGCGGTTGTCTGGTCATCAAACGCCACCACCTTGACCTCGCGCTCGGTCTGACCGAACATTGATTTCATCTTAACCGTCGCTTTCCCTTCGGTAAGTAGCACCGCAGAGGTCGGCACCACCACAACATCTTTATAGGTATCGACCACGATAGACAAGCGGGCTATCATCCCCGGGCGCATCAACTGATGATCAGGCTGTGATATCGCCACCTCCGCTTCAATCACTTTCTCAGGCGAATTTTTAGCCTTTTCTTGGATCACCGAGCCCAAGTTGGTCAGCTTGCCGTAGTATTTTTTCTCCGCGTTGGCATCGAGTACAATTTCAACATTCATGCCTTCTTTTAAACGGCCTAAATTACGCTCGGATATCTTGGCTTTGACTATCATCTGATCAAGCGAAGGGATTTCGGCAAAGGTTTGCCCGGTATGTAAGGTATCGCCAACAGCAAATTTGTCGCCTTTGTAATTGCTGGCATATATGAACATGCCCGATTTAGGTGCCTTTATCGATAATTTGGCGATGGAGGCTTTCAAGGTGTTCACCTCAGCTTCAAGGGCGCCTTTCTCACGTTGCTTTATCGACAGTTCCAATGCCGATTTGGCCTTAAAGCGTGACATTTTTTGCTGATATAGGGTTAAGTCCTGGGCAGCAATGGATTTATCCAGTTGCAGCTTTTCACTATCGACCTTTGAGGTGGTCTCATCGACCAGTTCTGCTTTACGGGTCGCTTTACGCAGCGACACTTCACGCTGTGCCAACTGAACCTTTAAATCTTCGAGTTCTTTTTCTTGGGCTATACGCTCATTTTCCAATTCTTTGGTAACAGTGCTGAGTTCATCCTGTTTTTGCCTGAGCTTATCGCTGAGCTTGTTGGTTTCAAATCGGGCAACCACCTGCCCTTCTTTAACCTGCATCCCCTCTGGCACCAAGAAATTGATTTTATATTGCCACATGTTACGCACGCTCGGCGGCGTCAAATAGGCCGTATTTTGCGAAGCCAGCTCGCCGTTGGCTTTAACCGAAATATTAAAGTCGGTCACATTGGCGGTAACGGTCGCCAGTTCTTCATCGCTACAGCCACCGAGTAGACCGGCACAGCAGGCGATCAGTAATGTCTGTTTAATCATATGCCGCATCAAATCACCTCAACCAATACGCTCATACCCGGCACCAGCCCGGCATTGTGATAATCGTCAATATCGATATACACTTCAAAATAGGCGGCACTGCCCCAAGCGGCGCGTTCTTCTGCCTGTGGAACGATGTGAGACACCACGCCGGTAAAGGTTTTACCCGGCAAAGCATCCACCGACACTTTAACCTTCGCACCTTTGGTAATCTCATCTTTATCGACTTCATTCAGCCATGCGGTAATGCGCATTTCTTTACTGGAGGCAACCTCGGCCACCTTCCAAGTGGCTTGCACCGATGAGCCTGAAGTGATTTTAGAACCGTTCCATGGATGGGAGGCATAAACCATCGGCCCACCGTTTTCCGTATAAAGCGCCGTCAATTTAGATTTCTTTTTAAGATGGGCCAAATCGTATTGCGCCTTTTGGATCTCGGTAAGCTTTTTCTCGATGTCCGTTTTTACTTCTTCTTTTTTCGCCGCCAATTGGCGCTCTGACTTATCTACCGCCAACAGTCGCCTTTGCATTTCGACATTGGCCTTTTCATGTTCATAGGCGCTGACATAGGTTTTGCCGATACCCGCTTCAATCTCCGCCTTTTTTAACTCCAATTTTGCCTTTTCGTAGTTGAACTCGGCATCCATAATCGATTCTTCGCCTTGGGCTTTGGCCAAGTTGAGCTGATCTTGCTTTTTGAGCAGGTCCGCTTCTTTCATTTCTATCTCTGAATCGACCGACGCGCGGTCAAACAATACCACCAGCTCACCGGGCTTGGCGATTTGTCCCTCTGGTAACATCCATTCAATTTGGATCTGCCAGCTGTTGACTCGCGGGGCGAAAAAGCTCTCGGCATTTTTTGCCGATACTTCCCCGGTCAACATAAGCTCCGCCTGCGCAATAGAGGGAAGTGCAGCCAGCACGCTCCACGCAATGGTTTTAAATACGCTCATCGACAATCTCCCCGTCTTTGACATAGATGATGCGCTGGGCATGGTCGGCCACTTCTTGCTCGTGGGTCACAAACACCAACGTTTGCCCCTGAGCGTGCAACTCTTTGAATAGGTTCATGATATCAATGGAGGTTTTACTATCGAGGTTACCGGTCGGTTCATCGGCAAAAATGATCCGCGGTTTGTTGACCAGCGCACGAGCAATGGCAACCCGCTGGCGTTGCCCACCGGACATTTCACTGGGCCGATTGTGTAATCTTTCGCCCAGTCCAACCCGCTTTAGCATATCGCTTGCCAGTTGCTCGGCAACCTGTTCTTCTGTTTCATTAAAACGCATCGGCACCATAACGTTCTTTAAGGCGCTCAAACGTGGCAACAGATGAAAAGATTGAAACACAAAACCAATACGATGATTGCGAATGGCCGAGAGTTCATCATCGCTGAGGTTTTGCACCACTTTGTCGTCAAACAGGTATTCACCACTGGTTGGCGTATCCAAACACCCAAGAATGTTCATCAGGGTCGATTTACCAGAGCCAGAGGCGCCCATAATGGCAACCATTTCGTTGTCATTGATGGTGAGATCAATGCCTTTTAAGGCTTCGAACTGAGCCGGGCCCTCGTTATAGACTTTTCTCACCTGCTTGAGTCGGATCATGTCGCACTGCCGTTATTGTTAAAACTTTTTTCAAGCACAGGACTATAACAAACAACCGGTATTTGCATAAGTCCGGGAAACAAGTTTTTACAAAGCCGTCGAATGACCTAGCGCCCGGGTAAGGGCCTGCCAGAGGATGAAATAGCGGGCCGGTACAATCGCTCAATATAAGCTTTGGCGGCATCAGCCCAATAAAAGCGTGCAGTTGACGCCGCCGCTTGAATGGATTGCCACAGCTGCGGTTGCTGTTGTTTTAAGGTGATGGCATCTGAAAAGCAGGCCACCAAATGAGCAGCTTGTGAAAGCTGGTTATCGCCTTTAAACACAAAACCATTGTCGAGATGCTTTACCGTATCGTTCAGACCACCGACCCCATGCACCAAACAAGGCTGACCTGCGCGCATGGCAAGCATTTGGCTGATCCCACAGGGTTCGAAAGAACTTGGCATAACGAATAAGTCACCCGTTTGATACAAACTATCGGACAGCGCCGCCGAAAAGCCATTCAAAAATAAAAAATGACTACGCTTGGCGCTGACCTCTGTCATAAAAGCTTCAAGCGCCTTATCGCCACTACCGAGTAAAATAAAAACCCCGACCGGCTCAAGTTTATCTAGCAAATGTTCAAGTGCCGAGCGACCGTCTTCAAGAGGCAGACGCAACAAACTGACCTTTTGCGTGGTCAGCCGCCCCACAGACGTCACAATCACCGGCGGACTTTGCCATTGCTTTTGCTGCCAAAGGTTCAACCGGGCAGTCGCAATCATATGCGCACTTTTGACAAACTCGCTGCGACTGGCCCACAGCAGTAAATCCCGATGTATTTGTTGATTCAGCACATCGAATGAACATGGTGGCTGCGACGGTTGTTGATACTCACAACCGTTCAAAATACCCACTAAACGACCTTCGTCCTTGGCCCTTTGCAGGTCCATTTCCAAACCCTCACCGCCAAAAAAACCTTGGTGTGGCTCACTTGGTAAAAGCACTTCTTCGGCATAGCTGTCTGAGACCACATGAACTTTATCACTTAGGTTTATTCCGCATCGCATTGGATTAATGCAATTGGGATAGCGCGGGTCGATAACCTGATTGTGTTCAACCTTTAAGTCTTTAAACCACGCCACCAAAGAGGAAGGTGAACCTGCCATCGGTCGCGTGCCCTGTAACGCGAGATTATGAATGGTGTAAACCGTAGGTATCGCTTTTAACGCCGCATATTCAGGGTCGAATGCCCTGAGTACCGTCAGCATTGCCGCATGCCAATCGTGCAGATGAATAATATCCACTTGCCCGAAAAGTCCGTTACATAAAGCCTTTGCCACGGCGGCGCAAAATAAGGCGAACTTGGTGGCATCGGAGGCAAAAGGACTATCGGGCGGATCGTCACAGTAGATCTGACCACGCCCGGCCTCACTGAACAGCGGATGCTCCAGCACCCACTGCACCACATTTTGCCCTGCATAGATGTTATGCAGCTGATACAGCTCGACCTTGTGTGTCATACCTGCAAAGTGAACCGCCAACGTATCGACCTTTTGCGCCGATGCCAGCGTTGAAAACATACCATAGCCAGGCAACACCACCTCAACCCTTTGCTGCTGCTCTGCCAGCGCTTTTGGGATATCGCGTACGACATCACCGATACCGCCGACTTTGCCACCGGGTAGCGCATCATTTTCAGCGGCAACCATCAATATTTTCATACTTGGCACCACAACCTTAGGTGATCACATCAGGCGCGTTTCGGCCGGTAAAGTGGGCTATGTCGGCTATCTCGGCGGCAATGGCTATCAGTTCGCCAAGCGCCTGTTGCGGCTCACATTCCAGCTTATCTGGTTCGTTGCGATAAAGATCCAGATAAACCCGCAAAGTGGCGCCGCTGGTGCCGGTGCCAGAGAGTCGATAAACCACTCGGCCACCATTACTTAAATACACTCTGACCCCTTGCGCCATGGTTTCACTGCCGTCTACCGGGTCGATGTAGGCAAAATCGTCTGCACTTAGCACACTCACCCCGGCAAAGCTCTGACCTTTGAGGGTCGGTATTTTGGCTTTTAGCTGCGCCAACATCTCAGCGGCACTATCCGAGTCAATCCCTTCATAATCATGGCGGGTAAAGTAATCTCGGCCATACTGCTGCCAGTGCTCGCTCACAACCTGGGCAACAGAGCATTGTTTCACCGCCAGCAGATTGAGCCAAAACAACACCGCCCAAAGACCGTCTTTTTCACGTACATGTGAAGACCCTGTGCCAAAGCTTTCTTCACCACACAGGCTGATTTTACCGGCATCCAACAGGTTGCCGAAAAACTTCCAACCCGTTGGGGTTTCATAGCAATCGATACCGGCTTTTGCTGCAACCCGGTCTACGGCTCGGCTGGTTGGCATCGAACGAGCAACCCCGCTGATCCCTTTGGAATATCCCGGTATTAACTTAGCGTTGGCGGCAAGTATCGCCAAACTATCGCAAGGGTTGATATAACAGTTATTGCCAAGCACCATGTTGCGGTCGCCATCACCATCGGAGGCAGCCCCAAAGTCTAAGGCATCATCACCGGTGAGACGTTCAATCAGTTCATGAGCATGTTTTTGATTGGGATCGGGATGACCACCACCAAAATCCGGCAAAGGTTCGCCGTTGATAACAGTGCCTTTAGGCGCCCCTAGGCGGTTTTCTAATATCTCGATGGCATATGGCCCGGTCACCGCGTGCATCGCGTCAAAGCACAAGCGAAAATCACCGCTTTTTACCAATGCCGACATTTTGTCAAAATCAAATATCTCCGCCATCAAGTCGGCATAATCGGCAACAGGGTCGATCACTTTAATGCTCACGCCATGAACATCAAACTCGCCAACCTCAGAGATATCGACCTTGGGGATATCTATCGACAGATAGTGGTCAATCTCTCGCGTATGCTGATAGATAGCATCGGTCAATTTTTCCGCTGCCGGGCCACCATTATCGCCATTATATTTGATACCAAAATCTTCATCGGGACCACCCGGGTTATGACTGGCAGACAAAATAATACCGCCATAGGCTTGATTACGGCGAATAACATGAGAAGCAGCCGGTGTCGAGAGGATACCATTTTGACCAATGATAAGTTCGGCAAATCCGTTGGCGATGGCCATTTTTATAATGACATCGATGGCGGCCAAGTTGTAGTAGCGGCCATCACCGCCAACCACCAGTGTTTTCCCCTCACACGGCGCGATGGTATGAAACACACTTTGTACAAAGTTTTCCAGATAATTAGGCTGGGCGAACACGCTGACTTTTTTTCGCAAACCGGATGTGCCGGGCTTTTGTCCGTCAATCGGCGTGGTTTTGATTCGCTCTATGATCATTTATTTGTCTCTTATAAGCACTAAAGCAACCCTTGGCATTCAAACACCATGGTGGCCAAAGGCGCTATGGTTAAATTCAATTCAAACGGTTGGCCGTGAAAGCTCTGGCAACGAGCATGGACCCCGCCCATATTGCCAACGTTACTGCCGCCATAATGGCTGCTGTCGGTATTGATACATTCTTTATAAAAGCCGGCCAGCGGCACTCCGATACGATAATCGTAATAACAATTCGGCGTCATGTTAACGACAACCAATACTGGCTTGGTCGCGCTATGGCCTTTGCGTAAATACACCAAGATAGATTGCTCGGCATTGTCGGCCACCAGCCATTCAAAACCGTTGGGCTCGTGATCAAGCTCATGCAACGCCTTAAGCTCGCGATACCAGTAATTCAGATCTTTGATCAATCGCCAGATGCCGTTGTGAGGTGCATGTTGCAGCAGATGCCAATCTAAGCTGCGGTCATGATCCCACTCGTTGATTTGGGCAAACTCGCCCCCCATAAACAGCAACTTTTTACCCGGATGAGTCCACATAAAGCCAAAGTAGGCGCGTAGATTGGCAAAGCGCTGCCATTCGTCTCCGGGCATTTTACTCAGCAATGACCCTTTACCGTGCACGACCTCGTCATGGCTTAAGGGCAAAACATATTGCTCACTGAAGGCATAGTCAATACCAAAGGTCATTTCATGGTGATGAAATCGACGATGAATCGGATCTCTTTGCATATACTGCAAGGTGTCATGCATCCAACCCATATTCCATTTATAGCCAAAACCAAGCCCTTGATGTTCGACTTCGGCAGTCACACCGGGCCAAGCGGTAGATTCTTCGGCAACCATCAAGGTGCCCGGATGCTTTTGCTGCACCCGCCGATTCACCTTTTGCAACAAGGCCACGGCGTCGAGATTTTCACGCCCGCCAAAGCGGTTGGGCACCCAGTCTTGGCCCTCTTTGGCATAATCAAGGTAAAGCATTGAGGACACCGCATCGACCCGCAAGCCATCAAGGTGATATTCACTGAGCCAATAATGGGCATTGCTCAATAAATAGCTATGAACTTCGTTGCGGCCATAGTTGTAAATGAGGGTTTTCCATTGCGGATGAAAGCCTTGGCGAACATCCTGATGCTCATAGGCACAAGAGCCGTCAAGTTGGCCTATACCATGGCTGTCACAAGGAAAATGCCCCGGCACCCAGTCAAACAACACCCCTAAGCCATGCTGATGGGCACAATCGACGAGATACTTAAAATCGTCCGGTGTACCAAAGCGTGATGTCGGAGCAAATAAGCCAAGCGGTTGATACCCCCAAGAGCCGTCAAACGGATATTCACTTAGCGGCATAAACTGAATATGCGTAAATCCCAGCTCCAAGACATAGGGCAGCAATTCTCTGGCCAACTCACGATAGCTTAAATAACGACTAGTACCATCAGCCTCTGTCACTCGGCGCCAAGAACCAAGATGCACTTCATAAATACTGACAGCCGAGTGTTGATGCTCAATACAACGACGCTGACTCATCCAGTTTGTATCTTGCCAACGGTACTTAGAAAGACTCGGTGTAATAGAAGCGTTATTAGGCGCGGATTGCATGATCTGCGCATAAGGGTCGGCTTTTAGCGGCAGTAGCTCGCCATCACAGCTTTTGATCTCATACTTATAGTTGCAGCGGCTGTCTACCGCAGGAATGAATATCTCCCATATCCCGGCGCCGGGATGCTTGCGCATCACATGCACCCGACCATCCCACCGATTGAAGTCGCCAACCACACTGACCCGTGACGCTTGCGGCGCCCACAGCACAAAATGCATCCCACTGACACCATTCACCTTTTTAGGATGTGCGCCCATCCAATCAAACACCCGTTCATGGGTGCCTTCGCAAAATAAATAAAGGTCATCGCTGTTGATCAGCGCTCCAAAGCCAAAAGGATCCGCCCGTTCGCTGGTCTGACCGTTTTGACTGACTCGCAAACGATAATCAAAGCGCTTACGCCTTCTGCCGAGCTTCCCGTCGAAAAACCCTGCTGGATCTATTTTAGTTAGCTCGGCAACCTGTTTGCCGTTTTTTTTATCCATTACGCAAACCCGCTCAGCCCCCGGGATAAACGCCCTGAGATAAAGCGATTTGCCGTCCTGGCTTTGTTGCATTCCCAGTACAGAAAAAATGTCGCCGTAATTGGCTTTGATGATGGCATCAATTTGTGCACTGGACAATTCGCTCATGCCAATCCCTCTCTTATTATTTTTTGGAAAAAGCCGCCAACATATCGCGGGTAACCAACACCACCCCCTTGTCGGTCACCCGAAACCCATTGGCTTTGTCATGGTCGTGATCGACACCTATCTCAAGACCATCAGGCAACACACAACTGCGGTCGATAATCGCCTTACGAACTTGACAGCCACGACCAATGATCGCGCCGGGCAAAATAACCGAATCTTCAATGGTACAATAAGAATGCACCCTGACTTTAGAGAACAACAAAGAGCGTTTCACCGTTGACCCTGACACGATCACCCCACCAGATACGGTCGAATCGATGGCCATTCCGCGCCGGGCATTGTTGTCATAGACAAACTTGGCCGGTGCGGTTTGCTCTTGGTAGGTCCAAATCGGCCAATTCTCGTCATACATATCCAATTCTGGTTCCGGCTGAACCAGCTCCATATTGGCTTCCCAAAATGAATCAAGTGTCCCGACATCACGCCAATAGGGCTTACGGTTGGCATCAGGGTCGGCAAACGGATAGGCAAACACTTTATGAGACTTGATGATCTTTGGAATAATGTCATGACCAAAGTCATTGCTTGAACTGGCCTCGGCTTCATCTTTTCTTAGGGTGTCGAACAAAAACTCGGTGTTAAATACATAGTTGCCCATTGAAGCCAGCGCAATGCCCGGTTTACCCGGTACTTCAGATGGCTCGGCAGGCTTCTCATCAAATCTCACCACCTGATTATTCTCATCTACCGTCATGACACCAAAGGCCCCGGCCGCTTCTTGCGTCGGCACTTCAACGCAGCACACGGTCATATCGGCACCACTTTCAACATGCTTGGCCAATAGTGGACCATAGTCCATACGATAAACATGGTCGCCGGAGAGTATCATCACGTATTTCGGCAGTTCATGGCGGATAATATCAATGTTTTGAAAAACCGCATCGGCAGTGCCACTATACCAGCCGTCGCCATGGCGTTGTGACGCCGGTAATATCTCGACCGATTCACCCAGCTCCTTTTTGAAATGACCCCAAGCACGATTGACGTGGCGGATCAACGAGTGAGACTTGTATTGGGTGGCGATCCCCACCCGACGAATGCCCGAATTGATACAGTTAGACAAAGGAAAGTCGATAATACGGAACTTACCGCCAAAAAAGGTGGCTGGCTTGGCTCGCCAATCGGTTAACTCATGCAATCGCGACCCCCTGCCCCCGGCAAGGATCAGTGCATAGGTATCTCGGGTCAAATTACTGATATTACGATTTACATACATGGCGTAGCGCCTCCTTATCGTCTTTTGGTCGAGTTATTATTATTGGTGTTTGGTGTTACTCATACAGCGATAAACAATCTGGTGTTTTTAGCAATCGTTACAGGCACAGCCTAACAACAAATGACAACGTTGTCATTTGATTTTTGCCCATGCAAGATAATATTGCTCGTGGACTTGTCTTTACACCGTTCATCATAGCTGAACCCCCGGATTGTTTCGCACATATGTAAGCGCTTGCACAAACTGGGCCTAAATCGCCATATCATGTAAAAACCAAATGTTCAGCAATTATTTCAAGTGATTAAGACGCGAACATGACAATTTTTGAGCGTTTTGAACCAACGAGACTTTTGCGCTTGCACCAAAATGGCCCAGCGACAACTCAAGCGACGCCGGGGCAAAAAAGTATGCACTGAAATAGTGCAAAGCAATTGTCGGGCAAACTATGAAGGCGAGCCTGACCGCAAGCTGTGCAACAAAGCCTTGGTCACGCCATTGGTCCAACCAAAACCTTCTTGCACCTGATACTCGCCCCCACCGGCGGTCGTCTGAGGCTGACAAACATCATACTTTTCCATCAGCTTACCGCTATGACGATAAAAATCACTGACGGTATTAAGCCAACGCTGAGCTATCTCCTTTGCCAATTCAGCATGACCACTATCAGACAACCCTTTATAGGCAAACCAATGCAGCGGCGCCCAACCGTTGGGCGCGTCCCATTGCTCCGAGGTAGCGTTGAGCGTGGTCACCAAACCACCCGATTGCAAAAATTGCGCTTGTAGTTTATTCGCCACTTTGGCAGCCATGCCTTCGTCGGCAATACCGACAAACAGAGGCAGCACAGCAGCCACAGAAGCAACATCAGAGGATTGGCGCTGCGGCCAAATATGATCGTAGAAAAACCCCTTATGCCGGTGCCAACAATATTTAATGATGGCGGCTTTGCGCTGTTTCGCCACTTCGGCATAAAAATGTGATGCGTTGTGATTTGCCGCCAATTGATGAAACTGCGCCAACAGCTCAGTAAGTTTGTAAAGCAGACAATTGAGATCAACCGGGACGATATCGGTCGTGCGAATACTGTGTATATCATCTTTATCGGCGAACCAGCGGCTGCTGAAATCCCACCCCGACTCACAGGCGGCCCGTACATGGCGATAAAATGCCGCACGCTTGTCCTTTGCTATACCTGCGGCAAGCGAAATATCTTCAATGTAAGATTCAGCCCTTGGTAGGTCACTCTCATCCCAATAGCGATTGAGAATGCTGTCATCAGGCATTTTTACCAACCGCAGGTGAGCCACACATTCATCATTCAATTGCTCTTTGCCGCGCATCCAAAATTGATATTCAGCTTCCATCGCTGTGATGGCGCTAGACAAAAAATGACTGTCGTTTTGCTGATAGGGCAATAACAGCTCAGCAATTAACCCCAATACCGGCGGTTGCGAGCGGGTTAGATAATAGCTGCGGTTGCCATTGGGAATAATACCGAAGCGCTGTTGCAGACTGCTAAAGTTTTGCAGCATATCGGCAACCAAATGATGGTGCTCACTGCCGATAAGCCCCAAGGCGGTAAAATAACTATCCCAGTAGTAAATTTCTCTGAAGCGACCACCGGGGATCACATAAGGCGCAGGCAAAGGCAATAAGGAGCCGCTTTGTGTCAAATCTTGCGGTTTTTTAAGCAGCTGCCACAACTGCTCAATATGTAGCTCGATACTCTGTACGCTATGACTTGCCACCAACTCATTTGAACTTGGCAGCTCAAAATAGCGCTCGACAAAAGCGCGTAGAGCATCCTTATCCTCAGGCTGTTGCTGGACAAATTGCCTAAGTATGTCAGTGACGGCAATTTTGGGGATGGCATCGACAAAGGTTTTGCTGTCGCTAAACAGCCCGGCACTTTGCACCTGCCTAAACAACGAGCTGCGCTGCAACTCAAGACTCTGCTGAGTGTTTACATCAATACTCATGCCAGCACAGCCGTAGCCGGTTGCGCCGTCGCCTTGCGCAAATAACGCAGGCAAATCAAGATAAGCGCACAAGGAATGAGTGATAGATAAAAGGCATGTTGTCCGCCAAAACGCTCAAACAACGTGCCGGTAAGCATAGATCCAGTAGTGCCGCCTAGTGCTGAAAACACCACAATAAGCCCCGTCATTGCCGCTTGTTTGTAACGCTCGATACGACTTAAGATCACCGAGTTCAATACTGGATAAATCGGCGCCATCAACAGCCCAATCTGTGGTAGTAGAAAAGCCACCAACGGCGCATCAAAAATACTATTTATCGGCCTTTGGGTGAGTCCTGCGGTCATTGGTAAAGTCAATGCAATTAATATCGACATGGCCACAATAGACAGGTTTAAGAACACATACCAATTGATAAAACGCAATATCTGCCCCGCCAGCAACCGTCCAAGGGCCAGTGAGGCGGCAAAAATACTGGTGATCTGCACACTGACATCTGCCGGTAAATGCAATACCTCGTTGTTGAATGTCGGCAGCCAGCTGCCAATTCCCTGTTCAATCAACACATACAGAAAAAGTGATAGCACAAACACCAAAACCAGCGGCTGATAACTCATTTTGAGCATTTCGACAAATTCGCTGACAATCAGGCTTTTGCCAGTGTTGCTCACAGGCTTATGCGGCTTTTCAACCGGGGCAAGCCACACGCAAATCAAGGCAGTTAGGGCGATAAATGCCAAAGGATAATACACCGCCAACCAATGCTCGCCATCGGCGACGTACAGACTAAACAACCAGTAGCCAGCCAAACTGCCCAGCATGAAAATGCCTTCGACCGTATTGAGCAAAGCCGAGTGTTCATCGGTCGAGTCGGTGAGTTGTCCAACAATGGCGTAAACGGCCACTTTGACCAGCGCAAATGAGGCACCGATGGTAGCAAACAGCAACTTGATCACTAAAAAGTGTCCGGCATTCGCCGTTACTAGGCAGGCCAGCGTTACCGCAGCCAATCCTAGAATCATTGCCAATTTATAACCGATGCGAGGGATGATCGCGGCGACAAAAAACGACACCAGTGCAATCGATAGATCCTTAAACCCTTCGAGCACACTGGCCTCAGGCTTTGACACGCCGTAGCTGGCAATAGACTGTAAGATCACAGTGCCGACACTGTTGAGCAGTATCGCAAACACAAAATAGCTGGCGCAAATAGCAGTGATGGTGAGAAGTCGCGACATCAAGGCGCTCCAATGGTTGATGATTTTTTGAGTCTAAAGGCTAAAAAGACAAAATGCAATCGTTTGCATTCTTAAATCCAAGTACAAAACTCAAGCGGGCTTATCAATTGGACTTTACTTTAGCCTGCAGAATGACGTTTAACCAATTCAATATCAATCACTTGAGACTGAGTTTGGAGGTTTTTAAAACGCCGCAACAATTGCTCGACCATCGCCTCTGCCGCCGCTTGAGTATTTTGCCTAATGGTCGTCAGTGCAGGATGGAACAACTCGGCCATCGCGATATCATC
Source organism: Alteromonadaceae bacterium (assembly GCA_041583135.1). GTDB lineage: Bacteria > Pseudomonadota > Gammaproteobacteria > Enterobacterales > Alteromonadaceae > JABSOG01. The sequence goes on along the minus strand of JBFHGJ010000035.1, from coordinate 9,752 downwards.
AAAACCAACAATGGCAACATCGGCAGGAATATTGATATAGCGCTCTTTGAGCGCTTTGATTGCCCCTAGAGCAATCATGTCACTGGCAGCAACAATGCCGTCAAAATACAATCCTTTTTGCAAGATCACCGCCGTCAACTTGTCATAAGCCGCCTTGCTGGTCATATCGATTGACAGCTTAAGGTCATCGTGTTCGCTTAGCCCAAATTGCTGCAACGCCCGGCAATAACCATCAAAACGTTTACCCACCTCACCGTGTTCAAAATCCCCCAAGAACAATACCTTTTTGCAGCCGCTAGCTACCAAGTGTTCGGTAGCCTGATAGCCACCCAACTCATTGTCACTGCCGACCACCGGGTAGCTGGTATCACCTGTCGGATCGCCCCAAACCACCAACGGCGCACCGGCACTTACCGCCCTATCGATAGGCTCTGATGACTTACCTTGACCAACCACAATCAGGCCATCGGCGCGGCAACTGGCAATAAAATAATTGGCCCAGTCGTCGGTTGCCATCAGCGAGTTGGACAACAGCAGTTCGTAGCCCCGTTGGTTGAGCGATTGATTGAGCTGACCCACCAGCGAGAGCAAAAACGGGTCGCTAATCGACTGCTCGGTATCACCGCTGAAGTTAAGAATAACCGCCACCACATTGGTTTTTTGCGTGCGCAATCTTGAAGCGGCGCGATTGAGGCTAAAATTGTGCTCTTTGGCCAATGCCTGCAACTTCTTGCGGGTCGATTCTTTGATCAAAGGACTGTCTTGCAGTGCCCTTGATACGGTAGAGGTTGAAACACCCGCCAGTTTCGCTAGCCCGGCGAGGGTTATCTTGTCGCTTTGACTCAACAGTTGGCTCCGGCTGTAGATAGAGTTGCGCCATAATGCAGAAAATAACGAAAAAATGCAAACGTTTGAAAAAACTCCTCACAAGCTATTGCAAACGATTGCAAAGAAGCGTAACTTAATTTTTGCACAATCAGCCTGCACCGGAAATAGGCGCCCAATTCGGAGACAGGCCACATAACAACATAGCCATGAGTTTGGGAGATTAACATGAGTCGTCACTTTCGCGTTACGCCTGTGGGTTTGGCTGTCGCCATTGCCCTTGCGCCAATCGCCGCGACCTACGCACAAGATAAGCCTGAAAAAAGCAAAGGCAAAAAAGCCATTGAACAAATCGTTGTCAGCGGCACGCCCGGCGGTTTAGGGATCAGTAAAAAAGACGCCAGCTTTGCGGTGACCAACATCGACATATCACAAATTGAGATCCTCTCACCAAAAAGTACCGCCGATTTGTTCAAAGCCGTTCCCGGTGTCTGGGTAGAAAGCTCAGGTGGTGAATCCGGTGCCAATGTATTTGTTCGCGGTTTTCCCGCCAGTGGCGATGCGCCGTTTTTAACCTTAAGCCTCGAAGGCTCCCCGGTCTACCCCGCCCCCACCTTGTCGTTTTTGGAAAACTCCACCCTGTTTCGTCTTGATGAAACCATCGCCACTATGGAAGCTTTGCGGGGCGGTCCCAACCCAGTGGTCTCCAACGGTCAACCGGGACTGACCACCAACTTTCGCTTAAAACGCGGTTCGGTAGATACTGAGGGACTGGTCAAATACACCACGTCCGATTACGGCTTGCAACGTGCCGATGTTGTGCTATCGGGTGAACTGGCCAATGACTTTTACTACATGGTCGGTGGCTATATCAAACGTTCGAATGGCGTTCGTGACGCCGGCTTCAACAGCGAAGAAGGTCAGCAATTTACCATCAACCTCACCAAAATATTCAGCAATGGCGAGTTAAACCTCTATACCCGACAAACCGATGATCACGGCACCTGGTATTTGCCGACTCCGCTGAACGTCGCTGGGGTTGATGCCAACTACACTCAAATCGGTAGCCTCAACCGTCAAGCCACCATCTACTATGGTGCCGACAACCTAGCCAAAAGTTTTGATTTTGGCGATGGTCGCGGCTGGGACGGTCACGTTTCCGGCGGCAGCGTTAAGCTGGATCTCGACAACGGCTGGCAACTGGTTGAGCGCTTTAGCCTCACCGACGGAAAAGCCAATACCTTTGGCTTTGTGCCCAATGGTGCTGCCACCACACTTGCAGCAGTCGCTGACAATGGTGAGTCGGCAACAGGTAAGGTCACCGCTAACCTCTATGGTGGCGACACTCCAGTACAGCAAATTGGTCGCTGGGTGGTACTTAAAGACATTAATGCCTTTACCAATGATTTGGCCTTATCGAAAAGCTGGGATAGTGCCAGCCTATCTATTGGCTATTACACCGCGACCACCAAAGCCAAAGATTGGTGGAGCTTAGGCAATCAAGCCTACTATGTGCTGGCATCTGGCGGTGAAATGCTTGATGGCATCGCCTGCAATGATAGCGAAGCGGGCTGTGGCTGGAGCTATGATATTGATTCGACTGGCGATGCCCAAACAAGAGCACTCTATGCCAGTGTCAATTTCACCTTCAACCAAGACTTTAGCGGCGATATCGGTTTACGTCGTGAAAACCACCAGCTGCAATATAGTGTCGATGAAGGATTGGATGGTCAAATCACCAAAGCCGTTGATTTTGACCAAGACAAAACCTCATGGACCACCGGCCTAAACTACGCCATCAACGATACCATGGCCGCCTTTGTCCGCTTAAATCGCGGCTATAAAATGCCTTACTTTGATGACTTTAGAGACAACTTTGACGCCTACCAAAGTGGCGAGGACCTGATCAAAGAAGTTTCACAGTTTGAGCTAGGCTATAAATATATGACTGAGCCGTTTCAGGCTTACCTCACCTTATTTAGCAATGAAGTCAAAGGGGATGCCTTTGTTCGTCGTCCCGGTGAGCCAGCGGAGATATTTACCAGCGAAGCCACCGGTCTAGAGGTCGATGTAAACTATTATACCGACAGCGGTCTTAACTTGAACCTCAATGCCACGTGGCAAGATACCGAGATCACCAAAAGCCTCGGCAATCAGGGTAATGAAACTCAACGCCAGCCACCTTGGCAGTTACGCTTTACCCCAAGTTACGGCATTGAGTTGGGCGATGAGCAATACCTGACGTTATACGGCACAATTTCCGCAGTCGATGATCGCTTCGGCGATAACGCCAATACCGTGGTGCTGCCCGGCTATGAAAAGGTAGACCTCGGCGTGATTTATGAACCTAACGACCGAGTGAAAGTGCAGTTGGCCGTAGATAACTTAACCGATGAACAAGGGATCACCGAAGGCGACCCACGTAACCCAACAGCGCCAAATGGCCGCTACATTCTGCCTCGCTCAATCAAGTTGAGCGTGGCCTACGCGTTCGACTAAACCGGTACCACACTTTCCTCCCCCTTAAATGTCCGTTCAACACTCTGAGCGGACATTTTTACTTCTAAACTGCCAAGTTATATCCACTATTGCCCGAGTCGATGCTATCATTTGAACCAATACCGCATTTAACCAAAGTGAGAGTTGACTGTGCACGAAGACGCTGCAATAACTTTAAGCGAAATAGGCCGCTGGCTGGCGGCAAAAAACTGGGTGCCTGCCACTGGCGGCAACTTTTCTATTCGCCTCGATAGCCAAAGCTGCCTGATTAGCGCCTCAGGCAAAGATAAAGGTGCACTGAGTATCGAAGACTGTCTACACATTCAATGGCAAGGTCATGAGATCCACTGCCAAGGCAAACCATCCGACGAAACTCTGCTACATACCTGCATTTATGACCATGACGTCACCGCCGGCGCCGTGTTACACACCCATTCGGTTAATTCAACCGTACTTGGCAGACTCACCGAAGGTGACCAATTGGTGCTAAGCGGTTATGAAATGCAAAAGGCCATCAGCGGACAAACCAGCCACTTAGGCGAGCTGGTACTGCCGATTTTAGATAACTCGCAAGATATGTTGGCGCTATCAAAAGCCGTTAGCGAACGCTGGAAACAACAAGAGATGAGCTTTGGCTTTTTAGTCAGAGGTCATGGCATTTATGTTTGGGGCAAAGACGTTACCACCGCCAAACGTCATTTAGAAGGCTGGGAATTCTTGCTCAGTTGCGAATTAGAAAAATTAAAAATAGGCAAATCCTATGTCAGTTAAGTATGTGATCACCGATATTGAAGGCACCACCACAGATATTCGCTTTGTCCATGATGTGTTGTTTCCTTTTGCTCGCAAACATTTGCCGGCATATGTTGAGCAAAATCAGCAATTAGACAAAGTGCAAAAAGTCATTGCTGAGGTTAAGGCGGAACTGCCCGACGACGCAGGGTTAGCCGATGTAATTGCGCAATTGCTTGAGTGGATTGCACAAGACAAGAAAGTCACCGCGCTTAAAACCTTACAGGGCTACATTTGGCAAAGCGGCTATGAAAGCGGCGAGCTTAAAAGCCACATATATGACGATGTTGTGCCAATGTTAGAGCTTTGGCATGACCAAGGCATCACTCTCGGTATTTACAGCTCAGGCTCAATAGGCGCACAAAAGCTGCTATTTGCCCATACAGAAAAAGGCGATCTTACGCCGTTGTTCAGCCATTACTTCGATACCAATATCGGTCATAAGCGCGAAAGCCAATCCTACACCAACATCAGCGCTGAAATTGGCGTTGAACCAAGTGACGTGCTGTTTTTGTCAGACGTGGTAGAAGAATTGGATGCAGCCAAAGCCGCTGGTATGCGTACCGCACAATTACATCGTGATGACCAACCGACCGGAATGCACCCAATCGCCAAAGGCTTTAACCATATTAACCTGATGTAAGGCTGACAACATGAGCAAACTGGATATATTTAGCGATAACCAAGCCCAAACCCCGCTGGCGTCATACACCGAGCATAGTGCCATTGCCGAGCAGCTAAAGGCACAAGGCGTATTGTTTGAACAGTGGACACCACAAAGCGAAGTCGCCCCCGGTGATGCCCCTGAGCATATACTCACCGCCTTTGCCGAACAGATAGATAAGCTTAAAGCGACTGGCGGCTATGAAACCGTTGACGTCATCAGTCTTAGTGCCGAGCATCCTGATAAAGATGCCCTACGACAAAAGTTTTTGTCAGAGCATACTCACAGCGAAGATGAAGTCCGCTTTTTTGTTGCAGGTCATGGGCTGTTTTGTCTGCATCTAGATAACAAGGTCTATCAGGTGTTGTGTGAAAAAAACGATTTGATCTCAGTACCCAAAGGCACCAAGCATTGGTTTGATATGGGGAGCGCACCTAACTTTGTGGCGATCAGGCTGTTTATCGACCCCGCAGGTTGGGTCGCCAATTATACCGGCGATGATATTGCCGCAGAGTTTCCATTATTAGGTTAAATATTAAGTAACACCTGCATCCTACTGTGCTCCCGCATTATTCAACAATGCGGGAGCACAAATAACATAAAAGAGAACGCGTATTGAATAGAAACCTGAAGATCATATTGCTAGCGCTGATTATTTGCGGGTCATATCTTTACTTCTGTTCAACGCCAGCCATCGAAAAAGCCAGTCACACAGGCGCTAAAACAGCGCAAACAAGGCTTGAGAAAAATGAGAAAGTAACCCCAATTAAAGCTTCAGAGAAGACAGGTACTCGCAAAGAGCTTACTGTTAAGCAAGTCAATCATCAACTAGACGGCTTACTTGTAGAGCATATTAAGGCGCTGCAAGAAAAGTTAGCCAAAGGTGATGGCGAAGCCGGTTATATATTGGCAAAGAATCTACATCGCTGTTTATTAACGCCAAGAAGAGAGCAGCAAATAGAAGAAGTAACCCAACAAATTTATGATGCAGGTGAAGACGAACAAGGTAAATTCACTACAGGTCTAAAGAAACAATTTGAATTTTGCCAAGGTATTGAGCAGCAAACGATAATGGAGTACTTAGATTACTATTACCAAGCGGCACAGCTTGGCTTTGGGCCAGCAATAAGCCAATACGCCCAACTCAACAGTGCTCCTATCCATGATGAAAGATACAATCGGTTATCTGGCGCTGAGAAAAAGGCATTTGTCTTTGAACATCGAATGCAGCTTATAGAAATGTTAGAGGTAGGGGCTAGCGGTGGCGACCTGAATAGCATGTTGACACTTTATGAATTTGCCATAAATGACCAATATACCCTTGATGGAAAACCTGTCAACCGCTCGAAAGCTTATGCTTATTTAACTGTTTATTTAGAGTTAATTGACGACCATCAGCTATATGATATCTATGCTCAATCACAGCAACGAGACTTAGCAAAACTAACCGCCCAAGAGATTGAATCCGCCACAGAAATCAGCCGTAAAGTAATAAAAGAAATATACAAAAATGGAATTCTGTACGGCAATTCAAGTTTAAGTGGGTACATAAGGTCCAATTAAACTGATTGGCCTAATATGAGTGGCGCTTAAATTTACAATTAACTTTAAGCGCCACCCAAAGGATAAATAAGTATTATCTAAACCAATCAATCAGACGGCTTATTTAAACCCTCTATCACGCATTAGCGCATCGGTATCGGCATCACGACCACGGAAGTTGCGATAGGCTTTAGCCGGATCAACCGAGTTGCGCTGAGCAAACAGGTGCTCAACCAACTTACGGGCAACGGCCTTATCATAAAAACCGCCCGGCGCTTCAACAAAGGCTTCTGCTGCATCGGCAGTCAAAACATCGGCCCACATATAACCATAGTAACCAGCTGAATAAGACTCACCAGAGAAAATGTGACCAAAGTGCGGCAAGCGATGACGCATCACCAATGCTTTAGGCATATTGAGTTTGGCCAACTCTACCTGCTCAAACTTTTTGGCATCGAAGTTGGTTGGGTCGGCAATATGCGCTTTCATATCAATCAAGGCCGAGGCCAAATACTCTGTGGTTTTGTAGCCTTGGTTGAAGGTGGCGGCATTTTTGATCTTCGCCAACAACGCATCAGGAATAGGCTCACCGGTTTGGTAATGGGTCAAATAGGTTTTGGTTACTTCATCGGTAGACAACCAACGCTCCAACAACTGCGACTGGAACTCAGTATAGTCGCGCACACCGCTATTAAGCGTTGGGTAAGCTACGTTAGACGATAACGCATGAAGCGCGTGACCAAACTCATGGAAGAAGGTTTCGGCGTCAGACCAAGAGACCAATACCGGCTCGCCCGGCGCGCCTTTGATAAAGTTGGAGTTATTTGAGCTTAATACCGTTTGTTTGCCATTGAAGGTTTCATGGCTGCGGTATGAGGTAGCCCAAGCACCAGAGCGCTTACCCGGACGGGCGAATGGGTCTAAATACCAAAGGCCGACGTGCTTGCCCGTGGTTTTGTCAGTGACTTCCCAAACTTTAACGTCAGGGTGGAATACCGGCACTTTGCCCTCTGGCAACGGCGTAAAGTTGAAGTTAAACAATCTGCCCGCAACATAGAACATGGCTTCGGTCAGTTTATCCAATTGCAAATAGGCTTTTACCTCATTTGAATCAAGGGCGTATTTGGCTTTACGCACTTTCTCGGCATAGTAGAGGTAATCCCAAGGCTCGATGGTAATGTTGTCACCGGCTTTATCGGCAATCGCCTGCATATCCGCCACTTCTTCAGCGACACGATTAATGGCCGCAGGCCACACCTTTTCCATCAATTCGATGGCATTTTCAGGACGCTTAGCCATGCGGTTGGCCATACGCCACTGGGCGAAGTTATCATAGCCAAGCATTTGCACGCGCTCTTGGCGCAGCTTCAAGATCTCGGCAATGATCGCATTGTTATCGTTTTCATCACCATTGTCGCCACGGCTGTGATAGTCATTCCAAACCTTTTTACGCAGTTCGCGTTCGTTAGAAAATGTTAAGAACGGCTCTACCGAAGAACGGGTGTTGGTGATGGCATAGCCCTCAGGCTTACCCAATTGCTTGGCGTTTGAACGCGCCGCATTAATCAGGCTTTGTGGTAAACCACCCAGTTGAGACTCATCAAGCCACAGCACATACTTTTCTTCATCGGCCAAAATATTGTTGGCAAATTGCGTTTGCAATTGTGACAGTTGGCTGTTGTATTTGGCATATTTTGGTTTATCGCCAGCCGATAAAGTCGCACCGTTTTGTTCAAAGCTTTGGTAGGTCAACTGAACAACACGCTGCTGAGCAGGTGTTAAACGTGCCATTTCTTTGCCTTTGTAAACGGCTTCAACCCGTTTGAACAATGCATCGTTTTGACTGATTTTAGAATTGTGAGCAGACAATTTAGGCCCGAGTTCGCCGCGAATTTTACGAAACTCAGGGGATGACATATTGCTGATCCAAATACCGTAATAAGGATAGATACGGTTAAGGTCGCCGCCGCTACGCTCAAGCGCCGCAATGGTGTTTTCAAAAGTCGCTGGGGCCGGGTTAGACGTGATGGCGTCAATTTCCTTGAGGTTGTTGGCCATCGCCACATCAAAAGCGGGCAACACATCATTGATGTTCATCTTGTCAAAGGCTGGCACACCGCCGTAAGGTCCAATCCATGGCTTAAGCAGCGCATTGTCAGATACGTTTTGGGTGACAACCGGCTCAGCTGTGGTATCGGCATTCGCTTGCCCACGATTATCAACGTTTGCACTACAACCACCGAGCAATATCGCGGCGGTTAAAGCAGATAGCAAAAATGGCTTGTTCAATTTCATAATAATTCTCAGTGTCGTTATATTTTAATTATGATTTTTTCATTCAAAGGCGAAATTGTGCACCAATAGTTGTGTGGATGCACCCTCAGGTTGTTACAAACCTTTTCTTGGCCTGCCTCAGCGAATTAAGCAAATTGCATCAACTCCTTGAGAAAGGGTGACAAGCGGGCTAGCCTTAGAGAATCGACTGGCTTTATGACAAAACCATAAAGCCCCATAACAACAATAGATGCAATTAACAATTAGAGGTGAATTCATGGGCGCTTGGGGTATTTCGAGCTTTGACAATGACGATGCGGCCGACTGGCTTGAAGAACTGTTGCTGGCAGATAACTTATTGATCCTCTACAGTGCTTTTGAAATGGTCGATGAGGAATATTTGGAGTTTCCCGATGCTTGTAATGCCCTTGCCGCTGCCGAGGTGGTATTGGCGCTTAAGGGTAACACGCGAAAAGGTGTTCCAGCAAAAGCGCAGCAATGGGTGCAACAACATCAAAGCAGCGCAACAGCCGATGAGCTTGCTGAGTTGACTAAAATGGCCATTGCCGCCGTTAAGAAAGTCACCTCACCGGATTCAGAACTTGATGAGTTATGGCAGGAGTCGGAAGATTACGATGACTGGCTTGAAGACATCATTACGCTTAAAGAGGCGCTAAAAGCGTAAGCTCTCCCCTTTCTCTCTCCTTGTTGATGGTGGGCGTTCGTGCCGAACGACCACCCTATATATCCGCTAGTGCTGTCCAAGTACATCTTTTACATAATGTAAGAGATATTGTTTTTGTACTTCATACTCGCCGAGAGAACTTAACAGGCGATGTATAGACTCATCAGAGGCAATGTCTTGTGGTTCTACATTTCGCTTTGACAGCTCAGTAACCTGCTTTACAAACTGGCTGTATATATCAATTAAGTTCTCTAAATCTTGCTTATTGCCGTACTGTTTTGACGACCAATTTCCAGGAAAAATTTTGGTTTTATCGTCTGTACGCTCAAGCATACGTTTTAACGCTTCTATATGGGCTAACGGCCCGTTTTTACCTGAATAGACTATCCAGTCGAATCTTACGGCATCCCCTGCAAATATGACGTTGCTCTTTTCAAGCTTTAACATCATATGATCTTCGGTGTGGGCCTT
>JBFHGJ010000034.1:0-50874 GCA_041583135.1 Alteromonadaceae bacterium | reverse complement strand
TGGTAGTGGAGCGTCAATGGCCAAAAACGGCCGGTAAAAATAGGCCGCCTGCTGATGATAGACCCTAACATGAGGCTCGATAAACCAATCTGAAGCTAGCTCGAACCTGAGTTTGGTGTCTAAAGTATGGGAGTTGATTTGCCAGTCATCATGTAGATAGCGATACGATATATCGACAATGACGGGCTCGAAGTGGTACTTGGTTTGGGCGAACAGGATGTGTTTGGTGCGGTATGATGGCCTACCTTCATACACCAGTGCTAAGGTTTTGCCTTGCGCGTCTACCCGGCTGAGCACCTTAAATGGATCGGTATGATAGCCTTCGCTATGGGAGATAGAATAGTTAAGTTGCACCAGCATTTGGCGGTGAATCACCTGGGTCAAACCGAACAGGGCATCGATGGTATTTTTTCGTCCAACGTCGCTGCTGCGAGTCGCTTTAAAGGCGCTGTAGTCATCCGTGAGTTGCTGTTCATCTGGTAATTGATAAATCGAGTGTAGCGCTTTGGGCTTGCCGCCCTCTGGCATAATGGTATCGCCAGATAGGCTTAGCGCTGCCGATAAGGTGGTATTTTTACGGTCAAAATCTCTGGCAAAAGCGGCATTAAGTCCCCATGACTCATAGTCGTATTCTTTGGAGAAATGCATCCCGGCGCTAATGGTATTACGCTGGGTTAAAGCTTGCTGCCACTGGCTGTTGATCTGCAACCGAGTGTCTTTAAAGGTGTCATCAAGGACGGTTTGACCTGCGCCAATACGGTAGCGACTCTTACCCGATGGGCGGGTAAAGGTTTGTACTGTATCTTGGGGGAGAGCCCCGGTCGGGGAGGCGCCGGTTAATGTATCGAGGGTAAATTTGACGCTTAAAGTCTTATCAACGTCTACTTCTTTTGTTGCAGAGACAACACCTTCTATGGCATTGACTCTGCCGTCTGACTCATCGTAGTAAAGTAGAGCGGTGTCAAATTGCCATGTTTGCTCTGTGCCAATGGCGTCGCACGCGAGTAGGGCACAAGTGGCTTTGGCCAATGAACCACTAATATTGGCAAACTTTTTCAGTTGCACCCGCAGCCACCGCCGGCAAAGCCACGTCCACCGCTGCTGGCTTCCTTACTGAAATAGATGTGGTCATCTAAGGCGATATCCAGCGGTGCATTATTGAGGTTCATGCCTTCTTTGGCCAGAATGTCGCGCTCCCAAGGGGCTACGCCCAAATTGGCACAGCCGCTTAAGCCAACAATGCTCAGCACCAGTGCGGCTTTCAACACGCTTTTACTGTTCATCTTGCTGCTTACCTTGTATCAGTTCGCTGATCTGCTGTTCATATTTGCTGGCTCTTGCTTTGGTAAACCCGATATGAGTATGTGCAATTCGTCCTTGTCTATCGAGTATATAGCTGGTAGGCATCCCCATCACTTTGTATTGTTCGGCGACTTTGGCATCGGGATCGTAAGTGATGGAAAAATTGGCCGGATAACGGGTTAAAAACTGCTTCGCTGCCGAGCGTTGCCCATCGACATTTACCGAGAGCACCACAAAGTCTTGTGCACTGAACTTTTCACTCAAACTGTTCATCCATGGAAAAGATTTACGGCAAGGTCCGCACCATGAGGCCCAAAAGTCCAAGTAGACGATTTTTCCTTGGTAGTGGGACAGTGGTGTTTGTCCATTGACTAAAAACTGCGGGGCGTTGGGTTTGGCGGCAGCCAAGGTGCTTGGCATAAAACCCCATAGACCCAAAAACAGGATGACGGCTGCTATTCGATTGTTGCTTTTATTCATGCTCGGCATTCCAAAAAGGCGGACTTTCAGTGCAAAACGAATTTACGGTCGTTAAGCGTAAAAATCAAAGGTGAATGTGCGATATAGTGTGATATGAATTGAGGCTTGGTTCAAGTGTTAGGGAAGATCCGTTGAGCATATAAAGAAATGACACAAAGAAAAGGCGCTTATCTTGGTCAAAGCGCCTTATTCTAAGTGTTTAATTTTACCGATATCCATAAACATCATCCTCTGACAGGTGGTCATAATCCGCTCATTGGTCTTGTTGGTTTATCCATACCAAGCATTGCCTTGACTGTCTATCCCTACATCATCCAGTGATGGTTCCACTCCTGAGCAACTTTGGTTGCTGTTCCTTTGTGCTGCGCGTTTGGCGCAAAGTCCTTTGTCCTTTTGTCTTGCATATACTTTATCGCGTATAGGCGCCCTGACGTTGCTATCCGTGATTTATCCCATGTTGTCCGTTTTTGTCCAAGTCCAAGGTCGTTCCGTGTTGGCGTTCCTTATGCAACCTGAGTCGTTGTATGAGGTTGCCGGCCTAATCCAAATCTTTGGTTTTCTCCCAAACCTTAAGTCCTTTTTCCATGATGTTGTTCGTCCTTGCGCTGTCTCCATCAGCTATGGCGCTAATCCGCTGCTTTGCATCCTGTTGCTCTCCTTGTGTGCCTTCGCGCTTAATCCTTGCCTTTTCCGTTATATGGCGGCTGCGATATGCCTGCATGGCGTGCGGCTATGTTCTTCAATGAACATGACGTCATCATGACAGTTGTCCGAGGTTTTATCCTTATTCCGTCCGTAGATGGATGTTCCTGAGGTCCATGTATTCCTAAGTTTGGCTTCCAATCCCGTTCGATATCCCTGCCGAAATTCCCTTTACAAATGTGCGCTTTGGCCATTTGCTTTTCCGCTGTGTTTCTCGTCGTTTGGTGAATGTTTTTGCCGTTAAGCTTTCCCTTAACATTCTGATGCTCATGATATCTGGTTTGAGTTCATTAGATAGAGGGGACAACTGGACCTGAAGTCTTACAATCCCTTGTTTTTTTAAGGTAAATCATTTTAAAACAAAGGGTTGAGTTTTTGCTCAAGGCTAAATCAGGCTTTTTTCTCCTGATTCTCTTACCTGCTTGTAAGAGATCTCCTACAACCCTAGGAGCGGTCTTCCTCAGAGGCCTTTTTGACCAGCTGGTCAGAAACAGCTTTGGCGAAGTTGGCTTGGCTCTGTGGTAAGGGGATTTGATAGCATTTTTCTAGCGTTGTGGTTGTTTTTGCTTTGCTGAGATTGCTTGCTGTTTGCTTAGAAAGTGACTGCTTTTCAGCATCTTGGTTCTGGAATTGTACCATGGCTTGTTGCCATAACTGTTGTCGTTGCGCAATTGCCTGCGGTGGCCAGCAAGCGTCTTTTTGTACCTGCTCCAATGGCCGAAATTCGTAATAAAGGGTCCTTCTTTTTGGTTGATTCTTGAGCTTTTCTGACCAATGTACCAGCATTGGATTATGGATCACTATGTCTCCTGCCGCCGCTGCGACTTCGATGATCTCCAAATCGCTTGCCTGCATCAATCTATCGATATCTTGTTTGCCGCTCTGACTGCCTTTGACCAGCTTTAATGTTCCATCGCCAAGCTTTGCTTCATCGAGATAGATGCCAACAGCAATCACGCGGTATTTGTCGGCATCGAATATGAGATCTTGATGCCAAGGCAAAGTAAGGTCGTCATGTTGATTTTTCACTATTAGCATGTCGGCGGTAGGCAGACAGTGTTCGGTGCATAGGCTCTTGGCAATTGAGATCAGTGCAGGTGAGCCGAGCACTGCAAGGGTTGAGATATCGGCGTAGCGGTGAAACTGAGTGACTCGATTCAAGTAGTGGATAAAAAAATTAAAGCTAAATGCAAAGTCTTTCGGCGCGCGGTTTTGCTTTAAGGCTGCAAAAGCTTCTGTTTGGAGCTGCTCTGTGGCCTGCTGCAATATGGCGATGAGTTCAGGCGCGAGGACATTTTTCAGCACTAGGTAGCCCTGTTGGTCAAAATGCCGTATTTGCTCAGTCGTCAGTTTCATGCCGATGCTTTCTCGGGCTTTTGCGCGCATATGTTGGCGCTGTTAAATGGCAACGGTTCGGCATAAAGCTCCGCCAGACTCATTGGCGGGTGACTGCCAATATGGGGCAATATGAATGGTGGCTGCGGGTCAAATTGTTGCCGATATTGTTCATTGGCCTGTTGGAGCAGATTGAGCCTACGTGTCAGTAAAGTGTCTGTCCATTGCGGCTCTTGTTTAACATGTGCTAACGGCCGAAATTCATAATATAGGGTTCGGCGTTTTTCGCCTGTGCTCATCGGCCCTGAACGGTGGACCATCATCGGGTTGTGGATCAGAACATCGCCAGCTTTGGCACATAGGGTAACGGCATCAGGCTGTGGGTTGGCCATGATCTCACAAATATCGTGTTTTTGTTTCTGTGAGCCGGGGAGCACTTGTACTGCCCCATTGTCTGGTTGTGAATCGTCGAGATAAATGCCAAAGGTCGCGACATTGTATTGCTCTGATGGGTAAATCAAATCTTGATGCCAAGGGATCTGGGCATGATTGTGACAGTGCTTGAAGATCATCATATCGATGGTGGGTACGAAATCGTCGCCGCAAAGGCTTTGGGCGGCGCCGAGTAGGCGGGGATGACCAAGGGCAAACAGTGAATGTTCACCTCCATAGCGATGAAAATGTAGTAGACGATTGAGATAGGAGGTGAAGAACGTCATGCTAAAGACAAAATCTTTACCGGCACTATTGTTCTTTAATGCCCGCAGGGCTTGCTGTTCTGCTTTATCGGCATATTGCCTGAGAGCTTTGACCGCTTGGCTATCGAAAACCTGTTCAAGCAACAGGTAACCATGGTGATTAAAATCGTTTATTTGCACCTTGTTCAATCTATACATAGACTTACTACTGGATCTGATGGGTGTATAGGTTTAGTGTAAACTGCATCTATGGTGTTAGACAAAATATTCTCTGGGGCGTGCATGACACAAATCAAAAAAGGTTCGCTAAAAGTCGTTGGGACGGGCATTCATGTGGTCAATCAAACCACCATCAGTGCGCGCAATCATATGGAAAAGGCCGATGTCGTCTATTGTGCGGTGCCTGGACCTACAGCGGCGCACTGGATAGCTTCGTTAAATCCCAACGTGGTCTCTTTAATCGACTTTTATACCGAAGGTCGCTGCCGGGTTGATATTTACCGCGATATTATCGATGCGATGGCCAATGCCGTGCGCGATGGACAACAGGTTGTCGCGGTGTTTTATGGTCATCCGGGGGTCTTTGTTACACCGACCCATAAGGTGATGAAAATATTACGCGATGAAGGTTATGAGGTATCGATGGATCCCGGCGTATCGGCAGAAGACTGTCTGGTGGCCGACCTCGGAATTGATCCGGGGATGACCGGAACCCAAGCGATGGAAGCGACTCAATTTTTATTCTACCGTCACCATATCAATCCCCATCATTTGCTTATTTTGTGGCAGGTGAGCCTCTCTGGAGAGCATACTTTGAAATTCATGCCGCAAGGAGAAAGTGTGCGGGGGTTAGAGGTATTGACTGAAAGTTTGTTGTCTTATTATCCGCCAGATCACGAAGTGATCCTTTACGAGGCGGCCACCATGCCGATGATGGCGCCGCGCATTGAACCGATGGCGTTGCAAGATTTGCCTAAGAGCAAACCTACATTGATCTCTACTTTGGTGGTGCCATCGATTGGATTGCCTGAATTCGATACGCAGACCATGGCGAAGCTGGGTATATCGATTGAAGATGTAATGGCACCAGTTAAGGGTTAAGTGATTGATGTGATGGACCTAAATTGTTTTAAATGGCATTTGACTGTGGTCTTTAACGGAAAATGTTGAAAAAAAGGCCCAACAATAGCTGATAAAAGAGTGAATTTAGTCTATTGTTTCTAATGCTCGTAGCGAAAATGAGTCGCAGTTTGACACATGACGTGTAGTGTATGTAGGGAGGTTGTGTAAAACGTTGATGTTGCTGTGACAGTTGTTTTATTGGTATTTAATGAGAGGTATTAACCATGGCTGATCAACTTTTAGACTATATGGTTAAAATGAGTGAAGATCCCGATTTGATGGCAAAGCATAACAGCGATCCTGAGAAAGCTGCCAGAGATTTCGGTTTGAATGAGCAAGATATTGCGTTAGTCGCCAGCGGCGATGCCGTAGCCATCAAACAAAGGTGCTCGAAAGACGGTACTCCTGTTGTGCCTACAGATATTTGGACTTTCCATACGCCAATGTAGCCTCAGCTCTAATTGTCGGCAAAGTAAGGGAATAACAATAATTTTGCCGACAATAAAAAACAAACATAACTGCCTTACCCCTATCATAACCGGAATATTGCAACTTGATGAAACTGTTTATCAGCTTAATGCTTGTAATCATAAGTGGTTGTCTTCCGGCCAATGCAGCCTCGCAAGAGGCGATGATAAACCAGCAAAAGAATGTTGGAAAAATCTCAGAAATTAAAGCGCTTATTGATCTTATCGATGTCAAAACATGGACTGATTATCGTGCATCTCAGCGCTTAGCACGGCAAGCCTTCGAAGCCCTAGAACAAAATCCTGAACCGAATTTAAAAGCACGGCTGCTTAACCTTATGGCGTACGGCAAGTTTTTGGCCGATGATGTGCAAGGCTCCTATCGTGACTTGCTTGATGCCAGACACTTGGCGGTTGAAAACGGCAATATGCGTGAAGAAGCAGAATCATATCGCCTCGAGGGCAATATTATGACCTTTGCCGGCGCTTACGGCGAAGGAATGGCGCTGTACATCAAAGCGCTTGAAATGCATGAGCGCATTAATTCAAATATGATTTTTGATACCATTCAGGGCTTGAGTTTGCCTTATTTGTATACTGGCGATTTTGAAAAATACCTTGAATACGGCTACAAATTGCTCTCACGTCCTGAAGCCGAAGGGCAGAATCGCGACAAAGCGCTGGCGATGTACACTGTGGGTCATGCGCTTATCATGCTGGAACGATATAAAGAAGCCAAACCATACATTGAGCAGGCGATAGATATTTTTCGCTCGCTAAATGCTTCGTATACCAGTGAAGCTTATACCGCATTGGCAGAGCTTGATTTTCGTGAAGGGGCCTATGATGAAACCCTCGCGATCATCGAAAAGTCTTTGGCATGGTCGCAGCAAAGCGGCTACCAAATTGCCGACTACCTCAATTACATTTTAAAAGCGAAAGCCTTGGTCAAAATGGGCCGGGAGCAACAGGCCATCGATGAAATGCAGCGGCTGATAAAGCGCTCGGAGATCAAAGAGGCTAAGGTCGGTGCTTGGGAGCAACTGGCGCTGATTTATGAAGCGCAAGGGGAATTTGAACAGGCTCTTGGTGCCTTTCGCCAGTTCAAGGCTTTGACCGACAGTTTATATACCGACAACAACGCAACCAAAATGGCGCTGTTGCAAACCCGTTTCGAGTCTGAACAAAAAGAACAGCAAATCATTACCCTACAAAATCAGAATAAGTTGCAGTCATTGCAAACCCAACGTCAGCAGGAGCGGAGTCGGTTATTAAGTTATATCAACTGGTTGGCTATTGCGCTGGTGGTAATTTTAACTTTTATCATTCATCACAACATCAAAGTGCGCAAACAGCTGACGCGTTTTGCCGAAGATTTGCAAACCGCCAATAAGGCCAAAAGTGAGTTTTTGGCCAATATGAGCCATGAGATCCGCACACCGATGAATGCCATTTTGGGGATGAGTTTGTTGGCGCTGAGAACGTCGTTGACCGTGCAGCAGCAAGACTATATTTCTAAAATCAACAGCTCGGCGAAGATCCTGTTGCAGGTGATCAACGATATTTTAGATTTTTCTAAGATTGAGGCTGGTAAGCTGGACATTGAACGGGTGGCTTTCTCATTCGACGAGGTATTGCAAAATGTCTCCAACCTGATAGCCGAGCAGGCCGATCAGAAAAACATCGAGTTGATATTCTCGGTGGCAGAGAATTTGCCGAAACGGCTATATGGTGACCCCTTAAGATTGGGGCAGGTGCTGACCAATTTGTGCAGTAACGCGGTGAAGTTTACTCAACATGGTGAGGTGATTGTCAGTTGCTCCTATACCACCGACTCCGATGGCACACATAATATCAACATCTCGGTAAAAGACACCGGTATCGGCCTGTCAAAAGAGCAGCAACAAAAACTGTTCAAGTCTTTTTCACAAGCCGACGCTTCGACCACAAGGCGTTTTGGCGGCACCGGTTTGGGTTTGGCGATTAGCCAACAACTGGTCAATATGATGGGTGGAAGCATTTATGTGGACAGTGAGCTGGGCAAAGGCAGTACGTTTAGTTTCAGCATTCCAATTGAAAACTCCGACGATACGGCACCGGTGCCGGAGATCCCGGCGCTGTTGCAAGACTTGAACATTTTGGTGGTTGATGACAACGACAACGCCAGAACGTTGATGAAGTCGATGTTGGCAGACTTTGGCTTTAAGGTCACCATGGCGGAAAACGGTGAGCAGTGCATTAAATTGGTCAATCAGGCACAAGAACGTGGGGAACGTTATGATCTGATCTTAATGGACTGGCGTATGCCTGGTATGGATGGTTTTGAAGCGGCCAAGGTGCTTAATCACAGACGTGGCATGGCGCAGATCCCAGCGGTATTGATGGTGACCTCCTATGGCCGTGATGAAGTGATGCGCATGGACCAAGAAAAAGTGCTTAAAGGCTTTATTATGAAGCCGGTGACCCCTACGGCACTGCTCGATGCGATAAAAAGTGCTCTTGGTGTGTCCCAGTCATTGCCGCATTCAAAATCGTTGGCGCAGGTCAAGCTCAAGCAGCAGCAGGATCAAGCGTTGATTGAAAAGGTCAAACGGGTCAGCGGCGCGCGTATCTTGCTGGTGGAAGATAATGAACTCAATCAGCAGGTTGCCAGTGAGCTGCTTGAACAGGCCGGCATGTTGGTTGAACATGCCCTCAATGGTAAAGAAGCCGTTGACATGGCCCGGCATAATGACCATTACGATTTGATTTTTATGGACATTCAGATGCCGCAGATGGATGGTTACGAAGCAACCCGAACCTTGCGCAGCTTTGAAGAATTTACCGATATGCCCATTATTGCGATGACTGCTCACGCCATGCAGGGCGAGCGCGAGCGCTGTGAAGAAGCCGGTATGAACGATTATTTGACCAAGCCGATAGAGCCTGAGCTGCTTCATGAGCTGTTGGTGAAATGGATCAAACCGGCCGATAGACAACCTGTGGAGATCTCTTTGAAACCTGAAAGTAGCTTACTTGATATTACCGCCGATAACGGCAATGTTGTTTTACCTGCGGTACTCGATGGTATTGATATTCGATTGGGGCTGAAGCGTACCGGCAATAAGCCGAGCCTGTATATCGATTTAGCCAATACCTTTTTGAAGCAATACAAAAATGCCGGTCAGCAATTTAAAACCATGCTCATTCAAAGAGATTTTGAAGCAACCCATCGCCTTGCCCATATTATGCAAGCTGGTGCAGGCAGTATCGGTGCCGAAAAGTTGCGTAAACAATTGATCAAAATCGTTGAGTTGGCCGACAGCAAAACCCTCAATAGCCAGCATATGTTTGATTTCTATCGTGAGATGAATCGGGTGTTTGAGTCTATCGGCAAGCTGCCTGAGGTGAAGAAAAACGGTGCCAGCCAAAAACGCTGGCAGAGCAAAACCGGCAACTATGCCGATATCGATGTGGCCAAAGTTGAATCGCTGGTGGCGCAACTGCGCAGCTCTTTGGATGAGGGGGCATTTGATGCCAAAGATCAGCTCAATCAATTAATTGAGGCGTTGTCGGGCCATCATATGGAGATCACCGGGAACATGTCAGAGCTGTTGGATGATTATGAGTTTATTCAAGCACAATCGTTGCTCGATAAGCTATCTGATGATTTAAGACAAAAGGGGTAGGGAAAAAAATGCAAAAAAAGCCGACCATTTTGATCGTTGATGATGAAGTGATCAACCTCAACATTTTGGCCGATGCATTTAAAGAGCAGTATCATCTATTGGTGACCAAAAGCGGCGCTCAAGGTTTGGTAAGGGCGATGAATCATGATGTTGATTTAATCTTACTGGATATCATGTTGCCGGATATGGATGGCTTTGAGGTGTGTAAAAGGCTCAAAGAGCATGAGAAGACCCGGCACATTCCGGTGCTGTTTATCACCTCTAAGCGTGAAGGCTCCGATGAAGAAATTGGCCTTCAGGCCGGTGCGGTGGATTATATTTCTAAGCCGTTTTACTTGCCGATTGTCAGTGCGCGAGTGGAAACTCATCTCGCACTAAAAATGAAGTCTGAACTGCTTGAAAAAGTCGCCTCGTTAGATGGGCTAACGGGTTTGGCCAATCGCCGCCGTTTCGATGAATACTTTACCATCGAGTACAAGCGCGCCTTGCGTGATGGCTCTGCCTTGTCGGTTGCCATTGTTAATATCGACTATTTTAAATCCTACAACGACAATTACGGCTATACCGCCGGCGATAAAATTTTGCGCCAACTGGCCGAGCTGTTAAGCGGGTTAACCGAATGCAGCAATGATATGGTGTGCCGCTTTGGCAGCGACGAGTTTGTATTGGTTCTCCCCAATACCAGCGCCGAGGCGGCTGCGAGCTATTGTCGCTCTTTGGTCGAAAAGGTCAATGAGAAGCACTGGCGTCACCTCTATTCGCCTATCTCGCAAAATTTGAGCATCAGTATCGGAGGCACAACCTATACCAACGACTACAACCTCGAATCTTCACGGGTATTGGATAAAATGGAGCAGGCCATGCACAAGGCGAAAAATGATGGCCGTAATCGGGTGGTGTGGTTTGTATAGGGTGTTCATCTCATCGCCCTAAAACTTAAGTTCGCTGTCGAGGCGGTAACGGGAGCCGGGGCTGGTGAGTTTGGCGTAGCTGACAACCCCTTGGGCGCTCCATGTGCGTCTGGTGATCTGCAAACAAGGTTCGTTCTCATTCAGCTGCAACAAGCGACATTGAGTTTCGCTTGGGCTGATGGCCTCAATGGTGTGGTGCGCTTGGGTTAAAGGCGCTATCTGCGACAAATAGGCATGAGGCGTGATTGCCGTAAAATCTTGCTGCAAATACTCCGGCACTAGGTTTGGATTGACAAATCGTTCTTCGAGCTGCAATGGAATATTGTTTTCACAATGTATCAGTTGTGAGTAATAAATTGGTTGTTGCAGGGGCAGCTCTAATGCAATGGCAATATTGTCTGCCGGGATAAGGCTTTCGAGCTTAAGCACTTCACAGCGATAATCGCGGCCTCGGCCTTTGATCTCATCGGCAATGTTGCGGATCTCCATGATAGAAGATTGCGACTTTAAACTGGCGACAAAGGTGCCAAGCCCCTGTGTTCGGGTTAAAACACCCTGTTCGGTTAAATCCTGCAAGGCTCTACGGGCCGTCATGCGGGAGACTTTAAAGCGGGTTGCCAGCTCATTTTCAGATGGTACTCGGGTGTTTTCCGCCCAGATGCGCGCCTCAATCTGTTTGAGGATGTACTGCTTGATCACCAGAAATTTTGCTTCTGCCACGATTGCCCCGAGGGTTGTTTTTTAGTCTGATTAAAAAAATGCCACAAAAGGCTTGTATATACAAGTGTTAATGCTATTATTTTTGCAACTTTACAGATGTGGTAAGAAAGAGTAGGTCATGAATCATTACACCCAAGTTTGGCTTGATGTCAATATCGCTACCATGAACCCTGAGTCAGAGCAGCCCTACGGCGCCATTCGCGATGGTGCGATTGCGGTGGTCGATGGCAAAATCGCATGGTTAGGACCGCGCAGCGAATTGCCGCCGTTCGATGCCTTAGAAACGCCGGTGCTCAAAGGCAACGGTGCTTGGGTAACCCCCGGCCTTATCGACTGTCACACCCATTTGGTTTATGGTGGTTCACGCGCCGAAGAATTTGAAAAGCGCCTCAAGGGCGTCTCCTATGAAGAAATTGCCCGACAAGGCGGCGGCATTGTCTCTACTGTCAATCAAACCCGCAACGCCGATGAGCAAACCCTGTTTGTTGCAGCCAAAGATAGGCTCAACGCACTGCTCAAAGAAGGGGTGACGACAGTTGAGATCAAATCCGGTTATGGCTTAGACCTTGAGACCGAAGTGAAAATGCTCAAAGTAGCGAGATTGCTCGGTGAGCATCATCCGGCCACCATTAAAACCACATTCCTAGGCGCTCATGCCTTACCCCCTGAATACAAAGACGATGCCGATGGCTATATCGACCTGGTTTGCAATGAAATGTTGCCTGAGGTGGCTAGGCTTGGTCTTGCCGATGCGGTGGATGCCTTTTGTGAAGGGATCGGCTTTTCTTTGGCGCAAACGCAAAAGGTCTTCGACAAGGCCAAAGCCTTGGGATTACCGGTTAAACTTCATGCCGAGCAGTTGTCTAACTTAGGCGGTAGTGAACTGTGCGCTGAGTATCAGGGGCTTTCCTCTGATCACTTAGAGTATTTAGATGAGGCAGGCGTTAAGGCGTTAAAAGCTGCAGGCACAGTGGCAGTACTGTTACCCGGTGCGTTTTATTTCTTGCGCGAAACCCAATTGCCGCCTGTGGACTTGCTCAACCAATATGAGGTGCCGATGGCCATTGCCACCGATACCAATCCCGGTTCATCGCCATTGTGCTCTTTGCTGCTGATGCTCAATATGGCCTGTACTTTATTTAGAATGACCCCAGAGCAAGCGCTGGCCGGCGTCACCCGCAATGCTGCCAAAGCCCTAGGTTTTGACGATAGAGGCGTGCTCAAAGCGGGCAAACGGGCCGACTTTGTGCTGTGGAACATCGACCATCCTGCTGAGCTTGCCTATCAATTTGGTGTCAATAAGGCCGTTGATGTGGTTATCGATGGACACAGTGTCAGAGTTTAAACTACAAGTCTATTACGCGCTCTAAAGGGGCGCTTCTTTCATCCTGTCGTTGAATGTTAATTTAATTGTTAAAAATATTTAACAATTGTTCCTATCTACCCTATACTGATTGAGCGATTAAAAAAACAACAACCTCGTCATATTAGGAGTATCAATATGAGTATCAGTAAGTTAGCCTCTGTTTGTGTTTTATTTACCACTGCAATCTCCACAACTGCGATGACTTTTGACGCCGATGCCTTTGGTATCAAAAGTGAAAAACGCATTCCTGCCAGTGTCGCCAAAAAACGTAACCCCTATCCGCCCGGTCCCCATTCACTCGAGGTCGGACAATCCATCTATTACGATGAGTGTCGTCAGTGTCACGGCAAAAACGGTTTGGGTGATGGCGATGAGGGCACCGACTTGACTGCCGAATCTGTGCGAAGCATGAGCGATGGCGAATTGTTTTGGCAGATCCGCACCGGTGTCGGTCCTATGCCTAGTTATCGTAAAACCCTCTCAAAAGAAGACACTTGGCACGTGATCAATTATTTACGCAGTGTCTTTTAGTCGGCCCAACCACAGCGCCGTTGTGCGTTGTGGTCTCTTGTTTGCTCACTGGCTGTCCATCACTTTTTTGTGAACATTAGTCCGCTAAAAATTGTCTTTTAAAAACAATCACTCCTATACTGTTGTCAATTATGTTGTGACAACTTTTCGTAAAATTAATGAAGCCAATTGCCAACGCCAATTCATTTACTATGACCGCTGTCGCCATTGCTGCGGTTGTCGTTTTCGACTTTAGTCGCTTACTCAGTGCCAGCCATGGCTTAACCTGGTTATCGGACAATCAATTGGCGATAGGCGCGATTGTCGCGATGCTCGTCATGTTAGCCATGACCTTTGCCATTGCTCGTCTCAACTTGCTGCTTCCCGCGATAGCCGCTCAAGTCATAGGGCTGATTTTGCTTATTGGGGTTGAGAGTCCATGGCTGTCTTGGGGCCTGTTTGTCATCATGTTCATACTCTGTGGCGTGAGTCATTTTATGTTGTGGCGACAAAACCGGCGCTTTGGGGCTTTGTCAGAGCTGTGTGCCATTGCTTTGGCATTTCTGGCCGTATTCGAAGGTTTGGGCTTTGGTGGCTTTACGCTGATCGCTTTGCCGCTGGTAATTGCGGCGATGAGTTGCTGCGGTTTTGTGTTGTCGCAGCACGATGAGGTAAAAGCCGAGCTTGAAAAGGCACAAAAGTATAGTGAACGGCTAATGCTACAAGCGGGCCATGACAGCGTGACAGGGCTGCCCAATATGCTGGCATTTGAGCGTATCGGCAACCGGCTGTTGCGGGCGCCGACTGCGAAGAAGTTTTCATTGCTGCTGGTTAAGTTGAGAAACCTCGACCGCATCAATCAGGTGATGGGGCATACCAATGGCGACCTATTGCTGGCACAGGCGGCCCAGAGAATTCAGAAAAAACTGCAAAGCTTCGATGCCGTGGTGGCACTTGAACAACTCGATGGCGAGCAGCTCAAGGTAGCCAACGTGCGAGGGGTCAATTTTGGTATGCTGGTCGGTAGTAACGATAAGGGGCATTTGGCGCAAAAGATAGCGAAGGGCTTCGCCGAGCATTTGATGGAGCCTTTGATCTTGCCCAGTTGTGCGTTGGAGTTTGAGTTTTCAGTCGGCATCGCCTGTTACCCTGAACACGGCAGTAGTATTGCAGAGCTGGTCAATCATGCCCAAGATGCAATAAACAGTCACGATGCAAACGGTTCCAATGCGCCAAACGGCGCAGTCTTTTTGCCGGAGAGTGCCAATTACACCAGCGAAAATGTGACCTTGATGTCGGACTTGCGTCAGGCCATCGATAACAATCAATTGCTATTACATGTCCAGCCTATGATGGATTTGAGCAACCATCAGGTGTGCGGTGGTGAGGTGTTGATCCGCTGGCATCATCCGCAAAAAGGGCTGATATTACCCAATGACTTTATTTTGCTGGCCGAGCAAAGCGGCGTGCTGTTTTCGCTGACTCAGTGGGTGTTGGACAAGGTGCTGGCAAAGTTAAAAGCCCATAGTGAACAAGGCGTCAACTTGCCGTTAACGGTCAACCTTGGCAATAGTGACTTGATGCAGATGGAGCTGGTTGAGACTATCGATATGCTGGCAGAGCGTTATCAAGTCTCCGCACAGTTGCTAACGTTAGACATTAAGGAATCGGCGCTGATGGCCGACCCGGAAAGAGCACGCCGGATGATCAAGCAGCTCAATGCCAGAGGTATCGGTATTGCGCTTGATGATTTCGGCAGTGGCTATACCTCGCTGTCGTATTTGCGCCGCTTACCGCTTAAGCAGGTCAAAATCGACAGTAGCGTTATTGCGTCTTCACAGCAAAACGATGCGGTGATCTTAGCTGCAATTGTCGAGCTGGCGAGAAAAATGAATTTAGATGTGGTCGCTCAAGGGGTGGAGAATAAAGCCATTGCCGATAAGCTTGATGGCTTTGGTTTTAGTCAATCTCAAGGCTTTTACTATGCCAAGCCGTTTGACTTAGATGACTTTGCCACGTGGTTGCAGAATTGGCGGCAAAGTCACCACTAAAGTTTATTCGATATCCAGTGGATCGGGAGATAAGATGATGCCAGTGGAGTCGGCGTAGAGGTGGTCTTCCGGTAAAAACGTGACGCCGCCAAAATTGACCGGCACTTCGGCTTCGCCATGACCTAAATCGTCAGAGCCGACCGGAATGGAAGCGAGGGCGTAAATACCAATTTCAGCTTCTTCAAGCATGTCTACATCGCGCACAGCACCATAGCAAACGATGCCTTCCCATTGCTGTTCTACCGCCAGCTCAATCACTCGGGCGTCGAGTAAGGCTCTGCGGGTGGAACCGCCGCCATCGATCACTAGCACTTTACCCGTGCCGTCTTTGGCCAATACTTCGGTGATCAGTTTGTTGTCTTCAAAACATTTTACCGTACTGACCATACCACCGAATGAAGTGTTGCCGCCATAGCTGATAAACAAAGGCTCAACGACGTCTACCGTATTGGTGTAAATGTCACATAATTCCGAGGTATTGTATTGCATTTAAAGGCACCTTTATTGCCGGGAGTAACAGCTATCAGTATAACGTGCAGGTGGTTGTTCTCAAGTCTAATGCAGAATTATTTGATTTGGATGGGGATTATTTCTTCGCGCTGAGCATTGGCGGCTTTGACGCGCTCAAGGTAGTGTTGCCACAACTTGGTTTGGTTGGCGCGCAGATATTCTAAATATGACCAGCTGTATAGCCCGGTGTCATGACCGTCGTCAAAACATAGTTTGACCGCGTAGTTGCCTACGGGTTCTATTTTGCTGATCTTGACTTGGCGTTTGTTGGTTACCAGCACTGCCTGTTCAGGTGTGTGTCCGGTCACTTCGGCACTGGGGGAATAGACCCTTAAAAATTCGGCGCTAAATGTGGCTTTGCCTTCATCACTGAAGGTAATTTCAAGGCATTGCTGTTGTTTATGATAATGCAGGGCTTTGACTGGGGCGCTCATAAGAAGCCTTAGAAAAACGGTGGCGAGCGGGATGCCCGCCACACAGTGGTGTTACAGGATAAAGCGGCTTAAGTCTTCGTCTGAAACCAAGGTTTCCAGATACTTATCGACGTAGCCGGTGTCGATAACGACTGTTTCGCCACCTTGTTCTGAGGCGCTAAACGAAATTTCCTCAGTGAGCTTTTCCATCACGGTATGCAAACGGCGGGCACCGATGTTTTCGGTGCGCTCATTGACCTGCCAAGCGCAGTTGGCAATGCGCTTGATACCATCTTCAGTGAACTCGATGCTGACGCCCTCTGTGGCGAGCAAGGCTTTATATTGTTCAGTTAAAGAGGCAAAAGGCTCGACCAGAATACGCTCAAAGTCTCCAGCGCTCAGTGCTTCGAGTTCAACGCGAATAGGCAAACGGCCTTGCAGCTCGGGGATCAGATCAGAGGGTTTTGACATCTGAAACGCACCGGAGGCAATAAACAAGATGTGATCGGTTTTGACCATACCGTGCTTGGTGGTGATGGTGGACCCTTCGACCAAAGGCAATAGGTCACGTTGTACGCCTTCTCTTGAAACGTCAGGGCCGTGGCTGTCTGAACGCTTACAGATCTTGTCGATTTCATCGATAAAGACAATGCCGTTTTGTTCGGCGTTGTAGATGGCCTTTTCTTTGATCTCTTCGGGGTTAACCAATTTACCGGCTTCTTCTTCAAGCACCAATTTAAGGGCTTCTTTGACTTTAATCTTACGGTTTTTGCGGCGATCGCCACCGAGGTTTTGGAACATGCCCTGCAATTGCGAGGTCATTTCTTCCATACCCGGAGGGGCCATGATCTCGACACCGACTTGCGGTTGTGCAAGGTCGATTTCAATTTCTTTGTCGTCTAAATCACCTTCGCGTAATTTCTTACGGAAGATCTGACGGGTATTGCTGTCTCTGGCTTCTTCCTCTTCACCGTAAACATTTTTAGGTTTAGGCAGGAGGCAGTCCAAAATGCGTTCTTCTGCGGCTTCTTCAGCGCGAAAACGAACTTTTTCCATCTCTTGTTCACGGGTCATTTTGACTGCAACTTCTGCCAAATCTCGAATGATGGTTTCGACTTCTTTGCCGACATAACCGACTTCGGTGAACTTGGTGGCTTCGACTTTGATAAACGGCGCATTGGCGAGTTTAGCCAAACGTCGAGCGATCTCGGTTTTACCGACACCGGTCGGGCCTATCATTAAGATGTTTTTCGGCGTCACTTCAGCTCTCAAGTCTTCTTCGAGCTGCATACGACGCCAGCGGTTACGCAGGGCTATCGCAACGGCCTTTTTGGCCTTGTCTTGACCGATGATATGACTGTCGAGTTCAGAAACGATTTCTCTGGGGGTCATGGCTGACATGTCAAATTCCTATAATTCTTCAATCGTTTGATTTAGATTGGTGAAAACACAAATATCACCGGCGATGGTTAGGCTTTTTTCGACGATATCGCGAGCGCTCAGTTCGGTGTTTTGCAATAGGGCGGTAGCTGCCGCTTGGGCGAATGGGCCACCGCTGCCAATGGCAATCAAATCGTTTTCGGGTTGGATAACATCACCGTTACCTGTGATGATCAAAGAGGCTGTGTGGTCGGCCACGGCAAGCAACGCTTCTAAACGGCGCAGCATTCTGTCGGTGCGCCAATCTTTGGCAAGCTCTACTGCGGCCCGAGTTAGGTGGCCTTGATGCATTTCCAGCTTGCTTTCAAAGCGCTCAAACAGGGTGAAGGCATCGGCAGTACCACCGGCAAATCCGGCCAGTACTTTATCATGATAAAGACGACGCACCTTGCGGGCATTGCCTTTCATTACGGTATTACCGAGGGAGACCTGACCGTCACCGCCAATAACAACTTTGTCACCTCTGCGTACAGATACAATAGTAGTCAATGTATAACCTTATTTAGCTTTAAACCAATTAAGGTGTAGATGCGGTCCGGTCAGTAATTTTTCAAGACCACAACCAAATTTTACAGCCGTTTATATTGTGTCTGCTCAATTTATGACGATCCTTTTGGGCATCGCGGTTGTGTTCATAGGGACCTAACTGAACTCTATGGTTATAACCGCCGGAACTGCTTTTGGTCACTTTAATGCGTGACTCGAATCCCAAGAGCGCCAGTTGGGCTCGAAATGCCTCGGCCCTTTTGGCGTCTTTAAAGGTCGCGCATTGCATCACATAAGGGCCCTTTTTCTCTAAGGTGCGCACCTCGACTTCCACTTCTTTGTTTTTCAGCTCACTGGGATAGCTCCACTTGTCTTGCTTCGGCAGTGGTGGGATCTCCGGCTCTTTGCTTGCGGTTATGGGCTTGGTTTGCGTATTGCTTAGCGGCTTTGCTGTTTGGCCGTTATCGGCAGCCCCTTTGATGGCCCATAAAAAATAACCGAAAGCGCACAACACGCTAAAGGCAATCGCCATGGCGATGATGGGCATCGGCTTGGTGGCCGTCGTCGTTGCGCCCTGAGGTGACTTTTTGCCTTTGGCGCTGCGGCTGCTGGCTTTAGGGTTGGGGCGTTTAATGTAATCCTTTTGAGTCATAGCTTTGGAAAATTAATGTCGCAGAAAAATGGAAAATACAGATGAATGTTGCGCCCTGAGGCCAACGCTGGACATCATACTAGGTTTGTTCGTCAATTCATATCCATTGGATCGATATCTATGCTCCAGCGCACCCGTTGGCCGGATTTTAGCTGCTCAATCGGCGCTAATATGCGCTCAAAGATACTTTGTAACATGCCTCTTTTGGCTGCCTGCACCAGTAACTGGAAACGATATTTTCCGGCCTTGCGTTCCATTGGTGCCGGCATTGGTCCGAGAATTTCAATATGGTTACCGTAGGGTTCGAGTAAGGCTGAGACTTCATGTAAAAAAATCTTTGGCGGCTCGGGGTAGGTTGCCTCACTGCGGATCAGCAGTTGGCTGACAAACGGCGGTAACATGGCTTGCTGGCGCTGCTGTTGCAGCTCTCTGGCAAACGGACTGTAGCCTTGGGTGATGAGCTTTTCCAGCAGGGGATGGCCGGGAAAATGGGTTTGCAATAAGATTTCGCCGCCTTTGCTGCCGCGTCCGGCACGGCCTGAAACCTGGATCAACAGCTGGGCCAAACGTTCTGGCGCTCTAAAGTCATAGCTGAACAAGGCACCATCGACATCAAGAATGGCGACCATGGTGACGTTGGGAAAGTGATGTCCTTTGGCTATCATCTGGGTGCCGACAATGATGCGCCTTTCCCCTTGATTGATTTCATCGACGCTGCGCTCAAAGCTGCCTTTGCGCCGAGTGGAATCTCTATCGAGCCTTGAGATGGTGATCTCGGGAAAAAGTGCACTGAGCCGTTCTTCAATTTGCTCGGTGCCGTGCCCGGCCGTTTGAATATTGGTGGTACCGCACTGAACGCATTGGGTGGGAATTCGTGATTGTGAGCCGCAATGGTGGCAGATCAGCTGATTGCTGGCCTTGTGCAGGGTATAAAAGGCGCTACATCGTTTGCATTCACAGATCCAGCTGCATTCGTGGCAAATGATAGATGGGGCATAGCCGCGACGATTTAAAAACAACATCACTTGATTGTGGTTGTCTAGGTGATGTTTGATGCGATTGATTAACGGTTGCGATAAACCGCCTTGTAGCGGCAATCCTTTAATATCGATCACCTGATATTGATGTTGATGACCTGAAATTCGGCTGGCCAAGGTAAAGTGGTGATACCGTTTATCCAACGCATTTTTCAGCGTTTCAAGGGAAGGCGTGGCGGTGCCCATGACAATGGGGATATTGCGCTTTGCACAGCGATAAACCGCTAAATCTCTAGCATTATAGCGAAAGCTGTCTTGCTGCTTGAACGAGCTGTCATGCTCTTCATCGATGACGATTAAACCCAGATCATGAAACGGTAAAAAAATCGACGAGCGAGTGCCGATGACGATGGCCGCTTGACCGGTGTTGGCGTTGTGCCATGTGCTAAAGCGTTCGGAGTTATTGAGCGCCGAATGCCAAATGTCGATGCGCACCTTAAAGCGGTTGCGAAAGCGCGCTAGGGTCTGAGGTGTCAACCCAATTTCCGGCACCAGCACCAGTACCTGACGGTTTTGCTTGATCACCGCGTCAATAACCTGCAAATACACCTCGGTCTTACCACTACCGGTTACGCCTTCGATCATTGCCGGATAAAAACGGTCTAAATTGACCAAAATGGTTGAAACGCAAAGGGCTTGTTCAACATTGAGTGTCAGCGGTTGTTCTGCGTCAATGTGGCTGCTGTCTTGGTGATCAAACGGTGTAAACTGTGGTTGGGCTTCAATCACATAGCCTTTGTCTATCATGGCCTTTAAAGTCGCAGTTGAAATGTCAAATGCCTTAAGCTGGGCTTTGTCTAAG
Source organism: Alteromonadaceae bacterium (assembly GCA_041583135.1). GTDB lineage: Bacteria > Pseudomonadota > Gammaproteobacteria > Enterobacterales > Alteromonadaceae > JABSOG01. Next base: position 30,202 of record JBFHGJ010000034.1, on the reverse strand, counting down.
AACGGGTGCTCGATAAAGCGCTCAAGGGCTTTTTGCTGTTTCTTTGCCCGTTGTAATTGCAGCGGGTTGATCTCTTTGCCCTTATTGGAGAGGGTGTAACTGGCTTCTAGCAGCTCTTCAACTCGGTTGTTCTCTCTGAGCAATGCCGGAAGGGCAGTATTGAACACGTCGCCAGGTGGGTGAAGGTAGTAGCTGGCCGCCCAGCTTAAAAGCGCAAACAGTTGCTCGCCAAAAATGGACTTGTCGTCAAGTACAGCGCTGATGGCTTTGAGTTTATCAAGATTGACTTCATCGCTCGGTATACCGGTTTGATAGACCACCCCGACCAGTTGCTTTGCGCCAAAAGGCACCAGCACGCGGGCGCCGACGACAACCGACATCGATTCGGGGAGCTGATAATCAAACAAACGGCGCAGAGGCACAGGTACAGCGACTTTGACAATGTTCAAGATGAAAAGGGTCTATGGCATTTGGTAGAGGCATTCTAGCACCCTACTTAAATTGAACAAACGGATTTTGCCGGGCAAAAAAAGATTGTTGTGGTTTTATCGAGAATAGCCGTTGTATATCTTGAGCGTTTCTTGTAGAATTCGCGACCTTCGAAATAAACGCTTGTCCAATCTTTTGGCGGCAAATTGATAAACTACACATGGTGTCGATGTCATTGCGGCGGTCGATAGCGATGTGGCCTAAAATAGAGGTTTCCCATGAAAGACGGTATCCATCCGGAGTATAAAGAGATCACTGCAACTTGTTCTTGCGGTAACGTGATCAAAACTCGTTCAACTGTTTGTAAAGACTTGAACTTGGACGTATGTTCAGCTTGCCACCCTTTCTACACTGGTAAGCAGAAGTTGGTTGACACCGGCGGTCGTGTTGACAAATTCAACAAGCGCTTCGGCATGTTGGGCAAGAAGTAAGAATCAAATTCTTGTTAAAAAAGGCACCTTCGCGGTGCCTTTTTTATATATAGGGATATATGGTATGTTGGCGTTGCATGGAACTTTCGCCAACGATATATAGGGATATATGGTGCACTGATTTTGCTCCCGGCAAAATTCAGTATTTCCCCCTTCCGTGGGGGTCATGCCTTGAGATTGGACAGACATTGGCTTATCAGTCTGTTTACAATTGACCCTATCATTTGTACATTCTATTAAACCTGTTTAAAGATCTTTTGGTGGTGTTTATGTCTGCTGTTAATGTGATCCTCGTTGACAATGCGACGAGTATTTCTGAGCTGAAAAAAACCAATGGCTGTCATTGAGTAAGCTGAAGGCTTTCCTGTTGCTGTGCTCAATCGTAATAAGCCTGTATTTTATTGTCTTCCAGCCCAAGCCTACGAATTATTGATGGACAAGCTTGAAGATTTAGAGCCGGCTTTAGAGGTTGAACAAAGAAAAAAATCAATGGCGTTAAAGTGGCTGTAGCTATCGACATATAGCAACTAACCTGACGCTCTATACGCCAACCTTGCCATTACAACCTGATATTATCGCTAAGTTGATAATGGTCACACCTCCTACCTGTAGTTCTTTACCTTTGCGTAAAGGTAAAGTAACTGGCTGTTTTCGCATTATTTTTTCATCGCAACCTAGCTCAGTGCCTATGCACAATAGTGCATAAAAGTCAGCGAAATTGCGGCTAACTGGCATAATCACGCGCAATTTTTGCAAAACTGAAATCTCCCTCCTAAACTGGAAACAGGGGGCGTTTTTGGCCCTTGGTCACAATGGTTATTAGTTAGAGCAAAAGCGTCTTTTGAATACCCTTTTCAGGCGCTCTGATGCTCTTGTAATTAAGCCAAAAAAGCGTATTTTACGAGGTTCATTTACCACCTGAACACACCCAGCAGGCAGGTTTTTACCATCCATTCGGCATAGGAAATTTTGCGCAATGACTTGTTTTAAAGAAGAGGCTTTGAATTATCACGAACACCCAGTACCGGGAAAAATTTGTGTTGGTTTGACTAAACCAGCCGAAACGGTACAAGATTTGGCGCTAGCCTATAGCCCAGGTGTTGCAGAGCCGGTCAGAGCCATTGCCGATGATCCGGTGAATGCCTTTCGTTATACCGGTAAAGGTAATACGGTGGCGGTGATCTCAAACGGCACGGCAATTTTGGGCTTGGGCAACCTAGGCCCGCTGGCATCTAAGCCTGTGATGGAAGGTAAAGCCCTATTGTTTAAGCGCTTTGCCAATATCGATTCATTCGATATTGAAGTGAAGCACAAAGACACGGCCGATTTTATCAATACCGTGGCCAATATTGCCGATACGTTCGGTGGCATCAATTTGGAGGACATCAAAGCACCAGAGTGTTTTGAGATTGAAAAAGCCCTTATTGAGCAATGTAATGTGCCTGTGTTTCATGATGACCAACATGGTACTGCCATCGTCACCTGCGCCGGGCTTATCAATGCGTTGGAAATTCAGGGTAAGAAAATCGACAGCGTTAAGGTGGTGTGTTTGGGTGCTGGTGCTGCGGCCATTGCCTGTATGGAATTGTTGATCAAATGTGGTGCTCAGCGTGAGCAGATTTATATGCTTGACCGCAACGGCGTGGTGCATACCAGACGTAATGATTTGAATGAGTACAAGTGGCTGTTTGCCAACAACACCGACAAGCGTACATTGGAAGATGCCATTACCGGCGCAGATGTGTTTGTTGGCGTATCGGGGCCTGATCTTCTGCCCCCGGAGGCATTAAAGCTGATGGCACCAAATCCGATTGTATTTGCCTGCTCTAATCCAGATCCTGAAATTAAGCCGGAGTTGGCTCATCAGAGCCGTGATGATCTGATCATGGCCACCGGGCGCTCTGACTACCCCAATCAGGTTAACAACGTACTGTGTTTCCCATTTATCTTTCGTGGCGCGCTAGATGTCAGAGCGCAGGCCATTAACGATGAAATGAAAGTGGCGGCTGTACATGCCATTGCCGAGTTGGCTAGAGAGCCGGTGCCGCAAAGTGTGCTGGATGCTTGTGGCTGCCAGTCGCTGGATTTTGGCAAAGAGTACATCATTCCCAAGCCCATGGATCCACGTCTGTTGACGCGTGTTTCAAAGGCGGTGGCGCAAGCGGCCGTTGATTCCGGTGTGGCTGGGATTGAAATGCCGCAAGGCTATATGGAAGGTTAGTTCAGTGGTTGCGGGTGATGTATGACATCACCCGTGCTTTAAAGGTGGGTTATTCGCCAAAAACGTCAGGGATCGGCTTACCCATATCTATCAGAATTTGTCTGACTTGGGCTGGGATCTGCTCTGGGTTTGACTTCGACAAATCTTCATCATCCGGTAAAGGCTGGCCGGTAAAGGCATGAAGAAATGCTTCGCACAACAATTCGCTATTGGTTGCATGACGCAGGTTGTTCACCTGTCTTCTGGTGCGCTCATCAGTCAATACTTTTAGCACCGTAACAGGGATTGAAACTGTGATCTTTTTGACCTGTTCGGTTTTTTTGCCATGTTCGGCATAAGGATGGATATACTCGCCATTCCAGGTTGTCATTATTGCTAAGCCTTTTATTGATACTCGCTGTATGGGTTCGGATTTTACCGTGATTTCGAGGTCATTTAAACATCAAGCCTTTGAGGTTATCAAAAAATCTCTTCATCGTCAGTAACTTTAGCCTCGTCGTCATTGTCAACAACCGTTGGCAGCGCGTCTTTGGTGGCATACTTGGTCGGCTCTGTGCCGCGAATAAAGTATTCAAAACGCGAAGTGAAGTCGTTTTTATTGGTCAACAACCCGGTTTTTTCATCGATTCTAACGGAAATGATGTCTTTGGGGATCTCAAGAGGGGCTTCGGGCACGCCTTCAAGGGCGGTCGCCATAAAATCCACCCATGCCGGTTGGGCGGTGAGGGCTCCGGCTTCTGAGCCAAATGAGCTTTTGCCCAAGGCTCGTGACGGGTCATCGAAGCCAACCCAAGCGGTTGCCATCATGGTGCTGTTAAACCCTGAGAACCAAGTATCGCGAGCATCATTGGTAGTACCTGTCTTACCGGAGAGGTCACGACGTTTGAGTTTTTGCGCACGCCAACCGGTGCCGTTCCAGCCGGTTTTGTGGGTCCAGTTGCCGCCACCCCAAATGGTACTGGTCATGGCTTGTTTGATCAAAAAGGCATTTTGCGCGCTGATGATCCGTGGGGCCGGTATGACCTGCATCAATTCATTGGATTGTGCGTCCATATCACCGCCTAGTACATTACGGGCAACTTGCTGATTCTCTTGCTCACAGGCAGGGCAGGCGACCATCGGATTGGCCTTGTAAACGATATTGCCGTCGATATCGAGTATTTTATCGATAATATAGGGCTGCACCAAAAAACCGCCGTTGGCGAAGGTGGCCATGCCGGCCGCGACTTGCAATGGCGTCAATGAGGCAGAGCCCAAGGCCAGTGAATCGTTACGCGGCAACTCATCTGTTGGAATGCCAAACTTTTCTAAATGGCTGATGACTTTGTCCATGCCGATATCTTTAAATAGCCTGACCGATACTACGTTTTTTGATTTCGCCAATGCCACGCGAATACGCGTCGGACCATCATAAACAGGCGGAGAGTTTTTCGGACGCCAAGCGACGCCAAGCTCTGTATCCCATTGATGAATCGGCGCATCGTTGATAAGGCTGGCTAAGGTATGACCGTTATCGAGTGCGGCAGAATAGATAAAGGGTTTGATGTTCGAGCCGACTTGACGCTTTGCCTGAGTCGCGCGGTTATATTGGCTGAAATAGTAACTGTAGCCACCAACTACCGAGCGGATTGAGCCGTCTTTGGGATCTAATGCAACCAAAGCGCCACTGGCCGAGGGCATTTGTGCCAAACGATACTGGCCGTCATTGTTTTGTCTTAGCCATATGAGTGCGCCGGGCTTAAAAATATCGGCAACTGACTCGGGGCGACGGCCGCGTTGGGTATCGCTGATAAAGGGTCTTGCCCAGTTGAGGTTATCCCATGTGAGGGTGGCGCTGAGGCCGCCTTTAACTCTAACCTGAGCTTGTTTGTCTGAGATTGCCGTGACAACCGCAGGGGTTATCTGTCCATATTCATCTTGTTGTTTGAGGTAAACATCAATTTCTTCATCCATCCACGCGGCGCTGAGGCTTTCATCGGCTGATTGTGCTTGCTCCTGGTCATCAGCGCTTTGCCATAGATATTTGATCGGCCCGCGATAGCCATGGCGCTCATCATAACTGTGCAGATTGTGCATCACTGCCTGCTGCGCTGCATGTTGCAGTTTCCAAGGAATGGTGGTGTACACCTGATAACCTCTGGTATAGGCATCTTCTAACCCGTATCGCTCTATCATTTCCTTGTTGATCATCGAGGCGACATAAGGGGCGGGCGCTTCAATTTTGGCACCATGCTTTTTGGCGGTGTTTGGTTGCATTTTTGCTTCAAAATACTGCGCTTCGGTGATGCTTCCCATGGCCAGCATACGTCCGAGTACGACAGCGCGGCGAGACATCGCGCGCTCAGGGTAGCTGATAGGGTTCATCGTCGATGGTGCTTTGGGCAAACCGGCGATAGTGGCCATTTCAGCTAGGGTCAACTGGTCGATATTTTTGCCGTAGTACACTTGAGCGGCAGCGCCGACGCCAAAGGCACGGTGGCCGAGTTCGATTTTGTTTAGATAAAGCGCCAATATCTCATCTTTGCTGAGTAGGCTTTCGATGTGCAGGGCGATGAATATTTCTTTGATTTTTCGGCTGATTTTACGCTCACGGGTCAAAAAGAAGTTACGTGCCAGCTGCATCGTAATGGTACTGGCACCTTGGGCACGTTTTGAGCTGGTTACCGCCGAAATCGTGGCGCGAACCAGGCCGATAAAGTCAATGCCGAAGTGCTGGTAAAAACGGCTGTCCTCGGTATCGAGTACCGCGTCGATTAATGGTTTGGGGATCTGGTCTAGGGTCAAAGGAATTCGGCGTTTTTCGCCGTATTGCGAGATCAATAAGCCATCTGAGGTATAGATCTTCATCGGCGTTTGCAGATGCACATCTCGGAGCGTTTCGGCACTAGGCAACTCATCTTTGTAGTAATAGTAGGCGCCGGCGATGGCAAGTACACCAAATACACACAAAAGTAAGCCTATTTTTAACAGCTTTTTTACAACTCGCACAATAAAACTCGATTCATTGAAGGTTATTTACAGAAAAATTGGCAATACCACTGATTATACTGCTATTTTAAATTAAATTAGACTTTTTATTCGCGGAAAAAAGCACTAATCTGTATAAATATATAATAATTATACAATTGCTGCGTTGTTAATTTATGCTAAAGCAACTTTTTCAAAAACAAACGCCGTTAATGGTAGGAATTGATATCGGTTCGCACTCGGTAAAGGCCGTGTTGTTGAGCGAGCAGGGCGATGGATATCGCTTGGAGGCGTACGCCATAGAGCCTATACCAAGGGGCGCTGTTGCCGATAGAGAAGTACAGGATATCGAAGTTGTTTCAAAGGTGCTTGCCAAGGTGCGTAAAAAGATACCAAAAAAGGTCAAGTTTGCCGCCGCAGCCGTATCCGGTGCTACCGTTATCTCCAAAGTCATTTACATGGACGCCAATCTCTCCGACGATGACTTAGAAGGCCAAATCGAAATTGAGGCCGACAGTCTCATTCCCTACCCACTCAATGAAGTCAGCCTTGACTTTGAAACCCTCGGCGTCAACGATGCAGATATCACCAAGGTCAATGTATTACTCAGCGCCGCGCGCACCGAGAGCATCGAAAGTCGTGTCGAAGCCATCGAAGCGGGTGGCTTTGAAGCCCGAGTGATTGATGTTGAAAGCTATGCGCTTTCTCGCGCGGCCAAGTTATGTCTGTCGCAATTACCCGAAGATGAGCGCGGCAAAATTACGGTGTTGATTGATATTGGCGCGACCATGACGTTGTTTAGCGTCCTTGAGGCCGGGCATGGGATCTATTCTCGCGACCAGATGTTTGGTGGAGATATGTACACCCAGTCAATCAGTTCTTATTACCAGCAGACCTTTGAAGATTCCGAGCGAGCCAAAGTGACCGACGACTTGCCGGCCAACTATACCTTCGAGGTGTTGGCTCCGTTTCAAACCAGTTTATTGCAACAATTGCGCCGGGCAATTCAAATGTTTTTGTCTACCGTGCACAAGGAGAACATCGACAACATTATCGTATCAGGTGGTTCTTCCCTGATCGCCGAAATCGACCAACTGATGATTGAGGAACTCGGTGTCAACACCGTGGTCGCCAATCCCTTTATCGATATGGAGATCAGCGAAGAGATAGATAAAGAGCTGCTCGCCAAGGAACAGTCGCAGCTAATGGTGGCCACCGGATTGGCACTTAGGAGTTTTTCAACATGCCACATATAAACCTGCTACCATGGCGGGATGCTGCGCGCAAAGAAAAGCAAAAAGAGTTTTTAACCATTCTCGCAGTGGTCTGCATCATTTCTTTTGTCGCAGTGTTTGGCGTTAATTTGGTGTATGCCGAACTGGTTGCCGGACAAATTAAGCGCAATGCCTTTATTGATGCAGAGATTAAGGTGCTTGATGCCAAAATCGCGCAAATCAAAACCTTAGAAGAAGCGAAAAAGAGCCTCCAACAGCGCCTCGCGTTGATTGAGCAGTTGCAAAGTAGCCGTAATTTGGGCACGCAGGTATTTGGCGAAGTGGCCAAAACGGTGCCGGCGGGTATATATCTTGCTAGCCTTGAGAAAAAGAACGATTCGGTGCTGATTGTCGGCAAGAGTGAGTCAAATAATCGACTTTCTCATATGATTAGGCAAATCGAGGAATCAAAGCTGCTGGAATATGTCAACCTGCAAGAGATCACTGCCGGTGAGGGTGAACAGGCGGCCATTTTAAGTGATTTTACCATGCAGCTTAAGGTCGATGCCTTTGGTTCACAACAGCAGCAGCTGGAGGCGACACCATGAGTTTAAAGTTGGATCTGTCAGAGATTGATTTAAACGATCTCGATTTTGAAAATATTGGTAGCTGGCCTAAGCCGGTTAAGATTATTACTTGGGTCATTGCGGCGGCTTTAGTGATTGTGGGGTCATACTTTTTATTGGTCGATGCCAAAATCGGCGAGTTGAATGAAGCCCGCAGGCAAGAACAAGAGCTAAGAAACATGTACCGTATCAAGTACGCGGCGGCAGTTAATCTTGAGCTTTACCAGCAGCAAATGGTGGATATGGAAGAATTGTTTTCATCATTGCTCAAACGCTTGCCCGCATCCCATGAAACGCCGGGGCTATTGGATGATATCACCTATGTCGGCACGACCAGTGGCTTGACGTTTTTAGGCATTCGCTGGATGCCAGAGGTGAGCAAAGAGTTTTATACCGAGTTACCCATTACCATTGAAGTGGTGGGTAAGTATCATGAGTTTGGTGAGTTTGTTTCTAAAGTTGCAGAGCTGCCGCGTATTGTGACTTTGCATGACTTTAAGATCAAGCAGTTGGAAAATGGCGATTTACACTTAAACATAGTGGCCAAAACCTACCGCTACAAACCTGACACCATAGAAGAGAAGCAGTAACGTGAAACTACATGATAGAAAACTCAGTCGTCTGTTGTTGCCCGGCATTGTCGCATTGACATTGACCGGTTGTTTTGACGATATGAGCGATATCAGAGCGTTTATGCAACAGGTAGAAACAGAAACGCCACGGGGTATCGAACCGATACCTGAAGTTAAAGAGTTTGCTCACGTCGAGTATAAAAGCGCTGGGAAACGCAGCCCGTTCTCGCGGCCTAAGGCCGAAGCGATTGTGGATAAATTGGCGCAAATGCAAGATTGCTTGCAGCCCGATCGCAAAAGGGTCAAAGAACCTTTGGAAAAATATGCCATTTCAAATTTAAAAATGAAGGGCACCATGGGGTATCGCGATGATCCTTGGGCACTGATAGAAGCTTCGGCAGACGGTTCGCTCCACCGGGTTTCTGTTGGTAATTATATGGGGCTGTTTCATGGCAAAATCGTTGAAGTTAGCGGCGATGTTGTGAAACTGCTGGAACTTATCCCCGACGGCACCGGGTGTTGGAAAGAACGCGAAACGGTGCTGGATATGAATGAATCTGAAACTTCAGATGAGAGTAAATAAGATGATGAACCAAGTGCAATTAATGTTCGCCAAAGCGGCAGGTCACGCCCTGAATAGGGCCAGTAGACGACCTAAGTTAAACGGACTGAACTGGCTGTTTTGCGCCATGTTGACATTGCTGTTGTTTGGTGCCAGTGCGCAAGCCATCCCACTGCTTTATGATATCCGTTACAACCCACTGTTAAGTGGTGAAACCGAGTTTGAATTTGTCTTTGACGAGGCCATCGGTGGTGAGCCTAAAATCACCATTTTAAATGACCCTGCCCGTATTGAGATAGTCTTTGCCGGAGCCGATTTTGAACAGAATCTGGCGCAAGTTGCCATCGACAAGTCCGGCATTCGTAAGATCAACACCGAGTTTGGCAAGCAAGGGGTCAAAGTCACCTTACTGCTTGATTATCTAAAAATTTATCATTCGAAAGTCAACGGCAATGTCTTTAACATCAAAATTTCAGACAACCCCGTGCCGCAAACAGCCCAAGATGACGACAAAAAAGCCTTTGAGTATATCAATAAAATCCAGGCGTTGGATTTTCGCCGGGGCGACAAAGGCGAAGGGCGGGTGCTGGTGTTCTTAGAAAAGAGCGCAGCGGCAATCGATGTTTCAGACAAAGGCGACAAGGTTACCTTGGAGTTTGTTAGCACTGACTTACTCGATGAGTTGCTCTATCAGCTTGATGTGATGGATTTTGGCACTGTGGTGTCAACCATTGAAACCTTTAAAGAAGGCGCCAATACCATCATTGAGATCAGCAATAACGGCCCCTACAGCTATCGTTACCAGCAAATTGAAAACATTTTTACCATTGCGCTGGAAAAAGATCTTGATGCCGATACTGTGCTTGGCAACAACCGGCAATATACCGGCAAGCCAATTTCATTGAACTTTCAGGATATTCCCGTTAGAACCGTGTTGCAGATCATTGCCGATTACAACAACTTCAACCTCGTCACCAGTGACTCTATCGAAGGTTCGATTACCTTAAGGCTTGACGGTACGCCATGGGATCAGGCGTTGGACATCGTGCTAAAGGTCAAAGGGCTGGATAAGCGCATGGAAGGCAATATCTTGATGGTGGCACCCAGTGAAGAGTTGTCGGCGAGAGAGGCAAAAGAGTTGCAGGCCAAACAGCAGGTCGAAAAACTAGAGCCTCTAGTGACTGAGTTTATTCAGGTCAATTACGCCAAAGCGGCCGAGATCTCCGAGCTTTTGAAAACCGAAGGCACTTCGTTTATCTCAGAAAGAGGGGCTATCTCTGTTGACCAAAGAACCAATACTCTACTGGTTAAAGATACTCGAAGAAGTATCGAAAATGTGCGTAAAGCGATTGAGACTTTAGATATTCCGGTGCGTCAGGTGATCATCGAAGCTCGTATGGTAACCGTTAAGGATAACGTCGCTGAGGAGTTGGGCGTGCGTTGGGGCGTGAGTGACCAGCAAAATACCGACGGCTACTCCGGTACACTTGAAGGGGCGCAAACCATTTCTACCGGGACCATTCCATCGGTGTCTGACCGATTGAATGTCAACCTGCCGGTCAATCAACCGGCCGGCAGCATTGCCTTTCACATTGCCAAGCTTATTGACGGCACCATCTTAGACTTGGAGTTGGCGGCCCTTGAGCGCGAAAACAAAGGTGAGATCATCGCCAGTCCGAGGATCATGACCGCCAATCAGAAAAAGGCGCGAATTGAACAGGGTACCGAGATCCCATTTGTGCAAGCTGCCTCCAGCGGTGCGACAACCGTTAGCTTTAAAAAAGCGGTATTGAGTCTTGAGGTAACCCCTCACGTGACACCTGACGACAGAGTTATTTTAGATTTGATCATCACGCAAGATACCCGTGGTGATACGGTACAAACAGGCACAGGCGCTGCTACGGCCATCGATACCCAGCGGATTGAAACCCAGGTATTGGTCGAAAACGGCGAGACCATTGTGCTTGGTGGGATTTTCCAACAGCAGATCGTCAGCGCCGTCTCCAAGGTGCCGTTACTCGGTGATATCCCATATCTTGGCCGAGTCTTTAGAAACGACAGCGAATTGAACGAAAAAACCGAGCTGTTGATTTTTGTGACCCCTAAAATTGTGACCAACTCGTTTTAAACGTCATTTAGCCATTCTAACAAGACCAGTGATAAGGCGCCCTCGGGCGCCTTATTGACGTTATATCTTGTTATGGTGTTGTTAAGGCTTGAAAACGTCGGTTGTTTTTTGCGATAATCCCCGACCTCACTCAAAGTAGTGGAGATAGACGAGGATTCAATAGATTCATCCGAATACCACATTTCACCACATTTGGCGCAGTTGGTCAGTGTTATTGAAAGGTGGGCATTCCTACTAACTAGGTTAGAAACGTAAATAGTATGGCTGAAAAACGTAATATTTTCTTGGTAGGCCCAATGGGAGCCGGTAAAAGTACAATCGGTCGGCATTTAGCCGAGCAATTGCATCTGGAATTCTATGATTCTGATCAGGAAATCGAAAAGCGCACTGGTGCTGATATCGCATGGGTGTTCGATGTAGAAGGGGAAGAAGGGTTCCGCGTCCGAGAAGAGAAAGTCATTGATGATCTGACCGAAAAGCAAGGTATTGTCTTGGCTACCGGCGGTGGTTCAGTGGCCAGTAAAGAGGTGCGAAATCGCCTTTCGGCGCGTGGTATCGTCGTATATCTAGAAACCCCAATTGAAAAACAGGTAGCCCGCACTCAGCGTGATAAACGCAGACCTTTGTTGCAAACAGAGGAAGATTCGCGCACTGTGCTCGAAAGGTTGGCGAAAGAACGTAATGCCTTGTATGAGGACGTTGCCGACTTTACCGTCAAAACCGACGAACAAAGTGCCAAAGTGGTTGCTAGCCAAATCATTCGCAAAATAGGCTTTTAATCCATTTTAGAAGGCCACAACATGGCTCAGTTAAAGGTCGATTTAGGGACGCGCAGTTATCCTATCTTTATCGACAGCGATACCCGTCAGCTCATTGAGCGTCTGACGCCTTATCTTAAGCATCAAAATGTGGTGATCGTTTCTAACGAAACGGTTGCCGCACTGTATCTTGAGCAATTTACCCAAGGACTGGGCGAAAAGTTTAAGATCAAGCACTTCTTGATGAAAGATGGCGAGCAATACAAATCTTTGCAAACCTTCGACGACCTCATCAGCTTTATGCTCGAACATAACTATGGCCGTGATACCACCATGGTGGCTTTAGGTGGTGGGGTAGTTGGCGATTTGACCGGGTTTGTCGCCGCGTGTTACCAACGTGGTGTTGACTTTGTACAAGTACCGACGACGTTGCTGTCACAAGTCGATTCTTCGGTCGGTGGCAAAACGGCCATCAATCACCCGCTGGGTAAAAATATGGTTGGTGCCTTTTATCAGCCAAAAGCGGTGATGATTGACGTTGGTTCTTTACATAGCTTACCGCCGCGAGAGTTTGCCGCAGGAATGGCTGAGGTGATCAAGTATTCGATTGCCAACGACGGTGAATTGTTTGACTATTTGGAGGCGAAAAAAGCCCAGCTTAAAGCCCTTGATACCGAGTGTATCAAAACGGTGATACGCTGGTGCTGTGAGATCAAAGCCAATGTCGTCAAGCTGGATGAAACCGAAGGCGGCGTTAGGGCTTTGCTCAATTTTGGTCATACCTTTGGTCATGCGATAGAAGCGCACATGGGTTACGGTCAATGGCTCCATGGCGAAGCCGTGGCGGCCGGTATGGTTTATGCAAGTCGTGTGGCACAGATCCACGGTTTTTTGACGGCGGAACAAGTAGCGCGCATTATCGACTTGATTGCTTACTTTGATTTGCCGGTTGAAGGACCCGAGCAAATGGGGTTTGAGCACTATATGCCATACATGAAAAAAGATAAAAAAGCCTTAAGTGGCGAGCTACGCTTTGTTATTCCAACGGCGATTGGCTCATCACGGGTGATGTCCAACGTCACGACTGCCCAGTTGCAACAGGTGCTGGGTAGCGCTGTCAACGAAGCATAGCGGCATGGAAGGGGGCATTCTACCGAGTCGGCAGGAGCTGTTGTCACGCATTGAATTGGTATGCGAGCTCGACAGCAGCTTGATTGCGCTGACAGGCGAACCCGGTATGGGCAAGTCGGTGCTGCTGGAGTATTTTATCGAGCGGCATTGCCAAGAGCACAATAAATGCCTGATCCAGGCGACCAGCGAGCAAACCCCCAGTCAACTCAAAGAGCAGGTATTGTTCAGCCTGTTCAAAGATCAATTGGTCGATGCCGGCCGTTCGCTTGCCGATAATGTCGCGGCCTGTCAGTTCGAGCAGTTTCAGCGGGTGATCATCGTCATCGATAACGCAGAGTTCGTCGATAGCTTGCTGATAGATGAATTGATTGAGCTGCTGAAAACGCCAATCGACAATTTTCAAGCCAGCGTGATCTTGGCGCAATCGACCGATCAGGAGCGCTTTACTCAGATCAATGCAACCCATCCTTTGATTGAGATCCACATCGAGCCGCTCAGTAAAGCCGAGAGTCGTATGCTGCTTGAATACTACTATGCGCAGATGATGGATTCAGACAGGCAGGAAGTGCAGCGTTTTATTGAGCGTAGTGAAGGTAATCCGGCCAAATTGTTGACGTGGCAAGAAAGCAGTGGTGCGGCGAGCGTCAAAGGCAAAAAGCTCAATACCACACAGTTGTTGATTATTGTCTTGAGCGCGCTGTTACTTCTGGTTGTTGCCGCTGCCAGTTGGTATTTTGCAACGACAACCAAAGACGCACAAACGCTCCATGAACAGCAACTGCGGGAAAAGATTAAACAGCAACAAGGCGCGCAGCAATCAACGCCAGATGACGCGCTGGCAAATGATGCCGCTGCCGCTCACAGTGAGACTGAAGACGGCAACCCTGATAGTGCTATCAAAGGGGCAGTAAATGAGCAAACGGACAACGACAAGGCGCCAGTAGAGGATCCCTCAGTCAACCCGCTATCGACTAAAAGCGTGACCGATGAGCTGCTGGCGCAGCCATGGGATCCGAAAGCGCAAGAACCATACGTCGATAAAGCAATTAAACAAGCTGCCGAGCAGGCAAAACTAGACGAACAGGCGAAACAGGCCAGAGCGGCGAAAAAAGCGCAGCAACAGGCCGAACGCCAAGATGAACAACACGGCGATGAAGGTGAACAGGCTCAAGCCGACACGCAAGCTGGAAAAACGGCTGAGAGTGAGGATGCTGTTGCCAGTTCGCCAAGTGAAGCGCCAGTTCAAGATGAACAAGCGCCAGTTCAAGATGAGCAAGCATCATTGGGCACTCAAGCACAGCAGCTAAGTGCGAATGACACTCAGCAACAACAAGGCCAAGCCAAGCGTACAGGGTCGTTGCTCGATAGCATGGATAACCGCTGGTTTATGGCACAAAATGCCGATGCCTTTGTACTGCAACTGACCGGCGTGAGCGATAAGGAAACCCTAGAGTCTTATTTGAGTTTCCATAAGCTCGGTGATAAGGCACATATTTATCAATCTTTACGTAATGGTCACCCATGGTATGTGGTAACCTATGGCGTCTATGGGCAAATTCAGCAGGCCAATGCCGCCAAAGCCGAGTTGCCAGCCAATGTGAAAAAAGACGAACCTTGGGCTAAAAAAGTCCGCACCATACAAACTGAATTACTCGATGCAGAAAAGAAAGCCCAATAAAAATCGTTCGTTTTTGAAATGGGCGGGTGGAAAATACTCGCTCATAGATAAGATCACCGAACATTTGCCCGCCGGTAATAAACTGATTGAACCGTTTGCCGGTGCCGGTACGGTATTTCTCAATACCGATTACCCCAAGTATTTGCTCAATGACATCAATGCCGATTTGATTAACCTGTTCAATGAACTCAAAGATAAGAACGGTACTTTAATCGATGACATGCGAACGCTGTTTGATGGCAGGTATAACAATAAAGAAAGTTATTATGACTTGCGTACCAAGTTCAATCAAAGCACTGATCACTACGAGCGCTCGGTATTCTTTCTTTATCTAAACCGTCACTGTTACAACGGTTTGTGTCGTTATAATTCTTCAGGTGGCTTTAACGTGCCGTTTGGGTCGTATGTTAAGCCGTATTTTCCCCACGCCGAGTTGGAGTTTTTTTCCGACAAAGCGAAAAAGGCTACTTTCACTTGTGAAAGCTATGTCAAAACCTTTCAAAAAGCCCGTAAAGATTCGGTGATCTATTGCGATCCGCCTTATGTGCCGCTGAGTAAAACTGCCAGTTTTACCACTTATGCTAAAGAGGGGTTTAATTTGGACGACCAGGCCAAATTGGCTAATTTGGCGGAGAATGCCGCATATCAGCGGGGGATCTCAGTGCTGATCAGCAATCATGCCACGACATGGACGCGTAAGATTTATGAGCAGTCTAGTCATATCGATATTGTTTCGGTTGCTCGTACCATCAGCCACAAAGGTGGCGCACGCAAGCCGGTCGATGAGATCTTTGCGCTTTATCAGCATTGTTGATGGGCAAGGGGCTAAGCACGGCGTTTAACGACTTGCCGTTAACTCACCACAATATTGACCACAGTCACTATGGTTAAGATAAACAAGACGGTAAAGATGATGCCGATGATCAGGTAGGTTTTTGGGTTGGCTGCGTTAAAGTCGCGCTCGCGATTTTTACTGCTTTGAACACCGAGCATGGCGGCCATGACGCTTTGGACTACCTGTAGGAGAGAGCTGTTTTGTGGTTTATCCTTCACGGGTGTTGATCACTCTGGTTGCTTGCTCGTCTTTATGGGAATAGACGAGCTCAAATAAGTCGATAAATTGATAATGGCTGGAACGGCTGTTGCCAGCAAGCCACTCAAGCCAGCTGTTGTTGGCCGAGTGTTGTACGACACAGGTGGTGATCTCGTTGCCATCGACATCGGTCGTTTTGGTACAGTTGGCATTATGTAAATCTGGTGAGGCACCAGACATGGTAAATAGCGGCACGGCTAAAGCCACGGTTAACGCGAACCGTTTCTTGCCACTTTTGCTAATAATGACCGACATAGATTCCTCCCAACACATTCAAGCGCTTAATAATAAACTATATAGTCTAATTTTTCATCTAAAACTTTAATGCTGCGACAGAATGTGCCACATCCATGTTAAGCGGTCATCTTTTTGCGATGGATGGCGATTGGCTGCGCGGAAAAACATACCTTTTGGGTGTAACTGCGCTCAACAAACACATGGCTAGGGGGCGTAATTCCTGCTAGAATTGCCGCCGTGATTTTCAATCTCAAAACAATAAAGAGCCTTTAGATGAAAGACTACCTGATCGCCCCTTCGATTTTATCTGCCGACTTTGCCCGCTTGGGTGAAGAGGTTAAAAATGTCTTGTCGGCAGGTGCCGATGTGGTGCACTTTGATGTGATGGACAATCATTATGTGCCGAATTTGACCATAGGTCCCATGGTGTGCTCTGCCTTAAGAGACTTTGGCATCGAAGCGCCGATTGATGTGCACTTGATGGTAAAACCGGTCGATAGCATGATTGATATGTTCGCCAACGCCGGTGCATCGATTATCACCTTTCATCCTGAAGCTTCTGAGCATGTTGACCGCTCTTTGCAATTGATTAAAAGCCACGGCTGTAAAGCCGGTTTGGTCTTGAATCCAGCCACTCCAACACATTGTCTTGAATACGTTATGGACAAATTAGATGTCATTTTGTTGATGTCGGTTAATCCGGGTTTTGGTGGCCAATCGTTTATCCCCAGTACGCTGGATAAACTCAAGCAGGTGCGTCAGCTTATCGACCAATCTGGCCGTGATATTCGCCTAGAGGTGGATGGCGGTGTCAATGTCAACAACATCGCTGAGATAGCGGCGGCCGGAGCCGATATGTTTGTTGCTGGCTCAGCCATTTTCAATCAGCCGGATTATGCTCAAGTGATCAGCAAAATGCGCGATGCGCTAAGCAAAGTTAATTGATAAAAATTCTAGAGAGAACCTAAGATGACAAAACCTGTGGTATTGAGTGGTATTCAGCCCTCTGGTGAACTGACGATTGGTAACTACATGGGCGCCCTAAGGCAGTGGGTCGATATGCAAGATTCCCATGAGTGCTTTTTCTCATTGGTCGATTTGCACGCCATCACCGTGCGTCAAGATCCTGAAAAACTGCGCAATGCCAGCCTTGACTCTTTGGCTTTGTTGCTTGCTTGTGGTGTCGATCCACAAAAGAGCGTGATCTTCATGCAATCTCATGTGTCGCAGCATTCGCAGTTGGGCTGGATCTTAAACTGCTACGCGCAGATGGGCGAGCTTAACCGCATGACCCAGTTTAAAGATAAGTCGCAAAAGAACACCAACAACATCAATGTCGGTTTGTTTGGTTACCCGGTGTTGATGGCGGCCGATATTCTGTTATACAACGCCAATGAAATTCCCGTCGGTCAAGACCAAAAGCAACATTTGGAGCTGGCAAGAGACATTGCAACGCGTTTTAACAACATCTATGGTGAGATCTTTACCATTCCTGAGCCGATGATCCCTAAACTTGGCGCCAAGATCATGTCATTGCAAGACCCGACCAAGAAAATGTCGAAATCCGATGACAACACCAATAACTTTATCGGTTTGTTGGAAGACCCGAAAAAAGTGGCCAAGAAAATCAAACGTGCCGTGACCGACTCCGACGAGCAGGCGCGCATTTACTTTGATATCGAAGAAAAAGCTGGGGTTTCAAACCTGTTGACTATGCTTTCGTGTACTACAGGTCAAAGTATTGAAGCGCTGGTGCCACAGTACGAAGATAAAATGTATGGTCATCTTAAGTCTGATGTCGCCGAAGCCGTTGTGGGCTTTCTAACGCCGCTGCAAGCGCGTTTTAAAGAGTATCGTGCCGATATGGACTTTATGAATAAGGTGATGAAAGACGGTGCCGAAAAAGCCTCAGCCAGAGCAGAGCAAATGCTGGTGAAGGTGCATCAAGCCGTTGGTATGGTTGCTAAGCCTTAATATAAGACTTGCTCTAAACGCCCTTAATTGTGATAAATGATTAAGGGCGTTTGTTTTTATAACCATCCTACAAACCTCTATAGGATGGTTGTTTGGCACAAACGCCCATCATTGCTTACAACGATTCAATATCGGCTTTTTGCTTTTCTAACTTCGCTTTCGCGCTTTCCAGTTCCGCTTGCTTATCACGCTCTTTGGCTATTACCGCCTCTGGCGCTTTGCTGACAAACTTCTCGTTCGACAACTTACCGGCAACACGTTGCAAATCACCTGTGACCTTATCCAATGCCTTTTGAATACGGGCAAGCTCGGCGTCTTTGTCGATAAGACCAGCCATCGGAATAAGCACTTCCATCTCACCGACCAAACCGGTCGCCGACATTGGCGCACTTTGGTCGTCAGTTAAGACGTCAATTTGCTCCAACTTGGCAAGGCCAGATAGGAAGGTTTTGTTCTCTTGCAACCGGCGCAGATCGGTCTCACCAACGTTACGCAACAACACACTTAGCGGCTTACTTGGTGCGATGTCCATTTCACCGCGAATATTACGTACGGCGAGAATAAACTGCTTAACCCACTCAAGATCGCTCATGGCGTCGCCATCGACCTTGTTTTGGTCAAACTGCGGGAATGGCTGCACCATAATGGAGTCGCCTTTAACACCTTTTAACGGCGCCACACGCTGCCAAATGGTTTCGGTGATAAATGGCATCAACGGGTGCATCAAACGCAATAGCGACTCAAGCACGTTGACCAGCGTATGACGCGTGCCGCGCTGCTGGGCTTCGTTACCCTTGAACAATACCGGCTTGGTCAGCTCCAAATACCAGTCACAGAACTGGTTCCAAGTAAACTCGTAAATGGTTTGCGCGGCCATATCAAAACGGTAGTTGTCCATGGCGTCACGGAATGCTTTAACGGTTTGCTCAAACTGACCCAAAATCCACTTATCGGCCAACGACAGTTCAAGTTCGCCGCCACCTAAGCCACAATCTTGTTCTTCGGTGTTCATCAACACGTAACGGCTGGCATTCCACAACTTGTTGCAGAAGTTACGATAGCCTTCCAAGCGCTTCATATCCCAGTTGATGTCGCGACCGGTAGAGGCTAGGGCCGTCAGGGTAAAGCGCAGTGCATCGGTGCCATGTGGCTCGATGCCGTCAGGGAATTCTTTGGCGGTACGCTTTTTAATGCCCTCGGCAATTTTCGGCTGCATCATGTTGCCGGTACGCTTGTTGAGCAAGGTCTCTAAGTCGATGCCGTCGATCATATCCAGCGGGTCGATAACATTACCTTTGGATTTTGACATCTTATCGCCGTTTTCATCACGAATAAGGCCGGTGACATACACGGTTTTAAACGGCACCTGTGGTTTGCCGTTTTCATCTTTTAAGAAGTGCATGGTCATCATGATCATTCTGGCAACCCAGAAGAAAATAATGTCGAAACCGGTGACTAGGACATCTGTCGGGTGGAAGGTTTTCAAATCATCGGTTTGCTCTGGCCAGCCCATGGTCGAGAAAGTCCAAAGGGCTGAAGAGAACCAGGTATCCAACACGTCATCGTCCTGGCTAAGCTTTACGTCTTCGCCAAGGCCATGTTTTTGACGTACTTCCGCTTCATCACGACCGACATAGACTTTACCGCTTTGGTCATACCAAGCCGGAATACGGTGACCCCACCACAATTGTCTTGAAATACACCAGTCTTGAATGTCGCGCATCCAAGAGAAGTACATATTCTCATATTGTTTTGGTACGAACTTGATCTCGCCGTCTTCTACCGCTTTGGTTGCCACCTCGGCCAAAGGCGCTACGCGGACATACCATTGGTCTGTCAGCATTGGCTCAATGACAACACCTGAACGGTCGCCATATGGGATGGTCATGTCGTTATCGGCAATCTTATCGAGCATCCCCATCGCTTCGAATTGAGCGACGATGGCTTTACGGGCAACAAATCTGTCCATGCCCGCGTACTCTGAGGGCAATTCTCCGCTATAGGCATCGCTCGGTTCACCGGTGAAGGTATATACTTCGGCGGTGGCTAAGATCTGCGCGTTGGCATCCAATACGCTAACCATTGGCAACTGATGACGTTTACCCACTTCATAGTCGTTAAAGTCGTGAGCTGGCGTGATTTTGACGCAGCCGGTGCCTTTTTCCATATCGGCGTGATCATCGGCCAAAATCGGAATGCGGCGGTTAACCAAAGGCAATACCACATGCTTGCCGATAAGGTGTTGATAGCGCTCATCGTTCGGGTTAACGGCAATACCGGTGTCACCGAGCATGGTTTCAGGTCGGGTAGTGGCAACGACGATATAGTCTTTGCCATCTAAAGTGGTCACGCCTTCTTCAAGTGGGTAACGCAAATGCCACAAGTGGCCTTTTTTGTCTTTGTTTTCCACTTCCAAATCGGAGATCGCAGTATGGAACTTCGGATCCCAGTTGACCAAGCGCTTACCACGGTAAATCAAGTCTTGTTCATAAAGGGTAACAAAGACCTCCATTACCGCGTCGCTTAAACCCTTGTCCATGGTAAAGCGTTCACGCTGCCAATCGACCGAGTTGCCCAAACGGCGCATTTGGCCGGTAATGGTGCCGCCTGAGTGGTTTTTCCAATCCCAGATCTTGTCAATAAATTTGTCGCGCCCTAAGTCTTTACGGCTTAAGTTTTGCGCTTCGAGTTGACGCTCAACCACCATTTGGGTAGCGATACCGGCATGGTCGGTGCCCACTTGCCATAAGGTGTTGTAACCATCCATGCGCTTATAACGGATCAGCGCATCCATGATGGTTTGTTGGAAGGCGTGACCCATGTGTAGGCTGCCGGTAACGTTCGGCGGCGGGATCACAATAGAGTAGGACTGGCCTTGGCCTGAAGGCTTGAAATAACCTTGGTCATCCCACTTTTTGTAAATGTCGCTTTCAATATTTTGCGGATTGTAGGTTTTATCCATAATGGTATTACATTTTTAATTGATTAAATGTGACTATCGGCCATGGTCAATTGAAAGCCCAACTGGCGATAATGTTTATAGCGTTCTCTGGCTGCCTGTTTTTGCGCGTCATCTGCCGGAACAAAATCCACCACCTCGCTAAACTGGGTGGCAAAGCGCGGTACTGTGGTGGAGAGGTTGATCAACAGATTGCGAAAATTCGATGGCTGCTGATGGCTTATCTCTACCGGTGCGCCATTGCGTGGCCCTTCACCTGCAAGGTTGTGAGGCACAAAACTGTCGGGGTCGAACCCCCACAGATGCTCGTCTATCAGCAACGCATCGTCCTGGGATTGGGTGTAAATAAATACCCGTTTGCCCTGACGATAAAAGTCTGCCGCTAACTGACAGCCTAGATCAAAATGAGCCGGGAGGTTGTCACCCGGCTCATTGGATTGTTTTAGCAAGTAAAACGTCGCGTGCATTAGTGTTCGCTTTCAGCCCCTGCACGATTTAACAAAAACTGTGTCAACATCGGCACCGGACGTCCTGTCGCCCCTTTCACTTTAGGGCCGCTGAGCCATGAAGTTCCGGCGATATCCAAATGTGCCCAGTTGTACTTCTTGGTAAAGCGCGACAAGAAACAAGCTGCGGTGATGGTTCCTGCCGGTTTGCCACCTAAGTTGGTGAAATCGGCAAATGGGCTTTCAAGCTGTTCTTGATACTCATCCCACAATGGCAAGCGCCATGCTTTATCGCCACTTTGCTCAGAGGCATTGATCAGCTCATGGGCCAATGGGTTGTGATTACTCATCAAGCCGCTGGCATGTTTACCAAGAGCGACAACACAAGCACCGGTCAACGTGGCAACGTCGATAACGGTATCGGGCTCAAAACATTCGACATAGGTGAGGGCGTCACATAGAACCAAACGACCTTCGGCATCGGTATTGAGCACTTCAACGGTTTGACCGGACATCGTGGTGAGAATGTCACCCGGGCGATAGGCGTTGCCGCCGGGCATGTTTTCACAGCCTGCCAAAACGCCGATAACATTGATATTCAAACCCAACTCGGCAACGGCGTGCATAGTACCAAAGACACCGGCAGCGCCGCCCATGTCATACTTCATCTCATCCATGCCGTCGCCGGGCTTCAATGAAATACCGCCAGAGTCAAAGGTTAAGCCTTTACCTACCAAGACAATCGGAGCGACACTTTCATCGGCACCGTTGTAATGGATAATCGACATTTTCGATTCGTTCACCGAGCCACGACCAACCGCAAGATAGCTGTGCATACCCAGCTCCTGCATTTCCGTTTCGCCAATAATATTGGTGGTTACTCGCTCGTACTGTGCCGCCAAAGCGATGGCTTGGTCGGCGAGGTAGGCCGGATTACAAATATTCGGCGGCATGTTGGCAACATCACGGCAGCTTTTCATGCCCTTGGCAATGGCAAGACCATGATTGATGGCGTTTTCACCGAGTGACAATTCACGACGGGTAGGGACGTTAAATACGATTTTACGCAACGGGCGACGGGTTTCGTCTTTTTTGCTCTTAAGCTGATTAAAGACATAAAGACCGTTTTGCGTGGTTTCTACCGCTTGGCGTACTTTCCAGTAGGTATCGCGACCTTTGACGTGTAACTCGGTCAAGAAGCAGACGGCCTCCATTGAACCGGTTTCGTTCAACGTGCTGATGGTTTTGGCAATGATTTGACGATACTGACGCTCATCAAGTTCGCGCTCTTTTCCACAACCAACCAACAGAACTCGTTCGCTCAGGACGTTGGGGACATGATGAAGTAGTAGAATTTGGCCTGGTTTGCCTTCTAAATCACCACGACGCAACAAATTTGAAATGTAGCCGTCACTGATTTTATCCAATTGCTCAGCAACTGGAGACAAGCGGCGGGGTTCGTAGACACCCACGACAATACAAGCACTTCGTTGTTTCTCAGGACTGCCGCTTTTAACGCTGAATTCCATAGGTTCTCCTAAATATAAAACCCTGTAAGTTTCGCTTTACCGGCATTTGCCGGATAAATTATCTTGGTAGATAGGCTACCGTTGCGTTACACTAGGTCTAGCGCCGAGTAACTCGGTGTTGAGCACTGCTAAGACAAATAATTTAAAGTCTAGTTCATATTATCCGGTAAAGCAGGCAGATTGCCCAAAATAACGCTTATTTTTGTAAATAATGTCAAAAACAAACAGTTTACTCAAAATTTCCTCGTTTTCCAGCGAAAAGACAAGTTTATAAGGATTTAACGTGCTCGTTTTTCGTTATTTGATTTCTGAAGTCTTTAAATCTCAACTCTCCATATTTTTGGTATTGATGACTATCTTTACCTCGCAGAAGTTTGTCCGAGTTTTGGCGGACGCCTCTGAGGGCAATATTCCTAGCCAGGTCGTCGCTTCGGTGATTTTATTGAATTTACCGCAGTTGACTGGGTTGATCTTGCCGTTGAGTGTGTTTTTGGGGATTTTATTGGCCTATGGGCGGCTCTATGCCGACAGTGAAATGACCATATTTCACGCTTGCGGGGTCAGTGAGTGGTATGTCACACGAATAACCCTGATTTTTACCACTATCATGGCCATTTTAACCGCTTTCGTTACCCTGTACTTTTCTCCAATGGCTGCAGAATACGAATATCAGGTGACTGAGCAGGCCGAGGCCAAATCGGGGTTGTCATCGATAATCGCCGGGCGCTTTCAAGAGACCGGCAACGGAAAATCGGTGATATTTGTCGAGGGCATCAACTCCGACAATACCCAATTGCAAAAAGTATTTGTGGCACAAATGCCCAGTCGTGAAGAACAGAACCCCGATAAACTCGAAGCAACTATCGTTTACGCCCACTCCGGTACGGTTAAAGAAGAAGCCGGTGGGGCACAAAAGTTGGTGCTTAGCGCCGGTCGGCGTTACGAAGGGCAGGTCGATCAGCCTGCTTATGAGATTGTCGAGTTCGGTCAGTATGAAATTCAAATCACTGAACAGGAAGTTGAACGCAAAAGGCGCAAACTCAGCGCTTATCCGACGATGGCGCTGATAGGCGACGACCATCATGATGCCGCAGCTGAACTGCACTGGCGCATTGCTATTCCTGTGGCGGTATTACTGCTGACCTTCATCGCCGTGCCGATGAGTGCGGTCAAGCCGCGGCAAGGTAAATTTGCCAAAATGCTACCGGCCCTTGGTATCTACTTAAGTTACTTTGTGTTGTTGATCATTGGTAAGTCGGCGATTGACGATGGCAAGATCCCTTCATCTATCGGGCTTTGGTGGGTGCACTTAACGGCGCTGTTTGTCGGCGCATTTTTGATACTCAAAGGCAGGCCCATAGGTGGCCGCTTTAGGCAAACTTGGCTCGGGATCAAGCACTGATGAACCGCATTATTGACATTTACATTGGTAAAACCGTGCTCTCGGCGACGTTGCTGAGTTTGTTTGTTCTATCTTGTATCAGTGGCCTGTTTCGCTTTATCGAGCAGTTGAAGTCGGTTGGCAAGGGCGATTATGATGCGCTTCATGCGGCACTTTTCACCCTTTACAGTATGCCGACCGATATCGAAGTGTTCTTCCCAATGGCGGCGCTGATCGGCGGTCTTACCGGGCTGGGGTCATTGGCCAGCAGTTCGGAGCTGGTGGTTATGCAAGCTGCGGGCCTGTCGAGGTTTAATATCGTCACTTCCGTGATGAAGACGGCGTTGTTGATGATTGTGGCTGTGATGATCATCGGTGAGTGGGTTGCTCCTGCGTCGCAAAAGCAAGCCCGTGAGATAAGAGCCCAAGCGATATCTGGTGGTAGCCTTATTTCGGCTCAGCAAGGGGTGTGGGCAAAAGATGGCACCAGTTTTGTCAACATTGGCGTGGTTGAGGATACCGGTCGGCTCAATACCATTAGCGTTTATACCTTTGACGAACAGCTGGTGCTCACCAGTATCACCAATGCGGCCAGCGGCATTTATCAGCGCGATAATTGGCTGCTCTCTGATGTGACCCGGCTTGTGATGACGCCAGAGCGCATCATTAAAAGTGAACAGGCCGAAATGCAGTGGGACTCCTCGTTGACACCGGATAAGCTTGGGGTGGTCACCATCAAAAGGCCGGAATATCTGGCGATTAATGATTTGGTTGATTATCTCGATTACCTTAAAGCCAACAAGCAAGATGGCGGCCGCTATGAACTTGCCTTTTGGCGCAAAATTTTCGCCCCTTTAACGATAGCCGTCATGCTGTTTATGGCACTGTCGTTTATCTTTGGGCCATTGAGAAGCGTCACCATGGGCGCCAGGATATTGCTTGGCATTGTCACCGGGTTTGCGTTTTACATGACTAACCAAATATTCGGCCCTGTCAGCCTCGTCTACCAGTTGCCGCCAATTCTTGGCGCCATCGTGCCGAGTGTCCTGTTTTTTGCCGTGTCCATGCACTTTATTCGCCAGCGTGGCTGACTTATAGTTCGCGGTAAACTTGGCGATTGGCTTCTTTGGTTAAGAAGACGGTGCGAGTTTTTGCAATATGGTCTTGCAGTGACTGGCGGTTTTTGAAGTCCACCAATACCCAGAGGTTACCAAGACCGGCCAAAGAGGCAAAAAAGCGAATTAGGGCTTGTTGCAGGTTGATGGTTTCACCTTGTTGGTTTAATACCCTAAGACGCCAAGCCCGCATACCGATGGTTTGCCCGCCTCGCACCCAAAAGTAGCTGAAAAAGCCAGTCAGACACAGCAGCAAATACAGTTGAAACACTCTGTTGCTTTGCAGGTAAGCCGCAGTATCTTCATAGCCAGACATATCAATGACACCTAGGCTATTTAAGCTGTTAACGATAATGATAAAGACCACTGTGCTCAGCATGACGATGGCGACTCCGGTCAAAAAATCATAAACCCATGAAGCCATGCGTCGGATAAAGCTTGCGGGTGGGAATTGTTGCTGCGACATAAATTAAACTCGTTACTAAAAAAGTCGCGGGCATTCTAGCAAATATATATTTTTACCGCACCCGCTATCATCGCCGATAGCCGTGGGGGTTTTGTCGCGTTTAGCGTCTTATGTGACAATATCCGCTTAAACAATGGGCATTTGACATTTTTATTAAAAAAAATGCTTGCCAGTGAAATTCTGCGTTATATAATGCGCTCTATCTCCTACGGGGGATGTGTTTTAAACTGAATAGATGTTTATTTCAGTAAACAAATGCAGTAAACAAATGCAGTAAAAAAATGCAGTGCCAGAGTGGTGAAATTGGTATACCCAATGTCGGATTAGAGATTCAAAATCCGTTGCCTTCTGGAAAGAACACAAATGCAGTGCCAGAGTGGTGAAATTGGTATACACGACGGATTCAAAATCCGTTGCCTTCGGGCGTGGCGGTTCAAGTCCGCCCTCTGGTACCATCTTCTTTCAGCAAGATTGAAGATTTACAAACCGACTCAAGTCGGTTTTTATGTATAAGGACATACGGTATGCTGGCATTGTCAGGAACATTTGCCAGCGATGTATAAGGACATACAAAATAGAATTAAATGCCAGAGTGGTGAAATTGGTATACCCAATGCCGGATTAGAGATTCAAAATCCGTTGCCTTCTGGAAAAAACACAAATGCAGTGCCAGAGTGGTGAAATTGGTATACACGACGGATTCAAAATCCGTTGCCTTCGGGCGTGGCGGTTCAAGTCCGCCCTCTGGTACCACCTTTATTTCTATCAAGTCGTCTTTTTCCCTTTTCCCCTTTCCCTTTTTTTCATTTTCTAGTGCTATTTTATCGTTGAATCTGTCTACGACTTTGTTATGGCGTTAATTTCCTGCGATGTTAAGTGCACAGAACTACGGATGCTTATCGACATTGGGCCTAAAATCCACTAAGTTTGTAGGACTACTGTTACGGTTGCCAAGGGTCAAGTCGGCAATCTAATTGCAACTTTTGTTTCTCAAGGAATAGATATGCCTATAAATAGTCGAAGCTTTATTTCTATCGTGGTGATATTAGGGGTCAGTGGCCTTGCGATGACACTGTTCAATGATCAAACGCCTGATGTTGCACCAAAGCCTGTGGTCAGTGAACCCCCTCCAAAACAATATGCAAAATTAACCGATGTGAGCATCAGCAACTTTGCCGATACACAAAACAGTGTTGGTCATATTGATATTCGAGAAATCAACGATGGTCTATTGCGTTTTAGCTGGGTCGAACGGACACGACAAGGTTGGCGTGGTAATACCCGTACCTATCAAGCTGCAAGTGCACACCTTAATGATGTCGAGCAATTTTCTTCAGACCAAGCGACCTCTCATGCCTATTATGCCAAAGTGGCCAATGGCGATGAAAACAACAGCATGGCGATTTGGATTGACGGCGGGTTAAATTGCGGACAACAGATATACAATACCCGTGATACCAACCATGAAGGCCCGGCCTATCCTGATAATTTGGTATATGCTCGCCCTTATAATCGAGCAACAGGTTGGGGAGAAGTTGTCTGTCTTAACCGTGTCAGCGGTGACAGCTATGATGCAGACATCGCCTACAATACGGCCACAGGTGGCTTTGTTGCCACTTGGGTGCAATGGGATGGCTGGGTTGACCGTGTATTTTACCGTGAGTATGACCCTGCAAACGGCTGGGGCCAAGCTAAGCTCATTGATGCTGGGCGGTCAGATTCATTGTCGGCGTCGATGCATGTTTCCGATCACGGTGATATTTTAGTCTCTTGGTATGCATTAGACACTTTGACCTTGGGCGATGATACCGTTTACTACAATGTGAAGCCCGCAGGCCAGCCTTGGCGTGGCGCCGCACATATTGCCGATGTGAAAGGGCTGGCCGTTGCGCCAATCGTTTATTATTCCGCTGCCGACAATCACTTTAATGTCGTGTGGAAGCAATACAACCAGCAAACAAACTACAATACGCTGTGGTCGAATCTACTTGATACCCAAGGTGCGAGCGTTGATGTCGGCAGCGTGGTCGCTGCTGATAAGAAAGAAGCGCTCTATCAATTCAGCCACTATGAATTTTCCGACGGTTGGGAGTCACTTAACGGCAGTGCCAATTGGGTTGCAACTTTGTGGATCCAAAAGCAAGGCTATCATTCAAAATTGGTTTTGGCTAAGCGTGACGCGACACAACAGAATTGGCAGCAAGGCGAGGTCATATATGAAACCAAGGAGCGTGTTGGTTTTCGCGAGGTGAGGGTTGATGACAATGGCAATATTCTCGCTACCTGGGTGCAATTACACGATGATAAAGAGCAGCTGCTTGCCAAAGTTTATGATGCCAATAAGCAGTTATGGAGTGAGGTGATTCACATCAACCGTGACATTGGTAGTAAAGTCGGTGAGACCTCCCTTAAGTTCGCACCTCCACCGCAAAAAATTGTCGGTATGAAGGCCTCTACTTTTATTATTGACGGTAAGGCCATCGTGCTTTGGCCGGAAAATGTTGATGGTTTACTCAGTGGTCATATGGCGCAGTTTGCAATTAAGAATAAGGGAGAAACACTATGAATAAGCGGTTAATGGCGTTCGCACTTATACTCGCATCAAGCAGCGCTGCAATGGCGAGCCTAAACACGCGAGAAACAACTGCTCAGATCAATCAAAAAGTCACCATAGTACATGTCGGTGAACTGAGACCGGCGCTGCCTATCGATAAGGTGCTTGAGCAAAGTCATGTTGCTATTAACAGCGATGACTTTAAGCGTTTTAGCGGTGAATCTTGTTGGATTGCCCAAGGGTTGAGAGTGTCTAAAGAGTATGCTCAGCAAAGCCTTGTGAGTAAGCTCTATGAAAAGGGCAAACAGCCGAACAATCCTTTTGGTGGTTCTCCTGAGGACATCTTACAAAAGGTCGCAGCTTCGACATTTGAGCTGATAGCGGTAGCACCAAGATTAAACGAAAAGGAGCCAACCTTACGACTGGTCTATGATATGGGCAGCAGCGAGGGTGATGAGGTTGACTACGATATGGGCTTCGGTATTGATGTGGTATTGGTTTATCGCATTGAAAAGACCGATGAACAGGCGTTTATCAAGGATATCAATAAACTCGATGGTCGTGCAGATACCGCCCTTAAATTTACCGAGCACTGGCTACAACGCTCAAAACTCGATGGTATCCGTTACGCTTGTGCGGCGCACAAAAGCCGTAATAGCGACGATTGGGTTTGGTATGAATTGGCACTTGAAAAAGGAAAACAGCCGCGTTTTAAAGATATTTCGGTGCCGCAAGTATCGGGTGAGCCGGTCAATCTCGGCATTGTTTCTTATATTAGCCGTGACAATCAAATGGTAGACGTTACCAACATGACAGTGAGGCAGTCTGAGCTTGAAGCCATTACCTGCGCCCAGTGCCATACTCGAAACACTGCGTTTCATCAGTGGCAGCAGCGACATGAGCTTGACCAGACGCTAGCGACATTGCCGATAGAAAGCCCATTTGTGCATTTGACGCGGAACTTCAGTTACGATCAGTTACCCACCATTAAAAGTCGTTATCAAATCAGCTTTGAACTGTATCAGCTACATTTACTACAATCGTTATCGGTCAACTAAAGGGAGTGGCCGCCTCGTATATTGGGCGGCCAACTCATGGGGTCGGTTATTTCAAATCAATCCACTTAATACGGCATTGCTCGTCGGTGTAGCCGGTGATCTCGGTTTGCGATTTTTTTGCTGCAAGCAACACTTTGACAAATTGCTCGCTTGAGGTGTAACCGGCATATTCGGCGTTGGTGCCGGGATAGGTGTAAAGCCGGACGACGGTTTCACCATTGGCTTGCTCTTGTACTCGTAAGCGTTCAACTGTGCCGTTATATACGCCACCACAAAGGTTGGATGCCTGCGCACCGGCTGCTGCAAAAAGAGACAATACCAATACTGACTTCGCTACTAATGAATTGAATTTACTCATCTTTTACTTCTCCACTTGGTTATTAAACTGTGTATCTTGTCGATGAGTTAATACTAAGCCAGACTCGATTTTTATTTTGTGAAGCTGCTCACAAAGTGGTCTTTTCGGGGGCGGGTTTTGTGCAAACTTGTGAGCCGGTTCACATAAAAATGCGGTTTCAATGTGAATTTGCTGCGTACAAAACCTGATTGGCTTTGTACGCAGGCAAATGAATTACACTTTGATTAAGCCGAGAATGTGTTCGTGTTCGGCGAG
>JBFHGJ010000033.1:0-51961 GCA_041583135.1 Alteromonadaceae bacterium | reverse complement strand
TGCTTGTCCGATCAATTCTTCGCGCGCTAGTAGATGGTGTGACGCCGCAGCGGTAAATACTACGTCGGTAGAGCTGTTGAGCGCGGTTTCGGCCGAGTCTTGAATCACTCCAATAATAAAGCCCACTGCAACGACTTGCATTGCGACATCGTTGTCGATACCAAACAGGCTACAGGCAAGAGGGATTAAAAGCAGTGAACCACCGGCCACACCTGAGGCGCCACAGGCTGACACAGAGGCGACGACACTGAGCAACAATGCCGTGCCAAAGCCTATCTCGATACCCAAAGTATGTGCCGCTGCCATGGTTAACACCGTGATGGTGATGGCGGCGCCGGCCATATTGACTGTGGCACCTAATGGGATAGTAACCGAATAGGTGTCTTCGTGTAGGTCAAGCTTCTTACACAGCGCCATGTTCACGGGAATATTGGCCGCCGAGCTGCGGGTGAAAAAGGCGGTAATGCCCGATTCTCTGAGGCAGGTGAACACCAGCGGATAGGGGTTTTTACGGGTGATGAGGTAAACGATAAGCGGATTGACCAGCAAAGCGATGAGCAGCATTGCGCCGACCAATACCATCAACAGATGAGAATATTCGGCCAGGGCTTTAAAGCCGGTGGTGGCAATGGTGTTGGCGACCAATCCCAAAATCCCCAAAGGGGCAAAGCGGATCACAATTTTGACCAAGTTTGATACCGCATCGGACAAGTCCTGTACTGCCTTTTTGGTGGTGTCGTTGGCACGTTTTAGTGCAAAACCCAGTGCCAATGACCAAGCCAAGATGCCGATAAAATTACCACTGGCAATGGCGTTGATGGGGTTATCGACCACTTTGAACAGCAAAGTTGAGAGCACTTCGGCCAGACCTTGTGGCGGATTGTTGCTGGCACCTGCCAGATCTAAGGTCAGCGTTGTGGGAAACACAAAGCTTAACAACACGGCGATAACGGCGGCGCTGATGGTGCCGAGAAAATACAAGCCGACGATGGGTTTTAAATCGGCATCGCCATCGCTTTTTTGGTTGGCGATTGACGCCATTACTAGGATAAAGACCAGCACCGGCGCGACGGCCTTGAGCGCGCTGACAAAGAGGTTGCCGAGTAAGGACAGTGACTTGGCCATTTCAGGTGCGACGACTGCCAAGGCGATACCGATGACGATGGCAATGAATATCTGTAACACCAAAGAGCCTGAGGCAAGCTTTTTGACGAGGGAGGAACTTTGGGCGCTCATGTAATACCTTATTATTAATGGATGTGGCGCATAGTTTTATCATTGCGCTGCGCCGTTGTCCAATGTCTGCTGATTGGGCCTAGATTTGTTTGACTTCTTGACGCTCTTGAAGGTAGTCGAGGAAATCGTTTTCCCGTAATGGTTTGCTGAAATAATAACCTTGGAAGCGCGATACGCCCATTTGGTTCAAAAACGCCAATTGCGACTCGGTTTCAACGCCTTCACACAGGACTTCAAGGGAGAGACTGTCGGCGATAGACAGCACGGCGCTGATGATAGCCTGATTGGTGATATTGCTTTCGATACCGGTAACAAAAGACCGGTCAACCTTAATGCAATCAATCGGGTAGTCGCGAATATAGCTTAACGACGAATAGCCGGTACCGAAGTCGTCTAAGGACAATCTAAAGCCATAGCCCTTGATCTGCTGGCAGATGACTTTGGCCAATTCAGGATCGGCCATAATGACGCTTTCGGTGATCTCAAATTCGATTTGCTCAGTGGGGATATGGTGACGCTGGGCAATATCGGCAAGTTGATGGGCTAGGTCGTGTTGTCTAAATTGACGCCCGGACAGATTGAAGGAGATCTGCACATTGGCGTCAAAATGTTGCTTTAAGGTATTGATGAAAATGCAACCTTTTTCAAAAACCTGATAGCTGATGGGGACGATAAGACCGGATTCTTCTGCCATGGCGATAAATTCGTTGGGGCCGACCAGTTGAGTACCGCCTTTATGCCAGCGGATCAGCGCCTCTGCGGCAATTTCGTTTTGCTTGAGCAGGTGATGTTTGGGTTGGTAATAGAACTCAAATTCATCGTTTTGCAAACCTCGGCTTAAGTGTTCTTCAACATTGAGTTTTTCGGCGATGGCGAGGTTCATTTCCGGCATAAAAAATTGATAGGCGTTTTTGCCACTGTCTTTGGCGCTGTACATGGCAATATCGGCCGCTTTTAACAGGTCGGCAGGCACTTCGCCATCTTGTGGATAAAGTGCGATACCGATACTGGCCGAGGCGTAGATCTCTTTGTTGTATACCACAAACTTGGTGTTGAGCACTTCGCGTATCTTATCGGCGAGTTGGGTGATCACTTGTTGACTGGTGAGGTTTTTCAGCAGTAAGACAAACTCATCGCCGCCGAAACGGCTAACGATGTCCGAGGTGCGAGTGACTTTTTTCAGGCGTGTGGCAACTTGTTGTAAAAAGCCATCGCCGACGTCATGACCCATGGTGTCATTGATGTATTTAAAGTTGTCCAAATCGATAAAAAACAGTGCGAAACCGGCTTGGTTGGCTTGGGCTTCATCAATTGCCAAATGCACCGAAATATTGAATTGATAGCGATTGAACAGCCCGGTCAATTCGTCGTAGTGGGCCAGCTTTTCCAATTTAGACTGGGTTTCTTTGAGCTGACTGATGTCGCTGAACAGCAAGATGTGATGTGTGGTTTGGTACAGCTCATCGATGACCCGATTGACCGAGCACAACTGAGCATAATCTTTACCGGACTTGGCATACAGCAATACCTCGCCCTGCCAATTGCCTTGGTCTTCAACACTGCGGCTTAGGGCATCTATCACTTCTTGATGCGCCCCCATCAGCTCTAAAGCGCAATGGCCAGCTAAATCGGCTTTAGAAAAGCCAAAGTGCTGAATAAAGGCGCGATTGATGTCGATGATGCGCCACTGGCTGTCGGCCACTACGATGCCTTCTTTACCCGATTCAAAAATCGAGTAGATCAGCTTAAGTTCTTGATTAAGGCTGCGTAACTTGCTGAGCTGGTTATCGACTGTTTGGATCATTTGGTTGAAGCTACCGGTCAGCTTGCCGATTTCATCGTTGCTTTTGACTTTAATGGTGTGGCCGAAGTTGCCGCGCAAAATGTGCTTGGTGGCCGTCAGCAGCCGGTTGATCGGCTGTAGTACCAAGGCATTGGTAAAGTAACTTAAAAACACCACTTCAACGACAAAAACGCACAGTACCACGATGGTAATGAGGTAGAGAATATCGAGCAGTTGGGCAAACATTTCGTTGGTGTAGACGACAGCATAAAGCCGCCAATTCACCGGGGCGATTTGTCGTGTATAAACAAAAACATCTTGCTCGTTGATGGTTTGTCGCTTGCCTTGCAGGGTTTGAATATCTTCGTTGCTCAGGTGTTTGGCAAAAAACTGATTACGGTTTTCAAGGCGGGTAAGCAGTTGATTGTCTTGGTCAAACAGTGCCCAAAAGCCGGTGTCGAAGATATGCTCGGTGGCAATACGATTAAAGGTGCTGGAGATATTGAGCAAAATATAGGCCGAGCCGATTTGCTGGTTATTGCGGTAAATCGGCTCGAGGGCGCTGAGTATCGATTGCTCGCCGTGGCTGAACAGGTTAAGGCCCGCTTCGCTTTGGCAGTTGACTTTGGCAAAGGGCTTGGATTTTTGCGGGAATAGAAACAGCAACTGGCCGTCTTTATCACAAATACCGAACTGCTGATAGTTTTGATTCCGCTGGCTTTGCACTGCGACAAAGTTTTCAATCAGTGGCGTGATGCGCTTGACCTCTTCTTTGAGGTCGTATTGGGTATTGAGCAAGAGGTCTTCAACTGCCGGCAGTTGGGTGATGATCTTGGTATCGACTTGGAGTTGAGTGAGCTGGTTTTGAATATGACCGGCTTGGCTGGCGACGGCTCGTTGTTGCTGCGAACTGATTTGTTTGGCGAATAACTGCCCGGTTTTTTGGTAGGTTAAATATTCGATACAGCCGATAGAAACAAACAACAGGACGATTGAGCGCAGGATAAATTTAAACAGCAACTTGCTCTTTAACAGCTCAATCATGGCTCACCTGCTGGGCATCAGAGAGTAACTTATAATCTAAATGGCCACTTAATCCGAATTGTTTCACCGAGGTGTTTTTACTGGCCACCACTGTCATGATCCGCTGGGTTGTGAAGAGCATCATCGCGTTGTCATAGATGTATTTGTCTAGGGCCATGAGGGATTGTTCGACTTTATCCGGTTGCGTCTGTGTCATGGCCAGATCAAGTCGTCGATTAAACTCAGGGTCGTTAAATTGTGCCCATGGACTGCGTGAATCGAGAAACAGCCCGGCGTGAAAACCCAAGTGATAAATGGGATTGTCCACCAAATTGACCACCAAATCGTACCCTGAGCGTTGACCGGTGACGATTTTATGGCTGATCACTCGGTTGGCCCACTCCGAACGGCTCACGACATCCAAGCTGACCTCAAAACCGATGTCTTTGAGGTTGGATATGATGATCTTGGCTATTGGCTCGGCAATCTTAGCACTGAGCATGGTGAGCTTATGTCCTGGCTGAACATTGGCTTGAGCCAGCAAGATTTTGGCATATTCAGGGTCGTAACGATAGGGCTGAAGCGCCGAGTTGGCGCCAAACTCGTGTTTTTTACCTAATGAGGCCAGTGGAATTGCGTTGCCGTAGTCGCCAAAGCGCACCAAATCTTGACGGTTTACGGCAAAGTTCATGGCTTTGCGGACATTGACGTCGGCCAAGATACCTTCGTTGTGCATCAACACCCAATATCCAGCCAGCACCAGTCGTTTGATCAAATTGATATTGTTGCCGGCGCGCTGCATCAACTCTGTCGTGCGATTGCCCGGAAAGTTGGGCACTAGGTCTACTTGATTTGAAATGATCGCCTCAAGCCACTTTGCTTGGTCGAGCATATTGAAACTCAGCTTGTTGTAATGGGGAATGCCCGGTTGCCAGTAGTTTGGGTTTTTGCTGAGCTCGATGGCTTTGCCGTGTTGCCATTGCTCGAAGCGAAAAGGGCCGGTCCCGATAGGGTGTTTGCTAAAATAGGCCATCCCTTTTTGTTTGATGTATTGTGGTGGGCAAATGGCACCAAACATACTCAGACGGTTTAGCAGCATATTGTCGGGCCGATGGGTTTCGATTATCACTTGGTAGGGGTTGTCTTTTAGCAATACGACTTGCTTGATGGCGCTTAAGATCCAGTGGTTCCCGGCGTTGTTTTGAGGGTCCAGTATGTAGTCATAGGTGAACTTTACGGCTTTGGCGTTAAACGGTTCGCCATTGTGAAAGTGTACGTTGCGTCTTAAATTGAACAACCAGCGGGTGTCGGATTGTTGTTGCCAATTTAGTGCAAGTGCCGGTTGAATGTTACCATCGAGGTCAAAGTGCACTAGGGAATCAAAAATTTGTGTGATCACAGAGTAGGAGT
This sequence comes from Alteromonadaceae bacterium, assembly GCA_041583135.1. Classification (GTDB taxonomy): domain Bacteria; phylum Pseudomonadota; class Gammaproteobacteria; order Enterobacterales; family Alteromonadaceae; genus JABSOG01. The sequence goes on along the minus strand of JBFHGJ010000033.1, from coordinate 46,509 downwards.
CTGGGTCGAAGCTTGGCGCCGTTGAGACAATGGCTGGCGGGTCTTGGCTGAAATAGGCAACTCTTAATTGATTCAATGGATTGTTTTGGTCGGCTGCGAAGACGTTTGAGCTTATCGACAAAAGCAATAGGCTTGTACAAATGTACATGAGCCAATTTCGCATTTTTGTGTTTGACACCGCCGCCGATATCAACATTGTTAAGCGCCTTGTTAAAAACTCTGGAGTATTAAGTATACTCTAGCGAAATCAAAGCGCTAACTCAAATTAGTAAGTTGCCAAACTCGGCGCAAAAAGCCTATTTGATGAGTGCTTGATTAAGCAGCCATTAAATAGGGTTCTTGACCCCGATGTTTTTGCTTGCGTGAAAATGCCCCTTTACCTTTTTTCGCTTTCACCACTTGAGTACGGTAGACCTTAGAGGTGACCAGTGCCGCAAGATAATTGTCTTTAATGCTGCCTCTACCGCAATCAACGGCCATGGCAGGCTTTTGTTCTACCGGTTTTACGCGGTTTTTTTCGCGTTTATTCGCTTTCATTTTCATACCTGTTTGTTTGGATTTTGCACAATTGCGCGTTGAGTATAGAGCCAAAGTTTTTACCCGGCAATAGGTGCTTTGTAAAATATTTTTAATGGTGTTTTTGTGGCGATGGCCGCAATCTGCCGACTCATATGAGATATGTGCGGCTATTCGGCCAGAGCCTCGTCGCTATTGTTCTGGGGGTTGTCGGCGAAGTAACTCAGTAGCAGTTTTTGATGCTGCACAAAGGCCGCCAGTTGCTCGCCATCTAAGACCACATCGCTTGGTCTTGAGAGTTTAAGCTTTAACGGATTGAGAGGTTTGCCAAAGCGGTGAACTTCATAATGTAAATGGGAAGATTGTGACAGTCCTGTGTTGCCGACATAACCGATGATATCGCCTTGCTTGACCTGTTGACCTACGGTCAAACCTTTGGCGAAACCTTTCATATGGGCATATAAGGTCTCATAGCCATTGTCGTGTTTGAGCTGGACTAAGTTGCCGAAACTGCCGTTGCGTCCGGCAAACTCAACGCTACCGTTACCGGCGGCCATAATTGGCGTGCCTTTAGGCGCACCGAAATCGATGCCATTGTGACTGCGGCTATAACCTAAAATCGGATGTTTGCGGCGGCCGAAATGAGACGATAGCCTAGCGCCATCGACCGGAGTTTTGAGCAAAAAACTTTGTGCCAGTCTGCCGGTTTCATCATAAAAGGCACCATTGCCTTGGTCATTGTCAAAGTGAATAAGTGCAATGGTTTCGCCGCTTAGGGTCATTTCGGCATAATTGAGTTTGGCGACTTGGTGGCTGCTTTTGTCTGAGACCAAGCAATCACGGGTATAGACTAGGCGAAAACTGTCGCCTTTTTGAATTTGGCGCTGAAAATCGACGTAATGAGAAAATGCCAATATAAAGCGGTTTATCACATCTACCGGCACTTTTTGCTCGCGGGCGCTGATGTAAAGGCTACCGTTGATGGTGCCTTGTTTTGAGATCATTTGTTGTTCGGTTGCCAGCTTTTCCACCACCAGATGCCACTCGTCCTCAAGCCTATTTAAGTGCAACAGGTTGTCAAAGCCAGACTTAACCACCAACTTTTGCACTTCGCCTTGCTGTAATTGCAGCGCAAAGGTTTGTCCTATTTTCATTTTATTTGGTGGCAAATAGGGCTTAAGTGCTTGTGATAAATTAAAGATGGCTCTGCCGCTTAGCCCATACGGCTCTAGTAGTTGCTCGAGGGTTTGGCCTTTTTTCAGACTTAACTCAACCGCGTTGACCGGTTGCTGCTTTGGCAGTGGGACAGGTTGTGCCGGGGCTTTACTCGGCTGTGCCATCGGGGTAGGTGGTGGAGCGACTTTGCTTTGTGGCGGCTGCTGCGGCGCATCATGACAGGCCGTTAGACAAACGCACAGTAAAATCACTTTTTTCATTAACACTTTCCCAAATGGCTCAAAATTCACTGTTGGCTTGAGTGTATAAAAAGGCTTATATCGCGCACAAAATAAGGCTAAATAGGCTGGCTCAAGGCAAACAGTGGACAATTGTAATCATTTTCACTTCTCAGGCAAGTGTTAACCATGTTAATCAAAGGTCCTTTTTTGTCTGTGGTTATTGGATAAGTGAGTTGGCTTGGTTGGAATTGAATCGATAGCGGGTGCTTAGAAACGCCGCTGGGGGCAATACGATAACTCACTTTTTCGCTTATGTGGGCTTGAAAATTGAGGCAGGCGCTATTTAGCGCCTGCAAGATCAATAAGAAATGCCCATTCTTTGGCAAGGTCAACAAAGGCTTTATAGCGGCCGGATTTGCCGCCGTGGCCTGCGTCCATGTCTGTGTCTAACAGCAGCAGGTTGTCGTCGGTTTTGGTGGCTCTGAGTTTAGCCACCCATTTGGCCGGCTCCCAATATTGCACTTGTGAGTCGTGTAAGCCGGTGATCACCAACAGGTTGGGGTAGTCTTGGGCGCGCACCTGATCATAAGGTGAATAGGACAACATATAATCATAATAGGCTTTGTCGTTGGGGTTGCCCCATTCGTCATATTCACCTGTGGTCAGCGGGATAGACTCATCTAACATGGTCGTTACCACATCGACAAAGGGCACGGCGGCAATCACGCCATGGTATAACTCAGGTGCCATATTCACTACACCGCCCATCAACATACCGCCGGCGCTGCCACCTTGGGCGTAGATACGTTTGGGATCGCCAAACTGTTGTTCAATCAAGGCTTTGGTACAGTCGATGAAATCGTAAAAGGTGTTGAGTTTAGTGAGCTTTTTGCCCGACTCATACCAGTGTCTGCCGAGCATTTTGCTGCCACGTACGTGAGAGATGGCATACACAAAACCTCTGTCGAGCAAGCTCAGTAAAGCAATGTTAAATTCAGCATCGACCACAATCCCATAAGAGCCGTAAGCGTAGTTGAGCAGCGGGTTAGTGCCATCGTGATGGAATTTATCTTTACGATAAACCAAAGAAACCGGTACTTTTACCCCGTCTCTAGCGCTGACCATGATACGCTGGGCGTGATAATTATCTGGGTTGAATTCACCCAGCACCTTATCTTGTTTGAGCAGCTTTGTTTTCCGGCTTTGACAGTCGTATTCAAACACGCTGTCCGGGGTGGTTAGCGAGCTGTAATAGTAGCGCAAAGTGGTGGCACTAGGGTCCGGGTTGGCGTAAAGCTCAATAGAGTAGACTTCTTCATCAAACTGAATTTGGTCGGTCTTTTGACCGTCAAGGTCGCGAAAGATGATTTGCTCGCAGCCTTCAACCCGTTCGTGTAACACAATCGCCTGGTCAAATAGTTCAAACTCTTGTAGCAGGGTGTCGTCTTTGTGCGGCACAATTTCTTGCCATTGCGAGAGATCAGTGACGCTACCTGTACCGTCGTCACTCGCTTTTAGTAGGCGGTTATTGGGCGCATTCTTATCACTTAGAATATAAAAGTGCTGATGTAGATGTTCGACCTCATAAAGATGTTCAGCTTCTCTTGGGTAAAATATCTTGAACTCACCTGTGGGATTGTCTGCTGCTAAAAAGCGCACTTCACTTGATTCGGTGGCCTGTACATGAATGCCGATGTAACGCTCGGAGCGGGTTTTAAACAGTTGGAGATAAAAGGTGTTGTCAGGTTCTTGATAAATTAGCACATCTTGTGAGACATCAGTGCCGACAGTATGACGGTACACCTGAAAAGGCAATAAGGTTTGCTCGTCTAATTTGGTGTAAAACAACGTTTTGTTGTCTGCGGCCCAGACAAAGTTGCCGGAGGTGTTGGCTATCACTTCGTCGAAATACTCGCCGGTGGTGAAATCTTTGATGCGAATGTCGTACTGACGGCGGCTGACAAAATCTTCGGCAATGGCCTGCAAGCGTTGATCTGGGCTAAACCCGAGACCGCCTAAATGGTAATACTCATAGCCCTCGGCACGGTCATTTTGGTCGAGGATCACCTCATGTGGTGCATCTAAGGAGCCTTTTTGGCGAATATTGATGCGATAGTCTTTTCCTTCGACAAACTGAGACCAGCGCCAATAACCTTTATAAAACACAGGCACCGAGGTATCGTTGGGTTCAAGCCGCTCGGTCATCTCTTGATAAAGCTGTTCTTGTAACGCTTCGGTATCGGCCATACAGGCTTTGGTATAGTCGTTTTCTGCGTTCAAGTAATGCAACACTGCCTCATTTTGGCGATTGTCGTCCCGGAGCCAATAATAGGGGTCGATTCGAGTGTCGCCGTGAATGGTTAGGGGCGTGTCAATGGACTCGGCAATCGGTGGGCTGGGTCTTTTGGTCAGCATTAACTGAGGTTACTCCTTAAAGTGAATATCGATATATTGGCCATCGACAATGGCGCTGCGCCAATCTAGCGGTACGATGCTCGGTAGCGCTTTTTCGTTGTCGCTTTCGGCGGGTTGAACATGATAGGCGCGAATATCGTCGCCGCAGCAGTCTTGTAAGGCATCAGCCAGCAGGCACGCCGCGCGGCGACTTGGGGCAAAAGCGATCTCCCAGCCATCTTCGGTAATAAATTCAATATGATACACAGGCTTACTTCCAAATCCCAAGGGTTTTAAAAAAGTATAGCCAAACTCTTGAACTCTGCTGTTTCAACTGCCTAAGTTTTGTCCGTTAGCGCCAAATTTTTAATTTATAGTGCCTCGGCTGGCTGTTGTTCCACCGTTTTTGCCGCTTTATCGAACTGCAATTTGCACAGCCTTTGATAAAGCGGGCTTTGTGCCAATAATGACTGATGGTCACCCGTGGCCACGATTTGACCTTGGTCCATTACCACAATGAGGTCGGCATGAACCACTGTTGCCAAGCGATGAGCAATGATCAGTGTCGTGCGGTTTTGCATCAGCTCGTTCAGCGCTGCCTGTACATGTGATTCACTTTCAGCGTCTAGCGCACTGGTGGCTTCATCGAGCAGCAAAATAGCAGGGTCTTTTAAAATCGCACGGGCGATGGCGATACGTTGTTTTTGACCGCCTGAGAGCCTGACCCCCTGTTCGCCCAAAAAGCTGTTGTAGCCTTGGGGGAGTTGGCGGACAAATTCGTCGGCGTGAGCGCGTTTGGCGGCGTCGAATACCTGCTGATCGCTGGCATCGACATTGCCGTAACGAATGTTGTGATAGACATCTGAGCTAAACAGCACTGGGTGCTGAGGCACAAGGCCAATGTTTTGCCTCAATGCCGTTAACTCAAGCTCGGTAATGGCGGTATTGCCGATACGGATCTGTCCACTGCTGACATCGTAAAAGCGTAGCAAGAGTTCAAATAAGGTAGTTTTACCAGCACCGGATGGCCCGACCAAGGCAACTATCTTACCTTTGGGGATGGTGAGGTTGATGTTGTTGAGCGCCGGGCTGTCGGGCCTCGACGGGTAGCAAAAGTTGACATTTTTGAGTTCAATGGCTGTGGTGCCGGCCAGACTGAGTTGTTTCGGCGCTTGAGGATCTTGAATATCGCTTTGAATTTGCAAGAGCTCTAGCAGCCTTGTGGCGGCGCCTGCGGCTCTTTGTAATTCACCATAAACCTCTGCGATGGTGGCAAATGCGGTGGCCACGACCAAGGCGTAGAAAATAAATGCGCCTAACTCGCCGCCGGTGATGTTGCCTTCCAATACGTCCATGCCGCCTATCCACAACATCACGCTGATGGCGCTGAAGCTTAAAAAGATGGCTGCGGCGATTAAGATTGACCGCTGCTTTATCCGCCTTTTAGCCACTCCAAAGGCTTTTTCAACCTCCTGACCAAAGGCCTGCTTTTCTCTGTGTTCGTGGGTGTAGCTTTGCACCACTTTAATGTTTTGGATGATCTCGCCGGCATAGGTGCTGATATCGGCAATGGCGTCTTGACCTTCGGCGGCGAGTTTTCTGACTCGCCTGCCAAAAAAGAGTATTGGCAGCAAGGTTAGCGGGACAAAGGCCACCACAATTAAAGTTAATTTTAAGTTGGTGACCACCAACATAATAAGACCGCCAATCAGTAATAGGCTTGAACGCAGTGCCATGGAAAATGACGAGCCGATAATCGATTGTAATAAGGTGGTATCAGTGGTCAGTCGTGACATCAGCTCGCCTGAGCGGTTTTCTTCGAAATAACTGGGGTGTAAGCCAACAATTCGGGCAAAGACGGCATTGCGAATATCGCCGCTGACACGCTCGCCAAGCCAGGTCATTAAGTAAAATCGGGTGAAAGTACCGGCCGCGACTAAGCCAATGATGCCGACCATATACCAAATGGCCTCGGTGAGTTGAGCTTTTGAACCGGCGATAAAGCCGTTGTCTATCACCAATTTAACGCCTTGACCTACGGCGAGATTGAGCCCGGCGGTCAACAGCAAAGCGGCCAATGCGGCAAGGGCTGTCCACTTATAGGGCTTAACAAAAGCAAATAGTGGTTTGAGGCTTTTAAAGGCTTGTTCTGGTGCGGGAGTAGCTTTTTCACTGGGGTGGGTCACAGGCTTTCCTTAACAAAGCTGAACTCCCCATGATATATAGGCGATTGGGCCAATTTTCAACCATTGGCCTTTGAATTATCGATTAAAGTTGCTGTTGCCAACTTTGTAGTTGCGCCAAGGTCGCGGTGACACCGCCACAGACGATGATCAGTATGTTCTGTTTGTCTTTTAATCGTTGTGGTAGATCATAGGCGATTGATAAGCTGGCGCCGCAGGCCGGTTCGACCAAAGCGCGATGGTCGTCTAAAAAGCGCATACAGCTATCGACCGCCGCTTTGTCCGAGACCACATGTGATGAGATTGGGTGTTGACCATATAGCTCATACGCCTTATCGGAGACTTGTGTCGCGCCCAAAGACGTGGCGATGCTAGTAATGCCAGCTAAGGCAACTGGCGAGCCTGCTTCTATCGCTGCCGCCAATGACGCGGCGCCTGTGGTTTCAACGGCCAACACTTCACAGTCGTTTAAATCATGACGTTTTAACCCTTTGACAACCCCACACAATAGCCCGCCGCCGCCGACAGATAAAACCACGGCGTCGGGTTTGATGCCCGCTTGAACCACTTCATCTATTAAGCTGGCGTGGCCATGCCACAATAGGGGGTCGTCAAACGGATGAATATAGGCCGATTGCTCGTCAAGTAGCGACATTGCGTGCTGATGGGCTTGCGCCCAGTGCTCACCTATGACAATCACCTTGGCGCCTTGTTGCTCTATTAATTCAATAGCCCTTGGTTTGGTTGACGTGGGGACAACGACCGTTACCGCCATTTTTAGCATGCGGCCGCAATAGGCAACTGCCAACCCGGCGTTGCCGCCGGAAGAAGACAATAGCTGCTTAACGCCCCGGGCCTGGTGTTGTTGACAGGCATAGCCGATGCCACGGTTTTTGAATGAACCGCTGGGCTGAAGATTGTCCATTTTTAGCCATACTCGGCCGCCGACACGCTGGCTAAGAACCGGAGATTGCAACAGTGGGGTGTTGATGTGTAAAGCGCTCAAAGTGTTTTCCTCATATTGCCGCTAAGCGATGGTTTTTATCATTCGATAATCATCCATAACGAAACCGTTGCCGATGTCCATGACCAGAGATTCGACATTTTCAAAGCCAAGCTTGAGGTAAATTTCATAGCTGGGATTGTATTTGTTAACCGTGAGCTCGATTTGGCTATGGCCACGGGCTTTGGCTTCTTTGTTGACATGGGCGAGCATCTGTTTGGCAATGCCACGGCCACGGCGGGACTGGTCGAGATAGAACTTGCTGACAAACAGGCTGGGCGCTTTGTCTTCAACCCCGATATAACCTACCGCTTCGCCCTCATCATACACTAAAAAGTAGCTGAAACCACTTTGCAGTTGAGCGGCAATATGATCTTTGTTGGAGAATTTGTCGAGCATGTAGGCTACCTGCTCATCGCCGATGATGGCCGGATAAAACTGCCACCAAATACGGTGGGCCAGTTGGTGCAACAAGTCGATGTCGCCTTCATCGGCGCAGGTGATACTTATCATAAGTTACTCCGTTAATGAGGTGATGTGGCTAACCACGCTACGGGCTAGAGCCTCAAGGTTATAGCCACCTTCAAGGGCTGAAACAATACGTCCTTGACTATGTTTGTCGGCTATTCGTCCAAGGGATTGAGTAAGCCATGCGTAATCGTCTTCTGTCAGTTCAAGACCGCCGAGCGGATCATCTTTGTGGGCGTCAAAGCCTGCTGAGATAAAAATAAGCTCAGGGGCAAAATCGTCAAGACGGGCGAGCCAATGCTCGCGAATGTGTTGTCTAAAGCTATCGCTGCCAGTGCCTTTGGAGAGGGGGATATTGGCGATATTTTGGCTAGTGCAGTCAACACCGCTAAAAGGATATTGTGGGTGTTCAAACGAAGAACAAAACAACACCCGAGGGTCATCTTTGAAAATATCCTCGCTGCCGTTGCCATGATGGACGTCAAAGTCGATAACGGCGATGCGTTTTAAACCGTAATTGCAGATGGCATGGTAAGCTCCGACGGCGATGTTGTTGAACAGGCAAAAGCCCATGGCTTTGTTGATTTCAGCATGGTGACCCGGAGGGCGCACCGCGCAAAAAGCGCGGGTGACTTCATTTTGCATCACCATATCGACCGCTTTTACCACAGCGCCACTGGCCAATTGTGCCGCGCGCAGTGAATGGGCATTCATAAAAGTATCTTCATCGACCGTGGCAAGCCCTTCACTGGGCGCAAGGTCAAAAATCGCTTGTACAAAATCGGCATCATGGGTGCGTACTAACGCTTGGCGCTCAACGAGAGGCGCTGTCACTTTAAGCAGTTTTGGCCAAACTGCCGAGCGCGCCAAATAGCGGTTAATGATGCGCAAACGCTCGGGTTGCTCTGGATGGCCTGCGTTGGCCTCATGCTTGATGCAATCGGGATGGGTGATATAGGCTGTCTTATTCATTGTTGTTATTAATGTTTGGTTTTAAAAATCATAGGGATTACTATTAGGGTTTTAGCCATGTGATTAGGACAACAATAATGACAATTCAAGTGAATGACAAGATCCCTGCGATGACCTTAAAGGTGATGGGCGACAAAGAACCTGTGGATATTACCACCACAGAGTTGTTTGGCGGCAAGAAAGTGGTGATGTTTGCTTTGCCGGGCGCTTTTACGCCGGGCTGTTCTAATACCCACTTACCCGGCTATGTGGTGCTCGCTGACCAAATCAAAGCCAAAGGTGTAGATAGCATTATTTGTTTGTCGGTTAACGATGCTTTTGTTATGGCCGCTTGGGGCAAGGCGCATAACGCCGATGAGATCATCATGTTGGCAGACGGTCAGGCGCTGTTGACCACGGCAATGGGGCTTGAAAAAGACGCCAGTGCGGCGCAAATGGGCATACGCTCGCAGCGCTACGCCATGATTGTTGAAGATGGCGTGATTTCCCATCTAAACGTTGAACCGGCCAAAGGTGTCAACGTCAGCTCAGCCGAAACCATGCTCGAACTGCTTTAAGAATTTTAGGAGATAACCATGACCTGTGAGAGTCAATCTGAAGAATTGAACCTGTTTCGCGAAACAGTGATCAAATTTATTGAAAACGAAGTTGCGCCCAATTATGAGCAGTGGGAAAAAGACAAACTGATCCCCCGCAGCTTTTGGCAGTTAATGGGTGATAACGGGCTGTTGTGCTGTGATATTCCTGAAGAATATGGCGGATTTGGCGTTGATTATCACTACAACATGGTTGTCGCCGAAGAAATGGCCAAAGCCGGGTTTATGGCGCTGTCGAGTAACATCGTCGTTCATGCCGATATTTGTGCTCATTATATTTTGAATATGGGTGACGAAGCGCAAAAGCAAAAATACCTGCCGAAAATGGTCAGCGGCGAATGCATCGGCTGTATTTGTATGACAGAACCGGGTGCGGGTTCAGACTTGCAAGGAATGAAAACCAGTGCGGCATTAAAAGGTGACAAGTGGGTGTTAAACGGCTCTAAAACCTTTATCACCAATGGTCAAAATGCCTCGGTTATCATTGTCGCTGCCCGCACCGATATGAGCGTAAAAGCGGCCAAAGGTATGTCTTTGTTCTTAGTGGATGAAGATTGCGCAGGCTTTAGCCGTGGTCAGAACCTACACAAAATGGGCTTAGATGCCGCCGATACCTCAGAGCTGTTTTTTGAAGACGTTGCGCTAGGTGAAGAACAAATATTGGGTGAACTCAACAAAGGTTTCTTTGGCTTGATGAACGAATTGCCCAGAGAGCGTTTGTCATTGGCCTGTGGTGTGGTTGCTCATGCCGAAGGGGCGTTGCAGTTGGCCCTTGAGTATGCCAAAGAGCGTATGGCATTTGGTAAGCCGTTGACGGCTTTGCAGGACATTCGCTTCAAACTGGCCGATATGGCGGCGCAATGTGAAGTCAACCGGGTATTGATTGAACGCTACAAAGCGCTTTTGGTGCAAAAGAAACTTACCACAGAGCAGGCCAGCATGGCCAAGTTGGTAACGACCGAAATGGAAGATCATGTTGTCGATACGGCGCTGCAAGTCTTTGGCGGCTATGGCTACATGAAAGAATATCCCATCTCACGCTTTTACGTTGATGCCCGCATTCAGCGCATCTATGGCGGCACCTCTGAGATCATGAAAGAGATCATTAGCCGCAAACTTATCGCAGGCTAGAAAATTAAGGGCGCTTGTACATCCAGTATAAGCGCCCTTTAGTCAATCTCATCGAAATTGAGTTGTTAGAAGTTCATCTATTAGAAGTTCACTAGGGTTGAAACGGCTTGTTCATCGCTGGTTTCGATGGCCAGTTTGATGGTGCGGTTTTGCCAGTCAATATCGATTTTACCATAGTTGCTGCCTGATTTGTTGATCAGGTGTCTGTCATCTGTTGTCAGGTTTGCCATGTTGGCTGAGACAACACCGACTTTGCCACCTGGAATGGTTGCGCCGCTTGGCGCACAGTTGCCCCATTCACCGTCGATGGCATTGCCACTGCCATCGACATTGGTGTAACACCATGGCTTGTCGTTGTCGCGAGTAATACAGCCTCTATATTCAACGCCAGCGTAGTTAAATGGAAAGCTGCATTTTTGGTCGAAAGTGCCATTGCCTTTGGTGTCGGCATATACTGGCAAGCGCAATGGGTTTTCAATGTGATAAGGCCAGTTTTGGCCGAAGCCAGAGGCCGTAACTTCATATAGTTTCACTGCGGGGCCAAAGGTACTTGAGGCAGGCATTTCCTTTTGCAACAGTTCACCCCAGTGTTGGTCGCCTGAGACAAAAATGATGGCCTTGGCATTACCGTCGTTAATTGATTTTTGCGCCATTGTCAGCAGCTTTTCTCTTTGCTGGGGGATCTCCGCCCAAGACTCATAGCTGGTGCCCGACATGGCCGATTCACCTAAGTTGGCAATCGATTGATTGAAGGCTTTGCCATTGCCGTAAGCACAGTAGCTAGATTTACTGCGGCCTTGATGCAGTGGAGGTAAAACCTGTATGCCGCTGGCGATGATCTTCACTTCACTTTTTTGGTTGAACTGGGTTTGCAGCCACTGCCACTGCGCATCGCCAAGCACCGTTGAGGCATCACCTTCACATTGGCCATAGCTGCTAAACGTCGGCGAGCGGTGATAGCGGGCATCAAGCATGATCACATGGGTAGACTGATTGTCAGGACCTGCCATTTTGGCGGTGTAAACCCCTTGTTGTCCGTTGTATCTCACATCATCACTTGTGACATCGAAATGACGTAAGAACTGCAGCTGACTCTCAGCTCTTTTCGGGTAATTTTTACCTTCGTTATTGCCACCAAAGTCATGGTCGTCCCAAGTGGCCATTACCGGGATCTTGGCTTGTAAGAATTTTTGATAGTCGCTGTTATGCTTTTTGTCGTCATATTTTTGCTGCATTAATGCCATATCTTGAGTGTCGGCATAAATGTTGTCGCCAAGCCACAAGAACAGATCTGGCTGCTGGGCTATTACTTTGCTCATGGCGGCAGGCATATCGCCTTTAACTTTAAAGCAAGAACCAACACTGATGCTGGTTAAGGCCTTATTGGTGTCTAACTTAGTGTGGCTAAGTAGCGGCTCTTGAGCTGGTAACTGGCAGTTGTCCCAACCGCCAGAAGGCTTATAACACCATGCAGCGGTATGATTTTTCGAGGTGCAGCCATGCACTTTTTCGCCGAGGTATTCAGTGATTGCATTGCAGTTTTCACCACCGACGGTTTTTTGTAATGGAATAGTCTCTTCGCGAACAAGACCCCAGCTTGAACCATCGATAGGTGTTTTTAGATAGCACCATTGTTTACCTGAGTTGTCGGCATCGGTTGAGCCAAGGTAGGTGGTGAGTTTGTAGTTGAAGCTGGTTTTACATTCATTGTAATGAACCTCTGGGGCTGCTTCGGTGACGTTACTGAGGCCTAGAAGGGCCATTGCCGCTAGCATTCGCATGGTGGATTCTCTTTCGATTATCTGTTGTTGTAATTTAATCCTCCATGACGTTGCTGTTCGCTCCTTTGGGCGGGAACATCGGTGACACTTAAGGCGCCAAATGAAATCGCGGGGCGCAGTTTGAGGGCGATTGATTTAACTTTTATGGCAGTACGATAAAACTCCAATGACACTTTTGAAAGTGCTCAACCAGTGGATTTTATGCAGTGTAAACATAGAAAAACACCTGTGTTATGTAATATTGACGACGGAAATTAGATTTTTACCCAGTTAGCCTTGAAAGTTGACGCTAAGTTACTTTCATATCGGCTGATATCTATACAGGGAGGGTTGTTTAACCTTATGACTTTATTGTCCTTTTGGTCAGTTTGACATATTGCATACACCTGCCGCCTAGCGATTGGTTAAGCCTTGACCTATATGGCAAAGATGTGCTTCGTCAACTTGTATTCTGCGCTGACACAAAATGCGGCTAAAAAGCCAGCATATTGCTGCTTTAATACAAGGTGAAAGTACGACCATACTTTTCAAAAGCCAAAACAAATAATGCGTATGGATAATAATAATGATTAAAAGTCTATTTAAATCAATTATATTTTTCGCCTGTGTTGAGCTGTAACGCGCTTGTGGCACAAACCCTATTGGCGTTTGAAAATTGCACGCCCAAAGTGCTCATAAACAGCTATTTACTGGCGTTGTTACAGATGATTAAAGGTGCACAAATTGACGCTCTAGGCGCACAGTTTGGCCAAGGGCCTAAAAGTCTCATTTTGGTTTTGTGGTCAATAGTCGTGACAAGGCCGGTTTCGATACCTAAAGCTGCTGCCGGAGGCCACTCAGTCTGCTCCCAATCAACAGCAAAGTTTCAAACCATGGTGTCAGACACTAAAATTATAGGGACTTAGCGTAAAGTCAACAGGTTGCAAAAAAGCGTAGATAGAACGGGGAATGGTGTCTGACACTTTTTTTTAAGGTACGTAGAAGATATCACGCTGGAGTGATGGATGGTTTTTTGTCGGCGTTAGGGTCTTTGTGTCGGCAAAACTGAGCAGTATGCGCATTTAAACCTTTTATTAAATCTGGCTGACGCTAAAATGGTTGCACCTTTTTACTTGCTTATCGTTAAGAGCTTGTTGATGCGAAACCTTTTGTTTTTTGTCCTATTATCTATTGCCCTGCCATCGTTGGCCTATCAGGTTCAACCAATGATTGTTGAAATTGAGTCGGCCGGGAAGAAATCGATGATCACCTATCGTTTACAAAACCCCGGCAATACGCCATTGCCGGTTGAAGTGGAGGTGATGCGTCGTACGTTTGACGAGTCTCAAAAAGAAGTGCTGGTGCCTGCCGAGAAATCATTTTTGGTATTGCCGCCGCAAATTGAGGTGCCCGCCGGGGGATATCAGATCTTCCGCGCCAAGTATTTGGGCAGTCCCAAGCTTGAGCAAACCGAATCTTATCGCATTATCTTTAAACAGCTTCCGGTCAGTGACGATAAGCAGGCGCAAACCGGGGTGAAGATGATGTTTAATTTCGCCACCTTGGTGTTTGTTACGCCAAAGGGAGTCGATGCGGTGAATGTTGGTACTTTGCAATGTCAAAAGCCCGAGCAGGCCTGTTATTTTACCATCGCCAATGAAGGTAAAAGGGTGCTTGATTTGTCGCACTTTGCCTATCACTTCGACGATGGCGCCAAAGTTATTGAATGGCCTGAGCTGCAAAAGATCTCAAATGGTCGCTTTATTATGCCGGGCCATCATAAAAAGCTCGATTTGGCGCCGCTACTTGAAGGTAAAGGGGTTAGTTCGGTCAGCATGGTTAATCTATTTGAAAATCACAATCAGTAGCGCCGGGCTTTTGCCGTTTTTCTCATTCAACCGACGGCGCTGGTACGGCGCTGTGTGTGGTGTTGCATTGTTATGGGCAAGTGCTGCCCGTAGCGAAGTGTTTTATATGGATTTTCCGCTGCGGCTTAACGATGCCGAGGTGGCGCAATTAAGTGCCGGGCTTGAAAACTTTGCATTGCACTCGCTAAAAGCGGATGAACTGGCGGACAAACTCAAAAAGCAATTAAGCCCCAGCGTTTTAAATTGGCTTAAGGGGCTGGGTGAGCGGCCAGTGACGGTGGCTGAGCTTGGTGAGCAGGGGGTCAGCTTAACCTTTTTAGCGCAGGATATGGTGCTGGAAATGGTCCTATCAGAAAAGGCCATGGCGACAGACTCTTTAACCTACGGTAAGCTTAAATATGTCGTTGAGCCGCAAGGCGCAGCCGGGTGGGCTTGGCTCAATAACTTCAATCTCAACCATCGGCGCAGCAATAACAACCAAAGCTATGATACCCGTATGGAATGGTTGATGAAGGGGAATATCGGCGGAGGCGATGGGGTCAATTTTAGCGGCGCGGTTTTCGCCGACGATAGCAGTGATGGTCGCTTTGAGCGTTATCGTGGCGATTGGCTGTTGTTTATCGATGCGCCTGACAAGCCGCGGCGAATAAGTTTTGGCGATACGCAAAATCGTGTGGTGGGACATCTTGGCAGTTATCAACTCGGTGGTGTTGCTATCGAAAGTGCTTATGGTCAATTGCAACCGCAACGCAATTTGACCCCGGGCAACTCACAGGTTTTTGTGTTGCCTCGTTACGCCACCATTGAAGTGTTTGTCAATGGCTTTATGCTCTCTCGGGTAAGGCTCAAACCCGGCAGATACAATATCAATGACTTGCCTCTGACCTCTGGCAGCAATCAAATTCGTATTGTGGCAACTTACAATGACGGAGAAGTACAAGAGTTTGACTTTGCCAAGCACTACAATGCGCAGTTGTTGAGCGAAGGGCTGAGCGACTATGCCTTGGTGTTAGGTCGGCCAAGCACGGTTTTGGCAAATGTCTATCATTATGACGCCAGCTACTTGCTCAGCGGCAGCTACGAATACGGTTGGAGCGATGCCTTGACTGTTGGTGTCAACGGCGCCGCGAGCAAAGCGGGCGGTATTTGGGGCGTTAGTGCGACAACCGGCGCTCGCTGGGGCAATGTGTCGATGCGCTTGTCGCAAAGCCAAGGTGAGACCGAGACCGGTTTGGCATTTTCACTCGAATCAGAGCACAGTGTTTTTGGTCAATCCAACTTCGGTTCGCCCAATTTGCGCTTGGGTTATCATTACAAGCAAGATTTCAGTACCACCCCTTGGCAGCTCGGCAGTCAGCAAATAAGTGAACGCCGTGTAAACCTCGACTACAGCTATTATCTCAACGACCATATCGACGTGGGGCTGTTCGGCGCGCTAAAACTCGATGCGTTTGATAATAAAAGCAAAGAGTTAACTGCTCAGGGGAACTGGCGCTATGAGGGGCTGAATGTCAGCTTTGGCTATAGTTACAGTAGTGGACAAAGTGCACTTGCTGCCGATGGTAAACGCTTCTTTCTCAATTTTACTTGGAGCTTGTACGATACCAAAGACGGCACTCGGCAGCGGCTCCGTTATACCAGTCGTAATGAAACCTTCAATGCCACACATACTAAGGTCAATCGTAATTACCTTGGAGATTATGGTTACGAACTCAGTGCTGAAAAAGGCAATGGCTTTGGTCGTGAACAGCTCAGAGGCAGTTATACCGCCAGAGCAATCAGAACAGACATCAATATCGACAATACCAAGCGTGATGGTCAAGTTGATCGTGCCAACATGAGCGTCAATTTATCGACCAGCATTGGTTTGGCCGATGGGCAGGTTGGGGTGGGCACCAATGTGACAGCTCCTTTTGTGGTGCTCAATAAACATAAAAGCTTAGGTAAAGTGCCGGTGCTAGTGAATGTAAACCGTCAAAACAAAGCGCAAACGCAAACCGGCGGCTGGTTTGGCGCCTTAGTCAGCCTCGGCAGTGCCTATAATCCCAGCCATTTCAATATTGATGTGCCTGATGCGCCTTTAGGCTACGACTGGGGACCGGGCGCTTATAATATCGCCGGAGGCGCTACCACAGGTCATGTAGTGCAGGTCGGCTCTGCATTTTCTTATACCGTGATGGGCGTATTGCTTGATGATAAAGGCCAGCCGGTCGCACTTAAAAGAGGCATTGTCAAACAAACCGGGCATGAATTTAGCAAGACATTTTTTACCAACAGGGCAGGGCGCTTTGTGGTCGAAGGTATTGGTAGCGGCACCTTTACCCTTGAAATAGAGGGACTTCTCGGCGAGTTTACGGTGGATGACACTGAGCTGCGCTTTATAGATATTGGTGATATTCAACTAGAAGTTAAACCATAAATATGATGAAGATTGTAATGAGAACACTGCTGGCGGTATGTTGGCTAAGTGCCATTCCGGCGGTTGCGGCGGACTGGTCCTACGGTTGTCACGGCAATATGCTGGTAACCTCTGATCCGGCGGATGTTCAAGAGCAGTTCGACAAGAAGGTCAGTGCCTTTGTGCCGCTGAAAATTCAGGTGTCGAACAATATGCTCGACTGTGCCGATGAGATTTGGATAGATGCGATTTGGAGCAATCGCATTATGTTTTGGGGGCCGGGCATCGACAAAAAAGGTCAGTTGGTCAACAGCCAATATAAGCAGATCAAAGGCAAGCGGGGATTATGGAAAGTGGATCTCAATGAAAGGTTGACCCAACTGTGGGTTAAGCTGACACACTATAGTCTGTTTCCCTCTGGTTATTACTTCGGCCGGGTGCGGGTGTTGTTGATGTCTAATGGTTATGTGGTTGATGAGCAATATGTGGATTTGACCTATTACTCCGAGCCGAAGATCTCAATTGAGTTAGATAGCGCGTCACAAGGGAAGGTGCAAGGCAGCAATGGCGACTACCAAATTGATTTGGGCGAACTTAAGAGCTACAGCCGATTTGACTGGGGCATCAAGGTGCTGAGCAACAGTGCCTATGACATTGTGCTTGATTCAGAATTTAACGGTATGCGTCATCAAAGTAACAAAAAGGCGCTGATTGATTACACCATTGAGTTTGATAATGTCAAAATTCCGTCGTCGGAAGTGTTGTGGCTGCGTTATGGCTTTTCCAACGGCGTCAAAAATACGTGGTTTGGTTTTTCTTTAGAGCTGGGGAATGTCGAATTTAAGCCTGCTGGTCACTATCAGGACAATTTGTCTCTAACAATTTATCCTTACTAACTAATTGATATATAATGTTATTTTAAATTGACTTGAAGTTTTTTAGATTTTTTTTGCCAGTTTGGCATCTGTGTTGCATTTAGTCTGTCATCAAATAAAACAGTAAATGTCGTCGATACAACATCATTAAAACCGAGCGACAAAAATAAAGACATTGCATACAGGATAAATCATTATGAAAACTTTAGTTAAAACCATCGTCGCCAGCGCCTTATTGACCTCTTTGTCAGCCAACGCCAACATCAGTGTGAGCGATTCTAATCAGGCTGAGTTTCGTTTTGGTGGCACCATTGAACCTATGTGTAAAGTAAAAAGCACCGCCAGTGCCGATGCTAGCGCTTTAACTCTCGATGAAAACAATGCCACTCAAGAGATCGGTTCTTTGGAAGTTTGGTGTAACACCGGCCGTAGCGCGACCACTAAATACAGTTCACAAAACAACGGCTTCTTGGTGAGTGGCGACAACAGAATCGGCTATACCTTGGATGTCGGTAGCTTTGCCAGCGCTGTTGACCTTGCCAACGATTACACTGCCAGCACCACTGATGCTGGTACTGATAGAAACGGTACTACTAAGTCACATGCCCTTAAGATCACCACCAAATCAAACGGCTTAGACCAAGCCGGTTCTTACTCTGATGTGATCACTGTGACCGTTAGCTACAACTAAATCTCTAAGAGCCAATTGTGGTTGGCTCCCATGCTGAAATGCTCGTTGTTGACAGGATGCGGGTATTGAATATAAAAAAGCTCTCGATGTGGCGAGAGCTTTTTTTTATATTCAGCGGATAGATTGTATGCCTAGGCTGTCGGGAACATTCGTTAGCAGCCTCATTAGCAATCCCAATATATTGGTTTTTTATTGCGCTGCGGCAGCTGCATCCATATAGCCTTGGTAGGCCGGTAAAGCAATTGCTGCGAGAATGCCTACCACGGCGATACCGAAGAAGATACCTGCGGCAATGGACCAGCGCCGTTGGACTCGCTGAAAGTGTTCGACACTGGCCCAACGTTTATTGCGCCAAGCCATTTTTCTGCCACTGATGCCCATCCAAATGGAGACAAAAAAACCGGCATATGGCACCAGTGCCAACAGCGCAATATAAGTGCCGTTGAACAGACCCCAGATCCAACTAAAGAAAAAGGCCCCCCAGCTCCACCCGGCAACACCCTCAGGATAGGTGTCTGCGCCTATACCGGAGTTGTTATCCGACATTAAGGTTTCGCGTAGATTGTCTGACGATTTGGGGGCTTCATAGATATTTTCGTTACTCATTCCATCTCCTACTGTATATCCGAAAATAACGTCCTAAGTCGTTTAAAAAACAAACGGCTTGTGAGAGGCGCAATATATAACAAGAGCGCTGTTTAGGCCAGCAAAAAAGTTAACATCTGATGCCGCTTCGTTGCGGCAAAGACTTGCCGTAGGCGTGTCAAAAAACAGTGATTGTTTTTGAGTTGTTGAATGAAATGATGAGATTAACACTCGTTTTTCATTAGGAATTTAATTTATATTTTTGATAAATAACAATATTATTTTTATTTAAAAGTTAATTTTAACTGTTGGTATTATTTTTGCTTTTTAATCGGGCAGTAGCAAAAATCTTACATGGTCCGTCGAAATTGCCTACAGCAAAACGAGCAGTGACCGTTAGCAGACAGGAAAACAACGCCCTATGAAAACATTAATCAAAACAATCGTTGCCGCTAGTGTATTGGCCTCAATGACAGCGACTGCCAATATTAGTGTATCTGACACCAATACTGCTGTTTTCAATATCGGTGGTACTATTGAGCCGATGTGTAAAGTGAAAAGTGTTGCCAGTCTTAATGCGCAGTCTATCGTACTTGATGAGAATAACGCGACTCAAGAGATTGGTACTTTAGAAGTTTGGTGTAATACCGGTCGTAGTGCGACCACCAAATATGCCTCTGCCAATAGCGGTTTTTTGGTGTCAGGTGATAAGAAAATCGGCTATACCTTAGATGTTGGCGCGCTGGCCAGCGCAGTCGATTTGAGCAATGAATATACGGCCAGCAACACCACGGCCGGTAGCGATTCAAGCGGAACAACCGCCGGTCACACGCTTAAGATCACGCCTAAATCCAACGGTTTGGATTATGCAGGTGATTATAGCGATACCATTACCGTAACGGTCAGCTATAACTAGAGCCTTTTATTTTGGCACTTGGCAGTGCATGATCAGCCAATGAAAAAAGCCAGATTATCACTTGGATAAGCTGGCTTTTCGGCGTTGCCATGTTGGGCTCTTTTGCCATGGCCTTTATGGCTATTTAACCAAATTGATTCATGGTGTTGTCTTTTCCGGCAGCTTTAAGGGCCTGCTCACCACTGAAGTAGCCTTTGTGCTCGTCGCCAATATTAGAGCCTGACATATCCTGATGTTTAACACAGGCAAGTCCTTGTCTGATCTCTTGTCTTTGCACATTTTTAACATAGGCCAGCATACCCTGTTCGCCAAAGTAGTCTTTGGCCAAGTTGTCAGTAGACAAAGCTGCCGTGTGATAGGTCGGCAAAGTGATCAGATGATGGAAAATGCCGGCTTGCTCGGCGGCATCTTTTTGGAAGCTGCGGATCTTCTCGTCGGCTTGTGCTGCCAGTTCACTGTCATCATATTGACTGCTCATCAGGTTGTCTCTTTCGTAGCCGCTCAGATCCCAACCTTCGGCTTGCCAGATATCAAAGACTTGCTGACGGAAATTCAAGGTCCAGTTGAATGATGGGCTGTTGTTGTATACCAGCTTGGCATTAGGCACCACTTGACGAATACGGTTGATCATGCCGGCAATTTGGCCAAGATGGGGCTTTTCCGTTTCAATCCACAAAAGATCGGCACCTTGTTGAAGTGACGCGATGCAATCTAGCACGACCCTGTCTTCGCCGCTGCCGGGTTTGAAGCGGATCAGGCCATTGGCAAGGCGAGTTGGCTTGATCAGTTTGTCCTGTTGACGCAGTAGCAGATCGCCGGGTTTAACCTGATTTAAATCGGTCACCTCTTCGCCGTCGATAAACTCGTTGTATTGCTCGGCGAGGTCGCCCGGATCGCTCGAGACTGGAATTTTTTGTGTAAGACCTGCGCCCAAAGAGTCGGTGCGGGCAACGATCACACCGTCTTCAACACCAAGCTCCATAAAGGCGTAGCGTACGGCGTTGATTTTAGCGAGAAAATCTTCGTGAGGTACGGTGACTTTGCCGTCTTGGTGGCCGCATTGTTTGGCATCGGACACCTGATTTTCAATTTGAATACAACAGGCGCCTGCTTCGATCATTTTTTTGGCGAGCAGGTAGGTGGCTTCTTCATTACCGAAACCGGCATCAATATCGGCAATAATTGGCACCACATGGGTTTGAAAGTTATCGATTTGGTTGCGAATGGCCTGTGCTTTGACGTTATCGCTGGCACCATCGGCCTTATCCAATTCCATAAACAAGTGATTGAGCTCACGGGCATCGGCCTGCTTTAAAAAGCTGTAGAGTTCTTCAATCAGTGCTGGCACTGAGGTTTTTTCGTGCATCGATTGGTCGGGCAGTGGACCAAACTCCGAGCGAAGTGCGGCAATCATCCAACCGGACAAGTACAAATAGCGGCCTTTGGTTTGTTCAAAGTGCTTCTTAATCGAGATCATTTTTTGCTGACCGATAAAGCCGTGCCAACAGCCTAAAGATTGAGTGTATTGACTAGGGTCGGCATCATAGGCGGCCATATCTTCGCGCATGATTCTGGCGGTGTACTTGGCGATGTCGATGCCGCTTAAAAAGCGGTTTTGCAAGCGCATTCTGGCGACATACTCAGGAGAGATGGCACTCCAGCTCGGGCCTTTAGCGGCAATTGAATCGAGCGCTTTGTTGATTTCTGTACGGTAGTTTTTCATGGTTAATTCCTAAAGTTAAAAACGGATTTTTGTTGTTCTCGCGCAAAGCGTGTCGTTCAAATGTGTAGCAGCGCCATGTGATTGAGCTGCTCTGTGGGTGTTGTCTTTAGTGGCTTTGATTGGCTGCGCACTAAAAACGGGTTGACCTTGTGATAGTGCAAAGCATGTAAGGTGGCGGCACTGGGGCTAGGCACCCAAGCGCAGTTGGCGCCGCTTTGCACATCTTTAATTTTGTGTTCGAGCATTTTGGCCATATGGACTTTGTCAGACCACATGCCGCGGCCGATTTGGGCCTTGCCGGATAGGCCGCAGGCAACGCCGATTTGAAGATTCCAGTTGTCATACAGTCTTTGCTGTTCGCCCATGCGCAACGACAGTTCGGTGTTGAGCAAAAACAAGCGCTCATCGGCTTGACGGATACATTCTTTGAGATTGATGGTGGTTCTTGGTGAATCGTCCATTAGGCCCAGTTTTAGGCTGTTGGGAGGCAGCTCAAGCAATTGTTCGACGGCGCCGAACAGTTGGCAGGTAAATGCTACCTCTTGTGGGCCTTGCAGCTGTGGTTTGATGATATAGATACTGCCCATTCGACTGTTGCCGATGCGCTCTAGTTTGGCCATAAGCGCCGTCATCACGGTATCTAAAATGCCCTCAGGCAGATTATTGCCTTGACTGTCCTGCATCAACGCGGTGGTGGATTCAAGCCCGGCATTGCGGGCGACCAATAAAGTTTTACCGTGTAGTAGGTAGTCGTCGCCACCTTTGCCGGTGAAGCGTTTGTCCTGCACCAATTTGCGTTCAATCTGTTGGCCGTTTTTATCGAATTCGGCATATAAAGTGCCTTGCATCAGCCCAAGCCAGTTTTGGTAGCTTTGCATCTTCTGTTGTGTGCTGAGATTGCCCGCAGCGAGATCCATGATGGTCGTCAGCGCCGATTCGAGTTGAATGTCGTTGATACCAGCAAGATCACGACAGCCGTTTTTGCCGTGGCGGTTTATCTCTAGCACCACATGTAGGCCATTGTTTTTTAATACGATATCGCTCGGTTGCTCCTTGTGACCACTCAGGGCGACAAATTGAGAAGGGTTTTTAAGTCCGGTGGTGGTGCCATCGTCAAACATGGCCAGCAGCTGGTGGTAATAGACGAGGTAGCTGGTGACATCCTGATGGGAGCCTTGGCTTAGAGGGAACGTTTCGTCAAGAAATTGTTTAGCAAATTCAATGACCTTTTTGCCTCTTGCTTGGTTGTGCTTGTGGGCGATTTTAAGCCCTGCGGTTTGTGCGATGACGTCGGTGCCGTACAGTGCATCGTACAGACTGCCCCAGCGGGCATTGGTGGCATTGAGTGCAACCCGGGCATCTTTAGCCGGTACTATCAGTTGCGGTCCGGCCAGTTCGGTCAGCTCTTTATCGACGTTTTCGGTTTTAAGGTGAAAGTCGGGGCCTTCGTCGGCCAAAAAACCGATCTCTTTGAGATAGCCGTTACAGTTTTTGACATCGGCACGGGTGTGAGGATGACTGACTTGCCAAGAAACCAGCTTTTGCTTGAGCTTAATGCGGGTATCAAGCAACTGCTGATTCACTGGGGCGTAGGTCGTAAAAAGTTCATCAAGCTGCTGCCAAAATTTGCTTGGGTCCAAGTGCAAAGGCGCTAGTACTTGAGTGTTGACAAAATCAAAGAACTTTTTATCGATAAGGCCGGTTTTGGTCAATGTTGTCGTCATGGCTCTTTTCCTTCAACTGATGTCAGTGAGTTGTCGTTGTTGTTTGGGTCTTTTGTTGTTCACGGCGGCTTGGCGCAATTGCCTCGCTGAGTTATTTGCAGTGTATGTGAAATTTCACTAGAATTTCACAATAAAAATTTCACAGTGTAAATTTTACAAAATGAAGAGTAAAAAAAGTCTGATCCGCCAGTCACATTTTCTTGGTACCAAAATACGTAATTTACGCAAGCGTAATCATTTGACCATGGAGGATTTATCTTCCCGTTGCGTAAAAGTCGATGCCGAAGCTGCGCCCTCTGTTTCATATCTATCGATGATAGAAAGGGGCAAGCGAGTACCCAGTGAAGCAATGCTTGAAGTGATCGCACAGGTGTTTGATAAATCGGTAGGTTGGTTTTTGGATGGGATGCCAGAAGAACCGGAGATCATACCGGTTAAAGGCTCTCGTGGTGGGATAAGCGGTATGGCATTAGAGCCAAGTTTTTTATTTTCCAATGAAATTTTACAAATCGCCATCCCCGAATTGCTCTCACAAACCGGCACAAGCGGACGACAATTTGCCCATCTTTTGATCCGCGCACACCAAGAACATCATCAAAATCACTTTCCCGACATTGAACGGGCGGCAGAAGATATTGGGCAAAAACGGCTACCGCTGACCATAGAAGACATTTTTGACATTCTCGCTGATTTGGGACTGCACATTGAATGGTTTAAAAAACTCTCTGCAAGCGCCATTAAGGAGATGGGACTCAGTGAAAAACGCATTGTGACCTCATACTTTAAGCCACCGGGCACCATTTATGTCAATCAGATCTTAAAAACCCAGCCGTTGCGGTTGAAGTACGACTTGGCGGTGCATATCGGTCATTGTGTGTTGCACAGTAAGGACGGCATGAAAAGTGTGATGATGGCAGGAGATAGCTGGCAGTCTCGAGATGTGGTGGCGGCAACGACTTCGATGGTTGATCCAAAGGACATTCTGTATGCTTGGCGTGATTTTGAATGTAGCTTCTTTGCCGGAGCACTGTTATGTCCTAAGGTACCTTTTAGGCAACTGCTCAACAGCCATGAATATTCATTGGAAGTCGCGAAAGTGGCGCAGGTGTCTGAATCTGTTGCTATGCGGCGTATGACCGCTGTATCGCCTTATCCCCATTGGCATTATTTTGATGCCTATGCGCCGGGTAAACTTAAAGCGGTGTATCGTGGCAACGGCATCCCTTTGCCATGGGGAAATATGCGTATGGTTGAAGATCCCTGTCAGCACTGGGCGGTATTTCGCATGATCAATACCGACAACGATAGCAATGCTGCTCAGTTGTCGATACTCAATGTGGGTGACGAGCCACGTATTTACTGTTGCACTTCGGTCAAAGTTGAAGATTTGACTGGCACCAAGCACGTATTGTGCGCCGGTATTGATTTAAATCCTGCGATTGATGCCCAGGGCAAAGACTCCCATGAAATTGCCAGCGCACTCAAACAAGCCTGCGTTGCTCATGGTGGCACGGCAAAAGTGCCTCAAGCGATTAAAGCTCAGCTACAAAGTGTTGCCCGAATATTGCACATTGACTGGATAAATCAAGGCATCGACAACGAAGTGAGATTGATTTGCTCTCGGGGGACCGTATGCCCAAGAAAGCCAAGCTGTTACGCTTAAAGCCGCTTACAAAATTTACAGGATCAGACACCGAACCAAGCTTAAGGGCCTGACACTAAATTGATTTCGTTTTGATTGGTTGCTTTGGTCTTTCAGTTGAGCTATCTCGTTAGTCAGGCTCTGTTAGTCGGGGAGCTGCGCATCTATAAAATCCTTGATTGGCGTTGCTCTTCGTACTCGAGATCACGATTGAGTTTGGCGAATATTAGATTGGTATTGGCAACTAGCTGATCTATCTGCGTTTTGAGCTTTAGGTTGTGTCTAAGCTCTGCCCTCGCGGCAAAATAAACCACCCCCTGAGGATTGTCATATTTTGCACAATAATCGGCTAGTGCACCGATATCGCCAATGTTTTGCGCTGCGTTGACTAATCGCTCCGTATTTTCAATTACCATTTGTTTGTCTCGGGGTAATAGATAAGCCAAATGTTCATTGGCACCTTCGCGAACGCCTTTGTTGATATAGTTTTTTTCATGATCACTGAGTTTGATTCTTCTGTCGGTGTAACTTATGGCTGCAATATTTCTGTAGGTAGGCGTTCTCACCTTTTGATAATAGTTGCTGGCTCTCATACCTGAAGTGGCGTGCCGCGAACCTCTTGAGGCATATCCGGCGACCTTCACTACACTGCCGAGTATCTTGCCGAATGTACCAAGCCACACCAAAGCATAGCTTTGACCGGGCAGCAATACGGTGCTTAGCCCAATGGACATGCCGATAATAAATTTTCTTCTGCTGATCATGAATAGTTGGTTAATGAATGCGTGAGCTTGGATTATGACACGTTATCTTGCAAATTTTAAAGCGACGCACCGAGCTTTATTGTGGTCTTTTATGCTATGCTCTTGCGCCTTTTGGCTGGCGCTTCTACGCCTACTTTAGAGGTTATCATAGGTAATTACGGAGACGACAATGATCATAGAAAATACCGAGAGACTATCAATTGCGCTGATGGATGAGACAGACGCACAACTGATGTGGGAATTGGACCAAGATCCTGAGGTGATGCGCTATATCAATGGTGGCAAGATCTCTAGCATGGAAGATATTGAACAGGTGATGATCCCACGGATGAAAACTTACCGTGATCCGGAAAAAGGCTGGGGTCTGTACAAAGTGTATATCACTGACAGCAATGAATTTATCGGCTGGATCTTAGTTAGACCCATGGACTTTTTCAACGACAATACCCAATGGGATAACCTAGAGCTGGGTTGGCGCTTTAAGCAAAGTTCATGGGGCAAAGGTTATGGTACAGAAGCGGCAAAAGCCGTGATGGATGCCCTGCATCAACAAAAAGGCTATAAACGCTTTGCCGCATTGGCGTTAGAAGGCAATGAAGGGTCAATGAACATCATGAAAAAGCTCGGTATGCGCTTTGTTGAACGCACCTTACACAAAGACCCACTTGGCGACCTTGACGTGGTTTATTACCAGTTGGACCTATAATTTAGGTGTCAGACACCAATCGGCTATTCGCCGCTGCTTACCGCAACCCACTGTTCTTAAAGGGTGTACCTTTATTTTTAGTGTCTGACACTTGTTATTGGGTGGAGCAGTCGTAGCGGCCGGTTGAGTCTCTGACAACCAGTTCGGGGATAAAGCGTTCGCTTTGCTCTGGGCTTTGCTGAGCGCGGGTGGCTGCGATAAGTAGGGCGGCAGCGTGCTGAGCAATGGTTTGGTTGGGCTGGTGGGCTGTTGAGAGTTTTGGCCAGGTCTGGCGTGAAAATGGGCTGTCTTCAAAGCCGATTATCGAAAGTTGATTGGGGATGGCGATGTTTTTAAGCCTTGCAGCAAATAGGGCGCCAGCGGCAATTTCGTCGTTACAGGCGAAAATGGCAGTGGGCTTTTGTTCAGCTTCAAGTAAACGGTTGGCGCCTTCAACGCCCGATTCAAAAGAGTACTCGCCAGGAACTATCAGCGATTGACGGACTTCAATGCCGTTTGATTCAAGGGCTGCTTTATAACCCTCTAAACGCTCGTAGGATGAGCGATGTTCCATACCGCCGTTTAAAAAGCCAATGCAGCTGTGGCCTAAGTCAATCAAATGCTGAGTGACGTTTTTTGCCGCTTCTTTGTCGTCAATCATGACACAAGGCGAGAGGTCATCTGGCTGCTCTTTGCCTGAGACGATACGAATGATCTGCACGCCCATCTGGCTTAATGGCTCAACAATTTCCGGCATCTCGGAAAACGGTGGTGTCATCACTATGCCTGCGACTCTTGATTGATTGACCATGGTGGTCAATTCGTCTTTGATATTGGCCGATTTTGCATTGCACGGATGAATTAGCAATTCATAGCCTTGTTTTTTACACTCTTGCAAAATACCGTTTTGCATGTCGATTACATAGTAGGCGTTGGGATTGTCATAGATAAAAGCAATGTTGTACGACTTGGTACCCGCCAGCGAGCGAGCCGCTAAATTGGGTTGATAGTTCAGCTCTAAAATGGCCTGTTCTACTTTGTCTCGGGTGGCTTGACGCACTGACGCTTCTTTGTTGATCACCCGCGAAACGGTTTTGATCGAAACAGCCGCTTTTTTGGCCACATCATTGATGGTCACTTTCATCTTGTTTTAAACATTCCTCAATCGCAAAACCGCGTCATATTGCAACTGCAACAAGTGGTTGCACAACACTGACAGCGTTATTGTTTTTTATCTCGCCAAAGCATAGAGATTTATGACAACGCTAGCAACTACTATCGCTTATATCCTTAGAATTAAGCGTTTTATTGTTGCTAACATTTGATTTAAATTAGAATTGACAGCGTTGTCATTTGGCGTTAGTGTGAGTTTGAACTGCCAACGTTCAAGGCCACTGTGCCATTATGAACGTTGCAATCGTATGTTTTAAAGTTGACAGTAATGTCAGGTTTTAAATAACCTTAACTCAGGCTACAGTGATGATATGCTTGAGCCGAGGTGGAATATTGGCAAAAGGCTTGTATTGACCTACAGTCGAAGTGAAGTCTGACCGATTGACTATGTAACCAGATAAGAGATAAACCATGACCAATCGCACCGAACTGCCGGTATGGCAGCAGTTACAGCAACATGCAGCGCAAATGCAGACATGTCATATGAAAACCTTGTTTGACCAAGATGCCGGCAGGTTTGAACGCTTCTCTATCGAGTTGCCAAGATTGCTGCTCGATTACTCGAAAAACCTGATCAACAAAGACACCATGGGTTTGCTGATTCAGTTGGCCAAGGATGTCGAGGTAGAGAAGTGGCGCGATAAGATGTTTGCTGGTGAGAAAATCAATTTCACCGAAGAGCGGGCAGTATTGCATACGTTGTTGCGTGACCGCTCAGGTCAGCCGCTGGTGGTCGATGGCGAAGATGTTGCTGCCCAAGTGAAGTTGGAATTAGCAGCGATGAAAGGCTTTGTCGATAAGGTGCGGCAGGGGCTATGGAAGGGCTATTCGGGTAAGCGCATCACCGATATCGTCAATATTGGTGTCGGCGGGTCTAACTTAGGGCCTCAAATGGTTACTGAAGCACTTAAACGATACAGCGACAATAGTGTGGCGGTGCATTATGTCTCGAACGTCGATGGCGCGCAGATCGCCGAGGTATTAAGCCCACTTAATCCGCAAAACGTATTGTTTGTGGTGTCCAGCAAAACCTTCACCACCACTGAGACCATGACCAATGCCCGTACGGCGATGAATTGGTTGGTGTCTTCGTCGTTTGATCAAAAAGCCGTGGCCAAGCACTTTGTTGCGGTCACCGCCAACAGCGACAATGCCATTAAGTTCGGTATCGCCCCTGACAATATCTTTAAAATGTGGGATTGGGTCGGCGGTCGTTATTCACTGTGGTCTGCCATCGGTTTACCGATAGCGCTGGATCTGGGCTTCGATAAGTTTGTCGAGTTGCTTGAGGGCGCCTATGAAATGGACTGTCATTTTCGTCAAACGCCGCTTGAGAACAATGCGCCGGCTATTTTGGCTTTGCTAAGTGTGTGGAACTGCACTTTCTTAGGTTCGCAATCTCAGGCGATTTTACCCTATGACCAAACCTTACATATGCTCTCTGCTTATTTACAGCAAGCGGAGATGGAAAGTAACGGTAAGTCGGTGACCTGGAATGGCGAGCCGGTCGATTATGCCACGGTGCCATCGATTTGGGGCGAGTTGGGTATTAACGGTCAACATGCGTTTTATCAATACCTGCATCAAAGCAATAATGTGGTGCCTGCCGATTTTATCGGTTCGGTGGCCAGCGTCACACCAGTTAAAGGCCACCATGAAACCCTGATGTCGAACTTCTTTGCCCAAACCCAAGCCTTGATGACTGGGGTTGATGAAGAACAGGTAAGAGAAGACTTAAAGGCCAAAGGCCGCACCGATGCTTATATCAATCAATTGGCACCCCACAAAGTCCATAAGGGTAACCGTCCAACCAATACCATCTTGCTCAAACGTATTGACCCGCGTACCCTAGGTAACCTAATTGCGCTATATGAGCATAAGATCTTTGTGCAGGGCATCGTGCTTCAAATCTGCTCGTTTGACCAATGGGGCGTCGAGCTGGGTAAGGGTCTTGCTGCCAATATTCAACAGGAGCTTGAAGGTGAAGCGCCAACCAGCCATCACGACAGCTCTACGGCAAGCCTTATCGCTTTTTATAAGCAGGTAAAAGGCGAGCTTAATTCTTAGCGTCCGTTGCTATTGTACACGCAGCAATACGCTAAGATTGCTGCGTATTTTGCTTTTTATCTCGCCATTATCGACCGGCTATTGAGTCACTAGCAAGCCTCCAACGCTCTTCGTTTATTGTTAAAAGCTGTATTTATTCAATGTGTTATAGATTTTTGTCAAGTGTTTACGCCTGTCTGTCTACAACTTTTTCAAAATTTTTGTGGCAAATCTATTTTTTTTTGTGTAAGGTGTATTTGGTTGCATGACAACGTTGTCATCTGTTTTATGTGATAACACTGCATTAAGCTGTCATGCCACGGGGATAAGCCAGTCGTTTTAGCGTGATATTACATGCGAATCGGCACCGCTTGCGGGTTTTTGTGTCAATGGCAAAAACGGCTGACGACCCGTTATTTTTTGTAAAGAAATGACAACGTTGTCAAGCTGTAAAAAGGCGGGGCATCGCTGCAAAACAAGACTAAAGTCCTGTTTTGGCACCGGAAAATGGGATCTGACTTAAGTAAGAGCGCGGTTGCCGGGATGTCAAAGGTTCTTTACGGGCAGGCCGAAAGCCGCATTAGATTGTGGTTTAGGGAAAATAAAAACTCATCCAGATTAACCCAAGTTGTGGCTAAAACGCCGAAAGGGTTTAGAGCATCAACTCGATAACAAATTTCTAAATAGGGGTAGGACATGTCATCGTCAAGATTTCAAAAACACTTGTTGGCAAGCTCAATTGCCATGGTTCTCGGCAGTGCAGCAGCAATGCCAGCGCTGGCCCAAGACGACAATGGTTCAGGCAAGCCAAAAAAAGTCGAAAAGGTCGAAGTGATTGAGGTATCGGGCATTCGTGGTTCGATGAAGGCCAATATCAATGCCAAACGATTCTCCAACAGTGTGGTTGATGTCATCACCGCCGAAGACATCGGCAAATTCCCAGACAAAAATGTCGCCGAATCGCTTTCGCGTATCACTGGTGTCGGCATTAGTCGCGAGTTTGGTGAAGGTGAAAAGATCACCATTCGCGGCTCAGGTCCTACCAAAAATCGTACACTATTAAATGGCCAAAACGTGGGTACTGCCGACTGGTTCATTTTAGACCAACCCTCTCGCGGCTTTAACTTTACCTTGCTGCCGTCTTCTTTGGTTTCTCGTCTTGATGTCTACAAAACGCCGCAGGCGGACATCGATGAAGGGTCAATCGGTGGTACTGTGGTACTCAGAACCCGCAAACCACTTGAGCTTGAAGCCAACTCTGTGCACTTTAACGTTCAGAACCAATACTCTGAAACCTCAGGTAAAAATGAGCCGCAAATCGACGCTATGTATTCGTGGCGCAATGAGGCGCAAAACTTCGGTGCCTTGTTATCTGTGACCAAACAAAAGCGCTATGTTCAGCGTGAAGGGATGGAAGTTTTGGGCTGGCAAGCCTATACCAGAGATGACAACAGCGTTGAGTATCGTCCCCGTGATATCGGTGTGCCAATCTTCCGCCAAGAGCGCGAGCGCGACACGGTATTTGCCAGCTTGCAATATGCGCCAAGCAGTGAGTTTGATATTACCTTTAATTACCTCGACTCATCGATGGATGCCAATAACCATAACGTCAATTTGTTGATCCGCCCGCAAAACGATGCCGACGAGATCTTAGACCCGGTGTACGATGGCAATGTCTTAGTTAGCGGCCGAGTGGCCGACGGCGCCTATGAGTGGGATTTCATCAATCGTCAATCAGGCACTGAGACCAAATCTTACGACTTGGATTTGAATTTCAACACCGACAGCTACAGTGTTCATGGCCAAATCGGTCGCACCGAAGCCAAAGGTGGTACCTACAACGAAACATCTTGGAGTTTCACCCCGAATGTTCCAGCCGGTTATGATTTTGATATCAGCGGCGATACGCCAATTGTCAATATCGGTGTTGATCCGACCGATGGTAGCTTGTGGTCGCAAAACTGGACGTGGGGTGGCAATAAACCGACCACAGACGAAGAAGATTTTGCTCAGTTAGATTTTGATGTACCGGTAGAGTGGGGCATTGTTGAAAAGCTGAAATTCGGTGTTAAATATCGCGACCACGACCGTACTCAAAACCGTCAAGCCTACAGCTGGCACGGTCCGGGGACCTCAAGTAACCCTGATTCATCTTATATGGCCGATATCTTTGCCCAATGTCCAACTTTGGCCGATTGTGGCCAGTCAAATGGCGTTCATACCATTGCCGGTGATGTGGTTGGCGGCAACGTCAACACTCAGTTAGATGGCAGCTATGATACCTTTATGGCATTAGGCTTTGGCGGCAATGCCGATTACGCTATCTCTGATGTACTTGGCGAGATTTGGGCGATGAATGAGAAGATCACCGCTGCTTATGTCTCTGCCGATTTTGCCGGCAACAACTACCGTGGTACTTTCGGTGTGCGTGTGGTACAAACCAAACAAACCGCATCGAGCTACTTGTTCAGCTCAGATTCGTGGGGCTTCCACACCGTTGACCGTGAATGGCTAGCGCCTTCTACTTTGGAGTGGATCACCGATGAGCGCACGTACACTGATGTGTTGCCAAGCTTTAATTTGGCCTATGATTTAAGTGATGATCAGGTGCTGCGCTTTGGTTTGGCCAAGGTGATGGCCCGTCAAAACTTTGCCGACCTTGCGCCGGTGACTTCTACAGGCGATTTAAACGGTGCCAACCCAACCGGCACTGCCGGTAACCCGAATCTGGATCCGCAGCGGGCCAACCAGCTTGACTTGGCCTATGAGTATTACTTCAACGACTCATCGATGTTTGCTATCACCTATTTCTACAAGGACATTGAAAGTTATAAAGATGTGCAAACCTTTACCGAGCAGTTCTATAACGACCAAATCGATGCCATGGTTGGTGTTTCTATCACTAAGCCGGTCAATGGCAAAGGCGGCGACACTCACGGCGTAGAAATTGGCTATCAGCAAACGTTCAACGAATATGGTTTGGCCATTAACTACACCTACACCGACGCGTCGGTTGAAGATGGTATTGCCAGTGCGTCGGCTGCTCGTTACGGCTCGGCAGAAGGGGCATCTGAGCATATGTTCAATGCTCAAGCCTTTTATGAAACCGAAGACTTTCAAGCGCGCCTGATGTATAACTTCCGCACCGAGTGGTACAAAGGCGTTGATTGGACGGGTGCCAACAAGTGGAATGATGATTACGGCCAGTGGGATTTCAGCTCGTCGTATAAGTTGACCGACAACATCAACTTGGTGTTTGAAGCGATTAACCTTACCGATGAAGAAACCGTTGAGTATGACCACGCTGCCATTCGACATATGTCTAAGTACCAAAATGGCCGTCGTTATCTGGTCGGCGTGAATATGAACTTCTAAGCCGGGGTCGGTGCACACCTCGCTGCCGGGCTAAATGGCTGTTCCAAATGGTGGATCATTTTACCGCCATTTGTCATTGACGCTATTTAACCTGTAGGCCGCGGATTTGCCTATATGGACATAGGTACTTGGGTTTCGCATGGAGCATTAAACCCGTATTCCGTGTGCAACTACATCAGTGCAATCCGTTCATGTGTAGCATGATTAGGATCACTTATTTAGTCACATAAGGCAGCGTAGGTGGGTACTTCACTGTGGCTTGGCATTTGTTTATGGGGGATGAATGAAAATAAGTAGCCTCAAGCAGGTATTATGGTGCTGTATTGCGGCGTTGTCATTGCCGGTTCAAGCATTGACTCAGGCACAGTTAGACCAGTTCGCACAAACCTTGGCTGTGCAATATCGCCACATTGATAATCGCCCGGACGATAAGTGCGACAAAGACCGAGTTGGCGGCAGTTGCTTTCAAGTTGAGTTGACACTGACTGCAAAAACGTCGTTAGATGCCGATGACTGGGCTATCTATTTGAGTCACATTGCGCCGATGCAAAGCTTTGTCAGCAGTGAGTTGATTATGGAGCATCTAAACGGCGACTTACACCGCATTAAACCTAGTCTTGGCTTTGAGGGCTTTAAGACCGGACAAAGCAAGCAGTTGCGCTTTCGCGCCGATGGCTGGTCGATTTCTCGCTTTGATGCACTACCGAATTACTATATTGTGGCCCCGGGACTAGAGCCTGCGGTCATTACCAGCACCAAGGCGGTGCTCGACCCACAAACCGGACTTGAGAGCACTCCCTTTGTAACGCCTTATCGCATTGACAATAAAGATAAAAACTTCAAACGCTACGCCCATGAGCAAACCCGATGGGCAACCCACGAAAAACTTTATCAAGACAACCTAAATACCCCGACACTTGAGCGGGCTGCGCCGCGTGCGATTATCCCAACCCCCAAACGGATGACGGTAACACACCCCAGTGCCAGTTTGAGTCTTGCCGATGGTATCGACGTTAAGCTAAACAATGTGATGCGCTCAGGTGTTGCTGCGGCTCTTGCTCGATTGAATGTTTTTGGAGTGAAAGAGCAACAAGGTGGGACTAGAGTCAATTTGGCTGTGGCTAGCGACCTTAAAAAGGTTAGCGGCAGTTACAACCTATCGGTCAAACAAAACCGCATTGATATCATAGGTGTCGATACTGCTGGTGTCGCCAACGGCTTGCAGTCGGTGGCTTCGTTGTTGACCCTTGGTTCAAACGAGTTGCCGTTGGTTGAGGTTGTTGATGAACCACGCTATGAGTTCAGGGGATTGCACATTGATGTGTCGCGCAACTTTCACTCAAAAGCGCTTATTTTAAAGCTGCTTGATCAGATGGCGGCGTTTAAGCTCAACAAGCTGCATCTACATCTCGCCGACGATGAAGGTTGGCGCTTAGAGATTGACGGCCTCGAAGAATTGACGCAAATCGGCGCCAAGCGCTGTTACGATCCGTCAGAAGACCGGTGTTTGCTGACCCAGCTCGGTAGCGGTCCGCAGGCGCAAACCTCAGTTAATGGCTACTATAGCCGCGAAGATTATATCGATCTTTTAAAAGCCGCCAAAGCCCGCCATATCCAGGTTATTCCTTCACTGGATATGCCCGGTCATGCGCGCGCAGCGGTCAAGTCGATGGAAGCGCGATATCGTAAGTATATGAGTCTGGAGCAATCGGACAAAGCCAAGCAATATTTGCTCAGTGATTTAGACGATGCCAGTGTGTATGAGTCGATTCAGTTTTACACCGACAACACCATTAACGTTTGTATGCCCTCGGCTTATGCTTTTGTCGATAAGGTCATCGATGAAGTGCGCAAAATGCACAATGAGGCTGGCCAGCCGTTGACACGCTACCATATCGGTGCAGATGAAACGGCCGGTGCCTGGGTTAAGTCGCCTCAATGTACGGCATTTTTAATGAACAATGATGAGGGCATTCGCGAGCATAAGCAGCTGGGGGGTTACTTTATCGAGCGGGTTGCCGCCATTTTATCGAGCAAAGGGGTAGAAACTGCCGCTTGGGGCGATGGTTTGATGCATACCCGCCCGGAAAAAATGCCAGAACTGGTTCAGGCCAACGCATGGACACCCTTGTTTGCCGATGGCTATAAGCAAGCCCATCAGCTGGCCAATCGTGATTGGCAGGTGGTGATCTCATCACCGGATGTCACGTACTTTGATTTTCCTTATGAAGCCGACCCGAATGAGTATGGCTATTACTGGGCATCGCGAGAAACCAATACGCGTAAAGTGTTTGAGTTTATGCCGGACAATTTGCCGTTACATGGCGAAACCCGTTTAGGGCGCTTAGGCGAGCCTCAGGTGTTTGTCGATAGCGTGCCACTTAAACCAGGCAAACGCTTTTACGGTTTGCAAGGGCAGTTGTGGTCGGAGAACGTGCGCACAGATACCCAAGCGCAATATATGTTGTTTCCACGCTTGATTGCTTTGGCAGAAAGGGCATGGCACAAGGCGCAGTGGGAGGTTGATTACAACCATGCCGGTGGCACCTACTCTCAAGACAGTGGGGTATTTAACGACAAATTACGTCAATCACGTGATGACGACTGGGCGGTGTTTGCCAATGTCATTGCGCAAAAAGAACTGCCTAAGCTCGATGCCCAAGGGGTGTTTTATCGCATTCCAACGGTGGGGGCGACGTTGCTCAACAACCGCTTGAAGGCCAATGTGATCTTTCCGGGCTTGAACATTGAATACCAAGTCAATGGCGAAAAATGGCGGCAATATCAAGGGCCGGTTGCGGTCAAAGGTAAAGTGAAGGTGCGCGCAGTGTCCTCTGACGGCCGTCGCAAAGGCCGGGCGATTGAGGTATTTTAGCTACCTAAGCGCGGCTTAGGGCTTGCGTGTAGCGCGCGAATGAGTCGCGACTGATCCGTCAAACCATGTTGCACACTAAATTTATCCAAAATATTAAATGACAACGCTGTCATTTGCTGCTAAGATGATTTCATCACGATAACAAAAGCGCATAATACTCGCGCTTTGGCTCATACGATTTAACGCTAGGGGACACATGCATGTCAGCTATGGTGACAGAACTTGAAAATAGCCGAGCGCCTTTGTTTGTCGGCATCGATGGAGGTGGCACTAAAACCAAGGCCATCATCTATCATAACGATGTGATCCTCGGCAGCGCCATCGCCGGTCCCGCCAATCCTTATCATGACTTCGAGCGAGCCATTCATTCGGTGATGACAGCCACCACCAAAGCTTTGGTTGACGCCCAGTTGCCGCCGCAAACCATTCACTCACTTATCGCCGGTGTCGGTCTTGCAGGGGTCAATATTCCTGAGCTGTTTGAGCAAGTGCTCAGCTGGGGCCATCCGTTTAAGCAAATGTTTTTAACCACCGATCTTCACATTGCCTGCATTGGTGCCCATCAGGGTAAAGAAGGGGCGGTGATCATTACCGGCACCGGCTCTTGCGGCTACTCAAGTGCTCAAGGTCAGTCATTGGTGGTCGGTGCCCACGGTTTTCCACACGGCGATAAAGGCAGCGGCGCTTGGTTTGGATTTTCTGCTGTCGAACAGGTTTTGCTGGCCATGGATGGGCTGGCACAACCGACAGTGCTGGTGCAAAGCGTTAAAAGCCATCTCGATTGTAAAGATGACTTGGCGCTGGTGCAGCGTGTCAATGGTCAAAAGTCACAGTTTTTTGCCACGATGGCGCCTTTGGTGTTTGAAGCGGCAAGGCAAGGTGATGACGTCGCTTTGTCGATTGTCAAAGAAGGGGCCGAGTATATCAGCGGCCTTGCCGACAAACTGCTGCAAACCAAGCCGGATAGATTGTCGATTATCGGCGGCTTAGCACCTCTTTTGTCACCTTTTCTTTCACCAAATATACAAGACGCTTTAGCCGCGCCGTTGGCGCCGCCCGAGTTTGGCGCTATCTATTTTGCCAAGCAACAACTGGCGCAATTACAACAACAACCGATCTTAACCGAACAAGAGGCCTAATATGTTAGCAGTATCACCCAATGCCACCGACGAGCTGCAAGCACAAACCTTAATGCAGCTTGAAGCCAAACAAACACCAGAGCGTATCGCCGAACAGTTGCAACTCAACTGTGAGGTGACCGAAAAGCTCGGCAGGCAGCTGCGCTATTTTGCCCCTAAATTTGTGATGATCGTCGGTCGCGGCTCATCCGATCATGCCGGAGTCTTCGCCAAATATTTAATTGAAATAGAAACCGGCGTGCCGGTTAGCGCTGCCTCTCCATCGGTAGCCAGTATTTATGGCAAAACCATGAAGCTCAAACAGGGCTTAGTGATCGCCATTTCACAATCGGGTCGTTCACCGGATATTTTGGCGCAGGCCAAAATGGCTAAAGAGGCTGGTGCTTATGTGGTGGCACTGGTTAATGATGGGACATCACCCTTGGCGCGTCTTGCCGATACTTTTGTGCCGCTTCACGCCGGACCGGAAAAATCGGTGGCGGCAACTAAAAGTTATCTCTCGACACTCTCGGCATTGCTACAGATTGTTGCTCGCTGGAGTGAAAACCAAACGCTTAATCTCGCTCTCAATCAATTGCCTGAATATTTGAAGTCGGTAATTGACTCGCCGGTGCAATTGACCTCTAAAGCCCTTGAAGATGTGCGCAACTTGGTGGTGCTTGGCCGAGGTCTTGGCTACGCCGTCAGCAAGGAGATCGCGCTAAAACTCAAAGAGGTGTGTTCTATTCATGCCGAGGCGTTTTCGAGCGCCGAATTTTTACATGGTCCTGTGACCTTGGTTGAGCAAACCTTGACTATTTTAGATGTCAGCGTCGATGATGAGTCAAAACAGGCGCATCTTGAGCAAATCCAAGAAGTAGCCAAACGTGGTGCCAACGTGCTGCACCTGCAACAGCATTGTGAGGCGGTTCACCCAAGGCTTGCGCCACTTTTGGTGTTGCAGCGATTTTATCTCGATGTGGCGCAAATCGCGTTAGATAGAGGCTTCAACCCGGATAAGCCGGCGGGCCTTAAAAAAGTGACCCGGACTTTATAATGATGTTACGTATTAAACCCCAAAGCCTGTTTGATGGTAACAAGCTGCAACAAGATGTCGCTTTGGTGATTGCCGAGGGGAAAGTTCAGGCCATTGAACCGCCAAATGGCAACGAGTTGTTGCTCAATGGGTTGGTGGCTCCTGGATTTATTGACGTGCAGGTTAACGGCGGCGGTGGCGCGCTGTTTAACGCTCAGCCTGATGAAGCCTGTATTGCTACCATGATACAAAGTCACAGCCGCTTTGGTACTACCGCTATGCTGCCGACGCTGATCACCGACGATATTGAGGTGATGCAAAAGGCCGCCGATGCCATTGCCAATGTGCTTAGAGATAAAATGCCGGGCATTTTAGGCGTTCATTTTGAAGGGCCACACTTGTCGCTGGCCAAAAAGGGCGTACATAGTCCTGAGTATATCAGGGCGTTGTCAGCTAGCGAAAAGCAGGTCTTTAGCCGTGACGATTTGGGGCTCAAGGTGGTGACGTTGGCGCCGGAGAACGTCAGCTGTGAGGATATTCGGTTTTTGGTCAGCCAAGATGTCAAGGTGTGTTTAGGCCATAGCAATGCCGATTATGAACAGACCATGCGAGCGTTAGATGCCGGAGCCACTGGGTTTACTCATATTTACAATGCCATGTCACCGTTGCAATCGCGCGCGCCGGGCGTGGTTGGGGCGGCGTTGGTCGATGAGAACAGTTGGTGTGGTTTGATTGTCGATGGTCATCATGTCCATCCGGGAGCCGCCCGTTTGGCGTTAAAGGCCAAGCCACAAGGTAAAGTGATGCTGGTAACCGATGCCATGCCGCCGGTTGGCACATCGCAAACCGCTTTTGAGCTTCTTGGCGCTAAAGTTCACCGTTGCGGCGATAGACTCAATGCCGAAACCGGTGAGCTGGCGGGTTCTGTACTGGATATGGCAGGGGCGGTGCGCAATAGTGTGCAAACCCTTGGCGTGAGTTTGGTAGA
The DNA here is from genome assembly GCA_041583135.1 of Alteromonadaceae bacterium. GTDB lineage: Bacteria > Pseudomonadota > Gammaproteobacteria > Enterobacterales > Alteromonadaceae > JABSOG01. Next base: position 7,607 of record JBFHGJ010000033.1, on the reverse strand, counting down.
GGCGCTGCGCATGGCGTCGTGTTATCCGGCTCAGTTTTTAGGTTTATCTCAAAGCCACGGGCTATTACAGCCGGGTTATCAGGCTGACTTTGTGGTGCTCGATGAGCAACTCAATGTCAAACAATGCTGGCTTGCCGGCAAACAGGCAGTTTAAATATCAATTAGAATTATAACCATAACGAGGTCTTTTTATGGAAGCCACTGCAACTTCATCCATCCAACAACGCCGCAGCGCCTTGCTGCCTATGGCCATCATCGGCACGCTGTTTTTTATCTACGGCTTTGTCACTTGGCTTAACGGTTCGTTGATCCCTTTTTTAAAAATCATCTGCTCCCTTAACGAGTTTCAGGCATTGTTTGTGACTTTTGCATTTTATATTGCTTATACCGTAATGGCGTTGCCGATGTCGGCCATTTTACGCAAAACCGGTTACCGTGATGGCATGGCCATCGGTCTTGGGATCATGGTCGTAGGGGCTCTTTTGTTTATCCCGGCGGCGTTTAGCGCCAACTATGGCATATTTTTGGCCGCGCTATTTGTGTTGGGCACCGGTATGACCATTTTACAGACCGCATCCAACCCTTATGTGGTGCACATCGGCCCGGTTGAAAGTGCGGCTATGCGCATCAGCATCATGGGGCTTATCAATAAGGGCGCTGGCGTCATCGTCCCTTTGGTTTTTACCGGTCTGATCTTATCTGGTATGGGTGAGTTTTCAGAAAATGCACTGGCGAGCTTAAGTGAACAGGCAAGGGCCGAACGCATCGATCAGATGTCTGCAAGATTGGTGATGCCATACATCTATATGGCGGTTGTGCTGTGTTTGTTGACCGCATTGGTGAAGCTTTCTAATTTACCAGAGCTGGAATTTGAAGATGACGCCGATACCGAGTCCGGTGGTGAGTCGATTTGGCATTTTCCTCAGGTGGTGCTGGGCGCGTTGGCGTTGTTTGCCTATGTCGGTGTCGAGGTTATCGCTGGTGATACCATTGGCTTGTATGGCGCCGGTTTAGGGGTTAGCAACTTCGCATCACTGACCTCCTATACCATGGTGTTTATGGTGTTGGGCTACTGCATTGGGGTGGTTGCCATACCACGCTACATTTCTCAGCAGCAAGCTTTGATTGGCTCTGCCGTTGCAGGTTGCCTATGTATTTTGGGCGTGGTTTTCTCTGCCACCGACAGCACCGCCATTGCCAGTGTGTTGTGGGGTTGGGCTGGCGTACCTTTGGTGCCCAATTCTGTGGTATTCGTTGCGTTGATGGGCATGGCCCATGCGTTGGTGTGGCCCGCCGTATGGCCGCTGGCACTCAATGGCCTTGGTAAGCATACTGCACAAGGTTCGGCGCTGCTGATCATGGGGATTTGCGGTGGTGCTATTTTACCTTTGATATTTGGTAAGTTGGCGCATTTTGCAGGTGACATGCAAGTGGCCTATTGGGTCGGGTTTCCCTGTTATCTCTTTATTCTGTTTTATGCCCTTAAGGGCCACAAAATGCGACGTTGGCAATAAATCCCCTAAAGGACAGTGAGTATTCTCATGGTGAAGTAACTTGAAAACGATCGAATGGTCTGCCTCGGGAACAGGTAAGTTGAGAGGCTTTTTTCAAGTATCCACCATTTTGCCGAATATCAGGAGCGGTGAATGAGTGTGACCAAGCCGAAGCCACGTCTGTACAGTGTCGATGCTTTAAGAGGCATGGACATGTTTTGGATCATCGGTGGCGAAGGGTTATTTGCGGCGTTGTTTGTTTTAACCGGTTGGTCTTTTTGGCAGTCCCTTGCCGGGCAGATGCAACACAGCCAATGGCATGGCTTTACCTTTTACGACCTGATCTTTCCGCTGTTTATCTTTTTATCCGGGGTTAGCCTTGGCCTCAGTGCAAAGCGTTTGAGCGGTGATAAAAAGCCAGTGTATATCAAGGCCGTTAAGCGCCTCGCGCTTTTGATCTTACTTGGCATTGTTTACAACCATGGCTGGGGCAGTGGTATGCCAGCGGCGTTAGATGAAATACGTTATACCAGTGTGCTTGGCCGCATAGGCGTATCTTGGTTTATTGCCGTAATGTTGGTATGGCATTTTGGCCTTAGAGTTCAGATGTTGATGGCTTTGGCTATTTTACTGGGTTACTGGGCGTTGCTGGCACTGGTGAATATCGAAGGCTACGGCGGGGTTTATACGTTAGAAGGGAGTATCAACACTTGGGTTGATACGCATTTTTTACCGGGGATCACCTATCGCAACCTGCCACTCGACCCTGAAGGGATTTTGTCTTATGTGCCTAGCGTCGTAAACGCTATGTTTGGTGTATTTGTTGGCCGATTACTTAAGGCGCAACAGCAACAACCACAACTACTGTTGCGCAACTTGTTGCTGCTTGGCTTGGCTACATTAAGTATTGGCTGGCTTTGGGATGGCTTTTTTCCGGTCAACAAGGCGTTATGGAGCAGCTCTTTTGTGCTGGTGAGCGCAGGCTACAGCATTTTGTTGATGGCGTTATTTTATTATTTGTGCGACGTGCTGATGTGGCAACGCTGGGCGAAACCATTTGTGGTGATAGGGGTTAACGCCATTGCCATATATATGGCCAGTAGTTTGGTAAACTGGCGATATAGTGTGGACAGTTTGTTTTCGGGCATTATTGTCGGTTTGCCGCAAGGGGCCCAGCCAATTGTCGAAGTTTTGGCTTTATTGGGACTTCAACTGCTGTTGATGTTTTGGCTCTATCGACGCAATGTCGTGATAAAGGTTTAGCGTGTTAATTTAATCGAAATCGCTATTGTCTTCGGTTGTTTATTGCCCATAGATGTCTTGTGATACTTGTCGTTTATCCATTCTCTGCAACAATTTATTGCCATTAAAAATGTTCCCTAATTACATAGATACAATGGGATACAATAAAGTTACTTATCAGACACAGACAAATTCAAAACCTGTGGTCTAGAATACTTTTGCGCTTAAAAAAACGCCCATTCTTGTATAAGGATTGGAACTGTGGTCGGTGATGTGTGGTTGTCGCCACAGTGCTTTCGCGCAATCAATAAAGAATAATAAACAATAACAAATAGGAATAATCCAAATGTTAAAACATCTATCCGTCGCGCTGGCTACAGCGTCGGCACTCGCTGCGCCTGTCTATGCTAAAACCAATATCGAAACTGCTGTTGAGGTTGATACTAAACCGGTGTCTATTGCCAAAACCGTGCAAAAGGTCATGACGTTGGCTCCGGCCAAATCTGCCGCTTCTGGAACGCAAAACAATACCATGTTGGTTCAACACCAAGGTGCGCAGTTTGTTAAGGTGCATTTTAGACGGTTTGCCTTACCCGCAGGGGCTTATGTGACCGTTGCCGATCCGCTTGGCCGTGAGGTGTACACCTATGATGGGGTTGATCACAAACAAGCTACCTTCAATTCAGCGTCTGGCGAAAACGGCATCAACCAGTTTTCTGCCATGTCGGTGTTCGGCGATACTGCCGTTGTGACCTTACATATGCCTGCCGGTGTGCAGTGGGACGACAAGCTGCATTCAATCAAAGTTGACCGCATTGAAGCCGGTAGTGACGAGCAGGCCATTGCCGAAGAACTGGCCAATCTGTCAACTTGTGGACAAATGGAACGCCGTGACGTTGCTTGTTGGGAAGCGAGCCATGCCAGACAGTTTGAGCGAACGCGTCCGGTTGCAAGGTTGTTGATGAACGGCAGCGGTTTATGTACCGGTTGGCGTGTGGGGGATGATAACCGCATGTTTACCAACAATCACTGTGTTGCCAGCGCAAGCGAGTTGCAAAACACCGAGGTTTGGTTCAACTATCAACATACCACATGCGGAGGTAGCACCTTGGCAGGTACGGTGAAAGTGACCGGTCGCGACCTGCTCAAAACCAACTACAATCTCGATTACACCTTGTTTACCGTCAACGGCTTTGCCACTATTTCAAGCTTTGGTAACTTTGGTCTTGATGTTAGAACACCACAACAAGGTGAGCTGATTTATATTCCGCAGCATGGTGCCGGCAATCCGAAAGAGATGGCAATTGAAAGCGACCAAAACAGCAATGGCTTGTGTCAAATCGATGTTGCTGTTGCCGATGGGCGAGCGTCGCAAACCGACACCGGTTACTTGTGTGACACCATTGGTGGCTCATCAGGCTCGCCGGTATTGGCCGATAGCTCAGATAAGGTGATTGCGCTGCATCACTTTGGTGGCTGTGAAAACCAAGGCGTGCGCATGGACTTAATTTGGCCTGAGGTTTCAACTCACTTTAACGGACAAGTGCCATCTGGCGATAATGGTCAAACTGGCAACCGTGCGCCTGTCGCTCAGGTCGCATTTAACTGCAACGCACTAAGCTGTTCGTTTGATGGTTCAGGTTCGAGCGATACGGATGGCTCAGTTGTTGCCTATGATTGGGCATTTGGTGACGGTTCAACCGCATCAGGCGCGCAGGTCAATCATACCTTTGCCAACAACGGCACCTATAGCGTGAGCTTGACTGTTACCGACGATGGCGGCGCTACTGGCAGCAATTCCGTTGATGTGGCAGTAAACGATGGCAACAACGAGTTGCAATCAGGCGTACCTGTCAGTGGCCTTGCTGGTGCTAAAGATGAAGAACTGGATTACTTTATCAATACTACAGCCGACAATCAGCGTGTTGTCGTTAATATTAGCGGCGGTAGCGGTGATGCCGACCTTTATGTGAAAACCGGAGCGGTGCCGAGCAAAACCTCTTATGACTGTCGTCCGTATGTTGGTGGCAACAACGAGTCATGCACTGTGACCGTAGGCACTGCCGATAGTGTGCATGTTAAGTTGATAGGTTACTCTGCCTTTAGCGATGTTGCTTTGGTGGCGACGGTAAGTGATATCAGCAATGGTGAATATCCTAAAACCGACTTAGGCGGCGCACAGGGCAATTGGGACCGTTATGTTTATCAGGCAGCGAATAGCGGTAATGTAACCGTGAGCATTTCTGGTGGTAGCGGTGATGCTGATCTGTATGTTCGTATTGGTGCTGAGCCTTCAACCAGCACCTACGATTGTCGTCCATATAAGTCTGGCAACAACGAAAGCTGTACCGTCAACGCCAATGCCGGTGAAGATGTGCATATTGGTATTCGTGCCTATAACACTTATTCTGGCGTAACCTTAGACGTACAGTAAGTCCGCTGTAATCCTTAACTTGCCAGCCCGCCCTATGAGCGGGCTCTTTCTCTACAGGATGTAGGGGGGCCGATATTCTATCGAAAGCACTTCGGGTTATTGCCCGATTTTTTCGCGTTGTTGTACAGCGCATTCGCTTGAACCATATGGCTATTTAAGTCATTGATGCGAGTTTGGTTTGATGGATGAGTCGATAGCAGCTCAGGTGGTTGATTGCCACCGGAAGCTTGCGCCATGGCTTGCCACAAGGTCACGCTGGCATTTGGGTCAAACCCGGCTTTGGCCATCAGTTCAAGACCGATGCGGTCCGATTCACTTTCTTGGCGACGATTAAACGGCAGAGCGATACCAAATTGCGCCCCCAACCCTAAACCTTGCATCCATAACTGCTTGTTTTCTACCTTAGCCAAATCAAAGGCGCCGCTGGCAATGGCGAGACCGAAATTGGTGAGCTGATTGCGAGAAAGGCGTTCATTGGCGTGGTTGGCCAGAACGTGGCCCACTTCGTGGCCGATGACGGCGGCAAGCTGTTCTTGAGTTTTGGCTACTTCCATTAGACCGGTGTAAACACCGATATGGCCACCGGGCAGCGCAAAAGCATTCACCTGGTCAGGGGCATCAAAAACCACGACTTCCCATTGCGTTTGGCCATATTTGGCATCGACTTTGGCGGTAATGGCATTGGTGATGCAAGAAACATAGCGAATGGTGGCGGGATCTTTGACCTGCTTTTGCTGCTTTTTCATTTCTTCAAACGACTGGTCGCCAAGCTTATTCATATCGGCACTGGAATACATTAACGCCTGCGTGCGGCCGGTGGGGCTTTTGGTCATCTGACAACCGGCGGTTAAAACGAGGGTAAAACCCAATAAAGCCACTTTTTTCATGGTTCATATCCTTTGCATTGGTTATGCCGATACTATAGCGCCCTTTACCGCTACTGCAACCCCAATCCAGCGCTAGGTGTCAGACACTTTTTTTTGAGGTACTAAGCTGTTAACCGCGATGTTGGGCGACTTTTTTGTCGAGTTCAGCGTTAGGTGTCTGACACTTTTTTTTGAGGTACTAAGTTGCTAACCGAGGCGGTGGGCGACTTTTTTGTCGTAGAGCAGTAGTCCTACGGCTGAAAGTAGGCCAATCAGGGAGAACATATACCAGAAGTATTCAGGATGATTGAGGGTTTTGGCGAAGTAGTCGTAACCAACGCCTGAGAGTAGGCCACCGACTAAAAAGCCAAAGGCGGAGGATAAGTAAAGGTAGCCTTGGTACATCGCCGATTGGTCTTGCGGCATTACTTTGGCGATGTATTCCATCGATTTTGGCGAGGCCAGCATTTCACCGATTGAGAAAATCAATACGCCAGCGGCCACCGCTGTACCTGCAGCCATCATTGTCGGCGCGATGCCCAGCAAGACATAACTAAGAGACAGCATTAAGGTGCCGCCGATAAGCACTTGAAAGGTTTTGAACTTAGCTGAGAATTTACTGACCAGCAATTGCAGTACGACTATCGAGCCAAAGTTAACCGAGGTGATAAGTTCTGGTTTTATCTGTTGATAAAGTAAGGTCCAGTTACGTGCTATTTCAATGGCTTGAGATTGTCCAAGCTGTGACATTTGCAGGATTTCAACCAACTGTGCTTTAGGCACCATTACGCTGTAGTTGGTGAGTTTAAAGTAAGCTTGTTGCAATGAAGCATCATTAATTTGGCCTCCATTGGCAGAAACCAACTCATGGATAAACGGCGCAAGGCGTTCAACATTGGCACCAGAGGCAAAATCGGCAAAAGCAGGGCTGATGCTGTCAAACAGCGCAATTAAGTCGCGGGTATCGACATAATCACGAATAAAAATATTAAGCGATGAGAATATCTGTAAATAGACTATCCAAAAACCCGAAAGAATAAGCAAGTAAAGAATAAACGGCACGTTGCCGAATTTGATTTTTTGGCTGAACCAGCGCGGTGATTGAGCGCAACAAAACTTGTCCCACACCACATTTAGCACTAACCAAAGTGTGCAAAATGCACCGACCTCAGACCAACTGAGTAAATTGGTGCCGGGGATCAACACCAGTACAAGCATCGGCACTATCATCAACGCCAGTCGGCCATTACCTATCACGTTTTGTACTTCCAACAAGGTATGTTTGAGGGATTTCTTGCTACTGGCCTGAACTGTCGATTTAGCCGGATCGCGATAAAAGAAGATAAGCGGAATAAAGTTGATGGCGATGGTAATAGATGCCAAAGTGAAGGCCAATGCCCAGCTGATCTCACGTAAATAAGCCACACTCAAAGGCCCAAGAAAGCCGCCAATATTGACCATGGTATAGAATACACCAAAGCCCAAACTGCGGTTTTCGTCATTGGTGGTACGGCTCACGGTACCGACGATCAAAGGCTTAAAAATGGCGCCGCCAACGGCCAGCACCATGTA
>JBFHGJ010000032.1:0-53843 GCA_041583135.1 Alteromonadaceae bacterium | reverse complement strand
CTCAAATGAATTCTGTTCATAATTCTGTCGAGTTAATCACAGTTCATTCAAGACTTCTAAATATCGTTTTAGAGCATTGAATCACTGCGAGTACTCACACAGATGATTGATTACTTATTTTTAAAGAACTTATCCAACCGGCAAGGGCCTTGTTGGATGCTTCGTAAACTTGCGTTTAACTCCGAAGCGGGATGCGCATTTTACGCTGCTTAATCTCAATGTCAACCGTTTTTTTCAAAGTTTTTTGAGATTTTTGACTTGCCGTTTTGCGTTGCAATCTGGCTTGTCGTTACTTCCCTGACTGGCGGTAGAAGCTGTTTGTTGCCGCTGTTGCCGTGTCAGTGGAAGCGCATTATAGGGAGTGCGTTTTTGTTTGCAAGCATTATTTTAATAAAAATGTCATTTTTGTTTTGAACGTTTTTTTTATGAGCATTTCGCTTAAATTTCGCTATTTTTGCGCTCAAAAATGCGCTTTTTGCTTGTTTTGCCGCTGGCGGATATATTTGGTGTATGATTAGCACGAACCATTTCAACGCAATCTAAATGAGAATTTTGATGACGACAAACAATACCCGTCCTTATCGTGGCATATACCCGACACTGGGCAATGATGTTTTTATTGACCCAAGTGCTGTGATCGTCGGTGATATTCATCTTGACGATGATGTCAGCATCTGGCCTTTGGTTGCCGCCAGAGGAGATGTCAATAAAATCCGCATTGGAGCACGAACCAATGTACAAGACGGCACTGTGCTACACGTTACTCGTAAAAGCAGTAAGTATCCCGAAGGGATCCCACTCATTATCGGTCAAGATGTCACTATCGGGCATAAATGTTTGCTCCATGCCTGTACATTAGGATCTCGAATATTACTGGGTATGGGTTCTTTGGTTATGGATGGCGCAACCATAGAAGATGACGTCATTGTCGGCGCCGGTTCCTTAGTCCCACCAAATAAGGTGTTGCAATCGGGTTATTTGTACGTCGGCCACCCAGTCGAGAAGAAACGACCACTTAAAGATGAAGAATTGGCATTTTTACGCGCCTCGGCACAAAACTATGTCGATTTGAAAAACGAGTATTTATCCTAAACTGGGGTTACCTACTCACCCCAAGAGCGAATAACCTTGTGTTTTGAGACTAAGTAGTTGCGCTTTTGCCAAAAGTAACGAAAGGTCAAGCCCGCTTTCCAGCGTTCATAGCCCGGTGAGCGGGTCAGCTCGGCGCTCAGACCCAATTCCAATTGCTCGCTGAGTTGCCAATGCTTTTCACCACGTAGCATATAGGAAATGCCATTGCCGCTTCCTCCCGGATCACGCTGCTTAAACAGGCCATAGGGATAGCGCTCCTGCGCTTTAGTACGCCATTGAAAGTAGCCGACACTCACATCCAGCTCCCACCAATCAACCTCCTCGCGCCGACTTTCCAAGTGAGTAAACATTCCCGCCTGCCACATGGCCTGCGGGCTAAAATAACCGCCATGACCATAACTGTAAAACACGCTGTTGTGTTCAAATCCGCTGGCACTTAAACTCAAACCGCCTGACACTGCCATATGCCTACTAGGGTAATCGCCGCCGATTAGTGCGTTGAGTTTTGCGCTTTGATTATTCAAGACATCAGTACCAGCGTAACGGTTGTATTCACCACTCCCACTCATCCAAAAGACGTCGGTTAACCGCCCTGAGCGCTTGAACTTAACACCGGTTTCAAGCACCCGGCCCCATTTTTTGCTGCTGTAGGGGTCTTTAAGCCCCGTGTAATTGAGCTGAGATGTCACTAGAGGTTTACGATATAGACTCAATTCGTTTGAGCCACGCTCGGCGGTAAAATGCCAAACCAGCTTACTTTGCAACGGACCAGAAAGCGGTGACAGTCCGATGCCCATATCGAGATCCCAGCGGTCTTCTCTTAGATAGCGAACATAGGGATACCACAGGGTTTGTTTGGTTGATAGCTGGTTGAGATCGGCGCCGGGAAACTCAGGTGGAATGTCACCATAGGTAAAGTCATTGCCCAAAAAAGGCTCATCATCACGGGTATTGGCATCGAGCTTTTGGATGTTGAACATCACATACAGCCTGCTGGCAGGGCTCCAAACAAAGGCCCCTCCTAGCTGTATCTGTTTCACATCAAGCGAAGATACGCCATGAGTGCCGTTTTTATGGAAGTAATTGTAATCAACCCAGTAATCACTGTGATTAACACCACTGTAGACTTTATCTGGTGAAGGGTCGGTAAACGCTGCTCGAAGATAGTTCTTTTGACCACTGTACTGATCGGCGGCAACCGCTTTGTTTTCCGCTTTGTCCGATTGTGACAAAGCATGGACAAATTTATATTTTTTCTTGTCTTTGCCAAGTTTGTCCAGGGCTGCAATATACCCCTGCGCCACACTTGCCTCGTCTTTATCTTCATACAGTTGCAAGAAATCTTTGGCCGACTTTTTATACTTGCCTTGATGATATAAAGACCAAGCATAAAGGGTTCGTAGCCCCCGCTCTTTTGGCTTTAGCGGTAATAGTTCTGTGAATATGGATTCGGCTTTTTGATATTGCTTTTGGTTAAATAACGATAGGCCTTGTTCAAAACGAATATTATATTGCCAGTGATAGTCATCTTCACCATCAAGTTGGCGGGCAATACTAAAGGCATCATCAAACTTTTGCTGTTTACTGTAGCTTTGCATTAAGCCGCTTAGAGATGCTTGATTATCTGGTTCAAGCGTCCGCCACTGAGTAAAGTAAGTCCTTGCTAACGCCCACTGCTCTTTGGCAATGGCATTCCAGCCAAGACTGCTCAGCGCAGGCGTATATTGCGGGTCATAGGCGATAATGTCATAAGCCAAGGCTTCAGACGCTGGCGATGGTATAGCTAGTGCTGCGAGCTTTTCTTTTAGCACCATGACTTTCATGTCGGGCATTTGAAAGCGCGTCGCGATATCTAACGCTTCATCAAGCTCACCTAGGCGCATCATGGCAAACAACATCCCTTGCAACGCTTTTTTATTCTGTCTTTTGTGCCACAACCACGAAAAGTCGGCCATCGCTTCGGCATATCGCTGTTGTTGATATAGCCACCAAGCGACTGCGAGCTTGTAACGGGTATAGGCGGTATAGGGACTTTTTATTTGCCGATAAAGCGCGCCCGCCTGTGCCGACCCCGGAGGCAAAGCGCCGGCTTGAGCCATCAGCGAGTTGTAACGATAGTCTTTGAGCTGCCTGCGATAATTTTTATCCTTACTGCGCGCCAACGCTTGCTCGACTAAGGGGGCTTGCTCGGCATACGGGGCAAGTTTGTTGAGCTGATATAAAATGCCGATTTTGACACCATCATTTTGGCAACCTTGCCACAGTGTGTGATAAAGCGCTTTTGCCTGCTTTGTCGCGTTTAGCGTTATTAACCGTTTGCCGGCCTTTAACCATATATCGACCGGCTCACAACTTTTCAGACTCTGTTGGTTGCGCTCAATAAACGCCAGCAATGTTGCCAGGCCAATATGACCGCCTAGGGCAGCGAACTCGCTTTTCATCGCCCGCTCGGAGAGCTTATCACGCCAGTATTTTTGTTGATCGGTGGGGAGTTGGGTGTAATACCCTTGTACAATATCGAAGTTGTCGGTATTCAACGCCGCTTGTAAATATAGCGGCAACACGGCTTGAGCTTCATGTTCTTGTTCGAGCAAGGTGCGAAATGGGCTTAAGGCTTCGTGATATTGCTGATTGTTAAAATAGCTCAAGCCCAAACCAAACAATCCGCTCAGCCGAGTGCTGTCTATCTTGGCCGCCGCACCAAACAACTCGATGGCGTTGGTCAAATCATGGTTTTCATAGGCCAGCCAGCCTTGAGTAATGAGTTCATCCCCTTGCTGGGTTTGCCGCTGCTGCTTTAGCGGCGCCAACAGATCGGGTCTGGCTTGGGCATCGACCGACTTGGTGACATTGAAGTCCATTTGACTTCGTACCATTTTGATCAGATTTTTTTGCGCCTCAAGCCCAACATCTATCGGTTGATATTGATAGATCGCTTTATCGCGGTCGTCGGCAATTTGCGTCAGCTTAACTTTATCGATACCTAACGCGGCGATACGCTGTTGCTCGGCATTGACCGGTTCCAATGTATCGCTAGCGCCACAGCGTAAATAGAAAATGCCGGCACTGGTGGTGATGCGGCAAGGCAGCCTCACCACACCACTTATCACCAACGCCTGCTCTACCGCTTTATTTCTGTCATCGGTGCGCAAAAACTCTAAGGTGTAAATTTGCTCTGCGGCCAACAGCGGCCTGACAAAGCAAAACAACATCAGCAGAAAAGCGCTACGCCATAACCTAGTCATCACCACGTTCCTTGAGTCGTTTATAGCGATAACGACGCAATAGCACATAGGCCAGTAAAGAGATGAAGAACAACACGGCAACAAGCGCCCCCCAGTAATACAGAGGGTTGGCTGCGAGTGTTGCTTCCAATTCGTCTATTTTGCCTGACTTGCCGGTGACATACTTTTTGCCGGTTCTCACCGAAGTGGTGGCATAGCGCCAATAATCCCCCGTCAGCTCGGCGTGGTTTTCATCATAAATGAAATCGACCATCACCAAATCGCCGGTCGCAGCCCCCTGAACAGAGGTTTTCAGTAGTGCCCGGCTCATATGCTCGACCGCAGTGCTGCTTTTCCCAGTGATCATCACCACCGAGCGCCCTTTGGCGCTAGGTGACTCAAATTGCATCAACAGACCTTTGTCTAGGCTCATATCGCTACTTTGAGTTGAAAACGCGATTGACGTTTTATCATCCCAACTGCTAAATACCGGATAAGGCACTCGGTAACGGTCTTTATCAACCTTAAGCGGCGCCCCTGCCATCAAATACGGCGGAATTTTTTCAATTTCGCCAATCACCATCAGCTCACCGTGATAATTGTCCGGTAAGGCCGGAGAAATAATGCCGCTAATTAGCGGATAGCCGTTCTTTTGACTGAGCATACCAATCATGTTGTATGCCGCCGCCACCGTATCATCATCTAAACTGGTGACATGGATCCATGAATCATAGCCGTCAGGCCAACGGGTAAATGGAAAGCCGTTGACAAACATCAGGTCGAGACGCGGCATATCTATGCGATGAGGCATTGCTGGAAACTCTAAGGTAGAGCTATCGAATAAGGTTAAAAACAGGTTGTCCGATTGCACAAAACCGCAGGTTTCTGTGACCTGAGGTGTAAGCACCGGTGCAAAATCCAAGGTATTGGTGCCACCTTGAAACAAGTAGGTTGGTAGTGATATCTCATAATCACTGACAATGCCGCCTTTGGGGTTATCTAAATGAATTGCCGCGATGTGTTTACCATTGAGCAGCACATTAAACACCGAGTCGTTTCTAAACCCGGCGCCATAGGCAAAATTCAGCGATACCACCACATACTGATTGGGTTTGATATGAAAATCCGGCGGTAAGCGAAACGCGATGTTCTGATGACCTGCGGCAAATCCGAGGTAGGTGTAGGTATTGAAGTTCAGCTTTTTAAACGGGTATTTTCTATCGGGCACCAACATATGCTTACCACTGTAAAGCCCAATTTCCGGTAGGTTGAACTCATACACTTTCATGGTTTGCGAGTCGGGAAAAGGAATTGACAGGATATCGAAAGATTCAACCGCCAGTTGAACCTGCTTTTCATCGATACCGCTGATCACCAGCAACGCGTGTTTCTTATCGCGGTGATATACCACCCGCTCCTCACCGCTAAAGGTGTCATCAATATAAGGCACCGGCACAGGCAGCACTTTTATCGTTGGGCTATCGATATCAATCTCGATATCGCGCTTGGCAAGAAACGCCTCGACAAACGCTTTGGTGCCGACCAAGATATTGTCGTGACCCAATAGGACATCATCTGAGGTGCTAAATTGAGTGGGTTTATACTCAAATCGGGTTGCCACGCCTGAGGCGACTATGCCACCAAAAGAAAGCATTTTCTCACTGCGACTTTCAGAAATGATATGAATGGGCTTAGACAAGGGCGATTTGGGATCAAATAAGAAATTGGCCACCGCCGATACCCGTTCAGGCACATCTACCAATTCATAGTCAAAGGTCACTTGCGCCTGGTCGAGGTTAAGCCGAGTCCACAACTCCGGCGCACAGGGCGACTCGCACTGGGTAGCATAGTGCTGAGAAACCTGAAAGCTCATGTGGTTATAACCTGATTGCAACAATAAGCGAGGCAGCTCAATCTCAGCCTCGGCTTCGGTTTCAAATGGGTCGAGTTTCATTTGCGCCAATGGCGAACCGTTTAACCGCACCACCAGCTGAGAATTTTGTTTGAGAATAGAAGCGGAGTTGACGTATTTGAATTTGAGTGTCGCACGGTTGACTTTCCAGCGCGAGGGGATCGGTAGTTGTATATCGTATTTGCTGTCCACACAGCGCAATTCAACGGCTTCAACAGGGTATATATCAAATAGCGGCAACGTTATGGTCTCAGCTTTCGCTGCTGTGGCAATCAATACCAAAAACCATAACCAAAACTTCTTCACGAAGCCCCCTTTTGCAGTCTGAACACTTTTGCCAACCAATGCCAAAAACCTAAGCAGTAGTTTTTTGCGATCAACATCAAGCCAATACCGCTTTCTTTGGCTCCACGGATCCCCAATTGAATGAAAAAATACATAAGCTTTAAAAATCCCGGCCGTTTCGCCGAGCGCCTCCAGGCATCTTCCAGCCGCTGACTATCACCAAAAACAATCGCCAGCCTATCGATATAATTCTCCCTGGTTTCGAATATCTGCAAACCACATACCACTTTTTCCCCGCGCTGGAACAATCGCATAACTTTGGCTTCGATTTGATAATTTTTTCCATAGCTATCAATAATATGGACCATAACTTCCTGTTGCTCCACTAATCCATCGGCATTTTCCATGGTCATTCCCAAACCTTGCAACGACAGATCTGTCAAATTTCCGTCAATTCGATGATTATTTGCCCAGGTAATACTCACCGGCCCCTTAGCCCACGCCCGGTGATAACGTCTAAACTGATGTCTTTCCCAAAAACTGCCGATGGCGGCCATCGACATCATGATGTTAAAGCCCAGCCAACAACTACACAGCAATACCACATCTTGTAATAGCGGATAGGTCATGTATTTGTAGACGGCTGCCGGTATTGAGATAAGCATAATCATCAACAGCACGTAAAAAGGCGCCGATAACGGGCTTAACAAGTCATGCTCTAGGCGCCGACCTTTAGGAGTCACGTCAAACTTCGGCGAGCGTGGATTATTGATAACCCCAACCACCGCCTTAAATAAAAACAACGACTGTACGCTTTCGTACAACTCAGAGAACAATGGCCAGCGATACTTGCCATATAAAATATCGGCGGCAATCAAGCTGGCGATCAGGTGTGGTATGGCATAGGCAGCCACCAAGGTTGTCGAGGCATGATAAATCTGCCAACCAAACAACAAGAACAGACAAGGCCCGATAAAAAACATCACACGGGCAAAACCAAAGAACCAATAAAGATAATATGAGGTATAGCAGACTTTCTGAGCGAGAGATAATCCTTTAATTGTTAGCGGGTTCGTCAGTAACCCCATTTGCAGCATCCCCTGACACCAACGGCTACGCTGTATAATAAAATCGCCAAAGGTCTCAGGCGATAGACCACTGATCATCGGTTTGGGCAAATACAAACTTTGATAACCTTTGGCATGTAGCTGCACCGACACCTCGGCATCTTCGGTGATCGTAATACCAGCAAGCCCCCCGACTTCTTCTAAACATTTTCGCCTTAAGATAGCGGCAGAGCCGCAAAAAAAACTAGAGTTCCACATATCCACCCCGGGTAAGGTGGCGCGGTAGAACATTTCATTTTCACTCGGTGCCTGATGAAACGTACCGAGTGACTTTTCAACCGGGTCGGGGTTGATAAAAAAGTGCGGTGTTTGCACTAAAAACAATTTGGGGTTTTGGATAAAGAACCCTACGGTGTTTTGTAAAAAATCAGAGGTCGGCACATGGTCGCAATCGAGCATTAAAATCAACTCACCAGAGGTCTTAGGCAACGCCGCATTGATATTACCCGCTTTGGCTCTTTCGTTTTTTTCCCGAGTGAGGTAACCGATACCGTTGGCATCACAAAATCCTTTCAGCTTTTTATAGCGATACCATGCAGGGCCAGAGGTTTTCTTGTTGTTGCGCTTTTGCTCCGTGGCACCATCATCAAGAATATAGATATTGAGCTTTTCTTTGGGGTAATGCATTAACATGCAGGCTTTGGCCGTTGCTGCGACCAAGCGACCATCTTCGTTATACGTTGGAATATAGATATCGACGCTCGGCAACAGATTGATATCTTTGGGCAGGCGGGGACCTTTGTAGCGTTTCATCGGCCAGATATTGGAAAACACGCCAACCAGATGCACCATCGAAACTTCAATTTCAGAAACAAACACCAACGCCAACATAATGAATTCAGGTAGCGAGGTATAAACCAAGGTGCCAGTAGTGCGCCAGATGAAATAGCGAGAGGAAATAAACAGCACCACAATCATCAGCACCAGCCGACCAAAGGGCACATGCTCCATACCGAGCTTGCGGGCAATGATCAAAAAACCAAGTAACCCCCAACCGATGACAAATTGCGAGGTCAAATCAACCGGTAGCCATGCCAGGTATAGAAACGCCAGCACTAAAAGAGCAAACAAAACCTTATCAAGTGTCGATAACGCCGGCCGCTCTTTATCTGCCATTTAAACGGCCTGTATCGCCCTTAACTCGACCAGCGGTGTATTGATTGGCGCGACCATCGATACCTTATTGCTACGCGAGCGTTTATCGTCATTGGAGCGGTCTTCCATCTGTCCGGTAACATACATCACCACGAACACGCCACTAACCAAGACAAACACGAATAAGATCAAACGCCACGGCATTTGCGACTTTTCAGTTACGGCAGGTTTGGTTGTTGCGGCCTCAACCTGATCGGCAGAGATCTCCTGTTCATCCCAGAACACTTTATAAACCTTAAATTGTTCGCTTTTGCCTTTGAGACTGACATCTTTGATATAACGGCAATAAAACTCGCCTTTATCTGCAATCCCATCAAAGCTGGATTCTGAAATATAGATCTCCCCGGCATTGGCTTGCGCTTCAAACCGCGCTGCGACATTGACCACATCCCCGTAAATATCGCTTTCCTCTACAATACCCGTACCGGTGTTAATACCCACTCTGACCTTAATCGGCACCTTAACCGAAGGTTTGGCATTGTGCTTTTGCAGCGCCTTTTGAAATTGTGCACCGGTACGAATGGCATCGTCAGGTTTGTCAAAGTATGACATGGTGCCATCACCCATGGTTTTAACCAAGGTGCCGTTATTGGCTTCGATGAGTGGAAACAACAAGCTGTTGTGGGTATTGATAAGTTCGCGGGTTTGCATGTCCCCTAACGATTCCGCTAAGTGAGTGGAATCTTTTAGGTCGGTAAACATCACCGTAACCTCACGAGTAAACTTCTCGCGATATAGCTCATCGAGCCGTTGCCGTTCAGCCAACAACTCAGCTGAAGATTTGTCTTTGGATTGCTCCAACTCGTCTTGATTAACCATCACTTTTTCAACCCCTGAAAAAAACCAACCTATGCGAGCTGCCACAGGCGATTACTATCGGCTCATTCGCTATTGTTATAGTCTAAAACCTAGCCAACAATTGGGCTTTATGCAAACATTCGGCCCATCATTTGCGCCGTTTTAGTATCAAGCTCAGCATTTTGTGCCGACCGCTATAAATTTTATTGCGCCACTGGTTGGATATCACTCTCTCTGCTATCACTAATGTGAGTGTGCACAAATAACATTGAGGTTTAAGTGAGTAAAAAAATATCCAATAAAGTCGAAGAAGCCGAGCATAAGTTAGAACTGCGTCACCTGAAATTAAGCGACTACGATGACGTCAAAGCGGTGATGGATGAAGCCTACGCCGGTAACTTGGGTGGTGCATGGCCGCTAAAGAAGTTCAAAGCACAACTGGCGGTATTTCCCGATGGCCAGATCTGTATTGAAGATCACGGTAAAGTGGTCGCCGCAGCCATGTCGGTGATTGTCGATTATGACAAATTCGGCGATCAGCATACCTATGAAGAGATCACCGGCAATGCCTATCTCACCACCCACGACCCTAAAGGAGACGTGCTTTATGGGGTTGATGTGTTTGTCTCCAAAGCCTATCGCGGTATGCGTTTGGGGCGCAGATTATACGAAGCGCGCAAAGAGCTTTGCTACAACCTCAACCTCAAGGCCATAGTGGCAGGGGGTCGCATTCCCGGCTACCAAGGCTACGCCGACAAGTTAACCCCGCAAGGTTATATCGAAAAGGTCAAAAAGAAAAAAATCTACGACCCGATTTTAACTTTTCAGCTGTCTAACGAGTTTGAAGTCAAACGGGTCTTGAAGAACTACTTGCCTGAAGACGATGCCTCACTGGGCTTTGCCACATTACTTGAGTGGACCAATCTTTATTATGAACCACGCAAGACACCACTGATCGGTGGTCGTCAAACGGAGGTCAGACTTGGCTGCGTACAATGGCAAATGCGCTCAACTGCCAATGTTGAAGGACTTATTCAGCAAGTAGAGTTCTTTGTTGATGCCTTATCTGACTATCAGTGCGATTTGGCACTGTTTCCTGAGTTCTTTAACGCGCCGCTGCTGGGTATGGAACAACATGCAAGCTCTATTGCCTCGATTAGAGCCTTAGCCAAGCATACCGCCGAGATAGTCGAGGAGATTTCAAAGCTGGCAGTGTCATACAACATCAATATTGTGGCAGGCTCAATGCCACTGGTAGAAAACGACGAGCTATATAATGTCGCCTACCTGTGCCGCCGTGACGGCACTTTAGATTACCAATATAAATTGCACCCTACGCCCTATGAGAAAAAGTCTTGGGCAATGCAAGGTGGTGATGACCTCAAGGTGTTTGAAACCGACTTTGGCAAGGTTGGAGTATTGATTTGCTATGATGTGGAGTTTCCCGAACTGGCAAGGCTCTTGGCCGAAGAAGGCATCGAAATTTTGCTAGTGCCATTTTGGACCGACACCAAAAACGGTTACCTCAGAGTACGCACTTGCGCCCATGCCCGCGCCATTGAAAACGAATGTTATGTTGCTATCGCCGGAAGCGTCGGCAACTTACCCAAGGTTGATGGCGCCGACATTCAATATGCCCAATCCGCCGTGTTTTCTCCTTCGGACTTTGCCTTTCCCCATGATGCCATCATGGCCGAAACCACACCGAACACAGAAATGACGTTAATCGTCGATGTTGATTTGGAAAAATTAAAATCACTGAAGCACGAAGGCTCGGTACGGAACTACCTTGACCGCCGCCGCGATTTATATCGTGTTGATTGGGTGGGAAAGAAGTAGTAGAGGGGCGCTGATTAAGCGCCCATCAATAATCAATATCACTCTTGGCGGCTATCATCACCACCTCGGAAATATCGTCGAGCTTATCCAGCTCGGCGGTAAGTGCCGCAGGGTCGATGTCTTCTTTCATATGAATATCGTAAGTCATTTTAACTAAGTCGCCGTCGGCGGCAGGTTCAATGTGCAGCAAATGCGCAAGCCGAGCGTATTGTTTGATAATGCCCATATAGCGGTCTTCGCCAAATGAACGTTCAACCACAAAGCGCAAAATAAACTCACTCTTATATAAGGCGGCATAATTAAAGTGATGAGTAGCGATGGCTAAAACGGCAATCACCATACTGGCGGCGACAGCCAAAAAGTAATTTGAAGTGCCCGCTGCCATGCCAATGGCCAACGCGGCAAATACAAAGGCGGTGTCTTTGGTGTCTTTTACCACGGTTCTAAAGCGAATAATTGACAGCGCGCCGACCAAGGCAAAGGCTCTGGCCAGTGATGAACCGATAACCATCATTACCACGGCAACAATTAAGGTCACAAACAAAATGGTCAACGAAAACGACTGTGAATAGGACAACCCTTTGTGGGTGTGACGATACACTCCGGTGATCACAAAGCCGAGCAGCACCGCCAGCAGCATATTGAACAACATTTCCGGGTAGCTGTAGCTAAGTACATTACCTGTGGTAAACAAAAAATCAGGACTTTCTTCTTGCACTTTTATATATCCTCCGCCAATTGCAGCGCTTCCATGGCATGACAAATCTTGGAACAAGGTTTGGCCTTAAGCTCGTAAGATTCGACCAAGCGATGAAACCAAGCCGGGATCTGCCGTTTAAATTTAACTTCCATCACCTTAAAGCCGGGCAATACCCTACGCTTGGTATCACTGCGCTTAGGCGTCAAGCCATCGCTTTGATAGGTCACCAACTCTTCATCGAAAGTAAGACGAAAATCGGGATCATACTGACTAAAATAGGGTCTACGCCAATAATCGACCAAAGCCACCGGCGCCAACTGACGGCGATAGTATTCAAACATAAACTGCTGGCTCAGTTCATTGTTGCCCAAGCACTGCAATAGATGTCGGCACACCGGCCGTTCGATAGTGGGAATTAGCATTCGCCTTTTATAGACAAACTGGTTATAGCGCCCCTTTAACTCTAAGAACTGCACCACCTCATCACTTGGTTTGTCAGTATAGGTGCGAATACGAAACTTTGCTCGGGTTTTGATGCCATCGACTTTGCTGTAAAAACTACTGAAATGCGGATCATCAAAATACAAGCTGCGAACAAAATAGCGGTGATGCGGTGTCTGTTCAACAAAAGGATCAAAGCGCATAAAGTAGCGAAGTGCCGATTCAAATTCTTCGCCAAGCTGTTTCGGGAGTATGTATTTAAATTCAAATCGTTCAAACTTAAGCATGTGCTCAAGGTTGCTCATTGACTATCCCCCGTTTATCAGCCATTGCCTGCGGTGCGATGAGTTGATCTAACTGTGCAAACGCTTCTACTTCTTTCTTATAGCGCTTAAACTGTGCCGATGCCACAGTCGGCTGATAGTCATTGGTGGTTTCATCGATGGTGATGCGCTTCTTATCCGAGCTAAAACGCGGCCAGAGGTAGCTGTCGTATATCGCCAAACGAGCACTTTTTTCCACATCAAAAAAACGCTGATTGTCATACATTTTACTGCGATAAATATATAGCTGGCCCCCTTCGGCATAGTGATCATTACGATGGCTGACTTTGGCAATTAAGCCGTTTTGCGTCAGCTCGCTATGAGTAACCCGCATAAATGAGCTGTCCTTGACCAACAAAGCCGACTTGGCGCCTTGAATAAAGCCATTTTCTAAGCGCACTTTCGACTTTTGTCCGGCAGAGATGGCGTTATCAAGGTTATCAATCAATGTCACATCCCGCAGCACAACATCTGAGTGCATCAAATCGACACCTTCTCTAGCATTTTCACGAAACTCGCTATTGGCGATAAAGGCATGGGACAACTCTAGATCTAATCCATCTCCAACAGCATGTTCAAATGTGCTATTTGTAATTGTGACTCCGGCATACACCCCATGCACCATATCATCAGACTCAGCATTCCTACTAAAGTGGCAATGATCGATAGCGACATCGCTGACTTCATGTAATGACAGCATCGCAGTGAAGTTAATCACGCCATTTTTGTAGGCACTACCTCCGCTAAAGCGGCAATGATTCAAACTCGAACCATTGGCATCTGCACCTTGCAAGACGACAGCACCATAAGGCTGCTCTCCCAAAGCCGCAAACTCAATTGGTTGTTGCGCAGTGCCATTGAGATTAACTCGGTGATGAAAAATCAACACAGCCCCCGAACCAAGCAAAATGCGGCTTCCGGCGGCAACCTCTACCGGCTGACGGATATGGGTCACACCATTAAACTGCCGCTGGCCTTGCCACTTCAGCGGTTCCGGCGCTTTCGGGACCTCATCGGGCTTGGCTATGGTTATCGCGAACGCCTGTTTCATTCTCTGGATCAGCGCAGCCGAAGCCTCTAGATAATCTTGTTCATCGTAATACTGTAAATCGATTGACCTCACCGGGTCATTGCCTACCCAAGTTGTCAGCTCGCGACGTATTTGCTCTGCCTTTTCAACAAAGCTCGCCAAACGCCCGGGCATATCGAGCTGCCAATACTGGCGTCTTACTGCTTGAATAAAAACAGGGTCTTGACGCAGTGCGTCGATAAGCGCTCCGGGGTCGCTTTCAAGCCCATGCTGCGGCCAGCCTTCAGGGTCCCAAACCAGCGGAAAAAAGCGGCCGCGACTGTGATCGAAATACAAGCGCCAGTTGTGAAACTGGTCGATGTTGGTAGAGCCGATAAGTTGATGAAACAAATAAAAGCGGGCAAACATTGGATAATCGACCAATTGCCTTAGCTGCTGATAGTCGATTTGGGGTTGTTGTAGCCAGCTCACCAATAAGTTTAGGGAAGTACGCTGGGTGCGAGGATGATCACTATTGTGGGCCAGCTTTTGCCAAAGCCCGCTGTGGTGAAACAAGCGATTATCCACACCGCTATATGCGTCGCGTTTGGCAACCTCTCCGGCATATATGTCACCGGGCATCAGGTTGTGATTGATCAAGGTTTGCTCATCAATCGATTCACTCAGCAGATACAAACCATTAGATTGACCATTGATGTACACCCAAGCCAACTCAATATCGGCGCCGGGTAAGCCCATCAGTTTGGCCAATTGCGCGCTTAAGTATGCACCAAGCAACGATTTATCAGCAGGTGCCAGCAATTCGAAGCGGTTGAGATCACGCCACAGCTTGTCACCTTGCATTTTAACCCGCAGTGATTTTTTCTCTGTACGCCAATGCCTTGGATGATTGCCCCGCAGCCGAAGTTTGATTTTATGATAGCCGTCGGCCAGCAACAGTTTGCCTTTAACATAGTTTTTGCCCGATTGTGGCAGATCATGACTTAGCGCTTTGAGTTCTCGCGTCGGGACCATCAGCTGCACCGGCGTAATTAGCTGGCCAAAAGGTGCTGAGCGGTGAATAAACTTGTTTTGCCATTGCGCCAGCAAATGCCTTGCTTCATAGTCAAGCACCTGACCGAAACTGGCGTTATCTTGTGGCAACACCGCAGGCTCAATACTGCTAAACCTTAGCCACGCAAGCACCCACCATAAACTTAGCAATATGGCCAAAGGCAAGGTTAACCATAAACTGTGCCGCCAAGCCAGCGCTCCCCAATATTTCAGCCGCACCATCGTCGTCATTGAGCAAAATACTCCCTGAGGTTGTGTTGTTGCTCAACGTTGATTGTGGGCATCTCGGCGCCAACCTGTTGCAGCGCCTGTCGATACGCAGCGGCCAATTCGACGTGCTGCGGCACTTTCACATAAAGTTGACGTAGCAGTTTCAACTGCTTTGCAGTCTTCCCCTTTGCACCATAATATTTCGCCAATGCCAGCTGCATATTGATATTACGTCGGTTGCGCTCAGCCCATTGAATATGGCTTTTATCAAGTTTTGCCCCAGACTCGACCCACTCAAACCACAGCTTATCTTTGTATGCGGCGTAGCGATGGTGACGGCTGATATCCCCCAGCGCCATCAGCGCAGCCCAGTCGAGCTGCTCAACCTGTTGTCGGCGCTGTTGGTCTTGCTTTGCCATATAATGCTGACCAATATTGTTGAGAGCGGAACGACCACTGTCACTGAACAGCAAATAACTCAGCACCATGACATAAGCCAGTAACCCAACCCGGGCATAGCGGCTAACACGGTGACGAAGCTGAGAAAATAACATCAGTAGTCATATTGCCATTGTAGATAAAGACTCTGCTGGTCGGCATCACGCCCCTTGCGCCCTTGCTCTTTGCGATAACTCAACTGTAATTTATGCTGATGACCATCAAGAAAATAACTCATCCCAACTTCTTTCACCTGCCAGTCTTGCGACCAAGCATCGGCCGACATCAGCTGATAGGCACCAAACAGTTCAACCTGCTTGTCGAAAAACATATGTCCAACTTCGACGCTGTAACTTTGCAGCGCAGCTTTGCCATGTTCAAACAGTCGTTTGTCTATGTCGTATGGCGAATCGGCGGTCAGTTCATGGTACTGTAAATCAACCGACCAATCGTAGCCACGATAGGCCGCCGCCACCTCCCAGCCATTTAATGCGTCAATTTCTACCGCCTGATGTTTGTTTTGCCAGTTGAGTATGGCTGCCGATAAATGCAGCGCAGGCTTCTCTTTCAAGTGGCCTTCGCGATAACGCATCTTACCGAACACCTCATATTCGAGCCGCGCCACAGTCATCGTCCCTTCATCTTGCAGATTGTCTTCAACCTCGCTGCGACCCCAGGGGTTGATAAACTGAATTTCGGTCAATAGATCGCCATGAATATTGGCATCGGCATAAGAAAGCCTCAAATTGAGTGGAAAATCAAAGCGCGTTCGCAAATGCAGCCCCGGTTGCCTACCCGGCACTCCAAATTCAGTATCGCCGGTGATCGCCCGTTCAGGAGAATGCTGTCTTGCCGATGAGGTAATACGTTCGCGACTAAAAGGCACCGTATCGCTACCAAAGCGCACATCCAACCATTCGATTCCACGAAAACGCACATAGGCATCTTTAATATTACGACGGCCCGCAGCCAATTCCCATGACAGGCTGGCCTCCCAATCTTTATTAAAAGCAACATCGATAGACGGCCTAAACCGACGCACTCTAAATTGCTGATCGGCGGTGGTCAGCCCCAAAGCATCATCTTCAGCCAAAATGGCATTGTCACCGGCAACCAAACCAAAGGCATCATCTTCTTCATAGTCCTGACTTTCAAAGTCACGATACTGCAACACAACACGCGCCCCGAACTCAATCTCAACGCCACTTTGCGTTTTATATTGGTATCCGGCCTGCACTTGAGTTGCCAACAGCAACAGTAGCATAGACCCTATTCGTTTGAGCATATAACCCCTTGTATTGATATTATTGTCCCAACTGCGACCGAATCGACTCGACCTTGGTATTGAAATACTCAACTTCCTGTTCACTTTGCATCACTTTAATGTTGTCTTCTATCTGTGACTCCAACTCACCACTGCCGTCACTGTCATATAAGGCTTTCAACTGGTCAAATTTGGCTTTGAAGTTAGCGCTATTGAAATTGCCATTGTATTGATGCACATAAAGTCCAAGATAATGTTCGTACCATTGACGATATTCATCGATATCAAGCATTTTGTCGATCAACGGATGAGCGTCATAATACTGATCGCCGGTAAGTTCATAAGTTAAGCTGCGCCAATCATATATGCCGACACTCGCGGTATCAAAAGGCATCCAGCCCCCGCCAAATGCTTGGTCATAGTCATACGGAATAAACAACACCTTACCTTGGTCGCGCTCGCCATCCTCATCGTCGTCAGATTCACTGGCACTAAAATATAAGTAGTAGTTGTTGCCCATGGCACGATAGTCGTCCGGCATACCGATCAATACATTCATGGCCGAGTAACGCAAAAACTGATCCACTTCAAAAGTCTCGTCCAACCAAGCTTTCAACTCAGCACCATGGAGTGTATTGAGTTTGTCGATAAAGGCCAGTAGCCGAGAGTGGTCGGCTTCATCTTCATTGGTTTTTAGGTCGTAGGTCGGGTTATAGCCAAGTTCATCACTGACACCAATCCAATTGTCCATCGGCTCATCGGGGTGTTTTGGCGTGAGATTGGCAGGGCCGCCAGCCTGCCACAGGCATTTATATAGGTTGCCTTCATTATCATCATCGCCGTAACGTTTACGCAAAAAGGTTTTATCAATGGGTTCAACGGCGGTGTAGTAGCCATAATCGACAGTAAATTGGCCGATGGTCAGAAATACCCGAGCAGAGCCGGTCAAAGGGGCCGCAACCCCAATTTGATTGAATAAGTCATAGCTATACAGCTCTCTTATTTGCGAGGTATCGGGAATACGCTGATGACTTTTTAAATTAAGGCTGCGCAAGTTGGCCACTCGG
Organism: Alteromonadaceae bacterium; assembly: GCA_041583135.1. Taxonomy (GTDB): domain Bacteria; phylum Pseudomonadota; class Gammaproteobacteria; order Enterobacterales; family Alteromonadaceae; genus JABSOG01. The sequence goes on along the minus strand of JBFHGJ010000032.1, from coordinate 35,885 downwards.
CGCTCTTTACGCACCTTGTATGCCAAGGTATCTTCCGGTATATCAAAGGTCAAATTGAATTTCAGTTTAAAATGAACCGGCATAAATCGACCGTTTTGCTGTGGTATTTGCCGGGTAGAGTTACCACGAATGCGCAAGCCCACTTCTGCTACCTCAAGGTGTAGCCCGCCGTTTGAAGATATGATCACATCGGCTTTGAAATATTCATCGGAATGCAGGTTATCTTCAAGCTCAGCAAGCAGCGCCTGCCAACGTGCTTCGGTGATAATAATGTCGATGCGATTGAGATATTGATGATCGAAGAAGGTAAAAAACGCGCTTAAATCATCCTCATCGTTGAAATTACGTCGATGAGGAGAGCTGGAATAGAGTGATTGGCTCGGCTCAGGCTGTTCAATCTGGCCATTACTCTGTGGCGCCCCAGGCACACCTGAGTCTTGCCCACCGCCACAGGCGCTAAGCAGCAATACACAAGTAACCACCAACCATTTGAACATGCACACCTGCCTTATCGACTTGTTATCTGTCAGTTTAGATGACAGTGCCATTGATTGCGTATAAAAACGCGATTTTATCGGCAGATATAGTGCATATGTTATGCCACCAGCGGTGACAAAATTTTGTTCAGGGCGAAAAAAAACCGCTGTTATAGCGGTTTTTTTAAAGGCGGATCGTCTTGAGTTATTTGCTCATAAACTCGATGGCCGCTTTGATTTCATCATCTGTACAATCTGAGCAAGTGCCTTTTGGCGGCATGGCATTGATACCATTGATTGCGTTAGACAGCACGACATCAAAGCCTTTGGCCAAACGCTCTTGCCAAGCAGCAACATCGTGAGACTTAGGTGCACCACTAACGCCTGCGTTATGGCACATACCACACTTGGTATTGACCACTTCTTCACCGCTGCGTGGCTCACGAGGACCAGCGTCGGCCGACGCGTCAGTACCAACATGGACTTGACCGACCGGCTTCAACATTTTAGAAACCTGTTCGCGAGACAACTTATCATCAGCAGCATGAGCGACCGAGAAACCGGCAATTAAGGTAATAGCAAAAAGCACTTTTTTCATATTATTTATCCGATACGTTTTGTCATATCAATGAAGGGTTACGCTTTACCCGCCGGACAGTGTGTTAAATATAAGGCAGGGCTTACAAAGAGCTGAATTATAGCCGAGCTTAGGGGCTATGTTAAACCCCACAGGCGATTTTTTGTTACTCAACGCACTTTTTTCCACAAAAACTCAGGTATTTGTGGAAAAAAACAGCAAAAATATCGTTTGCTTTGCTTCAGTTGCCCACAAGCTCACATGATTTCACGACCTATTTCAATAGCTTGATTTGCCGCTAGATCTCTAATCACGCAATAGATAAAGCCGTAACGCCGCCTCCAATTGCTCGGCAATCACCGGCTTGGTCAGAAATTCATTCATCCCAGCCGCGAGGCACTGCTTGTGGGTATCTTCTAAGGCGTTGGCCGTCAGGGCAATGATAGGCACCTGCTGCCGACCTTGGCTTTGTTCGAATTGTCGAATTTTTCTGCTGGCTTCAAAACCGTCCAGCACCGGCATCAGGCAATCCATTAGGATAATATCAAATGGCTGCTGCCGATAAACTTCAAACGCCTGTTCACCATTTTCGGCCTGCACCACGTTGGCCGACGACGGCGCGAGAATAGCAGACACTACCATGCGGTTGATCTGTGTATCGTCAACCAACAAGATATTGAATCCGGTCAGGTCGAGCGGTGGCAGATTTTGCTGAGCATCTTTAATCGCTTCAATTCGCTCAGCGCAAGTTGCTAAACACAAAGTCACGGTAAACTCTGTGCCTTGACCCAGCTCTGAGCTGACGGTGATCTTACCGTTCATTTTCTCCACCAGCTTTTTACAGATCCAAAGACCAAGACCGGTACCGCCAAACTTTCGCGTCGTGGAGGAATCAGCCTGTGAGAACTCCTCAAACAAACGCCCCATGTGTTCTTCGGAGATCCCGATACCGCTATCTTTTACGCTAATGCTGAAACACAGCGCATTGTCACGCGGCTCACCAAGACGCAAACTGACCACTATTTCACCATGCTGGGTAAACTTAACCGCATTGCCCAGCAGGTTGATCACCACTTGGCTCAATCTCACCTTATCACCAAGCACTTCCGGCAAGGGCATGTCGGGCAATTCCAGTACCACAGCGACCTCAGCGCCGGCTTGTTTAGGACTGAACATCGCACAGATGTCTTTTAAAATGCCCGCCAAATCAAAGGGCTGTTCTTCGAGTTCCAATTTATCGGCTTCGATTTTAGAAAAGTCCAAGGTATCGTTGATAATTGACAACAGTTGGTTGGCTGAGGTTTGGATCACCGAAAGATAACCACGTTTTTGCTCATCAACCACTTGTTTTTCCAACAAAGCCGACATACCAATCACCCCATTGAGCGGTGTCCGCAACTCGTGTGTCATCATCGCCAAAAACCGGCTTTTGGCCTGAAGTGCCGCTTCACTTTTTTCACGCTCTTTGCTCAGCGCTTCTTGCTTATTGAAACTATCGACAATCAACTCATTGTACACCCGGCTCAAAATACCGATTTCATCGTCTGAACGGTACGCCGACAACACAGGTCGGTTAAGGGTTTTGGTGTTTTTGATTGAGTCCATCAACATGGTTATCGGTTTTAACACAAGGCGCCGCATCAACACATAGAAGATTGCTAAAATAATGCTTAGCAACGCAATCAGCGCCGCTAGGAAATAAAGATTAATGGCTCTGACGTATGATTCAGAACCAGACACGTCTACTTCTATCAACAGAGTCATCCGTCTCAAGGTGCCGCCCGATTCGCTGATAGACTGCAATTTGTAGGTAAACCATAAATGGTCCGACGCATCCTGATCGAGGGTATTTTTCTCTCGCGATATGGCATCGACCAAACGCATTTTAAGCCCATCGTCGGCAATCTCATCAATGCGGCTGCCACGATAACGATTTTTCGATGAGGCGACGACCAAGCCTTCACTGTCGTCGAGCAAAAACAAAAGTTGCACATCTTCACTGGCACCAATGGCATTGACCACCCGAGTGAAGTTGGCTGTGGAACTATTGGATTCTGTCGCAATATTAAAGGTATCGGCCAGCTCCAAAGCTCTGGCATTGAGCTTTTGTTCAACCAACGTGCGGGTGCGATACTCTACCGACAGAAAAAAAACCAAGATCACAAAACAAAAGATCCCAACAAGCGGCATCACCAGCTTGCCATTAATCGAATCACGAAAACGCGTGACACTAATGGTCATTACACATCACTTCTCTTGGCTTTTTCACTGGCTTTTATGTCCTCTCACCAACTCAGTAATATTGTCACAGCTAAAGGTAACGTTGTCGGCACTTTTAAGCACCATGCAAGCATCAACAATATTCTGTTTGAGTTGCTCCGAACCTAATAAAGCCTGTTGCCTATCCGAGCCCACCAATTCCAAACCGCTAAGGGCATCACCAAATTCTGCCACCGTTATCCCTTGACGCTCGGCCATGATCTCATAGGCATGCGCCGAATTGGCTTTGGCATATTCCAATGTGTGTTGCCACACCTGATGAAACTTGTTGACCCAACTTTGAGTGTCGCCAATAAGGCCATGACGCAAAGAGATGGTATCAATCACCTTTTCAGGAATAGCGGTCGTATCAAACACCTGACGGTAGCCAGGCAGTTTGAGCACCTCGAGAGAATACGGTGGATAAGTCACGACCGCATCTATCAGTCCTTGCTCAAATTTACGCTTTATATCGAGTTGCTCAACATTCACCACGTTTACATCAGCCAAACTCATCCCTTCTTTACGCAGTGCAGCATGAAGAATAAACATCCCCAATGAACCGACCTCGGCGCCGACCTTTTTACCCTTGAGGTCGGCCAACGACGCCACTTTGTCATTGCCGATAATGACATCGCCACCATTGGAAAAATCGGGGATCAACACAATATCTAAAGGTGACTGAGTAGCCCCTGCCGCCTGCACAGCTTCAATGACCGTAGAGCCGAATGCATCTACCCGGCCTTGAATATAAAGCCTTTGCACATCGGCAAGAGATGACATTTCAACGATTTCAATATCAAGACCATATTGCTTGAAAAAGCCCTTTTCACTGGCTAGATATAAGAACTCGTAGCCTGGCCAAGGGTTGATAGCCAGCCTTACCTTGGGCTGTTCCGGTGCCGGTGAGCAACCAACCAGCAACCATCCCAACAATATAAGCCACAACACACGCGTCATTGACTCCACCATTTTTTTAATCATCATCCTGTCCAGTATAGTCTGCTGCCCAAATTCAGCCATGCAAAGGACTGGAATTTTTTAAGGAACAATTCATTAGACACTATCAGATGAGCTTTCTACTTGAACGGCTAGGCCTACAAATACGCCGCCGGTAAAATCGAAACTGGGCTAAACTTGTTCGAGCTAATCAAATCAGAGATAATGCCGGGCAAAGTCATCCAAGCGAACTCTTTGGCTTGGTCGGTTACTAATGGCGATATCAACCACACTCAGGAATAATTCCAAGATGCGACTGCTCAGCACCCGTACTGCCGTTTTTTCTTTAGTTTTTGCCTTATTGGCGGTCAGTCTTGGTGCCCGAGCCGATGTCGATAATGAAGGTCGCCCAGACCCGCTCGATGGCTGGGGTAAAGCAGGTTACAACACCGAGCAGTATCAAACCGGCTTTTTGACGACCTTGTCGAAAAATGGCCGTCATATGGGTTTTATCAAATCCTTAAGCCCCAATTTCAGAAGTTTTGCCACCTTAATGCGTAGCGCCAATATTGAAGAACTGCGCGGCAAACGCATTTTACTGCGCACCTTTATCAAAACCAAAAATGCCCGTAGTGTCGGAGCTTGGTTTCGGGTAGAAGGTAAAAACCGTACTTTGGCGTTGGACAATATGTCCGACCGCCGCCTCACCGGCACCAAAGACTGGAAGGAAGTCTCATTGGTGCTCGATATTCCGGAGTTTGCCGACACCGTTTCATATGGTGTACTACTAGAAGGTAAAGGTCAGGTTTGGTTTGAAACCCCCACTTTCCATATTGTTGACGACAGCGTCAGAACCACCAACCGCAAAGGCAGACCACTCAGTCCGCTGGAAGTCGAAGATCGCATCAATCGCATGGGCTTTGAGGAGTTGAACAACACCAAGCCCACCTTTGATCCCGAGCAGTCAAACCAAGAAAAACGCTAATAGAGCGCCGTAGAAGGTTATTTCGGGATGAGTTTGAAACGCGATAGCGCTGGTAAGCCCTTGGTGGTGAACAGCCAAAGCAAGGCACCGCAGGAAGAAGCGCAAGCTTCTGCCACGGATGACGCTATCGATAAACAACTGCTTGAGCGCTTTGTTCAAGGTGATAGGGCGGCCTTCAACCAACTGGTCACACGCCATAAAGAGCGTATCTATAGCTTTATCTATTTTCAAATCGGGCAAAAGCAGGCCGATGCCGAAGATCTGACGCAAGATGTCTTTATCGAGCTGTACAAGCAGGCTGAAAATTATAGAGGCGAATCAAAGTTCACCACTTATCTGTTTGCCATCAGCCGCAACTTGATGCTGAATTATTTTCGCAGTCACAAACGTCGCTTTAGCGATCAGACCGACTCCATCTCACAAGAGCAGTTAGAGCCGGGCAATGCACAGCAACTCAGTAAACAGCTGGTGTCCGATGAGTGCCCATTGGAACAGACCATCAATGACAATATGCAAAAAAAGGTCGCCAGCGCCATCGACCAGCTCAAGCCAGAAGAACGGCAACTGCTACTACTGACTGACCGCGAAGGCTTCAGCTATGAACAAATTGGCCAGATATTGTCGATTAAGGTCGGCACCGTGCGCTCAAGGTTAAATGCCGCACGAAACCGCCTCTTGGATTTTTTGAAAAGTTAATTGAACTTATTTTAAGCGTCGGTTACCTAAGTAATAGGAAAACGCCAATAATATTGGCTTAGACGCAACAACAGCAGTAACATAACCTGCGCTTAACGTAAGCACAAAGTCGCTAGCAGGCCTGACACCTAACGGTATCGCCCGCTAGATAAAATGAATAAGGTTTAATGCAATGACATGTAACATCAATCCGTCCACTTTAGACGGCTTTGTTGACAATCAACTCAGCGCGGCGCAGCGCCTTGAGCTTAATGCACATGTGATGCAATGCCAGCAGTGTCAACAGGCCATTGCCCTGTTGCAGCAAACCAAAGCCGAACTGAGCGCACTGCAAGCGCCACCGATGAGCGCGTCCTTCGACAAAGCGCTCAATGCCAAGCTTGCTGCCATTGACGGCGAGAATAACCCCAGCGTCATTTCATTGTTCAAACGTTTTCGCATTCCACTACAGGCTCTGGCAGCCTCTGTGGTACTGACCGTCGCCATGTTGTCAAAAATGATGTGGTCGTATGGCCCAGCCGATGACGACTTTTTAGCTCTGGACGGGTCAATACCACTGATTGAAGTCGGCGTGCCTAAAAGCCCAAACCCGATGCTCACCGCAACCACCGACAACAGCGAAACGGTAGTATGGGATGATGAAAATGTCGATAGTTTCGATCGCTTCACCCGCCCCGACAACGGTTTTGCGCAATATAGCTGTGGCTCCACGGTAGGTGAGAAAGGCTGTAACCTCGGCCCCGGAATGCAGGTTTCATCACTCACCATCAGTTCTTCGATATAACCGCGCAATTCAATTGTGGTATGCTTGCCGACACACTGTGAGTTAGGGTTATTGCTTTGTCCAATACACAAACCGTCTTCGATCCCAGCTTTGCCTTTATCATCGATTTAGGCAAGGCGCTACATCAATTTGGCGCCCCGGCACATCGCCTTGAGGCTCACCTTACCCGTGTCGCCAATTCCATTGGTATTACCGGTTCGTTTGCCATTGCGCCGACCTCGATGATTTTCGTCTTGTCCAATGCTCACAACCCCCACCCACAAACCTATATGCTCAGAGTACAACCCGGTGAGATAGAACTGGGATCACTTGCCGCAACCGATCAGCTGGCCTATCAACTGGAGACCGGCGAGCTGAGCTTAGAGCACGCCAAACTGCGGCTCGATGAGATCACCCAAGCGCCAGAGCCTTATTCTTGGTTCAGCACCTTGCTGTCGTTTGGTCTGAGTGGCGGCGCTTTTGCCATGTTGATGCACTCCAGCTGGAATGACGTTTTATGGGCGACGGTACTGAGCCTGGTCAACTTTGCCCTCGCGGTATTGGCGCAAAGATCAAAGCGCATCGCTCAAATGCTTGAGCCTTTGGTCGCCTTAACCTCGGCATTTATCGGTTCAGCCATCGCCTGTTTTGACTCGGGTATCAATATTCCTTTGGTGGTGTTGTCGTCGATCATTATTTTTATTCCCGGGCTGTCTATTACCGTCGGCCTTGCGGAGCTGTCCAACCGTCATTTGGTCTCAGGCACCGCCAAACTGATGGACGGCGTAATGACCATGCTTAAACTCTATTTTGGCGCAGTGCTTGGGGTTACGCTCGGTAAGTTGCTGTTTACCCAGCTCCCTTACATAAAACCCTCAGACGTACCGGACTGGACTACTTGGATAGCCATTACCTTATTGTGTGGCTCACTGGTCGTCTCATTTAAAGCCCGGCTAACCGACGCGCCATGGGGGATCTTGTCAGGGTTTATCGCCTTTGCCGCGACTTTGTGGGCCAGTAAATACCTCGGATATGCCTTAAGTGCGTTTGTCGGCGCACTGGCGATGGGGGTTTATGCCAACCTCTACGCCCGTATTCGCAACACCGCCGCGCTGGTGGTATCACTACAAGGTATGGTATTGCTGGTGCCAGGCTCCAAAGTCTATATTGGCCTTAGCACCATGCTATCGGGCGAGCACATCATCAATACCGCAGGCGTCGGTCCGCAAACGCTAATGATCTTTATGTCTTTGGTGGCAGGGCTCATTTTTGCCAATGTCGTTTTGCCACCGATAAGGTCGTTATAGCCCATGGAGCCATTGATTGCACAGGCCAAAGCCTGCCGTATCTGTGAAGCCATCTTAGAACCAAGGCCGGTTTTCGTGGTCAGCCCAAAGGCCAAGCTATTGATCGTCGGCCAAGCACCGGGAAGCAAAGTGCACGCAACCGGTATTCCTTGGAATGACCCAAGCGGCGATAGACTGAGAAGCTGGCTAAACCTGTCGAGAGAACAATTCTACGGCCTTGAACAAATCGCCATCTTACCGGCCGGATTTTGCTATCCGGGTAAAGGTAAAAGCGGCGATCTACCGCCACCGCCCATATGCGCGCAAACTTGGCATCAAAAGCTCAGAGCGTTAATGCCGCAGGTCGAACTCACCTTATTGATTGGCATGTACGCACAAAACCACTATCTCGGCGCCAACAAAAAGGCCACCCTGACACAAACAGTACAAGCCTTTGAACAGTATCTGCCTGAGGGCTTCTTGCCACTCCCTCACCCGTCACCACGCAACACCTTATGGCTAAAACGCAATCCGTGGTTCGAACAGCAAGTGGTGCCGACGCTACAACACCGTGTTGCCGCCTTTTTGTCCTGAGTTCGCTTACAAGCTGCGATGATCGTTGGCTTTGAGCAACAAGCCACGACTTTCTTTTTGAAAGGCCACAGCATAATCGCCAAACCACTGGGAGACTTCACTGAAAATACGTTTGAAGCCCTCTTTATCGTCCTTCTCAAGCAGTTTAACCATTTCTTCATAGGTGCTGATATAGTGCTTAAGTAGGTCGATGGCCTCTTTAGATGAAAAAATAATGTCGGCATAAAGTTGGGCATTTTGCGCAAACAAGCGGCCAACCATCGCCAATTCTAGGCGGTATATCGGCGAGCTGAACGCCAGCAATTTGTCGAGATCGGGGTTTTCTTGTTGCAGGTTACGCCCATATACAAAACTAGAAAAGTGGCGCATGATCTGGATCATCTGCATCGCCTTATCATGCTCTTGCGGCTGGGTATCATACAAAGTACAACCCCAAATACGGATTTGCTCTAGCATCCATTGATAGGCTTGTGGCTTGCGCCCTTCGCACACCACCACGATTTGCTTCACAAACGAGCTATCTGGGCCAAACATCGGATGCAGTCCCACCACAGGCCCGCTATGCTTGGCCAGCATCGCCTCAAGCGGCGCAGATTTAACACTGGTGAGGTCGGCCAAAATACAGTTATCCGGCAGTTTGGGCAGCTTGTTGATGACATCGACCGTGACATTGATAGGCACCGACATCAAGACCATATCCGCCCCAGCGACCACTTCATCAACCTTATCCCAGTCGTCCTTTTCGAACACCTGAACCAAGTAGCCCGACAGCCGAAACATTCTGACAAAGGCGCCACCTAGCGCACCACCACCACCAAACACCACGATTTTACGGATATCCGGGTTGGTGCAGTGAAAATGGCCGTCTTGGGTCAAATATGACTCGCGCATAATTCGCCTGAGCAAATCTTCCACCAATTCAGCGCTAACACCAAGCGACTCACCTTGACGCCTGCGGGCAGACAATAGCTCAACTTCACGCTCGGGCACATACACCGGCACCCCGGTCTGGCTTTTGTATACCCCGACTTTGCGGGTGAGGTTATTGCGTTTGGCCAACAGTTCAACCATTTGGCTGTCGATGGCGTCAATGTCTTTACGCAGCTGGCTGATCTCTATTTTTTTCATGAGCTGGGGTCCCAAATTAAGCGCTGAGTGCGGCTATCGAAGTAAGGCGTGTCATTATGGCTTAAATCAACGCCGCCAATCCAGCGTTTGCCACAGGGTGTATGCAAAATATTGTTATTTTCGTCAATTCGACGGCGCCCTTTGGCCGTAATGGCATAATGTTGTCCACGCGCGGCAATCAGCCCAAGCGCAAGCAGTGGCTGCAACAGCGCAAAAAACACACTGTCAGCTAAAAATCTTGCCGTTTCACCTTGCTGGTAGTCATCAAATAGCTGAGCTTTGTCACAAGGACCCTTGGCTAAAATTTTCAAAGCGTTGTAGGTCACACGGCACAAGCCATGGGGATAATTGGGATACTGCGCCAACAACCTCAACACACTCGCTCTCAAATAAGGCAGCGCCGAGATATCGTCATCGAGCAGCCCTTGCCAGTTTTGTGGCGAACTGTCGCAAAACGCCCGCCACGCCCGCAAAGCCAATCGGTATTGCCTTTCATTCAGCGGCACTGCCAGCGCCTGTAATTGAACGAGTTGGGCCTGAGACAATGAAGTGAGATAATCGTCACTTTGACACAAATGTACCTTATTATGCTTAATTATTGGCGCCGCTAAATAAGCCACCACCTGCAACAGTTGCAACTGGTCGTAGAGGTCATGTTCAAACCACAAAAAAACGCGGTCATACTGTGCCAGCCGCGCATAGTGTTCATCGCGCTCGATAAAGCTTTGATGAACCTGCTCAAATGAGCCTGACTCGGGCAACAGGTTACTGATAAACCCGGCCCGTTGGCGTGATAAAGCGGCCAAATCACTGTCATAGCAGACCGGACCTTCATGCAGAAAATCACGCCAAGGCAAAAACTCGCCACGCACGCCGGCATGCCTTAACGCAGCAACGGCGCAGTCTCCATTGGTAATGTGTAGTGCTTTCATGTTATTTTTTGCCTGTGCCTTAATAGATAGCCTTGTCTTTGACCAAATAATCCTTAATTCTGACAAATAGCTGCTAGTATTAGTAATATGACCCAATTTACAGGTGCTGTATAGCGCGCGACAACTGAGGTTGAAACTTGATGGCAAAAGCAAACCGGCGATACAAAGTATTGATAGTTGACGACAACCCGGTCAACATCGAAATTCTGCGCCAGTTTTTAGACCTTGAGCGCTATCAAATCTCAGCGGTCACCAGTGGTGAAAAGTGCCTTAAATTGGCCCCAAAGATCCAGCCTGACATCATCCTTTTAGATATTCTAATGGAAGGCATAGACGGTTTCGAAACCTGCCAAAAGCTTAAAGCCGATGAACAAACGGCCGACATTCCGGTGATCTTCGTCACAGCCAAAGTAGACCCCGAAGATATTCGCCGCGGCTTTGTCATTGGTGCAACCGATTACCTGACCAAACCGGTTCAGCGAGAAGAAGCCATTGCGCGAATAGAAAACCAACTCAAAATTGCCGAAAAACTGCATATGGAGCGACAAATGGTGCTGGAGGCAGAAAAAATGTCGGCACTGGGCGGCTTTGTCAGCTCTATTGCCCACGAGATCTCCACCCCTTTGGGGTCGCTCAATACAGCCTTGAGCTTTACCGTCGATCAGGCTCGGCAAATACAGCAAGACTTTGATAACAAAACCTTAAAACCCAACAAACTACAAGACTTCTTAACGCATATCGACGAAGCGCTGGGCATAGCACAACAAAATATTGAAAACGCCTCGATGATCCTCCATAGCTTTAAACTGGTGGCAGTAGACCAGTGTCGCTATGAAATCGATCAGTTCAATTTAAAAGAATATTTGGAAAACGTGCTGTTAAGTCTCAAACCCAAGCTGAAAAACACCCACCACCAAATCAACTTAAAGGTGCCTGGTAGTATCGTGCTCAACAGCTACCCGGGCGCCATATCACAAATCATCACCAACTTGGTCAATAATGCGCTGTTGCACGCCTTTGAGACAATCGATAACGGGCAAATCGAAATAACCGCCGATGAGCAAGACGGCAAAGTAACGCTGAGCTTTAGCGACAACGGTAAAGGCATCGCACCGCAAGATCTACCCAGCATCTTTAAAGATTATTTCTCAACCAAGCATGGCCAAGGCGGTAGCGGCTTAGGCATGGGCATCATCAAACGCCTCGTCGAGCAGGACCTGCAAGGTCAGGTTTGCATCGACAGTGATTTAGGTGCTGGCGTGAAAGTGGTAATATCCATTCCAACCAATCTAACAAAATAAGCCGACAATCCCCATCTAACCCTATGCGCCCTTTGAAACGCCCCGGAAAATCTGCCGCCCTATTGTTCGTGCTGGCTTTACTTGCCAGCTTTTACGTGTCGTCAAAAATCACTCCACAATGGCGTGAACAGGCACTGGCCTTTAATGTCTATCATAATGAACAAGGCCAACTGGCTTATGTCTACCAAGGCAAAGAGCAGCTTGTCGGTGAACTGACGCCTTATGAACAATCACCCTTGCGTCAGTCGGCGTTGAGCGCAAACCAACAGCCGCCAGAGATAGAGCAACAATGGGTTGTCAAACAAAAGCCCGACGGCACAACTCAGTATTTACTACTCAAATTGAAGTTTCATTTTGGTTTATGGTCATTGCTACCTGCCTTTGTCGCCATCGCCTTATGTTTACTCAACAAAGAGCCGGTTACCGCGCTGCTTGGCGGTATCATATGTGGCGCCGTGATGCTGGGGCGTTTTGACCTGCTTGATGATGTTCTGATCCCAAATCTTGCCACCTCCGGCGCCGCAGAACTGCTGATACTCTACTTATGGCTGCTCGGTTCTCTGATGGGAGTTTGGACACGCACGGGCGCTGCCCAAGCCTTTGCCGACTTTATGACGCAACACTTTGTCAAAGGGCCGCGCAGCGCCAAGCTGGTGACTTGGTTTTTGGGTATCATTTTCTTCCAAGGTGGTACCATGAGTACCGTTTTGGTCGGCACGACAGTCAGGCCATTGGCAGATAAACAAGGTGTCAGCCATGAAGAAATGAGCTATATCGTCGATTCAACCGCCTCACCGATTGCCTCGGTGCTGGCATTTAACGCTTGGCCAGCTTACGTTCAAGCTCTTATTTTTGTGCCGGGTGTTTCCGTACTGGCAACCGAAGCCGACCGCATCGCCTTTTTCTTTCAAAGTATTCCACTGAGTTTTTACGGTATCATCGCCGTGCTAGGCACACTGCTATTGAGCTTAGATATCACCAAATTCAGCGGTAAGGGGCTACGGCAGGCAATGATACGTTCACGAACGACCGGTGCCCTTGATGCCCCCGGCGCAATGCCACTAAGCAACAAAGAGTTGGGCGCCAGTAACGTACCACCGGGTTATACACCCCATTGGGCGGAGTTTATTGCGCCTTTGGTCTTATTGATACTGGTTGCGGTCGGCACATTCGTCTTGTTTGGCTCGCCAAACGTACTATGGGCATTCGCCGCTGCCTTACTGCTTTCAACACTGATAGCAGCCGTAAAAGGCATGACATTAGGGCAACTAGTCGAAGGTGTGAACGATGGCTTGAAAAGTGTGGTGCTGGCTTCGGTGATATTGATGCTCGCCATAACCGTTGGCGCCATCAGTAAAGAAATTGGTGGAGGCATCTTCTTAGTTGAACAGCTGGGCGACAAAGTCCCCTATTACCTGCTCCCGCTATTCTTACAATTGATGACGATGGTGATCGCATTTTCGACCGGCACCAGCTGGGGCACCTATGCCATCGCCTTCCCACTGGCCATGCCTCTGGCTTGGGCTGTTGCCCAGTCGCAAGGACTGGACAATCCCGTGCTCTATCTCTCGGTTTGCTTTGCCACCGTACTCAACGGCAGCGTATATGGCGACCAATGCTCACCGATTTCCGACACCACCATATTAAGCGCCATGACAACCGGCGCCGATTTAATGGATCACGTTAAAAGCCAAATCGTCCCTGCCACCTACGCCGCCTCACTCGCCGCGTTACTGTGGCTAGTCACCGTCCTGATCTTCACCTAGGGCAATCTAGGTGTCAGACACCAAACACTACCACTTCTTTTAAAATCAAAGAATTAGGTGTTTTGGTGTCTGACACCTTAGGGTTAGTTGAGGGGTTTGAAGCTGCTGTAGGGCGCTTGCACCGGTTGCCCTTCGAGGTAACGGCGCACCATATCTAAGGCGATGTTGCAGGCGGTGACCCGCACTGCGGTGCGGCCACGATTGGGCAATTGGAGAATTTGGCTAAACACTTGGTTTTTGTCGGCCAATGCAAAGGCGACAGTGCCGACTGGCTTGGCATCGCTGCCCCCTTCAGGACCGGCAATGCCAGTGATCGATACCGCGAGATCAAGGCCGTGATTTTTGATGGCACCTTGCGCCATTTGCTCTGCCACCGCCACACTTACCGCGCCAACGGCCGCCAAGGTCTGTTCGCTAACATCAACCAGCGCCATTTTAGCCTCATTGCTGTAGGTGACCAACCCTCTATCGAGATAAGCAGAGCTACCGGCATAATGTATCAAACTTTGCGCAACCATGCCGCCGGTGCAAGATTCTACGGTGCCAAACTTTATCGGCTTTTGCAGTAAAAGTTCATGAACGTATCGGCTCAGCGAGTTGCCATCTTTGACGACACAATAATCGCCAATAATCGCGGCGACTTCTTCACTCAGCGCGCTAATGTCCTGCTCGCCAACGGAGAATATTTTAAGCTCAACAAAGGGCATTTCAGCTCGATATCCAAACTCGCAGCCTGCTGGCAAGGTCACATTTTCCAGCATACTGGCCAGGGTCGATTCCCCCACGCCAAAACACAAAAAGCGCTTCACTTTAAGCGACTGTCTTTCACTGCTGGCGAACAGCAACGGCATGATCTGATCGCGAACCATCACCTTGAATTCACGCGGTACGCCGGGGGTAAACACCAGCGTCGCCTTACCAAGCTTGATTTTGAAGCCACAGGCAGTACCAACCGGGTTATCGATGATCGTAGCGCTTGCGGGCAACATCGCCTGCTTGAGATTGCTGTCGCTCATCGCTCTGTCCATCGCCGCAAATTTTTGCCGCATTTGCTCAACCCAATGATCAAACAACACCACCGGCTCGCCAAGTGCTTGTGCCGCAGCCACAGCCGAGAGGTCATCACTGGTCGGCCCTAAACCACCGTTAACAACAATAAAATCAGCGACTTTGGCACGCTCTATAAACACATCCACCAGCGCCTGCAAATCATCGCCAACGGTGCTTTTGTAACTCAATTTAAAGCCCTGCTCGGTCAGTTGGGCCGCCAACCAGCTGGCATTGGTATCGGTAATATCTCCGGTTAACAGTTCATCACCGGTACTGATCAGCTCTATGCGCATTGCAATGTCCTTTAGAGAGTTTGATAGCCCCTAAGGGCTATCTTCAATGAGATATGGGATAGGTTATAGAAGCTTAAAATCATCGCTGTCGAGATGGGCCGGAAATGCGGCTCTGAACTCATTCAGCGCGCCAAGAGACAGCTTTTGCTTGATCACACCAGAACGGTCGTCCTGTGCTTTGGCCAATAAGTCACCTTTAAAATCATATATTGCAGTGCCCCCGGAATGCGCCACGCCTTTGCCATCGACTCCAATACGGTTGACCGACAACACATAACATTGATTTTCAATTGCTCGGGCTTGCAGCAAAATATCGTAGGGCTTGCGTCTAGCGGCCGGCCAATTGGCAATGTTGATCATCACATCATAGTCATTGCGGTTACGCGCCCAGACTGGAAAACGCAGGTCGTAACAGATCTGCGGTAATATCCTAAAACCATTGAGTTCAAACACTTCACGGGTTTGACCCGCCACCACATGATCTTGCTCATTACCCATGCGAAATAGATGTCGCTTGTCGTAATGTTTCACTTCGCCATCGGGTGACACCCAGTACAGCCGGTTGGCATTCTTTCCCTGATGATTGACCGCCACGCTGCCCACCAACACCGCATTTTTTACCGCCGCCATGGCTTTCATCCACTGTAAAATCGGCCCGTTGACAACCTCACCCACACCTTGTTGGTCAAAAGCGAAGCCAGTAGCAAAGGTTTCTGGCAACACAATCAAATCAACATCATCGATGTCATGCAATACCGACTCAAGCTTGGTGAAATTATGCGCCGGCAACAACCACTCGATGTCCATTTGCACCAAAGCGCAACTTAAACTCGACATAAAATCTCCGCAGCCTGTTTTAGGGTGTTGTCGTCTTTGGCAAAGCACACTCGGATCACTTTGGCACTGGGCGGCTGTTGATAAAAGACCGACAGTGGAATAGTGGCAATTTTGTGCACCTGGGTCAGCCAATGACAAAAATCGACGTCGTTCAAATCAGAAAGATCGCTGTAATCAAGCAGTTGGAAGTAAGTACCACGACAAGGCAGCAGCTTAAACTGACTGCCCACCAAGTGCTGAGCAAACAAGTCACGCTTGTGCTCAAAAAACGCCCCCAAGCCGCTGATCAGCTCAGGCGACTTATTCATGGTATCGGCAATCGCCTTTTGAATCGGCGTCACGGTTGAAAAGGTCACATACTGATGTATCTTACGAAACTCCACCATCATCTGCGCCGGAGCAACACAATAGCCGACTTTCCAGCCGGTCACATGAAAGGTTTTGCCAAAACTCGATACCACAAAAGCCCGCTCGGCAAGCTCAGGGTAACGCAAAATGCTGTGATGAATTTCGCCATCAAAAACAATATGCTCATAAACCTCATCAGACACCACATAAATATCGTGACGCTCAAGTAGGCTACGCAGCGCCTGAATATCCTGTTCGCCAATGGTCGAACCGGTCGGGTTGTGCGGACTGTTGATCACAATCGCCCGGGTTCTGTCGGTAATGGCGTCTTCAACCTGTTGCCAGTCAATACCGTATTCAGGTGGCAACAAAGGCAAGTGTATACACTTACCACCACATAAATTGACCACCGGCTCATAGCTATCGTAGGCCGGGTCAAACACAATGACCTCATCACCGGCGCTGACCAAAGTGCTCAAGGCCACAAATAAAGCTTCCGTTGCGCCTGAGGTCACTGTCACCTGCTGCACCGGGTCGATATTGAGTTCGTAATGGCGGGCGACCAGATCGGCAATGGCCTGTTGCAACTCAGGCATACCGGTCATTGGCGCGTATTGGTTGTAACCCTCATCAATATAATGATTGACTTGCTTTTTTAAGAACGGCTCACAATCAAAGTTTGGAAACCCCTGAGAGAGATTGATCGCATTATATTGATGTGCCATCGCCGACATTTGGGTGAAAATGGTGGTACCCACTAAAGGCAGCTTACTGGTCAGCATGGTGATTCCTTTTGGTGTGCTAAATTTGCAGTAATTCGAGCGGTAAACTTAACACATCATCCCCCATTCCTGCAAAGCACCAAACAACCCAAATTAGACAAAATACCAACAGGCAATACCAAGCCAATGAGAATATCTGTCCGTAACGGTCAAGGGGTATTAGCTGACAACTGAGCCTGCCTCTGTAGGCCACCATGATCTCGGCCGCACCGGCCACCAAAAGTGCAGTAAACAACAGTAGGTCCGCTTTGAGGGTGACGACGACACCGGCCCCAAGAACAATAAAGCAAAAAAGTGCAGCAGGTTTAGACGTCATTGAAAAGCTAACATTTTTAAGCACATGACCACCCGCCAAAGGCAATACCGGCAGTAAGTTGAATAAACTCAAAAGCGCGCTGAACGAAGCCAAGGCGGCAAACAGCAGGTTATAGGTCAAGCCATAGGCAAACATATAAAACAGCGTCATCAGCAAACCAAAGCTCGGTCCTGCCAAGGCAATCACCACCGCTTGCCAGCGAGTCGTCACCTGCTCATCGCGCATCGCAAAGCCGCCATAAAATGGCACTAGATACAACCCCTTCGACGTAATGCCAAAATAGCGCAACGCATATCCTCTACCCAGCTCATGAAACATCAAGCTGGTCAGCAGTGCTAGGGCAAAAGTGAGTGAAAATATCCAGCTGTAAAGCGCCAACGAACTGGCGGCAAGGGTGAGCTTAATGACTTTGGCACTTTTGACCAGCTTAAACGCCGCAGCGGTTAAACCAAACAACTTAAACGAACGCTTGGCTTTGGGCATTTGAAAGGGAACTTGTTCTTCGATGTCTTTGTAACTGCGTTTACCACCGGTCACCAACGCATCATCGACAAACAGTTGATACACCACCTCAAAAGGCTGCCAGCTAACCTTAGCTTGAATGCGGCAGTGCTGAACTTTAGGTTCACCATCGCCGTCCGGCACTAAAGAGATGTCGAACTCATGAACATACAGACCATTCGGGTTTGCCGATGCGGGTTTGGCTGAAACCAGTTGATTGTTCCAGAACAACTGTTGCCACCCGGCCATGGATCCTTCTAAGCGCAAAGGTTGGCCTTGATAATCGATTTTGAACAATTCCAAAGCGACTACCTCAAAAAATCATACACAACAAATAGATGGAACAGCCCTATTGATTAACAACAACAGGGCTTATTTTTTGAGTATAGTTTATCTCTGGCGATTGGTATTTAATCCGCTTAAATTTTTGCCACAAGGGAAGACTCCCCCACGACCCCTTATTGTGCCAGCAATATTTTCATCTGTTTATAACCATTTTTTGAATCGAGCTTGCTGTAGCGGATCACCAAATCGGTCTTACCGTCCTGATTTAAGTCGGCACTGGCAATGTATCTGGCATCCCTTGGCAATGGAATGCGAAACTTCTCGGCCCGGCGGGCAAACAACTTATCCCCTTGTTCACCATTAAATAAATACAACTTTTTAGTGCCGTGACCAAGCAGCAGGTCGTTAATGCCATCACCATCAAAATCATTGACCTTGATCAGCGGATACACGTTCTGACCGCTGGATAAATCAAAATCGACAGTCAGCTCTTTTTCCAAGTTCGGCTTGGCGGCATAACGGCCATCACTGCCGAGTCGGTGAAACCCTATCTCCAAATCGGCCGAGCTGGAAAACAAAGAGGCAATGATAGAACCGACCCCCAACTCATATGATGGACTGAGCAAATCAAGCCTGTTGTCGCCGTCAAAGTCTTGTAATTGCAGCTCAAATTGCAGGCCTTTAGAGCCTATCACCGAATCGGGCGTTGAGCCAAAGGCCATCACCCCCTGCGCATTTTTGGCACCAAAATACACCTGATATTGACTGGCCTTATCGAACAGGCCCGAGCTGCGAGTCAATTGAGTGATCAAATCCAGCACCTTATCTCCGTTCAAATCCATCAAACGATAAAAGCTATGAATACGCATATTCGAATGATCGCGCTCGACATCATCATATTCATCCGACAAGGGCTGCGCCAAAGACAAAGCATATTCCGTAGGCTTAGTGGCAAAACCGCTGGTGGTTTGCAAAAAGATGTGCAGCTGTGATTTCACCCGGTAAATCAAATCCGGCAAGCCATCAAAATTATAGTCGCCAAGATACAAGGTACTGGCATTGTAAACCGCACTGTTGTTACGAAACAGCCGCATTTGTGCAACCATGTCAATGCTTTGCGGCGGAGCGAAAGTGCCATCCTTTTGCTGCAAATAGATCCGTGTTTGACGAAAATCAGCCACAATCAAATCAGATAAGCCGTCATTATTGACGTCCATCGCGAAGTCTTTTTCGTTGGCAAATGAGGTTTGCTGCAAAGTATTGCGATAGAGGCTTTCGGTTTTCACCAAAGTGTCAAATTGGCCGCTGGCAGGGTCAAAGCGGGTAATTTTGTCAGGGTGAAGCAACAGTAGCGCCAGTTTGTCGCTCCCGGCAAGCTTGGCGGTATCATACAACAGTGCATCTTGTGGCAGCATAACCGCAGTGCCTTTATTTTCACTGAGCTGTCCTTTATCCAATGCCAGTAATTGCAGCTGTTTATTACGCTTATCGTCACGCCCAATCAACAACACGTCTTGGCTGTCGCTGCCGATAAAGTCCTTAACCAACATACCATCGACATGGTCAATCAATACGTCAACCGAACCGACTTTAAACGGTTCGCTCTTTCCTCTGGCGAAAACGTTGGTACTTAATACTGTAATTCCTAAGACAAAACTGCAAAGCAATGCTTTCATGGTAAAGTGATTTCCCTTTAAGTTTGTTTTGTTCAAAGACCATGGTACGGCATAAAAGTTCAAAAGCCAGCCCTTAACTGGGCTATCCCTGCCCATCGGGGATAAATACAGTCCATGTATAAACCCCCTTGAAACTATTTGATGGGTTTTAGGTTATTTTCTCTTTTGACGTCCAAGTATAACCGGCGTGGATCGATTTGAATAAATCTCGCGGCTTTGTCTACCTTCATCGTCAAGCGCTGTCGGCCGCCTTTAAGCCGATAATGGGCTTGGCTAATCTTGCCATCTTCATCTGTATCGGCAAGCCCGGGATATTGACGATAGCTGGCTATCTCGACCTCGGCATGAAGTGTTAGGTCTTTTTGCTCACCTTGTTCATCTATCTGATATTTATGATTATTTAGCTGTATTGTCAGCAGCTGTTCATGGTCGTTAAGGGGTTTGGCTGTAATTGACTCAATGGCAAAATCGTACAGCACGACTTGCATCAACAGCTCGTCGATTTGGTCATGGTTGTTTGCCGGGGCAACAGCCTTCAATACGGCAATAAAATCCAGTGAAGTCGGCATATTGTGAGGATAGCCGTGACGCTGAAGAAACAACGCCAACGCGTTATTCATCACCTCTGCGCCAAGCAGCTCGGTCAAACGATACATCACGCTGCCGCCTTTTGAGTAAAACAGGTGATTTTGATCACCTCTGGCGCGGTAAATCGGCTGTTCTGCTATGTCCTGATTGGCCCGCGCCCGCAAATAACGCCTTTGCTCATAATCGACCAGATTGACCACTTGTTGTGCACCAAAGCGCTCGGCCAAAATGCGCATTTCACTGTATTTTGCCAAGGTTTCAACCATCAACAGATTGCCGGGGATTGTGGCAGGCGAGAGCAAGTAACCCCACCACTGGTGTGCGACCTCATGGGCAATTCGACGATATACCTGATCAACCTCATACTCACTGCTTAAATCAGCCTTAAAGCCACCATAGTTGCTGATCATCATATTGCCGCTGCTGGCAAACCCGGTAAAACGCGAGTTATGCCCCACCGGTACTTCTGTTATACGTAAGTGGTCGAGCGGATAAGGCGCGTAGTGCGTACTAAAATAGTCCAGTGAGCGTGCCGCCGCTTCCATCATATGGTCCACATTCTGGCCATGCTCGGGATGATAGTAAACTTCAATACTGACGCCATTATGCTGTGTTTTTCGTACCGCATAACGACCACTCAACAAAGCGATAATATTGCGTATCTTGCCTTTGCTCTTATAGTGAAAAAAACGGCGCTCGCCTTTTATTTGATCGCTCAGCAAGCTCCCTTGCAATACCACAAACTGATCTTTGTCTGTTGACACTGTCGCT
The DNA here is from genome assembly GCA_041583135.1 of Alteromonadaceae bacterium. Lineage (GTDB taxonomy): Bacteria > Pseudomonadota > Gammaproteobacteria > Enterobacterales > Alteromonadaceae > JABSOG01. Next base: position 14,736 of record JBFHGJ010000032.1, on the reverse strand, counting down.
TCAAAATCAGCCCAATCAAACTCGTCGGAAAAGTCGCCACCCTTACGCGCTAGTACCTGCGCCAATGTTTCTTCCGGCATTTTAACCGGCAGTTGAAACGCTTGTCGCTGCTGGGCATTGGTCAGCTCCCGTCCGGGTCGATAGCCCGGATACGGGAAGATACTATTTAAGACCAAGTGAGAGCCATTTGGCTTGATGGTATTGCGAAACGAAGTTTCATTAAACCCCGACTGCGCCGCACTGAACTGCACGCCTAGTGCTATCGACTCATTGGGCTGCAACGGCGTACTGGGTTTGAACAAATACACCCCAAGCGCCTTATCTTCAATCAGCTCGCCTTGAGTGGCAAAACTCAGTATCGTCTGCGTCTGTCCCCAAACGGTACTGAACATCAGCTGCGACATGGGCTTATCACTTAAATTGGTCAGTTGAACCTTGGTATCGATTTCATATTTTCGTTGTTGTGGGTAAAGTGCGATATCCGCCTTTATGGCAGTAATACTCGGTCGCGTTATATGTTCAAATGCTTTGTACTTGCGCTCATATTCAGCCTGTCTAAACGCATCATCGTCGCTGCTGATGAAATCGGTTTGGCGATAAATGTATCCACCACTGACGATTATCGCCAAAACACCGGCAAACAAGGACGCCCTCACAGGTTTGAGCATCATCAAACGCTGCTTTAACTGCAACTCAATCCCCCGCGGCCACAAGGTAAACCCAATCACAGCAAAGACAAAGCACCACGCCCCCCAGTAAAGCAAATACCAACCAAAGGCATCATTGCCGAGGCTAAAACCATCCATATCGCTGTAATCGAGCACTGGTACCTGAGCAAAATGCCACAACGGGTGTTCTAAACCAAAAGAGCCTGCCAAACTGCTACCGGCAACCATCACCACAGCGCCGCTGAGCAACATGCCCAAGTATTTATTGGCGCTGACCGACTGCACAAAAAGCACCAATACTGCCACCATTATCAAGGGCACACCAGAGTAATAAAACAAGCTCAAATACAACCATGGCTCAATAGGTTGATAACCCTTTGACAACTGTATCAACAACGCCGTGGCAACCGTCACCACAATCAACATCAGCGGCACGGCGCAAAGCGCTGCCAGTTTGGTGGAAAACAAGGTTTGATTGCTTACCGGTGAGGCATCGATAAAGGCGTTAAACCCCGCCATTCGCTCGCGCCAAAATATCTCGGCGCCATAATAGATGATAAACAGGGCGCCAAATCGTGGTAAAACATCAAACTGCACGGTATTGAGTAGTCTGCCGGTCGATGGGTAATAGGCCGGACCATACTCTAGGTTGCCCAACTGACTGAGCATTTCGCTGAGCACAAGGGCGCCAAACAATAAAAGCATCACCACAAATGGCCAGTGAAAAACCACCAATTGCCACTGCACTTTAAACGCTGACCACCAAGCCCCGGCCGCTGCGTTCCATCCGATTTGAGGTGCAACCAAGTGATACTCCGTTGTCGGCCAAACCTGTGCAGAGTTCGGCTTTTTCGTCTGCCTTTGCTGAGGTAGCTTTAAGCGATAAGCGGCATTCAAACCCAACAACAGCAGTATGGAAACCGTGAGCAAAAGCAGGCGATTGAACGCTAAGTTGCCGCTAAGTTGCAACAACTGAGTGTTTTTCTGTGCAACCGTCCAATATTGAGTCTGTTCAAAGTAGGTCATAATGGCAAACGGGTCTAGCTTGGCGGCCAGCGCATAGGCTTGCGGCGATGGCGGCGTACCGCCGACAAACATCGGCGAGCCGCCAAGACCGGAGATCACCATATACAGCACATAAATGAAAATCGCCGAAAGATAAGTGGCAATCATATTGCGGCTGAGTGTCGCAACACTGAAGATAACCGCGCCACAAAACAACATACTGGGCAGCAAAATAACGGCATAGCTCCACAGGTAACTCATCAGCTCGAAAGGCCCCATGGTGCCAGCCTCAACCCATGGCATTTTAACCCCAATCATGGCGCCAAATGTGGCAAACAACAGCACCAAGGCCGCAGCGCCAAAAGCCCCGACAAATCGGCTAAATAGTAAGGTGGTTTTACCAATGCCGCTGGCAAAAACCAGTTCGCTCATTTTGCTTTCATCATCACGCAACATGGCGTTGGCGCAAGTCACCATCAACACAAAGACACTGCCCAAGGCAAAAAAACTGAATAAGTAATTGACGTTGGCCGCAGCGTTATAAAGCACCTGCGGGCCGGGATTTAGCCTAAAGCTCAACAACATCCCCATCGCGGTTGCCAGCGCCAAAGCAAACATAAATGAGATCTGGCGGGTGTGATAGGCCCATTCAAAGGCCAGTAATTGCCTTAACATAGTCACCTCCTAGCCTTGCTTGATATGGCTGAAATAAACATCTTCTAAACTTGGCTCAAGTGCGATAAACCCCTCCTCCGGCTGACTATCGGCAAGTACATGAATTTGCGTTTGACCACAGTACAGATGATTGGAGATCACATTGAAGTTTTGCAGGTAGTGGTCAAGTTCACCTTTGTCGATGGCCTTGCGCCACACTTTGCCGTTTAGCCCGTCAATCAGCTGTTGTGGACGGCCTTCAAGCAAGACCTGACCTGCGGCCAAAATGGCCATATTAGGGCATAAATCTAAGACATCTTCGACAATATGGGTCGAAAGTATTACAACGACATTCTCGCCAATTTCACTGAGCAGATTGTGAAAGCGATTGCGCTCTTGCGGATCTAGTCCGGCGGTAGGTTCATCAACGATGATCAGTTTAGGGTCGCCCAATAGCGCTTGAGCGATGCCAAAGCGCTGGCGCATACCACCTGAAAACGTCTGCACCGCACGATTTCTCTGGTCATAAAGATTGGTTTGCACAAGCAACGCCTCAACCTGCTCACGGCGTTCAGCTTTATTGACAATGCCTTTGAGCACCGCCATATGATCAAGCAGTTTCAGTGCCGATATACGCGGATAAACCCCAAAATCCTGAGGTAAATAGCCAAGCTGGCGCCGCAGCATCAAAGGCTCGGCAAAGCAGTCAATGCCGTTGAACGTGATCTCGCCGCTATCGGCATCTTGTAAGGTGGCAATGGTGCGCATCAAACTCGATTTTCCGGCACCGTTGGGACCAAGCAAACCAAACATCCCTTTGTCGATAGTCAGGTTGACATTATTGAGTGCTTTTACACCATTTTCATAGGTTTTAGACAGGTTTTTAATACATAACATAATTAGATACCCATAAATTTAAGCCGAGCAGATCCCCACCAGACAACCTCGGCGTAAAATCAAAGAAACAAAGAGAATTGAGGACGGCTTAAGCTCAGCCGCTATCGGGAGGCCGCTTCGGCTTGAAATGATGAATAAGCATCAGCGTCATCAGCCCCGGCACGGCACAAACAGCACAGTTGATTAGCCAAATGGCCCGTTGAACCTTAGACAGGGTGCTGCGTTTGAGTTGCCGCCAAGCCAAATATAAACACAGTAGCGATACCAGTCCCATCAACCAAACGACCTTGCTTGGCAACGGCTGAGTCACAACGGTTTTGCTATCGACCTTTGGCAGTTCATAAGGCGCGATAGCCTGCCACAAAATTTGATGCAAATAGGTCATCAAAGGCGAGATAATAAAGCCGCGATAGCGCTGTAATTCAGACCAATCTTGGGTTAGTTTCTTGCTGGCCAGTAACTGCACCTGAGTCTCTTGTGCCAAATAAAAACGATAGTGACTGTCGTAGAAGTTCGACTCCAATTTCGACCCGCTTAGTACAGAGATAAAATGCCGCCCATCGATGGTGGCGACATACACTCGTGCAATATTCTGCACATCGGTGCCTAAAGGCACTTTCGCTGTCTGCTGATAATTCTCATCAAACAAGTAGAAATTTTTGCTGCCCAATACCGCAAAGCCACCTGCAATGGCAACGATACCATTGGCAAAGCGCTCACCATGGGCCAATTCCAGCAGCGGTTTGAGCTGATTGTGCTCTAGCCGGTAGGCACGGTGACCAAGGTAAAGTTCATTGGCCTCTCGTGTATATGGCACACCGGTGAACCGCTGAGTATTGTCTATCTCTTTGATTTCGTGGTGAACTTTGCCATTTGCGTCCATAAAGCCCATCAACTGACCATCGCGGTGTCTGACCCCAAAGAATAAGCGATGCTGATGACTAAAATACCACTGCACTGCCGCCTTTTGCGCTTGTAACTTGCCTACGCCACGGATTGGCATATCTAAATAAAACAACTGGTTAAACTCAATTGGCTTGGTCCATCTCGCTTCTATGCTGTCAAAGCTGACTATCTCGTCGGCGCCAATAGGGCTAAGGCCAGTTAATTTCAGGCCAGTGTTAAGCAACGCCTTATCTGTCATATTGTCAAAATGATTAAAACTGTCTGGCAACCAATAATCATTCCAGTTGCCGGTATGCCTTGAGTCAATCACAATGAGACTCAACTGCACGCCAATACCAACAACCAAAGTTATCAGCCAAGCTAAAGCATATTGCAATGGCAGCGCCAACATCACTTTGGCCAAGGGCTTGGAAAGATGGCTGTCCAAAGCTGGTTTGAATGCACTAAAGGCCAAATAGCCACACCACAACACGACGACAAGTAAAGTAATAAACAGCCAATGACTATCGGCATAAGGATTGAGCAATAAGGCAGGCAGCACAAACACCAAAGGCGCCAATTTGCTGGGGCTGAGCACCACAAAGGCAGCAGCAAACCAACAGGCCATCATCAACCCGGCTATAAAGGGCAAAATAAGATAAAGTCGAGCATCAACCAGGCCGCTCAATTGCAGCTCCATAAAAATGAGCGCCAATGCCACCGGCAGTATGCAGGCGACAGTTAACAACAGTAATGCACTCAGCGCAAAAGCGGCAAATATCTGCCCTTGTGCCAACGGTCGATGAATAAAGAAAGCCCAACGGTTTTTGCTTGCCACACTGCGCAGCTGAACCCAACCGAGCAATACCGACACAACGATACTGATCACTAAAGTCATATAGTAAAGTGACGCTATCGCATCTAAAAACAGGTCGGCATTAAGCACAAAGTACCATAATCCCAGCAGTGCCAAAGCAACAAATTGCGCGCGCCTCCCCAACCGCAACCACTGTGCTTTAATCAAAGCGTTCATCGGCCTGCCTCCAAAGCCTGACGGTGTTTGGCCCTTGTCAAAAAGGCATTGACCGCTCTGTCTAACGCGACTGGGTTGCGCATAATAGAAGTCGCCCCCTGGTCTTGCAGCAGTTGGTCAAACGCAAGATCGCAGTCCATCACCATGTAATGATACATATCATCGATGATTCTCATTTGCAGCAAATGAGGAATGTGTTCGGGCGCCGGGGGCTGACCTTCATATTCAGCCAGCCAATATTCAATGCGTTGACAAAATGCCTCGGGCGATTGCTGAGCGCTGATGCTACCTTGCTCAACCAAGATCAATGTATCGGCAATGCGCTCCACTTCTTCCATATGGTGAGAACAATATACAATCGTGCATTCATGCTCGGCACTGGCAAACAACAACGACTCTAAAAATGACTGTCTTGCCACCACATCAAGCCCTAAAGTCGGCTCATCGAGCAACAACAGCTGTGGCCGTTGCGCCAGTGCCATAGCAAGGGCTAAGCCTGCCCGTTCACCTCTTGAGAGCTGGCCGACCAATTGTGTCGGTTCCACAAAGAATTGACTGATCACCGAATCGTAGGCGGCGTCAGACCAATGGACAAAGCCACTTTTTTGCATCGCAACCAACTGCTCGACACTAAGCCAATCAGGCAGAGCATGATCTTCATTGACATAGGCGATTTTAGCTCGGGTTGTGCTGTCCAACCCCGAAGTAGCACAACCCAACACTTTGGCGCTGCCATTATCTGGCTCAACCAAGCCGAGTAACACCCGAAACAGCGTCGATTTACCGGCACCATTGCCGCCGACAAGGGCATGAATGCCGCCATAGGGCAACTTTAGCGTGAGGTCTTTAAGCACCTGCTTGTTACCGTAGCGCTTGTCGATATGGGACAGTTCAATGATATTATTTGCTGTATTCACCGGCTAATCTCCTTTTTTATCGGCAACTTCACTGAGTTTGTTGCTCACCTTATCAACCACCACTTCGGGTTCAAAATTAAGCCCGATAACCTCGTGAATAAACTTATCCACTTCTTCATCCAGCCGCTTTTCCCGCTCATCTATGCTGAGCACTTGTCTTGGCTGACACACAAACAGCCCCAAACCTTTGCGCGCTTCAATCAGCCCTTCTTCGGTGAGCTTGGCGTAGGCTCTGGCTACCGTATTGGTATTGATGGTCAATTGCATAGCCAGACCACGCACACTGGGGATCTTCGCACCGGGCGGTAATTCACCAGTGACGATTTTCATGCGCAGCCCATCAACAATCTGCTTGGATATCGGCCGTGTGTCGCCCGTTACTATCTGTATCATTGACCTATCGATTCAATTAAGTGTCACATTAGGTGTACCATGTGTGATGGTACACTACATACACCATGCCGCCTTGTCAAACTGAAATTTATACAACTGCGTTTCACATGAAACATTTTTCTATTATTTTCAGTAAGATAAAAATCGATAAAAATTTGTTCAGGGGTGATGCTTGAGATGGTACACGTTATCGTTGAGTCGGGGATTTGAGCAGCAGCACTAAAAAAGACACCTAGAGCAAATTTTTGCCGTCAAATTGCTCGATTTCAAGGGCTCTTGAGTCGATGTCCTCAATGCAGCCCAAATTGACACGGTAGGTTACCGGCTCAAAGGTCACGCTGATATAGGGGAAGATGCCGCAATGCTTACAAAAGAAATGATTCACATCTTTGTCGTTCCAATGGTAAACCGACAGCGCGTCTTCACCGCTCAGTAAGGTAAATTCATCGGCGGTGAACTTTTGTTTGCTCATGATGGCGTTTTTGCGAATGCAAATCGAGCAATTACATTGCATGGCCGCAATTGGCATATTGCTTTGAATTTCGAATTGAATGGCTTTGCAGTGACAGCTGCCACGCAGCTTTTGTTGGCTATTTTTCATAATGTTTCATATGTCGCATTTTGTTACAATTGCTTAAATTATCGCCGCCATTTAACTCAAATCAGCATCATTTCGCCCTAAAAGCCACTGACGAATATTCGTCAAAATGTTAACCTTAAGCTACTTGTCGCTTAACTTTGTGTATTGCTGTTTTTCCGATGTTACTTAGGTCATTATTTTGCTTTGAAGGGGCCGATCAGGCAGCCCGTTTTTCGCTCATCAGTTTATCTGCCTACCTCGGCTTTGTCTTGAGCTTTTTGCTTTTTTCTCAGGTGCCGTTACTGCTTCTGTTACTGCTTGGTAGTCTGTTTGTCATGCTCGGCACCTCTGCGTTACGCCGTGCCAACGATGCCGGTGTGACAAAATCTTACGCCGCTTTGGTCGCTGGCGTTTTTGTGTTGGTGATCGCCGCGCGCTTGTTTAGTGCAACCAATGCCAGTTATTTTTTGCTGATTTTGGGCTTTTTTGCCACCATGGCACTGGCATTGCCGGTAACAGCCAAACCGCGCAGCTATGTTTTCGGTTACGATGGGCCAAAAACCGAATTGGTGCAAACGGTGCCGATCACCAGTCGTATCGAACCAACCTTAGTCGGCACAGACCCAGCTGGCACCACCAGCGCAGAGCAGCCTCCAGTCAGTCCGCTGAACGCCTCAGGGCATCAAGGCACTCACGACGCTTTTGAACCACTGAGAGTCTGGTATAACGGCAACCGCAAACTCGCCTTAATGGCTGCGGCCGCCAGCTCGCTTATCGCGGTTATCTTGACGATTGTGCCAAACCTTGAATTTGCCAGCGAAACCGCCCCAGCCCCCGAGCAAGCGACCAAACCGATGGCCCAGCAGCCGGTAAAGATCCGCGATTATGCCCTAGAGATGCCCAATGACTATTATTTGATGCTTGACCAAAACGACGGTTTGGTGGTCCATTGGCGTAGCGGCGACAACGATAATCCGGCGCTGTGGTCGATTTTAACCGGTAAAGGCGAAGCCAGCTGTCAAGCACTGGTGTTTAACGACAACACCCAGATCCGAACCAATCTTGTCTCGGTTGAAAACGGCGGTGACTATTACGCCGAGCTATCGCCATTAGATACCAAGACCGCAGTACAGGCCATCGCCGATAAAGGTCATTTTTCCCTTTGCGGCTATGAATTTTCGCTCAAAGGCAGCCGTGCCACTATTGACGGCTCCGAAACCTACTATGTGTTTTTGCAGTAGCAGCCCATCAGCGCTATTGCTAATGGAGTTATTATGAAAAATGTCATCAACACCGGTTATGCGCTAACGTTATTTGCGCTTGCCACGGTGGCTGCACCAACCTACGCGGCCAAAGAAAAGGTTTATGTGTCCCTTGGCGCCGATGTCGTCAAGCGCCTCAATCAAGATCAGGCTATCGCCTTCGAGCATACGCCAATGAGCGCATTGGCGCGAGGCGATACGGCCTTTGCCACCATCGCCGTCGATGCGCAAGATATCGATAAGCTCAGCACTTTCGTGCATCAGAAGTTTGGTCGCTGTCCGGGCTTTTTTCGTCACGAAAGCGCCCAACAGGCACTGAATTTCAGTCAAAATCAAATGCAAAAAAGTGCTCAAGTCGATTACAGCATCGACAATAGCGCAACCGTTTACGCGCTACTCAATGAGGTTGGCGCCGAGCAGATCTTAGACACGGTAAACAGCCTAAGCAGCTATCACACTCGCTATTACAATTCACTCACCGGCGCTGACGCTTCACAGTGGATTTTAGATAAATGGCAAAGTATTGCAGCTGCCCGAGCCGATATCAGCGTCGAGTTTCGCGAACATGCCTCATGGCGTCAGCCCTCGGTCATTGCTACTATACCAGGTACTGCCTATCCTGATGAAATTGTGGTGATCGGTGGCCATTTGGATTCAATCAATGTCGGCAATCAACAATCGGGCAGAGCACCCGGCGCCGATGACAATGCCTCTGGTATTGCCGTTGTCACTCAAACCCTAGACGCCATAGTGACCAGCAATTATCGCCCTGAGCGAACCGTGATGTTGATGGGCTATGCAGCCGAGGAAGTTGGCTTACGCGGCTCTCAGGTGATAGCACAAACCTTCAAAGAGGCCGATAAAAATGTCGTTGGCGTTGCTCAATTTGACATGACAGGCTTCCATGGTGAACCGAGCAATGACATTGTGCTGGTCAACGACTACACCAGCGCGGCGCAAAACACCTTTATGACGCAGTTAATGGACGCCTATTTGCCGGATCTCAATTATGCGTTTGCGCCCTGCGGCTATGCCTGCTCTGATCACGCCTCATGGAGCAGTTACGGATATAACGCCTCTTTCCCATTTGAAGCGCCTTTTGGCAAACACAATCAGTTGATCCACACCACTGACGACCTTGCGGTAGACCCAGACCACGCAGTTAAATTTTTGCGTTTGTCGGTGGTTTATATGGCAGAACTGGCCAAAGGTAGCACCTCGGATACTCTGTCTTTTGGCGCTTTGGGCTTTAATCAAAGTGAGGTGAGTGTCGATGAAGGCTTACCACTGACACTAACCATTGCCCGTACTGGTGGTAAAGATGGTGAAGTGTCTATCGATTACACCACGGTTGATGGCGATGCAGTGGCGGGCAGCAACTATACCGCAGTCTCAGGCACCCTAACTTGGTCAGATCAAGACAATAGCAGCAAAAGTATTACCATCAATACCGGCGATGTCAGCCAAAACAAAGCCTTTAGCGTGGTGTTGTCAAACCCGCAAGGTGGTGTCACTCTCGGTAGTGGCGACAGTGTGACTGTCACCATTGCCAATAAGTCAGTCGATAACCCGGCACCGGATCACCCGGTCGAGCCGGTTCGAGCCTCTGGCGGCGGCGCGTTGTCGCTGTCATGCTTGGCCTTACTACTGCTCGGTGCGGTACGTAGACGCTGGTGATAAGGTGCTTTGGGCAGGCAATGTGCCTGCCCAAAGCGAGAAGTCCCTGTCCTCCGGCTTTCCCTAACTCTCCCCAGAGATTATTCGCCCCAAGTCCCCTCAATCACCACATTACCATGAATATAGTAAATCCTTTCACCATGCAGCACCGAACGGTCATCACTGCCGCTAATATAAAGTTGTCCGTTGGTTAAAGGCGCTTGCAGCGGGCTATGTTCAAGCAACTGCGCACTGCCGTCGGTCACATTGACTTGTAAGGTATGAAGGGCGTTAATGTTGTACCAATCCATGCCATTATCACTTTGCCAATATGACATAGGTAAAGCGAACCTATATTCATTTTCACTTATGTTAAGGTAGGTTAACGCGTGATGGTCCCACTCTACCGGCGTATAAGCATGACTATAGACTTTGCTGGCCAACTCAAGGGGCTGCTGCGGATTGGAGACATCGAACAAGGCCACCTTTGCCCCTTGCGAGATAGGATTGCTCGGCTGCGTGTTGTCACCACCGTTTTGCGGCAGATTGTCAAAGTCTACCTGCTGACCGACCCCAAGCAGCAGGTTTTCGCCAATCGGATGCAGATATGATGAAAATCCGGGGATCTCCAATTCACCAGCAATAAAGGGATCGTGCGGGTCTGTCACATCAAGCACATATAATGGATCGATACGTTCAAAGGTCACAACATAGGCTTTGTCGCCAAAAAACCGCACCGCATAAATGTCCTCATTGGGTTTGCCGATGGCTTGAGGGCGTTGTTCGTTGGGCAATACACTCAATGTTTGCAGCTTGTGGTCTTGGGCCTGAGCGTCAAAGACATATAGCTTGTGTACTGGCCCCTGCTCTGTCCACTTTGACGTTACCGCCCGTAATTTGCCTTGGTGCTCGCTGAGCCTAAAGCTGGGCGAGCGCCAACCAAAAGTGCCATCGACATTGCCGGTGCCGACATACGCCATGTTGTCTGTTAGGTCGAACTTGTGTAGCACTGACTTTTCATCACTGGTTGCGCCAAGTAAATAAATGGCATTGGTTGAGGCATATATGGCATTGGTTACCGAGTTGATACAAACCGATTGCACATTGTTGGGTTGTGCTAAATCGATAGTGGTTAAGGTGACGATGCTGTCATAACCGTCTGCTGAAGTCGCATCTTGCGGAATATAGCAATCTTGCGGCTCAACGAGATTGCGCACCGTATTGTCTGCCAACCGCAGTTTTGGCATCAATTGGTTGATGTCGACATTTTGTAGTCTGTCATAGTTGGCCTGTTTGTCGGCTTCATTGGTCGCGCCATAAACCAAGCCTTCAACGGTAGGCGAAAAGGCACTGACCAAATAAAGCTTATTACCGATGCGGCGGCTCTCAATCAAATAGCCATCGTAGGATAAAAACTGATTTAAACCGGGCGTCTGAGGCTCGCTAACATCATACACTGCAACATTGACTTTCAATTCACCCGGATGCCAAATGTCAAAACTCATCGCAGGCAGGCCATAGAAGAAATCTGCCGACCCTAAAGCCGCCAGCTTATCGTTATGCTGGTATAACCCCCGCACCGACTTCATTTGCTCAGGTAAAGCGATTTGATTGATTTCAACCAGACTTTGCTGCGTATCACGGCGCATCACCTTGATGTATTCGGGGGTATCTAACGTTGGATTTTGTGCGTCATACCAAGGCTTGGCAGCCATAAACAAATATTCACCGTCATATTTGATGCGGTCGAGTTCATCGACACCCGCTTCTTGGGTATTGGTAGTAGAAAAGTTGCTACTTGGCGTACTCGTCGCAGCCGCGTCGCTCTCCATACAGTTGGCGCAATTGGCAAATTGACTGACACTGGCGGTATAGAGGCCGTTTCTCAAATAGCGTGAAAAATTGGCGGCGCGGGATTGTTTAAGCGGCTCTAGCGACACTTTGGCGGCATTGAGTTCAACCTGCTCGCGTTCAGTGCCGGGGCTTGAACCACCGCCACAACCACTGAGCACCAAAGCACCTAAAACGGCACTTAACGATAACGCATTGATAGGATTACTGCACTTCATAACATCTCCATATGGTTCGTCGTGTTTGTGTGTTATGGCTAGTGTATAAGCAATCCGCTTGAGCGTCTGTTGAGATATGATCTCAAATGTAATCATGTGTAATCGGCGGCAATATTCACTGACAAAGCCACAGCACGAATGTTGCAAAAGCTATTGCCAGTGATGCCAAGGCTCTGATAATTTAGCGGCCACAATAACCACGAAGGATGTGCACCATGCAATTATACGGCTCTACCACTTCACCTTATGTCAGACGCATTCGCATGTGGCTCAAAGACCAGGACTTTGAGTTCATCAATCTTGATATCTTCTCTGCCGAAGGTCACGCCACTTTGCTGGCAAAAAACCCCACCATGAAGATCCCAATGCTTTGTGACGGCGATACCACCATTTACGATTCCCGTATTATTCAGCGTTACCTCAATCAAAAGTTGGCACTGGAACAATTGAGCTGGGAAGACGAAAACACCTTGACCCTAATCGACGGTGCCAACGATTCTTTGGTGGAATTGCTGTTGCTCTCACGCTCAGGCATTGCCATGGATTCAGAATTGATGTTCGTACAACGCCAACAACAACGCGTGAGCAATATCATGACCACGCTTGAACAGAAGGCGCAACAAGGCGCGTTTGAACAATGGGGTTATGTTGCCATCTGCCTATACTGTCTGCTCGATTGGGTTGCCTTTAGGAATTTGCATGATATGACCGAGTACCCAGCGCTCAATCAGTTTAGACAACAGCATTTGACACGCCCTGAAGCACAAAGCAGCGACCCTCGCAATTAGCTCTTTTCAATACCCGGTTCTATACTTGTGCTATGCAAATTTTATTTAGTACATTGCGCCGGGTATGCCTTATCCCTTTACTCTGTCTTATCGGCAGTACCTTGGCCTACGCCGAAACCTTGACAGTAGGCGTCAGAGCCGCTAAAGGTGATCAATTTGAGTATTCCTACTCAATCGTTTTTATGAATGTGCTCAACGCCATTGGCGAGTTAACCGGCGACCAATTTGATTTTATTTTGTTGCCGCCCTCTAGAACGAAAAAATACTTTATCGAGGGCAAAATCGACATCGAACCGGGGGTCAATCCAATATGGCGACAAAAAGAAGCGATACCCGGTGTCTATACCATCGCCTTTTCTCGCAGCAACAGCATTTTGTTGTTTCAAGCCGGTAAGAAACTCAGTTTCGCCACCTCCGAAAGCGATACCGACATCACCATCGGCACGGTGAGAGGATTTAGCTATCCGACCTTACAGGATAAATTTTTAAAAGGTATCTACAAACGCTTTGATTTGGTCGATGAAAACCGTTTGATCAAGGCCATCTTAGACGCCCGCCTCAATCAGGTGGTGGTCTCCCAGCAGTTCGCCGAAACCTGGCTTAAGCACAATGCCAAACCCACACAATACGAGTTCGGTGAAGTCATCGAAAGCCTTCCCATCATGTTTCGAGTTCACCCGGACAAACGCGCCATTGTCGCGCGCTTCAATCATGCCATCAGCATTTTAATTCAAAACGGCAAAATGCAGCGCCTTACCGGTATTGAGCTTAATCCAGCACAATGACACATAGCTCCATATCACCTAAACATGGCAATTGATTCTTTGCTGCCTATACTTATTGTGAAAGCCGCCAGAATCACAATAATTCGGAGCAGATCAACACTATGGAAAATCCCGCCCTATCGAACGACATAGATGACTTGGTCAGATTGTGTTTTTTTGTCGAGATAGCCAAAGCCATATCACGCTCCAAAACCATTGAAGAAACGCTCGATAGAGTAATGGAACAAATAGGCGCCATTTTTACCCCCGAACACTGGTCATTATTGCTCAAAGAGTCAGATGGTGACGGCTTGAAGTTTGTGGTGGTTGAGGGGGAAAACACCAGCAAACTTAAAGGTCACATTTTGCCCCCCGGAGAGGGCGTAGCAGGATGGATAGTGACAAACCGTCGTTCGGTGATCATCGATGATGTCTCCAAAGACCCACGTTTTTCCGACAGAGTCGATAACTTCACCCAATTTAAAACCCAATCGATTATCGGCGTACCGCTGCTCAGTGGCGATCAGGTTTATGGCGTAATTGAGCTGATCAATAAAATCGACGGTAAACCCTTTACCCCCTATGAGCTTAAAATCCTCAATACCATTGCCGATTTTGCCGGTATCGCCATAGAAAAAGCCTATTACAGCAATACATTGAAAAAACTGGCACAGCATGACTCCTTAACCGGCCTTTTCAATCGCCGCTGCTTTGAACAGTTCTTAAATGCGGAGTTGGAGTCCCATAAGCGTTATCACACCGAACTGTCTTTGGTGATGATTGATGTCGATAACTTTAAAGAGATCAACGACACTCATGGTCACCCGGTCGGAGACGAAGTGCTTAAAGCTCTGGCAGAGATCACCCAAGGCTCGGTGCGAGCGGTCGATAAAGCCTGTCGTTACGGCGGCGATGAATACATCATCATTTTACCCAACGGCACCAAACAAGATGCCGAAGTAGTACGCCAGCGAATAAACGAACAAATCGGGCGGCTAAATCAGCAAAAGACACTACCGACATTTTCCGTCAGTATCGGCGTACATGAGCTTTCCGATAGTGACGATTGCCCCATTCTTGCGCTTCTTGACAGCAACCTCTATTCAGAGAAAGAAAAAAAAGGCAACGATATCTACTCTTTGAGCGACAACCTCTCGGATATGCT
>JBFHGJ010000031.1:0-54213 GCA_041583135.1 Alteromonadaceae bacterium | reverse complement strand
ACCCCAGCTGGAGTGCAGTTCCACTGCAACTTCAACCGTGCGCTGTTAAGTCGCGACGCCATTGAGTTGCTGCTAAGCCAATATGTGCAATTACTTAAGCTTATCGCAGCCGACTCAGGCTTAGCCTGTGGCCAATATCCGCTACGTACCGAGCCTCAGACGCTGCCAAACCCACAAGCACCGATTGCCCTTGATGGCCCCTTTGTCAGTGTCGCCGAGCGTTTTGCCGCTCAAGATAAAAACCGCACCGCCTTGGTCTATCAAAACAGCCAAGGTGAAGATGTCAGCATCAGCTATGGCGAGCTTGATGGCTTGAGCAATCACTTTGCCAGCACACTGCAACAACAAGGGGTTGTCTGTGGGGATGTGGTTGGGATCTTTACCGAGCGCACGCCACAGCTGATAGTGGCAACGCTGGGCTGCTTAAAAGCAGGCGCCGCCTTTATGATGCTCAGTAAAACCACGCCACAGGCCATGCTCGATTTACAGCTTGCCCAAGTGCCAGCCAAGGTGCTGATTGAGCTAAACCAAGTCGCTGTTGAAGCAAAAGACGATGAGTCAGCGGAGCATGAGTTTACCCCGGTAGCCGTGAGCGCCGATGGCCTTGCCTACATCGCCTTTACCTCAGGCACCGAAGGCAAACCCAAAGCCGTCATGGGCCGTCACAGTTCGCTTAGCAGCTTTATGCCAAGCTTTGCCAAACGCTTTGCCCTAAGCGCGCAAGATAACTTTGCCCTGCTCTCAGGTTTGGTGCACGACCCACTACAGCGCGATATGTTTACCCCGCTGTGTTTAGGGGCCTGCCTGCATATTCCAGCCAATCACTTGATGGGCACGCCTGCGATGCCCGATTGGCTAAGGGCACATCAGATAAGCGTGGTACATTTAACCCCAAGTTTAGGTGAGCAGCTTTTGGCCATCAGCGAGCGGCCTATTGCCAGCCTAAGACGCGGCTTTTTTGTCGGTGAGGTGCTCACTCAAGATCAGTTCAATCGCTTTAGCGCCATCGCCCCTAACATGCAGGTTGTTAACCTCTATGGCTCAACCGAAACCGGCCGCGCCGTCAGCTATCACCTTGCCAAGCCACAACAGCAAAACCAAGTGCTGCCCCTAGGCCATGGCATCGACGGCTGTCAGTTATTGCTGCTCAATCAGGCCATGCAGCCTTGCGCTCTTGGGGAGGTTGGCCAAATCGGTATGCGCAGCTGTCATTTGTCCCTTGGCTACATGAACGATGAAGCCCTCACCCAAGCGCGCTTTATCGCCAACCCCTTTGGCGATGGCCAGATTTATCTGACCGGCGATTTAGGTCGCTACCTGCCAGATGGCAACGTCGAGTATCTCGGCCGCGCCGACAACCAAATTAAGATCCGCGGCTTTAGGGTGGAACTGGCCCATATCAGCCATGTGCTAGAGCAACACCCTTTGGTCAAACAGGCAGCGGTCATCGCCTGTGGCGACAGCAGCCAGCAAATGAGCCTTGCGGCCTTTGTTTGCGGCGTCACAAGCTTAGCGGAGTGTGACGACATTGCCCTGTGGCTCAAAGGCCAGTTGCCCGATTATATGCAGCCTGATGACATCCAACACTTGGCCGCCTTGCCACTGACACAAAACGGCAAGCTCGACCGTAAGGCGCTGGCGCAGATCCCCAAACGCCAGCAGCAAAAAACGCTGGTTGCGCCCACCAACGATATTGAACGCAGCCTGCTTGAGATCTGGCAGTCATTGCTCGAACAACAGGCCATCAGCACCGAAGATGACTTTTTTGCCATCGGTGGTCACTCGTTACTGGCCACCCGCCTGTTTGGCCGCATCAAGCAGCACTTTGCCGTTGATATCGGCTTTTCGGCATTTTTCGCCGATAGCAGACTGTGCGCCTTAGCGGCGCATATTGGCCAGCAGATGGCCCGCAACCACAGTGACAGCGACACCGCAAAACAGGTACTGCAACAACAATCCACCAAGAAGAACACATTGACTTTGTAGGAATGAGTATGGACTTAAGATCAATTTTAGCCGCCTGCGCTGAGCAAGGCGTAGAACTCGCGCTCAATGACGGCAATCTCGATGTGAACTTCGATACCATGCCACCGAGCTGGCTTATCGAGCAGCTTAAAAGCAACAAAGCCGCGCTGATAGACTATATTGCGCAGTTAAACGCGCCACAAACCGAGCAACGCATCACAGCGGTCGCCAGAGATGAACAACCGCTGATGCTCTCACCGGCGCAGGCAAGGCTGTGGCTTATCGACCAAATCGAAGGCGGCAGCGCGCAGTACAATATGCCAAGCGCGCTCAAAATTACCGGCCCTTTTGATGTGGCAGTGGCCGAGCAAGCCTTTGCCGCCATTATCAGCCGCCACGAGTCGCTACGCACGGTGTTTGTCCAACAAGGCAAAGCGGTCAGCCAGCAGGTAAAAGCGGCGGTAGATTTTACCCTTGAGTTTGACGATATCAGCGCCCTTGAGGCCGCCGAGCAACACCAAGCCATTGACGGCGCCATCGCCTTAGAAGGTAGCCATATCTTTGATTTATCAAAAGATATTTTGCTTAGGGCCAAGGTATTAAAACTCGCGCCACACAGCCATATTTTGCTACTTAACATGCACCATATCATCTCCGATGGTTGGTCGGTTGGCGTACTGACCCATGAGCTTAACCACTTTTATTGCCACTTTAGCGGTCATCACACCGAGGCCCTTGAACCGCTTGAATTGCAATATGCCGACTTTGCCCAGTGGCAATTAAGCCTACAACAAAGCCCCTCGCTTAAGCCTGCCTTTGACTATTGGCAGCAGCAATTGGCCGGCCTGCCGCAAAGCCACAACCTGCCCCTTGACCACCCAAGGGCAGCCCAGCAAACCTTTAACGGCGCCCGCATCGAACAGGCCATTACCCCACAACTGAGCCAGCAGCTCGAACACTTGGCAAAAGCCCAAGGGGTCACCTTGTTTATGCTGTTGCAAACCGCCTTTGCCACGTTGTTAAGCCGCTATAGCGGCGAGCGTGATATCGTGATGGGCACCCCAGTTGCAGGCCGAACTCAGCCTGAGCTTGAGCCGCTCATCGGCTTTTTTGTCAATACCTTGGTGCTGCGTAGCGAGCTTGAGCCAAAACAGCGCTTTAGCGAGCAATTAGCGGGCAACAAAGCGATGATAAGTCAGGCTTTTGACCATCAACAGGTGCAGTTCGAACAGTTGGTTGAGCGCTTAAACCCGCAGCGCTCTATGGCCCACAACCCGCTGTTTCAGGTGATGTTTGTGCTGCAAAACGCCAGTGAACAAGCGCTCGCGCTGCCGCAGCTTGAAGTCAGCGCCTTGGTTGCGCCCAAGCCAACCATTCGCTTTGACTTAGAGCTTAAGATTTATCCCATTGACGGCCAGTTGCAGCTGCAATGGTTGTATAACCGCGACCTGTTTAAACCGGCCAGTATCAACCGCATGGCCGATAACTTTGCGGTGCTGCTCACCGCCATTGTGGCAAATCCCGAGCAAACCTTGGAGTCGCTCCCTTTACTGCATGAGCAAGAGCGGCAATTACTGCTTGAATGGAACCAAACCGAGCAGGACTTTGCACGGGATGTCACCATGCACCAGCTGTTTGTCGAACAGGTCATTAACACCCCTGAGGCGATTGCCGTGGTCGATGAACACGGCCAGCTGAGCTACCTTGAGCTATTTCACCAAGCACTGGCCATTTGCCAGCAATTACAGGCATTGCACTTACCTGCCGAACCGCTTGTTGGGGTGCGTATGGCCAAAGGTCGCGCTCAGGTCGCCGCCACTTTAGGGGTGATGATGGCAGGTGGTGCTTACTTGCCGATGGAACATTTTTGGCCCGATGAGCGCTGCGCTGGAGTGCTTAGCGCCGCCAACTGTGATTGGGTGTTAATCGACCAAAGCGCCCATCGCATCGAAGGCTGTCATGCCGAGCATCTTTTTCCAGCGACAGCGCCAAGCCCTGTTCTTTCCCCAAAGCAGTGGCTTGAGCAAAACCAAGGCGCCGTGGCCACCGAGCAACTGGCTTATGTTATTTTCACCTCAGGCTCTACCGGCAAACCTAAGGGGGTTGCCATTGAGCACCGCTCAGCGGTCAATACCCTATTAGACATCAACCAGCGTTATCATGTGAGCGCCAGCGACAGCATTTTGGCAGTTTCTGCCCTCAGTTTTGACTTATCGGTTTATGATATCTTTGGCTTATTGGCTGTCGGTGGCAGGGTTATTTTCCCAGCCGATGAGCTGGCCAACGATCCGGTGCACTGGCTCAACCTGCTAGAGCAACATGACATCAGCCTGTGGGATACCACACCGGCCTCAGCGGTGTTACTCGCCGAGCAGTTGGAGCTTGACGGCAGAGTCAGTAGCGCCTCGGTAAGACATTTTATTTTAAGCGGCGATTGGATCCCGCCAACCCTGCCTAAGCGTTTATGGCAGGTGTTCGATGGCTGTATGGTACACAGCCAAGGCGGCGCGACAGAAGGGTCGATTTGGTCGATTCACTATCCTATCGAGCAAGATACCTCGCACCTTAAGAGCATCCCTTACGGCCGCCCTTTGGCCAACCAGCGCTTTTTTATCCTCGATAAAGACGACCAGCTCTGCCCTATCGGCGTGATAGGCCAGCTGCATATCGCCGGTATCGGCGTTGCCAGAGCATATTACAACGACCCGGCAAGAACGGCAGCAAGCTACTTCTATCACCCTGAGCTTAAGCAAAAGCTTTACCGCACCGGCGATTTAGGGCGGTTACAGGTTGATGCCCAAGGCAGGCCCGATACCATCGAGTTTATCGGCCGAGTGGACAATCAGGTCAAAGTGCGCGGTTATCGCATTGAGCCAGGAGAGATTGAGGCCACCATCAACCAGCACCAAGACATTACCACCTCTTTGGTACTGCCGATTGGCGATACCTCAGAAGAGCGTCAGCTCGCCGCCTATATTTGCCCCAGCAGCGAGTATCTCGACAGCCAAGCCAAGGCCCTAAGCGATGCCCAAGTCAAGCAGTGGACCGACATTTTCGATGATGCCTACGCGCCACTACAAACCGAACAAAGCGTGGCATTTGACACCAACTTAAGCGGCTGGAACAGCTCTTACAGTGGCGAGGCGATTGCCAAAGAGCAGATGTTAGAGTGGATAGAGGGCACCGTTACGCGCATTTTAGCTTGTAAAAACCCAGCCAAAGCCAACCGCATTTTAGAGATAGGCTGCGGCACCGGTTTGCTGCTTTACCGCTACGCCGAACATTTTGACGCGGTGCACGCCATCGATATTTCGCAAACGGCGCTCGATACCATTGCCCGCCAAACAAAGGCCAAAGGCTGGTCACATGTCAGTTTGCACCAAGGCGATGCCTTGAGTGCTGCAAACCTTGTAGCAAAACTCGATTTGGCTCAGTTCGATGTCATCGTCATCAACTCCGTGGTGCAATACTTCCCCAACAGACGTTATTTGCAGCAAGTCATTACAACCGCCTATCAGCTATTAAGTGATGAGGGTAAGCTGTTTGTTGGTGACGTGCGTAACCTCGATTTACTCGACAGTCACAACTGCGCGGTACTCAGTGCCAAATTAAGCGAAGCGCAAAGCGTAAAAACCCTCGCGGCCAAAGTGCAATACGCGGTGCAGCAGGAAAAAGAATTGCTCATCAGCCCCAGCTGGTTTGCCCAGCTCAATCACTTTAGCGGCATCCACTGCGATGTTGAAATGTTGGTCAAGCGCGGTTTTCACAACAACGAAATGCTGCGCTATCGCTATGATGTTATCGTGCATCGCAGGGCAAATACTCAAAGCCCCGAAAATACCAAAAACATCGACTGGGAACAGTGGGGCGAGACATTGCAAAGCGATGAGGCCATCAAAGCGCGCCTAACCCAAACCCAAGCGCCCTGCCTGTATATCGCCGGTTACCCCAATTTGCGAGTGGCCAAAGATCTCTGGCTGGCCGAAGGCCTCAAGCGCTGGCATGGCGAGCACCTAGTGAGCCCAGAGCAGTTCACAGATAGCGATGTAGATAACACTGGGGTGGCCCTTGAAACCCTGTTCCAGTGGGCGCAAAGCCAGCAATGGCAAGGGGTTGCCACTTGGTCACAAAGCGATTTAGGTGCCCTTGATTTGATCTTCTATCAAGGTCAAAGACCCCAGATAATCGCCCAGGCCCCTTACCGTCAGAGCGTGCAAACCAACTACCCACAGCTGGGCCGTTTGGCCGCGCCTTTAACCGAGGCGCTCAAACCGCATTTAAGCCAGAACCTGCCGAACTATATGCTGCCGAGCTATTATGTTTATCTTGAGCGCCTGCCCCTAAGTGCCAATGGTAAAATCGACCGCAACGCCTTGCCCATACCGGCAAGCGATAAGCTCGACAGAGGCGAATATATTGCCCCGACCAATGCCTTAGAGCATACCTTGTGTCAGCTGGCGCAAAAGATCTTAAGCTTAGATAAAGTCGGCATTGAAGAGGACTTTTTTGCCATCGGCGGTCACTCTTTACTGGCCACCCGCTTTTTGGCGGCGATAAAAGAAAAGCTCGCGGTGCAGTTGCCCCTTAGACAGATCTTTGCAACCCCAACGATAAAAGCGCTGGCCGAAGTGGTGCAAACCACCTTAGCCGATAACGCCCCGGCCACCAGCAGTATCACCAAGGTGGCTCCAGCTGCGCACTACCCACTCTCTTTTGCCCAGCAACGTTTGTGGTTTATCGACCAAATGGAAGGGGCCAGCGCCCGTTATAATATCGCTGGCGCCTTTGAGCTTTCAGGTCAGCTCAACATTGATGCCTTTACCAAGGCCGTTGGCGCTATCGTCAATCGCCACGATGTGCTGCGCGCAATCTATCAAGCGCATGAAGGCGATGCCAGACAATACATTCAGAACGCAGTGACGCCGCCAGTCACTTACCAAACGGTTGAGCCGCAACAACTTGACGAGGCGATAGCCCAAGTCACCCGCACGCCGTTTGATCTGGCAAAAGACCTGCCATTACGCTTTGCCTTACTGGCATTAGCGCCAAATCAGCACGTTGTGGCCTACGCCATGCACCACATTGCCTCGGACGGTTGGTCGATGTCGCGCTTGGTTGAAGAGTTAAGCTATTGGTATAAGCACTTTTGCGCCCCAGATACATTAGCGCCATTAGCGCCTTTGGCCATTCAATATCAAGACTACGCCTGCTGGCAAAGGGCCTTTTTACAAGGGGATAACCTTAAGCACCAGCTCTGTTTTTGGCAGCAAAAACTACAAGGCTTGCCACAGCTGCACAAACTGCCGACCGATAAGCCCAGACCTGCGGTGCAGAGCTTTGCCGGTGGCAAACATGAAATCGTGATAGCCACAGAGCTTACAGCCCACCTCCAGCAGCTGGCCAAATCCCAAGGGGCCACCTTGTTTATGCTGCTACACAGCGCCTTTTCGCTGCTGCTTAGCCGCTATAGCGAGCAAAGCGATATCGTGGTAGGCACCGCCATTGCCGGACGCGTACAGCCTGAGCTTGAGCCATTAATCGGCTTTTTCGTCAACAACTTGGTGCTTAGGGCCAATTGCGATTCTCACATACGCTTTAACCGCTTTTTGGCGCAAAACCGCCAGTTTATTCTCGATGCCTACCAACACCAGCACCTGCCCTTTGAGGTGCTGGTGGAGCATTTACAACCGGCCCGTAACCTCAGCTACAGCCCGCTGTTTCAAGTCATGCTCATTTTGCAAAACATTGATGAGGCAGCCTTTGATATGCCGGGGCTGACCATGACCCCAAGGCCCAATAAAGACACCATGGCCAAGTTCGATTTAGAGCTTAACGTCATTGAATATCCCGACAAGCTGGTGATGCAGTTTAGCTACAATGCCGACCTGTTTTATCCCCAAACCATTGAGCGTATGGCGCAAAACTTTGGCGTGCTGTTAAAAGGCATTGTCGATAACCCACAGGCTACGCTTGCGGATCTGCCCATTGTCAGCGCTTTAGAAAAGCAAATGCAGCTAAGTCACTTTAACCCGGCAACCAGTGCCTTTGACCCAGATGCCACCATCATCGCCTGGTTTGAAAAGACTGCCGCTCAGCACAGCGACAACATCGCTTTAGTGCACGGCGATAATAGCCTAAGCTTCGGCGAGCTTGACGCGAAGGCCAACCGCTTGGCCAATGTGTTGCAGGCCCAAGGCGTGAGCCATGGGCAATTTGTCGGGTTGTGCCTTGAGCGCGGTATCGACATTGTGGTGGCGCTACTGGCCATTCTCAAAGTCGGTGCAGCCTACGTGCCTATCGATCCCAAAGCGCCAATGACGCGCATTGAGCATATGCTGGCCGATGCCAAGGTGGGGCTGATGCTGAGCCAAACGGGCCTAAGCGATACCTTTGCGCTTGGTGATACCAAAGTGCTTAATGTCGATGAAAAGTGCTTGGCCGACTACCCGACACAGCGCCCGCAACGCACCCTATCTGGTCAAGACTTGGCCTATTTGATTTATACCTCAGGCTCTACGGGCCTGCCCAAAGGGGTGATGATAGAACAAGCTGCATTGGTTAACTCAATTGCCTCAGATATTGCTATCTTCGATGTCAAACCACACAGCCGAGTGCTGCATATGGTGTCGTTAAATTTCGATGCCGCCACCTCTCATTTGTTTTTCAGCCTATGTTCAGGGGCAACGCTGTATCTTTACGACCAGCAGCAAGATAAGCTCGATTTGATGCACTATGCCAAGCATCACCAAATAAGCCATACCGCTTTGCCGGTATCGGTGCTGGCGGCCCAAGAGAAAATCGACGTGCCCAGCTTGACCACCTTAGTTGTCGGCGCCGAACATTGCCCAGAGCCACTGGCAGACTACTGGTCGCAAGGACGCCGCTTTTTTAACGTCTATGGCCCGACAGAAACCACCATTACCGCCACCTATGCCGATTATCACAAGCCCGGTCAGCGCAATACCATAGGTCAGCCTATTCGCAACTTTACCGCCTATGTGCTTGATAACCAGCGCCGTATGCTGCCGATAGGGGCCATTGGCGAGCTGTATATTGGCGGTGTGGGCGTCGGTCGCGGCTACCTTAATCGCCCTGAGCTTACCGAGCAGGTCTTTTTATCCGATCCTTTTAGCCCCAATACCGATGCGAGAATGTATAAAACCGGCGATTTGGTGCGCTATACCCCACAGGGCTATTTGCAGTTTATTGGCCGGGTCGATCATCAGGTTAAGGTGCGCGGTTTTCGCATTGAGCTTGGCGAAATAGAATCTTGTCTCAATCGCCTTGATGAAGTGGCCAGCACCGTGGTCATTGCCAAAGCAACCGAAGCCCGTAGCGATGACAAACAGCTGATAGCCTATGTGGTGTTAACAGACCAAAACGAGCAAAACCGTCAAATCGGCGCGATTGTGCGCCAGCTTGGCGCCGTACTGCCTGAGCACATGGTGCCTGCGCAGTTTGTCACGCTCGATAAAATGCCGCTCACCGTCAATGGCAAAATCGACCGCGCCGCGCTGCCTGAGCCAAGCGGTAGCGCTCAGCTTCAAACCCCTTATGTTGCACCACGGGATGAGTTTGAAACGGCCATGGCCGATATTTGGCAGCAGCTGCTTGGGGCCGAGCGTGTCGGCATTGAAGATAACTTCTTTAGCCTTGGCGGCCACTCGTTACTGGCCACCCGAGTGCTTGCCAAAGTAAGGCAGAGATGCCAATACACTGTGCCTTTAAAACTGCTATTTGAACACCCGACAGTGGCGGCGCTGTGCCAAGCGGTCAAAGGTCTTGAAAGTAGCAATCAGTTACCGCCAGTAAGCGCGCATAATGCAACAGGCCCTCAGCCGCTGTCATTTGCCCAACAAAGATTGTGGTTTATCGACCAATTAGAAGGTAACAGCAGCCAGTACAATATCCCTGCGGCGCTTAAGTTACATGGCCCGCTTGAGATAAGCAGACTAGCGCGCGCCCTAAGCACCATCATTGAGCGCCATCACATTCTGAGAACCCGCTTCTTTAAGGCGGCCGATGGCACCCCGATGCAGCAAGTACAAAGCCAGTGGCAATTCGATTTAGCCCTTGAAGAGGGTGTTGACTATCGCCAAGCAATGGCGCTTGATGCCACAACGCCTTTTGATTTAAGCCAAGACTTAATGCTCAGGGCCAAACTGCTCCGTAGTGGCAACGATGAGCATGTATTGCTGTTAAACCTTCACCATATTGCCGCCGATGGTTGGTCCATCGGCGCATTGGTCAATGAGCTTAACAGCCTGTATGGCGGGCATGGCGAGCTGCCTGAGCTTAGCGTGCAATACGCCGATTTTGCCCTGTGGCAAAGACAATACCTCACCGAGCAGGTGCTAGATGAGCAGCTGACCTATTGGCAGCAGCAACTGGCCGATTTACCGGCGGTACATAACTTGCCAAGTGATCATGTCAGGCCACCAAGACAAAGCTATCGCGGCCGCATTTATCGCCAAGTGATAGACACCGCGCTCACCGCTAAACTCAACGCCTTGGCCCAAGCCGAAAGCAGCACCTTGTTTATGTTGCTCCATGGCGCATTAAGCACCCTTATTCACCGCTACAGCGGCGATAAGGATATCGTGATTGGCACCCCACAGGCCGGACGCCACGACAGCGCCATTGAGCCATTGATAGGCTTTTTCACCAACACCTTGGTGCTACGCAGCGACTTTAGCAAAAACACCCACCAGCCAAATCGTTTGGCCGACATTTTAGCTCACAGCAAAACCACCATTTTAGCGGCGCTCAATCACCAGCAACTGCCCTTTGAGTTATTGGTCGAAAAGCTCAACCCGCAGCGTAGCCTAAGCCATAACCCGCTGTTTCAAATCATGTTGGTGCTGCAAAACAATGCCATGTCCGAGCTGCATTTAGGCGAGGTGAGCTACAGCCCCATTACCCCAGAGGTCAGCTCAACCCAGTTTGACCTCAACCTCAACATCAATGAGATTGACGGCAGGCTTTACGTCAATTGGCAATATGCCTGTGACCTATTCGAGCAGGCCACCATCAGCCAAATGGCTGAGCATTTTGCCCAGTTGCTCGAAGCCTTTAGTGCTGATCTAGAGCAGCCGTTATCGGCCATTGCCTTGAACAGCGACCCGCAGTTACAACAGTGGCAGTACGGCCCTACCCTTGAGCCTCAGCAGCAATCATTGGTTGAGGTGTTTGAGCAGCGAGTCGATAGCACCCCAGCAAACCTGGCGCTGATCCACACCGAGCAGCTAAGTTATGCCGAACTGGATGGCCGTGTGAACTATCAGGCGCAAAGGCTGATAGACCATGGCGTGGTGCCCGGCGATATCGTCTGTTTATACGCCGAGCGCTCAGTCGAGATGTTCATCGGCCTTTTGGCGATACTCAAAGCAGGCGCGGCCTACTTGCCGTTCGACCCGATATTGCCACAGGCGCAATTAATCACCCGAGCGCAGTTGGCATCACCTAAGGCGATATTAGTCGGGCCAAGCTTGGCGGCAAAAGAGATCGGCGCCATGGGCGATATGCCCGCGCTCATTATCAACCAGCAATCAAGCTCGGTGCGGCCGAATGTTGCGCTTAGCGCAAACCATAGTGCCTTTGTGCTCTTTACCTCAGGCTCAACCGGCGAGCCAAAAGGTATTGAGATGGGCCATGGCGCACTTATCAATATGATCAACGCCATGCGCGCCCAGCACCCGCAACTCACCGAGCAGGGGCGAGTGTTGCAATTTGGCTCTATCGGTTTTGACTTAAGCTTCCAAGAGCTGTTTTTAACCATCACCTCAGGCAGTGCGCTGCAACTGATTGACGAAGCAACCAAGCCCGATATGGCCGCCCTTGCCGCGCTCATCAACCGCCAGCAACTGACCATACTCGACCTACCCTACGCGGTGTTACAAGCCTTGTGCGAATACTGTAACGAGGCCGATATGCTGTTACCGAGCGTCAAGGTCATGCTCAGTACCGCTGAGGAGCTTAAGGTGACCAAGCAGATCAGGCAGTATTTCAAACGCCACCAACAGCACTACCCTCAGCCGCTTCTGATCAATCAGTACGGCCCAACGGAAACCCATGTGGTCACCAGCATTGAGCTAACGGGCGACCCCGATAGCTGGCCACAGCTGCCGGGCATTGGTAAACCCATTGCCAACACCAGCTGCTTGGTGCTCGATGAATACGGCCATCCGGTACCAAAAGGGGTTTATGGCGAGCTGTATCTCGGTGGCGTGAACTTGGCCAAAGGCTATTTAAATCGCCCTGAGTTAACCGCAGAGCGCTTTATTGACCTTGATGGCGCACGCTTTTATCGCAGTGGCGATTGGGTGCGCTGGCTTGATGGCGGCAACTTAGGCTATCAAGGCCGTATGGACAACCAAGTGCAGCTGCGCGGCTTTAGGGTCGAGCTTGGCGATATCGAAGCCTGCTTACTGCGCCACCCTCAGGTGGAAAAAGCCATTGCCATGATAATTGACGGCCAGCTTTGCGCCTATGCCGAGTCGGCCAATAGCGACAGCCTTGCGCTGACGCAGTGGTGTAAAGGCCAGCTGCCTGATTATATGGTGCCGCAACAGCTCTTGGTATTGACCCGTTTTGCCCTTAACGCCAACGGCAAAGTAGACCGCAAAGCCCTGCCAAGCCCCACCGCCCTGAGTCCTGATGGCGAGCCGCCACAAGGGGAGACAGAAACCGAGCTTGCCGCCATCTGGCAGGCGCTACTTGGCATTGAGCGCGAGATAACCCGGCAGGATAACTTTTTTGCCCTTGGCGGTCACTCGTTGCTGATCACCCGCTTAAGCGCCAAAGTGCAAGCCAAGTGGCAGTTACAGCTGCCCATCAGCGCGGTATTTGAACAGCAACAATTATCGGCATTGGCCCAGTGGCTAGATGAGCAGCGGCTACTGGCCCAAGGGGTTGGCGACAATAGCGCCGATAACGCAAGTGATGACGAATGGGAATTTTGAGCAAAGATGAGTAATTCAATCAAACAATTGATGCTTGAGCTAATAAAGCAAGGCATTCGCTTTAAACTCAACGGCGATAAGGTCAAACTCGAAGGCGACCTATCGGCCCTAAGCAATGACATCAAAACCCAGTTGCGTCAGCACAAAGACGAGATTGTCGCCTTGGTCAAAAAAGGTCAGCAGGCAAGTGCAGGGTTTAGCCTAACCAAAGCGCCACAACAAGGGCCAACCTTACTGAGCTACGCCCAGCAGCGCTTGTGGTTTATCGATAAGCTAGAACAGGGCAGCCCTGAGTACAATATGCCACTGGCGCTGGATTTACACGGCGAGCTCGATAGCGACAGCCTCAGTAAAGCCATAGACGCCTTGGGCGAGCGTCATGACGTGCTGGCCAGCCGCTTTATCGAACAAGACGATGGCGTTTACGCCATCATCGACCCCAGCATTAAACCTCAGTTTCAGCGCTCAGACCTAAGCGCCGCCAAAGACCCCGATCAGCAGTTTGAGCAGCTGGCCCTTGAAGATGCTCAAACCCCATTTAACCTAAATGAGCCGCCGTTTCTTCGCGTGCATTTGCTTAAGCTATCGGCAAGCCATTGGGGCTTTTTGCTCAACTGCCATCACATCGTCACCGACGGTTGGTCAGAGCAGCTGCTCATCGATGAGCTGTTTACCCTCTATCAGGCTTTTGCCGCAGGCGCGCCAAACCCATTGCCCGCCTTAGATTGGCAATATCGCGACTACGCTTGGTCCCAGCGTCAATGGCTCAAAGGCGAGGCCCTTGAACATGAGCTGGGTTACTGGCGTCAGCGCTTAGAGAACTTACCTCAGGTACATTCGCTTAATTTAGATACCCCAGCGCGCACCCGCCCAGCGATGCAAAGCTTTAACGGCAAGAGCCTTAGCACCAAGCTCGATAACGCCACCACAGCGGCGCTCAATCAGTTGTGTTTAGCACAAGATGTCACCTTGTTTATGTTGCTTGAAAGTGCCTTTGCGCTGCTCCTTGCCCGCCTTAGTGGCGAGAGTGACATTGCCATCGGCACCCCAGTCTCAGGCCGTAATATCAGCGGTATCGAGCCTTTGGTGGGCTGTTTTCTCAATACCTTGGTACTGCGTAACCAGCTCGATTTAAACGCCGACTTTTTAACCTTACTCCGTCATAACAAACAGCATATTTTGACCGACTTTGAACATCAAAACCTGCCCTTTGAGCTGTTGGTTGAATCGATTAACCCTGAGCGTAGCCTAAGCCATGCCCCGCTGTTTCAGATCTTCTTTACCCTCAACCAAGGGCAAAAAAGCCAGCAACCGACGCAATCATTACACATCAGCCCCCGCCGCCAAGCGGTCACCAGCACCAAGTTTGACTTATCTTTGGTGGCCTTTCACCAAAGCGGCGAGCCGCTGCAACTGGGCTGGACGTTCAATACCGCGCTCTTTAGCGTCGAGACCGTCAGCTTGTTTGCCCAGCGCTTTGAGGTGTTATTAAAAGCCCTGATTGCTACGCCAAACCAGCCCGTTGGCACGCTGTTGTATCAAACCCCAAATGAGCAGGCGCAGCTGGCGCAATTTGCCCAAGGCAAAGCCCTAAGCGCCGCGCCCCATAACAGCCTGAGCTTGTGGTTTGAACAGCAGGTAAGCCAAACGCCAAAGGCCATTGCTATCAGTGATGGCACAAGCACACTTTGTTATGAACAGCTCAATTGCCGCGCCAATGCCATTGCCCATGCCCTTTGCGCCCAAGGCGCAAAACCCGGTGACTTGGTGGCGGTACTGCTTGAACGTCATTGTGATCTGGTGGCCAGTTTGCTGGCGGTGCTAAAAACCGGCGCAGGTTACGTGCCGGTTGACCCTGACTACCCTCTTGAGCGCTGTCATTTCATCGTCGATGACGCTAAGGCCAAACTGGTGCTGTCCAACCAAAAACAGCAGGCGCGTTTTGCCAGAGCCGATTCAAACTATGTGTTACTTGATGCACTTGGCGAGCAGCCCCAGCACAACCTAGATACCAACCGGCAAAGTCACCAAGAGCATCAAAGCGCAAGCGCCACCGCTTATGTGATCTACACCTCAGGCTCTACCGGTAAACCCAAAGGCGTCGAGATAAGCCATGCCAATGCCTTAGCCTTAGTCAGCTGGGCGCAGGATTATTATCCTGCCGAGGCCCTGAGCAAAGTGGCAGCCACTACATCCGTGTGTTTTGACCTCAGTATTTTTGAGCTGTTTGTGCCGCTTTTAACCGGTAACCAAGTGGTGCTGTTTGACAATGGCCTAGCCATTGACCCAAGCGCCGAGGTGAGCCTTATCAATACGGTGCCCTCGGTGATGCAGGCCCTCGTGGCAGAAAAGGCCCTGCCGCCATCGCTCAAAGTGATTAACCTTGCCGGTGAAGCGCTTAAGCGCACCTTGGTCGATAGCATTTTTGCCGCCATGCCCGAGGTTCATCTGTTTAACCTCTACGGCCCATCGGAAGATACCACCTACTCTAGCGTCGCCCAAATGCTGCCGCACCAACAGGATATTCCCGACATTGGCAGGCCAATTGCGGGCAGCTGCGCCCAAGTGCTTGACCTTAATGGCAATGCCGTCGGTATTGGTGTCACAGGTGAGCTGTATTTAAGCGGGCAAGGGGTCGCCAAAGGCTACTTGCACCAACCCGACTTAACTTTAGAGAAGTTTACGCCACAGGGATATCGCACCGGCGACCTCGTGCGCTGGCGCTATGACGGCAAACTCGATTATATCGGGCGAGCCGATAGACAGGTTAAACTGCGCGGTTTTCGGATAGAGCCGGGTGAAATCGAGGCGCTGTTAAGCCGCCAAACGGGCGTGACAGGCGCTGCGGTCAAGGTGGTAAATGACAGTCTAGTTGCCTGGCTCAGTGTTGAGGCGGCTTGGCTCACAGGACAAGCGCAGCAAAGCGCCGATAGCCGTTTGCGCCAAGCCGTGGCCGCAAGCCTACCTAGCCATATGCAGCCTAGCACTTGGCTGTATTTGCCCAAGCTGCCTACCACCAGTAACGGCAAAATCGACTACAACGCCCTGCCCTTACCGAGCCAAGATGAGCCTAAGCGCACGGTTGCGCCACAAGGTGAGATTGAGCAGCGCTTATTTGGCATCTGGCAAGCCTTGCTTGGCCATGAGCATTTTGGCGTTGAAGATAACTTCTTTAGCTTAGGCGGCGATTCGATTTTATCGATTCAGGTGGTCTCAAGGGCCAAAGCCCAAGGGCTGCACTTTAGCGTCAGGCAACTGTTTGAAGCGCAAAACATTGCCGCGCTGGCTCAACTGTGTCAAACCGAGCAGCAGCGCACCATTGAACAAACGCCCCTTGGCGATGACTATGCTTTGTTGCCGATACAACAAGACTTTTTCGCTCAAAAGATGGCCGTGCCCCATCATTACAACCAAGGGGTGCTGTTAAAAACCCCGGCGGGGCTAACCCCAAGCAAACTGGCGTCCATGTTAACGGCGCTGCTCACCCGGCACGATGCGCTGCGCTTGGTTTTTGCATCACCACAACAAGGTAAATTTGCGCCGCTTGATCTCTGTCTTGAAATTGACTCAACTAGCCACTTAGGCAGTGATGCCCTGACCGAGCGCTGTAGCGCCCATCAGGCCAGCTTGAACTATCAACAGGGGCCTTTGTTTAAAGCGGTTTATTTCCCCAAGTATGAGGGTGGACGATTGCTGCTAATAGGCCACCATTTAGTGGTCGATGGGGTGTCATGGCGCATTATCCTCAGCGACCTCGAAAGCTTATGGCACAACCACAGCCTCGGCTTAAAAACCCACAGTATCGACCGCTGGCAACAGGCGCTATGCGCTTATTTGCCCAAGGCGCAAAACCAGCGCGACTTCTGGCAGGCCCAGTGGCAACAAAGCCGTAACTATTTGCCCAATCATCACCAAGCCCAGCAGCTTCAGAGCCAGTTTATTACCCTGAGCGCGCCGCTGACCGAGCAGCTGTTGCAACAGGCTCATCAGGCTTACCGCACCGAAGTGCCTGATATTTTACTCGCCTCGCTGTTAAAGGCGTGGCAGCAATTTAGCGGCCAGCCAAGTTTGGTCATCGCCCTTGAAGGCCATGGCCGTGAGCCGCAAGTGCTCGATAAAGCCGAGCCGCTCGATTTAACCGAAACTGTCGGCTGGTTTACCACCCTCTATCCGCTCGCACTAAAAACCGCCCTTAAGGCCAGCCAAAGTGCCCGCATCATTGCGGTAAAAGAAACCTTACGTCAGGTGCCAGATAAAGGCTTAGGTTATGGTGTTTTGCGCTACTTAGGCCAAGACGCCTCGTTGGCAGCGGCCGAGCGCTATGACGATACGCTGGTATTTAACTACCTCGGTCAGTTTGACGTAGCCCAAAAAGGACAAAGCGCTTTTACCAGCGCCAGTGAGTCAATGGGCGCTTTTAGCGCCGAGCAAAACCGGCTGCGTCACCTGTTTGGCCTAAACGGCATGATAAGCCAAGGCCAGCTGCAATTTGCCATCAGCTTCGATGCCAATCGCATCTCCAGCGATAAGGTCGCCGAATTTGCCAAGTTCTGGCAACAGGCCCTAAGTGACGATATTGTCCATGGTAGCGAGGCGAGTATGCAGCTCACGCCATCGGACTTCCCTTATGCCGATGTCGATAGCGACACACTCAGCCAGTTACAACAAGCCTATCCGCGCTTGAGCAACCTCTATCGCGCGACGCCGATGCAGCAAGGTCTGATGTTCCATGGCCTGTATGATGGCGAGCAAACCGCACAGGCTTACACCACCCAAACCTATTTTGATCTGACAGGCGCGCTTAACACAGACACCTTTGGCCGCGCTTGGTCGGCGGTGATAGCCCGTCACGATATTTTACGCACCGCGTTTGTCGGGCAAACAACCGGACGCATTCAGCAGTTGGTGGTTGAGCCTTTTGACTGCCAAATCGAACTGCTTGATTGGCGTGAACATGACGGTAACAAACATGACAGTGACAAGAGCACGGCGCAAGCCGAGGCGTTGGCGCAATTTCGCGCCCAAGATAAAGCCAAAGGCTTTGATTTTGCCAAGCCGCCATTGCTGCGTTTAACCCTTATCCGCCTTGCGTCCGAGCGCTGGCATTTGGTGTGGAGTCATCACCATGTGCTATTAGATGGCTGGTGTTTGCCTTTGGTGTTTGGCGAGGTGATGACGTGCTATCACAGCTTCAATAAAAACCAAGCGCCACAGCTGCCGCAAGTTGAGCCTTATCACCGCTATATCAAGTGGTTAAGCGAGCAAGACCAAGACAGCGCGAAAGCCTATTGGCAGCAACAACTCAGCGGCTTTTATCAAAACCAGCCAATCGACAAAACCTTTGCGGCTTTAGCCCAGTTCCACCAAGGCGAGGTTCAAATAAGCGCCACTGAGCACAATTACCGCGAACAGCAGTTGGTGTTACCCCAGGCATTATGCGCGCAATTGCATACCCTAATTGCCCAAGCCAACACCACCTTAAACCTGTTATTGCAGGCTGCTTGGAGTACCTTGGTTTCACGCTTTAGCGCCGAGCAACAAGTGCTGTTTGGCACCACAGTCTCTGGCCGCCCAGCCGAGCTAAGTGGCGTTGAGCACATGGTGGGGCTGTTTATCAACACCTTACCAGTGGCGGTGAATGTAGACCCAGCCAAGACCTTGGGCGAGTTTTTAACCGAGCTGAGCGAGCATAACCTTGAGCGTCAAAACCACGGCTTTTTATCCCTTGGCGATATCGCCGCGCAATCGACCATGGCCGCGAGCGAGCTGTTCGATACCTTGGTGGTGGTTGAAAACTTCCCAGTAAGTACAGCAGATAGTGAGCAAGACAGCACAAGTGCAGGGCAAGAGCTTAGCTTAGAGAATATTGGCGGCGCTGAGCACACCAACTACCCTCTTGCCCTCATTTGTCATCAGCGCCAGCAGATCAGCATTAAGTTTGGCTATCAAAGCGATAAATTCAGCGATGCCACCATCGCTCGGTTGATGGAATTAACCCAAGCGAGCTTAGCGCAACTGAGTATCGCTACCCTTGCCACGCCATTGGCTGCGCTCAGCCCACTCAGCGAACAAGATAGCGCCAAGCTAACCCTTTGGGGCCAAGCCCGCACTCAGTATCCAGCACCAAAGAGCGTGGTGGCACGCTTTGAGCAATGCGCGCAGCACTATCCACAACATATCGCCCTCAGTGATGGCGAGCGACAGCTCAGTTACGCAGCGCTCAACCATCAAGCCAATCGCTTGGCTCACTACCTGATAAGCCAAGGTGTGGGGCCTGAGACAGTGGTCGGTATACATGTTGAGCCAAGCACAAGCCTGCTCGTTGCCATGCTGGCCATTTTAAAAGCTGGCGGCGCTTACTTACCTTTGGTGGCAGAACTGCCAGCTGAGCGCATGGCCTATATGCTCAGCGATTGTGCGGTCGATTTGGTGCTATGCCAAAGCCATCTACAGCCGTCTATTGGCGTTAATACGCTCTGTTTAGACAGCCAGCACACCACCGGTATGCTGGCCAGTTACCCGCAAACCAACCCACAAGTGCCCGGTTTAAGCGGACAAAGCCTTGCCTATATCATCTATACCTCAGGCTCTACAGGCTTGCCTAAAGGGGTGCGAATTGAGCACCATCAAGTGGCCCGTTTGCTAGCGGCTTGTGAGGCCGATGTTGGCCCCTTTACTCAACAGGACGTATGGACCTTATTCCACGGCTATGGCTTTGACTTTTCAGTGTGGGAGATTTGGGGCGCGCTGGCCTATGGCGCGCGCTTGGTGATAGTGCCTAAGGCGCTCACTCGCGAGCCGCAAGCCTTTGCTCAGTTACTTACCCAGCAACAGGTGAGCGTACTTAACCAAACCCCTAGCGCATTTTATCCTTTGATTGAACATTTGCCTGAGCAGCACTCGCTAAGACAGGTGATTTTTGGTGGCGAGGCGCTCAATTACAGCTTATTGCGCCCTTGGTTTGAACGGGGCCTTGGTAAGCAATGCCGCCTTATCAACATGTACGGTATCACCGAAACCTGCGTACACGCCACCTTTAAACAGGTCAATGACGAGGACTGTTACCGCCATCAACCCTCGACCATTGGCCGCGCGTTGGCCGATTTAACCTTTAGGGTGTGCGACCCCAGCGGTGCGCTACAGGTGCCCGGCGCTCCCGGCGAACTATGGATTGGTGGCGACGGCGTGGCCCGCGACTACCTAAACCGAGCACAACTCACCCAAGAAAAGTTTGTCAGCCATCAAGGCATGCGCTATTACCGTAGCGGCGACAGCGTGCGCTGGTGCGCCAATGGCGAGCTGGATTATTTAGGGCGAATTGATCAGCAAGTCAAAATTCGCGGCTTTAGGATTGAACTGGGCGAAATTGAAGCGCGGCTATCCGCCCTTGAGCACATTGACAATGTGGCGGTACTTGCCCGCAACGACGATGGCAAAGGGCTTAAGCTGGTGGCCTATTTGGCCACGCCTTATGCAGCTGAATCAAACCCAGGCGCTCTAGACATTGAACAGGTCAAAGCGGCGCTAGGCAAAGACTTGCCAAGCTATATGATCCCTGCGTTATACGTACAGCTTGCCACATTGCCACTGACCATCAACGGTAAAATCGACCGCAAAGCGCTGCCGAAACCGCAAGAGTCAGATCGACAAAAAGCCGAGCACATTGGCGCGCAAACGCCATTGCAGCAGCAATTGGTTGAGCTGTGGCAACAGGTGTTGGGGTTAAACCAAGTGGGTATTGCAGATAACTTCTTTCGCTTAGGCGGCGATTCGATTATTGCCATTCAACTGGTTGCCAGAGCACGCCAACAGGGCTTGCAAATGAGCGTTAAGCAGTTGTTCGAACAGCCGACCATTAGCGCACTATCGGCGGTTGTCGCCGCCAGCGCCAATACCCGCGTTCATGCTAAAGCCGAAGGCGCACTTGATTTACTGCCTATTCACCATGACTTTTTCGCCCAGCGTCTGGCCGCGCCCCATCACTTTAATCAGGCGCTGTTACTGGATACGCCCAAGCTCTTAAGCCTTGAGCAGCTAGAGCAGATAATCGCCCAACTGCTTGAACGTCATGACGGCCTGCGCTTGGTCTTTAACCAAGCGACAACGCCCATTCAAGGCCACTATCTGAGCACGCCAAAACCGCTACTGAGCCGTTTTGACCACTATAGCGAACAAACCTGTAACGACATTCAAAGCAGCTTTGACTTAAGCCAAGGGCCACTGGCCAAATTCGCTTGGTTTGAACAAGATAACAAACTGTTGGTGTGCCTACACCATTTGATTGTCGATGGTGTGTCGTGGCGCATTTTACTCGACGACATCAATGCCATATTTGCAGGAATGCCCCTAGCGCCAAGGCCAATGTCACAGCAAAGCTGGGCCAAAGCCCTTGCCACTTATGCCAACTCGCCCAAGCTCAACGCACAAAGGGACTTTTGGCAGGCGCAAGACAGCGCCCATCGCCTTATTGATACCGGCGAGCGTACCCAAGGCGCGCTGCGCGCCGTATCGATGCGTTTAAGCACAGCACAAACCAAAGCGCTGTTAGGCCCAAGCCATACACCATATAACACCCGCATCAACGACCTGCTGCTGGCCGCTTTGGTCAAAGCCACAGATCAGCCGCAACTGCTCATCGAACTAGAAGGTCATGGCCGTGAAGCGCTGTTTGCAGACATTGATATCAGCGAAACCCTTGGCTGGTTCACTACGGTTTATCCTGTGCTACTTGAGGCGCAAGCTAACTGGTCTGATACCATCATTGCGGTGAAAGAAAAGCTCCGCCAAGTGCCAGATGGTGGTATTGGCTATGGCGTGCTACGCTATTTGGCCAAGACGCCAATCAGCACGCCGACGACACAGGGCTTGCTGTTTAACTACCTCGGTCAGTTTGACAGCAGCTTAAGCGGACAAAGCGCCTTTAGTGGCGCCACAGAGTCTGTTGGACAGGTCAGCTCAACTGACAACCGGCCGTCGCATCCACTGACGTTAAACGGCATGGTTGAAGGAGGCCAGCTTGGCTTCAACCTCAACTACGACAGCGGCCTGATTGAGCAAGCCCAAGCCACCGCGCTACTTGAGCGTTATGAGCAGGCGCTTATCGATTGTATTGCCCACTGCCAACAGGCTAAAAAAGTGTTAAGCCCGGCTGATTTTACCGAGGCCAAAGCGAGCCTCACTCAGCTGCGTCAGTGGCAGCAGCGTTATCCGGCCATGAGCGCGTTGTATGTTGCCACGCCAATGCAAACCGGGCTTTTGTTCCATGGCATGATGGACAGCGATGACCCAAGCGCGCTTTGTGGCAGCGATTACAGCACCCAAACCATCTTAACCTTAAAAGGACAGGTCGATAGCCAAGCGCTGCATTTGGCTTGGCAGCAAGTGGTTGCCCGCCATGACATTTTACGCACCGCCTTTGTCGGTATTGGCGAGGGAGTTATTCACCAGTTGGTGTGTTCAGCGGTTAGCCTGCCTTACAGCGAACTGGATTGGCGCAATCAAGCCGATAACGAGCAAAAGCTGGCGGCGTTTTTAGCCCAAGACAAACGCCAAGGCTTTGACTTTGCCAGCGCCCCTTTGATGCGAGTCACCCTTATTCGCCAAACAGACGCATTAAGCACTTTGGTGTGGACCCACCACCACTCACTGTTAGATGGTTGGTGTTTACCGCTTATTTTCAAAGACTTAGGCGAATATTACCGGGCCGAGCGAGCAAATACCTGCGCCCAGCTCGCGCAAGTGGCGCCTTATCAGAGCTACATTGCTTGGCTTAAGCAACAAGATGAAGCCAAAGCCATCGATTTTTGGCAGCAGCAACTAAGTGGCTTTGACGCCCCGATTGAGCTTTGCATTAAAAAGCCGGTAGCCAAAGACGCCCTAGGCAGCCATCAAAACCAGCGCTTGTCGCTGAGCCTTGAGTTAAGCCAAAAGCTCAATCAAGTGGCACGTCACTACCAAGTCACCCAATCGACCTTGGTACAGGCGGCATGGGCCATTTTACTTGGCCAGTACAGCAACAGCGAGGATGTGGTTTTTGGGGTAACGGTCTCTGGTCGTCCTGCCGAACTGCCGGGTATCGAACAGATGGTGGGGCTGTTTATCAACACCATACCGGTCAGGGTTAAACTTAACCCCAATACCAGCCTTGAGGACCTACTCACGCCGCTGCAACAGGACAACCTTACCCGGGAAAGCTTTAGCTTTTTGTCGTTAGCGCAGATCCAAAACCAAGCCAAACGACAAGCCGGGCAGCAAGGCAGCGCCGCGCTTTTTGAAAGTTTGGTGATCTTTGAAAACTACCCGGTTGATGAAGCCCTTAGCCATGAAAAAGCACTAAGTAGCGACACCAGCAGCGCCGAGGACTTTATCATCAGCGCCGCCCGCTCCGATGAGCAAACCAACTATGCCCTCACCTTACTGGCCCACCAAGCCGGTGAAACCCTTGAGTTTAACCTCGGCTACCGCCAAGGTCAGTTTAAGCAAAGCAGCATCAAGCGTTTACTTACCCATTTTGAGCATATCCTAAGCCAGCTTGCCAAACATCAGCCCTTAGGGCAGATAACCTTGCTCACCGAGTCAGAGCAGGCGCAGCTTACCACCTTGAGTCAGCCAGCCATTCACTGTGGTCCCTATGTTGGCTTAGTGGCAAGGTTTGAGCAGCAAGTGGCCACCACCCCTGATGCCATTGCCATCTCTTGTCACGGCCAAACCATTGACTATAAGACCTTGTTGAATCAGGTCAACTTGGTGGCCTTGCAGCTTAAAAACGCCAATGTGCAAAGCGAGGTGATAGGCATTTACCTTGAGCGTAGCATCAACATGGTCGTTGCCATGCTCGCGGTACTGAAAGCCGGTTATGCCTACTTGCCACTCGATAGCGGCTATCCTAGCGCGCGATTGTTAGAGATGGCTAAGGACTCACAGCTCGATTACCTGATAGCCGATAAGCCGTTATCAGCGCAGCTGAATTGGCTTAACTTAAACGACAGTTTAAAAACGCAAAGTGCCTCAGCAAGCAACTGGGCTTATCCGCCAAGCCATGCCCCGGCTTATCGCATCTATACCTCTGGCTCTACCGGTAAACCCAAAGGGGTGACCTTAAGCCATGGCAATGTTTGCGCTTTAATTGATTGGGCGCATCAGTTCTATCGCCCAGAGCAGCTGGCGGTAGTTGCAGCGGTTACCCCTATCAGCTTTGACATTTCAGTGTTTGAGCTATTTGTACCGCTCACCTGTGGCGGCCGTGTGGCCCTGATGCAAAATGCGCTGAGTCTAGATGATGACAGTATCACCTTGCTCAATACCGTGCCTTCGGTACTCAAAGCGGCGATGCAGGAGCAGCCGTTACCGCCAAGCCTCAAAGCCATCAACCTTGCCGGTGAGCCGCTGCCTCAAGCCTTGGTCGATAGTATTGACGCTCATCTTGCTGAAAACGTGCCGGTTTATAACCTCTACGGCCCCTCAGAAGATACGGTTTATTCCACTGGCGCGCAGGTGTTCCCAGGCCAAACAACGGCGCCCCCCATAGGGCGCCCTGTGGCTGGCTCTTGTGCCTATGTGTTAGATAACCAGTTGCGCCAAGTGCCTATCGGCGTTACCGGCGAGCTGTATTTAGGCGGCCTTGGTGTCGGCCTTGGTTATCACCAGCGCCCTGAACTTAACCAAGCAAGCTTTATAGCCAGCCCGTTTAAGCCGCAGCAAAAGCTGTATAAAACCGGCGACCTAGTACGCTGGCGTGAAGATGGTCAGCTCGATTATGTTGGTCGCAGCGACAATCAGGTGAAACTGCGCGGCTTGCGTATTGAACTTGGCGAGGTTGAAAACCGCCTGCAAGCCTTAGTCGCACAAACCCCTTGCGCCGTGGTGATGCAGCATAATCAGCTGCTGGCCTTTATTGCCAAAGACCTCGATACCACAACCCTTAAGCAGCAGCTCAAAGCCAATTTACCGGGGCATATGGTGCCTGATAGATTTTTCTGTATCCCTATGATGCCGCTTAATGCCAACGGAAAAATCGACCGTAAAAAACTGCTAGAGGCGCTACCTGAGCAAAGCTCGCAAAGCACGCAACAGGCCAGCTCGCCAACCGAGCAAGTGCTTTGTGATATTTGGCAAGGGCTGCTACAGCGTCAATCTATCGGCGTCGATGAGGACTTTTTTGCCTTAGGGGGCGATTCGATAATCGCCATTCAAGTGGTGACCAGAGCAAGACGTCAAGGACTGAGGCTTACGGTGCGGGCGCTGTTTGAGCACAGCACCATTGCCAGTCTTGCCGCCTACATCGAACAAAATGCCGATGCCCAAGGCCAGCAAAGTGCCGAGCAAGGCCGCTTAAGTGGTTCTGCGCCACTGTTGCCGATACAGCGCGACTTTTTCGCACAAGCCCTTGCCGAGCCAAACCATTACAACCAAACTCTGCTGCTGTGTACACCGGCAACGTTAAGCGAAGCGCAATGCGCGGCGCTTATCGATGCCTTGGTGGCAAAACATGACGCGCTCAGGTTGCAATTTAATGCCCAAGGAGGTGAGTACGCTCAGAGCGAACACTCACCATTTGAAGTGGTACAGGTAAGTGAAATTGAGCGCACCGCCCTTAGCGATAGCTGTCAGCGCTACCAGCGAAGCCTTGATATTGCCAAAGGCCCGCTGTTTAAAGCGGTTTACTTTAAGGCCGCACAAGGCCAGGGGCGCCTGCTTTTAACCATTCACCATTTGGCGGTCGATGGCGTGTCTTGGCGGATTTTATTAGATGATTTACGCGCCAGCTGGCAGGCCATCGCCCAAGCAAAAACCCCAAGCTTTGGTCAGAAAACCCACAGCACCAGACAGTGGCAACAGGCCCTTAGCCAGCTCGATTTAAGCGCCCAACTGGATTATTGGCAAAGCCAGCTGTGCACCAAAGCACTGCCCTTTATCAAAGCCTCACAAGGCCATACGCCTTTGGCCCATGTCGAGGGGCTGACATTAAGCTTAAATAAGCTGGCCACAGCGGCGCTACTTGGCGAAGGGCTAAGACCTTATAAAACCACCACCGAAGAACTGTTACTGGCCGCCTTATTAAAAGCCGGGCTGAGCTGGTCAGGCGGTAGCGAGCTTGCCATTGAACTCGAAAGTCACGGCCGCGAAACGGCGATAGTCGATGATGCCATTGACTTAAGTGAAACCGTCGGCTGGTTTACCGCGCTCTATCCGCTTAAGCTCAGCTACCACGCCCAAAGCGCTGCTGA
The DNA here is from genome assembly GCA_041583135.1 of Alteromonadaceae bacterium. GTDB lineage: Bacteria > Pseudomonadota > Gammaproteobacteria > Enterobacterales > Alteromonadaceae > JABSOG01. The sequence continues at coordinate 28,061 of JBFHGJ010000031.1, read as the reverse complement.
GCACCAGCAATGGCCGAACATTATCCGGGCGGTCAAAAACCAGCTGCGGGCCATCCCTAACAAGGGCTTGGGTTTTGGGGTGCTAAAATACCTACAAGGCCATGCTCTGCCCCAACAACACCGAGGCATTTTGTTTAACTACTTAGGTCAGCTCGATAGCCTCAGTGGCGGCAATGCTAGCGCTGACACCGACGCCTTTACTCTGGCGCCAGAGCCTGCGGGGATGCCGGTCAGTGAATCAAACCGTCCGGCCAATCCACTGAGCATCAATGCCCATATCAGTGAGGGTTGCCTACAGGTCGCCATTCATGCCGATACCAGCGTGTTACCGGCAGAATATGCGGCCCGCTTTACCGAGTATTATCAGCAGGCGCTGTATCAGTGTATCGAGCATTGCCAAAGTGCACAGACGCAGCTGACGCTCGCCGACTTTGCCAACGCCAAGGTCGATGAAGCAACATTGCAGCAATGGTTAACAGCCTTTCCCAAGCTGGATAAACTCTATCCGGCCACACCGATGCAACAAGGCATATTGTTCCACTGCCTGCTTGGCGATGGGCAACAAGACGATGTTTATACCACCCAAACCTATGGCGATTTGAGCGGGCCTTTGGATATCAAAGCCTTTAAAGACGCATGGCAATTGGTGTTAGAGCGTCATGACGTGCTAAGAACCAGCTTTGTCGGGCTAGACCTGCCTGTTATTCATCAGCTGGTGCAAAAAGACCTTGAACTGCCCTTTAATTACCTAGATAAACGTCACGAGCCTGTCGATGATAGCTGGCTCAGTCATTGGCGAGCACAGGACAAAGCGCAAGGTTTTGACATTCGCTCAGGACAATCTATCCAAGGGCCGCTACTGCGAGTGAGCATTATTCGCTTAAGTGACAGCCGCTGGCACTTTGTCTGGACTTATCACCATGTACTACTTGATGGCTGGTCGCTACCTCAGCTGTTTAACGAGGTAATGCTGGCCTACCAAGGATTTAAGGCGCAATTGCCTGAGGTTGCCGACTATGAGCAATATATTCGCTGGCTCGACACTAAAGATGAGCAGCAATCTTACGCTTTTTGGGCCGAACAGTTAGCGGGCTTTGATTCAAGCTCGCCATTTGATGCGCTTAAACAGGGCAAAATGCAAGGCCGTTATACCCTGTACGATGCCCACTTGCCGGTGAGCGTTACCAGCGCACTCAAAACCATTGCCCAGCAGCAGCGCTGCACCATGAATGTGCTATTACAAGCGGCTTGGGCCTATTTGGTCCATCGTTACAGCGGCTTTAACGACATTGTGTTTGGCGCAACGGTTTCGGGCCGACCATCGAGCTTAGATCAAGTGGAAAACATGGTGGGGCTGTTTATCAACACCATTCCAATCAGGCTCAAATTTGATGACAAAACCACGATAACCGCGCTACTGGCGGACTTACAACATAACAATGTCCGCCGTGAAGAACACAGTTTTGTCTCCCTTGCCCAAATTCAAAAGCAGGCCAATCTGGCGCCGGGCAGCGCTTTGTTTGAATCGCTGCTGGCCTTTGAGAACTACCCGCTCAGTGAAAACACCACGCCTGTAAGCGAAGATGACATCATTGCCGAATATTTGGCCTCAGATGAACAAACCAGCTTCCCGCTGTCGTTAATGGCCTATGTGGCCAAATTGCCACAAGGCGAAACGCTGAGCTTAAAATTCGGCTATTATCCAGAGCAGTTTGCCGCGCCTTTGATGCAGCGCATGTTCGGCCATTTGCAGCAGCTGCTCAGCGCTTTGGCCGAGCATGGCGCCGAGCGGCCTTTAGCCCAGTGGCAACTGTTAAGCGATGGCGAATATCAGCATTTGCTGTATCAGCAAAACCAACCCCAGGCGAGTTATCCAGTCGATAAAACCATTGCCCAGTTATTTGAGCAAGTTGCCAAGCGCTTGCCGGGTAAAGCCGCCATTGCCACCAGCACAAGAGCGATGGATTATCAAAGCCTAGAGCGTCAAGCCAATCACTTGGCCCATACCTTGGTGGCCAAAGGGCTTAATAAGGGCGAGTTTGTCGGTATTCATTTAGGTCGGTGTCCTGAGTTTATCATCGCCTGTTTGGCGGTATTCAAAGCAGGCGGCGCCTATGTGCCCCTTGACCCGAACTACCCACAAGAGCGCCTAAGTTATATCGTCAACGATGCCGCCATGAGGCTGGTTATTAGCTCAGGGCAAGGTCCCAATGACATCAATAGCGGCAACGTTAACTGGGGGAATTGCACTTTAGTTGATATCACCCCGATTGCCCATCAGCACAATGATATCGCGCCACCGGCAATCGACCTTAACGGGCAGGACCTGGCCTATATGATTTACACCTCAGGCACCACAGGTAACCCCAAAGGGGTGATGATAGCCCATGGCGGCTTTATCAACTCAGTCTATGAGCAGCTGCGCATCATGCAGTTTGGCGAGCAAAGCCGCGTTTTGGCCTATGCCTCGTGGAATTTTGACGCCTCGGTCATCGAAATATTTGATGCCCTGTTAGCAGGCGCCACTTTGGTGCTGGCCGATGAGCAGCAGGTCAAATCCCCTGAGTTACTGACTGAGCTGCTCGCAGCCCAGCTGGTAACCCACGCCACCTTGCCACCGGCCATTTTGCCGTTTTTAACGCCTAAGCATTTACCGGCGCTTAAACATTTGATGGCCGCCGGTGAGCACTGCCCACAAACAGAGGTGGCCCGTTGGTCGCAAAGCGTGCAGCTTTACAACGGCTATGGCCCAACCGAAGCCAGTGTGTGTTTTTCACTGACACCATACCACGGCGGCGACTTTACCATCGGCAAAGCCATTGCCAACAAACTCGCCTATGTGGTTGACGATAAGCTCAGAGTAGTGCCGCAAGGGGTGCCGGGTGAGCTATTGATTGGCGGTAGCGGCATTGCCAAGGGCTATCACAATCAAACTGAGCTGAGCGCGCAAAAATTCATTGCCAACCCCTTTAGCCAAGACGGCTCCACCGTGTATCGCAGCGGCGATAGAGTGAAAATGCTCGAAAACGGCGAGCTGTTGTTCCTTGGCCGTATCGACAATCAGGTAAAAGTGCGCGGACATCGCATTGAAACCGCTGAAATTGAAGCCAAGCTGCAACAGCTGCCAACGGTGAAAGCGGCGGCGGTAACGGTCAAACAAGGCCAAAATGGCGCGCAGCTGCTCGCCGCCATTGTGCCACAAAAGACCCAACCGCTAGAGCTTTGGCCATCGGTTGCCGAGTTCTATATTTATGACGACCTGCTATATCGCGCGATGGCGACCGACAGCCGCCGTGTCGGCGCTTTTGAAGGGGCAATAAAAGCCGCAGTAAAAGACAAGGTGGTGCTTGAGGTCGGCCCCGGCACCGAGCTGTTATTGACTCAAATGTGCGTTAAAGCCGGTGCCCGCAAGGTTTACGCGGTTGAGTTGATGGAGCAAACCTACCTTGTGGCCAAACAAAAGTTGGCGCAGCTAGGTCTTGAGGACGTGGTGACGCTTATCCATGGCGATGCCACCCAAGTGCAGCTACCGGAAAAAGCCGACTACTGTGTCTCGGGCATTGTCGGCTCTATCGGCGGCTCTGAGGGCGCGGCGAAGATCATCAATGAGGTCAGACATCAGCTCAAAGACCCGGCCAATATGCTACCTAAGCGTACTGTCACCAACCTTGCGGCCATCACCCTAAACGACGATGAGTTTAAGCTGGACGACAACCGCTACGGCTTTAGCCCCATCGCCGCCCACTACACCAAGGCGGTGTTTGACAGCCTCGGTAAGCGCTTCGATTTAAGGGTGTGTTTGAAGCATTTCAGACAAAGCCATATGCTCTCAACCATTGACGTGATGGAGTGCTTAGATCACAGCGCCTTTGTGCCCCTTGAAGCGCAGCACCAGATGCGCCTTGAAATAACCAAAGCAGGACGCTTCCACGGCTTTGCCGCTTGGCTGAACCTCTTTACCGATGACCATCATGTGATGGACATTCTAGAGGCCGACCAAAGCCTCTTGCCGATTTATTTGCCGGTCAGTATCGCGGGCATAGAGGTTGCGCCCGGTGATGTCATTAGCGGCACCATGACCCGTACCTTGCATTCTAACGGGCTTAACCCCAACTACCGTTTCGATGCAAAGCTCCACAAAACAGATGGACAGGTGCTTGATGCCGGGTTTGTGACCTTGCACGAGGCGGACGTTTTTTGCGACAGCCCGTTTTATCGTCGGCTGTTTAGTGCAGGCGAGCCGAACATTCTGCCGCCGCCAGAAAAGGTCGATATTTTAGCCGAGGCGAAAAGCCGTTTAGCCGAGCAGTTACCCAGCTACATGGTGCCAGCGTTATTTACCGAGCTTAGCGCGCTGCCTTTGACCGCCAACGGCAAAATCGACTATCAGGCCATTGCCGCACTTGAGGTTAAAGCGCCACAGGAGGCAGATTATCAGGCGCCAAGCAATGAGATAGAAGCCAAGCTTTGTGCGATTTGGCAAGCGGCCCTTGGCAACGAGCAAATTGGCACCGGAGATAACTTCTTTGCTGCCGGTGGTGATTCGATTATCGCCATAGGCGTGGTGGCCAAAGCCCGCAGCCAAGGTTTGAATCTGTCGGTGGCCGATGTGTTTGAATACAACACCATCGCCCGCTTAGCGCCGATTGTTGCGGCCAATCAGGCCAATCACCTTGCGCCGCAACACGCCAGTGAAGGCGAGATTGCGCTGTGGCCGATCGCCGCGCACTTCTTTGAGCAGCAACTGCCCGATAGCCATCACTTTAACCAATCGGTGATGGTCAATACCCCAGCGTCCTTTGGTAAAAGCAACTTAAAGGCCATGTTGCGGGCGTTGATTGAACGACATGACAGTTTACGTTTGGTATTTAGTTTTGCCAAAGACGGCGCGCTACCGACAGGACGCTTTGTGCCGCTAACCAATGAGTTCATCGACAGCTGTATCGTCGTAGAGCCATTGCCTGAGCAAAGACAGCAAATAAGCGAGCGCTGCAATGACTGGCAAAGCCGCTTTGAGCTTAACCAAGGGCCGCTACTTAGGGCCATTTTGCTACAAGATGGCGAAGGCAGCCAAAGCGGCCAAGGTAAGCTCTGTCTTATTCTCCATCACCTTATCGTTGATGGCGTGTCATGGCGTATCCTGTTGAGTGATTTAAAACTGATTTGGCAGCAGCTGACGCAGCAACAGCCAATCGCACTTGGCAGTAAAACGCACTCATTACAGCAGTGGCGTTTGGCCCTTGAAACCGCAGCCAAGCAACTTGACCAAAACGAGCGTCACTATTGGCAGCAGCAATTGCTAAAACCGGCCCCTGATAGCTTAAATTTTGCCAAACCGCAGGCCGCTCAAAATCAAGAGCCAAATCAAGTACCAGGCCAGTTACAAAGCTGCGAGCTGATGTTAGATAGCGAGCAGACCAAGCTTTTGACCGGACCTTGCAACGATGCCCATTTAACCCGTATCAACGAGTTATTGCTCGCAGCGCTGCATGTGGCATGGCGTCATTGGAGTGGCGAGCGGGTCTTGCCGCTGGCAATGGAAAGCCATGGCCGCGACAGCTTAGGCGCACATCTTGAGGGCAGTCACATCGATTTGAGTGAAACGGTCGGCTGGTTCACGGCGCTTTACCCGCTGCGCCTTGAGGTTGGGCTTGATGCCGATATAGGGCAAAGCATAGAGCAAATAAAGCAGCAATATCGCCAGCTGCCCAATAACGGTATTGGCTTTGGCCTGCTCAAATACATCGCCAAAGACCCGCAAATAGTTGCCCTGTCGGCTAGGCCTTGCGCGGCTGAGGTGGTGTTTAACTACTTAGGTCAAATGGACCAAGCGCTCAGCGACGATGGGCCTTTTGCCGATGCCCGATTGGCCACAGGCTATAACGCCAGCCCCAATCAGCCAATGGCACAACTGCTTGCCATCAATGGTATGGTCAGCGAGGGCAAATTATCCTTTGCCCTGAGCTTTGACGCGAGCCGCTTGCATCCAAGCGATGTCGAGCGCCTCGCCAGCCACTACAAACAAGCCTTGTTCGATTTAATCGACCACTGCCAAGGCAAAATACAACACAATCGCCTGTTTGAACAAAACAGCGACCTTATCGTCACCGATATTAATTCCATGTTAGACGAAGGAATCGAAATATGACCTTTGAACAATTGCTTGACCGCATGAAGCAACTCAACATCCATATGAGCCTAGTCGAAAGCAAGCTCAAAGTGTTTGATCCCAATAAAAACCTCAGCGCCGAGATTTTGGCCGCGCTGAAACAACACAAACCGCAACTGATGGCCTTTATCGAACAAGGCCGCGGTTATTCTGGGGTGGATTTTCCCTATGCCACCTTAGATAACGACAGCCTCAGCGCCATCGCGCGTAAGTATCCAATGCTTGAGAATATCTACATCACCACCCCGATGCAGCGCGGCATGTTGTTTCACGGGATGGTCGATGGGAGCGGCGCCTCTTATACCACGCAGCTAAGCGGCGACCTCAAAGGTCAACTTCATTTAGAGGCATTTAAACGGGCTTGGCAAACGGTCGTTGAACGCCACGATGTCTATCGCACCTGCTTTGTCGGCTTTGATCAATCCATGGTGCACCAGCTGGTACAACGTAGTGCCACCATGCCCTTTATCGAGCACGACTGGCAGCACCTAGACAACGATACCCAACAAACCCAGCTAAAAGCCCTGCGCGCCCAAGACAAACAACAAGGCTTTGATTTTGCCAAGCCGCCTTTGATGCGCGTGACTTTAGTGAAACTCAGCCCAACCTGCCATCACCTGATCTGGTCTCAGCACCATGCCCTGACCGATGGCTGGTGCGGACCTTTGGTGTTTGGCGAGATAAACGCCCTCTACCTTGCCTACTGCCAAGGCCAAACGCCACAACTGCCAGACGTATTACCCTTTGAGCGCTATATCGCTTGGCTGAAAAAACAAGATGAAAACCGCGCCCGGCACTTTTTCAAAGATAGCCTTGCCGCTTTTAACAGCCCAACGCCACTGAGCATTGATGCCTTGCCTAACGACAACGACGGCAAAAGCGGCTTGGTCAAACTTGAGCTGGATCTAGATGAGGACACAACCTTAGCGCTCAATCGCTTTGCCAGACAAAACAACTGCACCGCCAATGCCTTATTACAAGCGGCGTGGAGTTATTTGCTGCACCGCTATAGCGGCGAAAGCTCGGTGCTGTTTGGCTCAACCATTTCAGGCCGCCCTGCGGATTTACCGGGTATGGAAAACATGGTGGGGCTGTTTATCAACACCTTGCCTGTGGCGGTGCACTTAAGCGGCGCAACCCGCTTAAATGTCCTGCTTGAGACCTTACAAAAAGACAACGCCAGCCGTGAGCAGTTCGGCTATTTAGCCCTTAGCGATATTCACGAGCAAAGCGCCATAGACAAAGGCCAACCGCTGTTTGACAGCCTCTTGGTGTTTGAGAACTTCCCTGTCGATAGTGGCATAGCACAGCAAATACCAAGCGATGGTCAAGGCCAAAATGTCAATCCTTATGAGCTGAGCATGACGCAAACGGCGGTTGATGAGCATACCAACTATGCCATCACCCTCGGCGCCTTTATGCAGGAGCGCTTAAAGATAAAAATCGGCTATCGCCTTGAGCAGTTTGCCACCAGCGCCATCAAGCGGCTTTACACTCACCTTGAGAACCTGCTTAAGCACTTTGCCCGCTTGGCCGATGTGCCAAACGGCAGCGATATTGCCCTTAGTGAGCTGAACTACTTAACAGATGCCGAACAAAATGCCGCTGATACCGGCGCGCTTTATATCGGCAAAGTGGCCAACAGCGAACCTGCACCATTTACCCCTTTGGCTCAGCAGTTTGAAGCCCAAGTGCAGCTTAAACCAGAGCAGCAGGCACTGGTGTGCGCCGAACAAAGCCTCAGCTTTGCCCAGCTCAATCAAAAGGCCAATCGTATTGCTCACTACTTGCTGGCGATGCAGGTCAAACCAAACGACCGCGTAGGGTTGTGCCTAAGCCGCAGCTTTGAGACCTTAGCGGCAATAATCGCGGTTTGGAAAGTCGGCGGCGCCTATGTGCCGATGGAAACCGAATGGCCCAGCAGCCGCTTAAGCTATATGCTCAAAGATGCCCAGTGCCAATGGGTACTGACCCAACAAGCCAAAGCCTTGGAGCCTGCCTTTAACGGGCTGAATGTCGCCTGTGTTGATGACCCGAGCTTATGGCAAGACTATTCGCCAGAAGATCCGCAGCTTGAGAGTATTGGCGCCGAGACCTTGGCTTATGTGATCTACACCTCAGGCTCAACTGGCGAGCCGAAAGGGGTCATGGTCAATCAGGGTAATCTCCAGCATTTTATTCACGTATTGAATACCCAGCTGGCGCAGTTAAACGTCAGTGCCGATTCCCCTTGGCTGATGAGTTCAAGTTATGCCTTTGACGCCTCGGTTAAAGGCCCTTTGTCGTTACTGCTGGGTAAAAAAGTGGTTATTGCCGATAACACCCAAGCCTATGATGCCAGACTGCTAGCACAGCTATTAACGCGGCATGACATCGCGGTGTTTAATGGCGTGCCAAGTCTTGCCGCCTTAGTCCTTGAGCAACACCAAGGGCCACTTAATTTAATCGTCGGCGGCGAAGCCATCGAGGCGCCAATTTACCAGCAAATTGTCAACCATTGCCAAAAGACCGGCAGCAAAGCCATTAACGCCTATGGCCCAACCGAGCTGACCATCAATGCCAGCTACGCCGACATTGAACCTAGCCTTGCGGTCAATATCGGTCAAGCGGTACCGGGGGCAACAGCCTACGTTTTGGCAGAAGATTTAAGCCTGCTCCCTTTAGGTGCCATTGGTGAGCTTTATGTCGCTGGCGCTGGCGTGGTGCCGGGTTATTTAAACCGTCCAGATCTCAGTGAAGAACGCTTTATTGCCAACCCCTTTGCCCCAGAGGGTAAATGCTACCGCACCGGCGATAAGGTGCGCTGGCTACAAAGTCTTGATGGCCGCTATTACTTAGACTTTTTAGGGCGAATCGACCTACAGGTGAAAATTCGCGGCTATCGCATTGAGCTGGGCGAAATCGAAGCGGCCTTATTGGCCTGCCCCGGTATCAGCGCTGCCAAAGTGCTGGTGAAAACCGACAAAAACCGGGTGAAAACCCTGCAAGCCTATATTTGCGCTGATAGCGAACAAGGCACGAATCAAACAATAGAAGAACGCTGTTTTGAACAGCTGCACATGAGCCTGCCAGAGCCGATGGTGCCGCAAAATATCTACCTGCTTGAGGCGATGCCACTCACCTCTGGCGGCAAAATCGACAACCGCGCACTATTAGAATACCGCCCTCCAGAGCAAGGGGCCGAGATAAAAGTGGCGCCACGCACGCCAACAGAGCACAAGCTGCACAGCCTGTGGCAACAGGTGTTGGGCCGCCAAGACATCGGCATAGACGATAACTTTTTTGACATCGGCGGCAGCTCTATTTTGTCGATGCAGTTAATGGCGCTGTCGATGCAGCAAGGCATGATGGTCAACCCCGGCTTATTGTTCCAACATCGCACCATCGCCGAGCTGGCCAAGCAGCTCGCGCCAGATGAAGTCGCGCCCCAGGCCCTTAACGATGAGCTGTTGTTACCGCTCAATCAGTCAAGTGCCGAATGTAACCTCTTTTGCTTGCCACCTTTTGGCGGTATGGCCTCCAGCTATGGCTTACTGGCCGGTAAGCTAAGCGATAGCGCCAAAGTCTATGGCCTACAAGCGCCGGAGCTGTTTGAGTCGATAGCGCCTCTTAGCATCGCGCAGTTGACTGAGCACTTTATTGCCAAAATAAAAAGCGTTCAACCACAAGGACCTTACCATTTGACCGGCTGGTCTACCGGCGGAGTCCTCGCCTATGAAGTGGCCTTTGCCCTGCAACAACAAGGCGAAAAGGTCGGACAGTTGTTATTGCTAGATAGCCTGCCAAGCGAGCCGAGCATTAAAGCCCAGCAGTTACAAATTGCCGGTCAGCCCACTTGGTATAGCAGCATTTACAACCTCTATGGCAAAGCTTTATCACTTGATTGGCAAGCCATTAAAACGGCAGACAAAGCCGTTGCCTTTGAACAGGTGCTTAATGCGTTTATCAATCAAGGGCTGGCCCCTGAGGGCGCTGATGAAGCAATGGTAAGGCGTTACCTACACTATATCGGCGATTTTGCCATGGCGCTATTTGCCCATGACAGTAAACCCTCTGAGCTTGCCCTCACACTGTTTCAGGTGCCCCAAAGCGAGCAGGCTCGGGCTATTGAGTTTAGCGATAGCTACAACTGGGATTTACTCACCAAGCACTTAAGAGTGATTGAAGTCTCTGGCGAGCACGCGACTTTGCTGCAATCGCCCCACGTTGAGCCGTTGGCACAACAGCTGGCGGCCAAATTGACAGGGAGTGACGCATGTTAGGGATGATTGTCAAACATTACCGCGGCTTATTACTCGGCTCATCAATGATGAGTGCCATTAGTGCCATTGCCGGGATATTACTCATCGCTTTTATCAACCAACAAGTGGCTGCAGCGGGGAGCAGCGGCAATGTCGCCCCTGATAACCTGTTGCTGTTCTTAGTCGGGCTGGTCGCCTTATTCAGCCTTGGCACCTTGTCTCAAGTTTTGCTGGCAAGATTAAGCACCTCGGTTGTGGCCAAACTCAGAGGCAACATTATCCATCAGGTGCTCAGTACCGACTATGCCCAGCTTGAATCTGCTGGCGGTCATCGCCTGCAAGCGACTATGGTCACTGATGTTGGCGCCATTGCCGGTGGTTTGACGGTGCTGCCGACGCTTTTGTTTAATCTCACCACAGTGCTACTGTGCATCGGTTACCTAGCTTGGCTGTCGCCGTTGTACTGTGGTTTGCTACTCGTGGCGCTGGGTATTTTGGCCTTTGGCGCGTACCTTTTGACCAATCAGGCGCGCAAATACTTTATGCGATTACGGGAGCACGAGGACGGTCTGTTTCAAAGCTTTCGCACCTTAATCGACGGCGGTAAAGAGTTAAGCCTGAACAGCCAGCGCAAGCATTGGTTTTTTAACCAAAGGGTGTTGCCCGGTATCGAGCAGGTCAAAAATACCGAGCTGACCGCCCAGGTGTTTTGGTCGTTTAACAGCAGTTGGACCAACCTGATTGTCTTTGGCTTGATGGGGTTGGTGGTGTATGGCCTGTATCGGCTGTTTCCGGTGTCGCCCGAGGTGTTGGTGTCCTATATTTTTGTCATCATCTACTTTATCGGCCCCTTAGGTTTTGTCATCACCGCGATGCAGCCGGTGACCCGCGCGATGGTTTCTTATCGTAAACTCAACTCGCTGCAACTGGCTGGTAGCCAAGAGCAAACGCTGGCAGCGCCTTGCGCTGCGCCAACTAACGATTGGCACAGCCTCACGATAAAAGGCCTTAAGTATCATTACAGCCAAGCGCAATGTGGCCCAGAAGAAACCCCTTTTACCGTCGGCCCCATTGATTTGACCATCAAACAAGGGCAAATGCTGTTTTTAACCGGCGGTAACGGCAGCGGAAAATCGACCTTTGCCAAGCTGTTAACCGGGCTTTATCAGCCCAGCGCAGGCAGCATTGTCCTAGGTAAAAACCCGCTTAACGAGCACAATAGAGATTGGTATCGCAACCATTTTTCCACCATATTCAGCGACTACTTTTTGTTTGACTGCGCGCTCGATAAAGCCGGTCAATTGGCACAAGATGAGGCCATAGCCCCCTTATTACAAAAGTTGCAGCTCACAGGAAAAGTCACCAGTCAAGCTGGCGTGCTCAGTACCACACGGTTATCGCAAGGTCAGAAAAAACGCTTAGCTTTACTGCTGGCCTACTTGGAAGACTCCCCCATCATGCTGTTTGATGAATGGGCCGCCGACCAAGACCCCCATTTTCGCCATGTGTTTTATCACCAGCTGCTGCCAGAGTTAAAAGCTCAGGGGAAAACCCTTATCGTAATAAGCCACGATGATCGCTATTTTCATCTGGCCGATAGCGTGATCAAATTCGACAACGGCAATGCCATTGAACTGAATCCGAGCGAAGCGGGCCAAGCCTTTGCCCCGGCAGAGCCGGTATAACGGAGCCACCATGCAAGCATCTCAATTAAAAAACTTTGCCAAATTTCAAGCTGAAATAGCCTATGCCTATGACAAGGTAGACTTTTATCATAAGCTGCTTGATAGCCACGGCATCAACCCCCAAGACATTCAGAGTCCGGCGGACATGGCAAAGTTGCCAACCACCGAAAAAAAGCACTATCGCGTTAACTTCCCGATTGGTGTAATGGCCAAGGGCAATAAATTCAACGACCCGACGCTTTATCGCACCCAAAGTTCAGGCACCAGCGGCGAGCGCTTAGTCACCTTGGAATTTGGCATGTTATTGTTAGAGCGCGCCATCAGCTGCGCCAGTGTCTATCCTCAGGTTATGATGAGCTATTTGACCCCGCAAAAACGCACCGTCAGATACGCCGCGCCCAACTGCTCTGATGTTGAATGTGCCAACCCCAACAGTGCCATGGACGATAGAATGCTCCATGATGGTACCTTGGTGTTGCCGGTTTATCACGACCTGATGACCACCTCAGAGACCATGATAGAGCGCGCTATTGCAGAGATAATTCAATATCAGCCCCACCTTTACTATGTAGACCCGAGTCACTTTGCCTTTTTGCTGTCGCACTGTGAAAAGCGCGGTATTCAATTGCCACAAGCGCCGGTAATAACCACCTACAGCGCCATGACTCAAATTGCCAGACGACAGATTGAAGCGCACTTTAAAGGTAAGCCAGTGGTTGAGCTGGCCGCAATGTCAGAAATGGGCTGGCTGGCCATGAGCTGCCCCCATGGCAGACTCCATTTGAATCAAAACGCCTTTATGATGGAGTTGTTGATTGATGAGCGCCCAGCTGAGATTGGTGAACTCGCAGAGTTAGTGCTTACTAGCTTAGATAAAGGTGTAATTCCACACCTTCGTTACCGCACCGGTGATAGCTATCGCCTGCTTGATGGTCCCTGCCCTTGTGGCCATGACAGCCAAACGGTGATAGTAGAAGGCCGTCAATCCTACTTTTTACACCACCATGGAGAGGCAGTTATCTCACCCAGAGACATCGACCAAGCCATTGGCAATCCGCAGTGGCTTGACATGTATCAGCTGGTGCAAGACGGCCAAGAGCAGTTCAATCTAAGGTTGGTGGTTAACAGCCAGTACCAGTCAGGAGATGAGCGGCAGCTAGAGGATAATTTGACGACTATGCTTAGCGCCCGCTTTGGCGAGCATCACCACCAGATAAGCTGTGAGTTGGTCAATTATTTATCAAGCGAACGCTCAGGGAAGTTTCAGTTTTGTAAAAGACAGGAATAACTTTTAAAGGGGTGTTTAAGCCGGTGCCTAAGTGCGCTTAGATACCGGCTTTTGTATTTGGCTTACTCGATAAGGGAATAAAAGTGCGTGGTCTTTTTCTCTTCGTTGATATAAGAGGCAAGGTCGGCAAAAAACTGATTGCGTTTACTCTCATCCGGCCACGCTTTTTGAATCAGTGGACCCATTTTCCCCATGGCGGCCATTTCGCCTTCTTGGTTTTTAAAGTAATAAATCATCAACAGCTCATACTCGGTTTTAGAACGCTCTTCTAATAGCAATTCGGTCTTGAGTACTTCAGGGATAGGATCGGCCACATTGGTTTTCCATAACCTTGCCAGCTTCAATACCTCATCAATACTGCCGCCTTCTTTGATGACGACAGGGTGAGTAATGATAATACGATGATTCGATTGTACAGTCAGTGCATTGGTTGGCTGCTCATCACCTGCCACCGCGTTAAAGGCGCCAAGGCCTGCACATAACATCACAGCCCCCAACATAGTACGGCCAGTCCTCGTGAACATATGGATTCTCCTGTTCGATGTTGTTCTTATAACGTGAAACAGCAATGTAACCAATAAAGCACAATCAGACAAGAGTCAGATGAAAATCAATAAGTTCGGTGAAGTTTTCAAACTGTGGAAGTGACTACTATGGCAGGTGGAAATGCAGCTTTTTAGCGGGAGCAAAATCAGTGCACCTTATATCCCTATATATCGACAGCATGCTCCCGGCGCTGTCTACTCCTTATATCCCTATATATCGTTGGCGAATGTTCTCGGCTTTGGCATCGATGCGTCGCCCTACCTCATTCATCCATGAATTCGCATACAACGCCAACATACCATATATCCCTATATATAAAAAAAGGACTCCGTTAGGAGTCCAATCTATTGACGCAGGTATGCCAATAAAACTAACCGGCGCACTTTGGATAAGGATCGCAAGGCAGGCCCATGTTTTGGATGATGATTTGTTCTTTTTCTGCCATTTCCTCAGGACTCAGATCTGAGAGAGCTTCAAAATAGGTCGGTGATTGTGTCAGTTCTCCAGCGAGAGCAACACAAGAGAGACAGGCAGACAGGGCGAGTAATAAATTTCTAAGTTTCAACGTTTACATCTCCAAACTTACAATACGGCAAAGTGACAAAGCCAACTTTTTAGCGCTCCACTTCGTCCCTGAATTGAAGCTATACTACATGCCGATGTCAGATGGATAAAAGGACATCAGCTGCCGGTTGTGTTGGTGGCAACCGGACAGCTCGAAATATGATGGGTTGAGATTGAAATTTGAAATATCATTGAATATCAATAGATATCATTGCCGCCAGTGCAATGATATGCTTTTGATATCTATAGGTTTACCGGTATAAATACAGAAATGACAGGCAGAACAAAAATGACTGGCTCAACGCTCGACTAACACACCTTGAAGAATGTCCATGTCGCCTGTTTCTTTTATAGTGTAGTATAAAGCATTATCATGCACCGAAAAAGATGAAAATAAAGGACTCGGCAACTCACTATACTCACCCGTCACCACCGACATCTTCAACAATTTTCGGCCACGAATGGCAACGTATAAATAGCCATTGTCATACTTAAACGCCGATTGAGTGATTGGATAGACATCCCGATTTAACACCTTGCTGCCACCGACGGTAAATTGAAATACCCCTTGGCTATTTTCCGGCGTGTAGACAATGCCATTGTCCTGATAGACACCAAATAGTGCGTCGTTAACAACGATGCCACTGGGCTCGACCTTGCCGCTTTGTTGATAATCCGATAGGTCGTATTCCACCAAACGAAACTTATCGCTCAATAACTTCGACTGATCCGCCATTAACAAGCGCTGGTTCGACTTGGAAAAGTCTGGCCACAACATCAGTGGAAAATGCTGCACTTCGGTTAATCCCTTGTCCGAACGACGATATAGAGTCGTTCCACGAGGAAAGGTAATGGCAAACCAACGCTCATCCTCGGACGAGGCCATCGCGACAATTTTGTGGTTGATCAAAAAGTCACTCAGCTGGTATTGCCCTTCTTGACCCACTTGGCGATATCCATAAACCTGATTGACACCACTTTCACGAGAGAGCGCCAAAATTTCGCTCTTCTTGGCCAGCGGTAATTGAATGTATTTATCCGACACCTTCACAGGTGTCTGCTCGCCAGTGGCTAGGTCATAGCGATAAATCGAGGTTTTGTAATACTCGCCCGAGACAAACACCAGCTTGCCCTTGCTTGCATTGACTGCGGGATAATCAATTGGAAACAACGGGTTGGCAAAAATAACCTGAGTATTTGCCGGTCTATCTAACGAAAACTGCTTAAGCTGGTTATCCAGATCCTTATAAATGATCTTCCCCTGATATAAGCCGACGCTTCTTAAAGAATCTTTAACCGTTTTGACTAAGCGCTTATGTCCTCGGCCATCAACATGATAAATATTGGTATCTATCCACCTCACCCCATCGAGCACCAACAATGATTGGCTAGCAATGTCATAATTGATGTAATAGAAACCTGCACCAAAATAGTCGGGATCATCAAGCATCAAATATTCACTGCGCTCAGCGCTAACCAGATTAAATCGATAAACTTGCGCCGGTTGGTCCTTAGCCGTCCTGTCGGTAAATAGTAGTTCGCTTTCCGACAACCAAGCGATGCTCGAATAGGTTGTTGCCGCCGAGCAGCCGGTCACCTGCTTTGCTTTATCAATCGGCTGATATTGTCCATCCAATGCCAGTACCACAATCATGCATTGCTCCCCTTTCATCCGATGAAACGCCAATAGACGGCCACTGGGTGAAAAAATGGGGGCTTGGTCGAAATAACCATGGGTCAGACGACGGTAGTGAATATCGGACTCGACCTTAATGTTGATATCCGCCTGCCCTGAGCCGAGTTCGCGGGAAAAGACAATGGCATTACCATCGGGTGAAAATCGTGGCTCTGATGAAACGCCACTTAATGGGGGCAACGGCTTAACATTCGTCACTCGCACTTGTGGTTCCCGACCGACCCAATACAGCAAACTGACCATCAGTAGCAGTGACAGCGCGCCAAACAATACCTGCCCGGCCGTTATTCTGGCCGTCAATCTTAAGCCTTTGTTTTCCCTTGGCTGGGCAGTTGAGGGCTGATGTAGGCTCACCGAACACACCAAGCGATAGCCCTGAGATTCTTCAGTTTGCAACCACTGATCACGATAGCCGAGCTGGTCTAAACGTTTGCGTATTTTGGAGATATGGGTGATGGCCTGACTTTTTTTGTTGTGATAATCGTTATTCAGTTGGGTTTCACCCCACAGGCAAATGGCGACATCATCGGCTCGAAAAATTTCCCCTGCCTTACTGACGGCAAACAGCAGGGTTTGCGCTTCTTTTGGAGTGAGTTTTACGGTATTGCCCTGATAATGCAGGGTTCTGGGGTTATCCTCATGATAAAACCGGATCTCACCATCGAGCAAATAATAGGCAGAAGTCATGGTCTAATGTATTGAATTCTAAGAACATTAAAGTGACTTTTATTATACTCTACTTTGCCTTTGAGTTAACAGCGGTTAAATCTAGTGAATGACTTTTACCCGGCCCACTTGGCCATCATCGAGCCGTACTTTAATACCATGAGGATGATTCGCAGAGTTGGTGAGAATGTCTTTGACCGTCCCTTCGGTCAATCGGCCCGAGCGCTGGTCTTGCTTGAGCACGATTGACACTTGCATACCGAGTTTAATGTTACTTCTTAATTTACCGTCTTTCATAGGGGCGTAGCTGTTCTCTTAAGTAACGCCCGCAATCTTCAAGACGTTATTTGGCTGTGACAAATTCCGGGTAGGCTACCATACCGCAATCACTCATATCAACGCCTTCAAACTCTTCTTCTTCACTGACACGAATGCCCATGGTCGCTTTAAGCACAGCCCATACGGCAAGGCTGGCAGCAAATACCCAAACAAAAATGATGGTGGCACCATAGAGCTGAGCCAACAAGGTTGCATCGGCATTGCTGACCGGCACCATCACGAGGCCAAATAGACCGACCACACCATGAACAGAAATGGCACCAACCGGATCATCGACTTTGATTTTATCCAAAAACACAATAGAACCGACCACTAAGCCACCGGCCATAGCACCAATCAATGTCGCAATGATAGGTGATGGCGACAACGGGTCGGCAGTAATAGCCACCAGACCGGCCAACGCGCCATTTAAGATCATACTCAAATCCGCTTTGCCCCAAGTCATTTTGTTGAGCATCAAAGCAGCAACGGCGCCAGCGGCAGCGGCCGCATTGGTATTTAGAAACACCTTACCGACAGCAGAGGCATTGGCGGCATCAGAAACCGCCAGTTGCGAACCGCCATTAAAGCCAAACCAACCCACCCATAGAATAAAAGTCCCGAGGGTTGCCAGCGGCATATTTGAACCTGGGATAGGATTGATCTCGCCATTTTTGCCATACTTACCTTTACGGGCGCCAAGCAGTAGAACCCCAGCCAGCGCAGCGGCCGCGCCAGCCATATGAACAATACCCGAACCGGCGAAATCGCTAAAGCCGGCTTTTGACAAAAAGCCACCACCCCAAGTCCAATAGCCCTGTAGCGGATAGATAAAACCGGTCAGCACCACGCAAAATGCCAAAAATGCCCACAGTTTCATCCGTTCGGCCACCGCCCCTGAGACAATCGACATCGCAGTAGCAACAAAAACCACTTGGAAGAAAAAGTCAGACTCCAATGAATGTCCGGCATCACCAGCCTGGCTACCAATAAGCCCGCCTAAGCTCGGCAAAATACCGCCTTCGGGATTATCGACATACATAATGTTGTAGCCCACCAGCAAAAACATCACACAAGCGATGGCGTACAGACAGACATTTTTGGTGAGGATCTCAGTGGTATTTTTTGAGCGCACCATCCCCGCTTCGAGCATGGCAAATCCAGCAGCCATCCACATGACCAACGCGCCGCTGATCAGTAGATAGAAAGTATCGAGCGCAAATTTCAGCTCGCTGACACTGGCAGAAACTTGATTCAGTTCTTCCATTGGTGTTCCCCTTGTATAGGCAATAGTTGTTAAAAATTTTCTAGCAAGGCTATTACAATCCCCGTGCCATAAAATTTAATTGTTTATTTTCAAATGGTTAATAAATTCAAGCAGCAACAAATCCGACCTGCGCACAAAAACCGTGCACAGCAAAAACCATAAAGGCACCAAATTAGTGCATAAACATGCACTGAGTGCTGACAACAGCCAGTGAGAAAATTAGGTTTATCGCAACCATGTGTTATGCTTTGTGTATCTCTGTGAAAAATAAGACAACATGACGCTGTTAAAATCTGCCCGCAAAAAAGCCTTTAGGCTCAGTGATCAAGTGACCGGTCCTATGGACTTAACCGCCCACTTGCCGTTTCGTATTGCTGTCGTGAGCAACCTGTTGGCGCTCAATAGAGATTGGAAAATTCGCAGCCTGTGCGATTTAGAGCCAAGAGAAATGCGGGTATTGATCAACATCGGCTCCTACATGCCGGTCAAATCCGCCGACATTGCCTATCAATCAAGGTTGGATTCGTACACCGTCAGCCGAGCGGTAAAAAAGCTCCATAGTATCGGCCTGATTGATATCCACCCCGACCCGGTGAGTAAAAACATCAAAAATCTGGTGCTCAATGACAAAGGCAAAACCTTATATCATCAGCTCACCAGCGCGCTGGATGAACGCTCAAAAGAACTCGAAAGTGTACTTGACGATAAAGAGCTCAGTCAGCTCTATCAGACATTGGAAAAGTTAGAAAATAAGGCAGAACAGTTGCTCGCCAGCCAAGCCCTAGAAATGATAGAGCAAGGCCACGAGCCGCCCGCAGACCAAAAAGAGCTGATCCGCTGGTATCGTAAGGGGTTAAACGATTAGCCTGAGATCACACTCAGGTTATTCAGCTTCAAACTCAAGCTCAATGCTGGTACAGCCTTTATCGCAGTATATACCCGGCGCCCTGCTTTCTTTTTCACTTTTACTCGACGGCCCAATCATCACCAGTTTTTGATGACATTCAGGACAGTTGACCTCTTTGCCCATGCACATATCACGAATAATACGGCGCTGAACATTAAATGAGTTGGCAGCAGAACGGTTGATTTGAGAAAAGTCAGGTTTAGTCACAGAAATTCTTCACTTGGCACATTTGTCGGGCATTATAACCGAGCCGAAGGAAACACCAAAGCGCTAATCTGCTCTCCTAGAGATATCGTTCAAATCAAACCACAACCGCTGTCAAAAAGCCACCCAAATGCCCTCATACCTTATGCATAAACCACTTGCAATTTTGAATACGATTGCAGCTATTTGGGATTTTGCGCAACATCAGTTAATTTTAAAGCGCGGCAAAAATCGGCGCAGTCAGTCAGCCAAGAAATATCGTAACTTGCTGCTATCTTACAACAAAGCATCGAAATATCAGGCATAAAATAACGGAACCTAACGCAATAGCATGCGTAACATAAAGTGACAAATGGCAATTGACAACGCTGTCATTTGATTGTTACTGTATAAAAACAATGAAATCTCCAACTTGGACATTTCACTTAACTGTTGGCCTTTGGGGGTAATAGAACATGTCAAACCCAGTAGATATCGTGATTTTCGGTGGCGGCGGCGACCTAACGTTACGCAAACTCATGCCAGCGCTCTACCGCGCCCATGTATCCGAGCAGTTAGACCGAAACTTAAGGATCATTGCCACATTACGCAGCGGTGCAACCGACCGCAGCAGCTATATCGGCAAAATAGAAACCGCACTGAAACACCATTTACAAGATAAGGAATTCAATCCTGAGCATTTTGACCGCTTCACCGAGCGCATGTTGGTCGTCGGCTTAGATATCAATGACCCAAATCAAGGTTGGCCGACACTGGCCACACTGCTGAGCAGCAATGACAACTTGAGTTTGTATTATTTTGCCCTGCCGCCATCGGTTTATGCCAAAACCTGTGAAAACCTCGATGTCCATCAACTCATCGACGACCGTAGCCGCGTCATCGTCGAAAAGCCCATTGGCTACGACCGCGATTCAGCCGAGCAAATCAACAACGCCGTAGGCCATTACTTCAACGAACAGAATATCTATCGTATCGACCACTACCTCGGTAAAGAAACGGTGCAAAACCTCATGGTACTGCGTTTTAGTAATTTTCTGTTCGAACAATTGTGGGATGCCAAAAGCATCGACCATGTTCAGATCACGCTGGCCGAAACCGTCGGTCTTGAAGGCCGAGCCGGGTTTTACGACAAAGCTGGCGCTGTGCGGGATATGGTGCAAAACCACCTGTTGCAGCTGCTTTGTTTGGTGGCAATGGAGCCTATCACCAATATGTGCGCCGATGACATTCGCGCCGAAAAAATCAAAGTGCTAAAAGCGCTACGCCCAATCGCTGGCGACGACATCAGCCGCTACACCGTCAGGGGCCAGTATGCAGCAGGTATCGTCAACTCAAAAGCGCAACAAGGCTACCTCGATGAGCTAGGTGATCATTCCAGCAAAACCGAAACCTTCGTGGCCATTAAAGCCCATATCGACAATTGGCGCTGGGCCGGTGTGCCGTTTTATTTGCGCACCGGTAAATGCTTACAACAACGTTTTTCTGAAATTGTGATCCAGTTTAAACCGGTATCTCATTCGGTGTTCGGCGAAAGTTCAGGACAACTTAGCGCCAATAAGCTGATCGTCAGATTGCAGCCCGATGAAAACATTCAACTGCAAATGATGACCAAAGATCTCGATAGCAACGACATTCATCCTAAAAAAATGAGCCTCAACCTCAATCAAAGCATGACGTTGCCCAACACCATACGTGATGCCTACAAACGTCTGCTACTTGACGCCGTTAGGGGTGATTCGACGCTGTTTATTCACCGGGATGAAGTGGACGCGTCTTGGCGTTATCTCGATCCGATTTTGGCCAATTGGCAACACAGCGCAGAAAAGCCGCTGAGCTATGCAGCTGGCACTTGGGGGCCTGATAAGGCCAATGAACTACTCGAACAAGACGGCTTTGCCTGGCGCAATGTCTAACACTGGAGCATTCGATGAGCAATATCAAAGAGCGATTTTACCGCAAACGCGAAGACCTGTTTGAGTCGTTGGCCGATCACTGTCAGCAGCGCTTAGAGCAAGCCTGTGTCAATCAAGGCAAAGCAAGTTTTATGGTGAGCGGCGGCTCAACCCCAGCGCCACTTTACAAAAAACTGGCGCGCCGAGTGATGTCATGGCCAAGAATCGACGTGGCCTTAGTCGATGAGCGTTGGGTCGATGAAAAAAGCCAAAGCTCCAATGCCGCCTTTATCCGTAAAACCTTGTTGACCCACAACGCCGCAGGGGTGAAGTTTACCGGACTAAAAACCAAAGAAAACTGCCTATACCAAGGCTTAACCAAAGCCACCAGCCAATACCAGCAATTGAAAGCGCCATGGGATTTAACCCTACTGGGCATGGGCGCCGACGGCCATACCGCCTCTATTTTCCCAAACGCCGAGGGCACCGAAGATGCCCTCAACGAAAGCCAACAACAACTGCTCAGTGCGATTAGGGCCAAACGCTCAGAAGTGACCGGCGATAATGTCGAACGACTCACTCTATCGCGCTTTGGCCTTTTGAAATCAAAAGAAATCGTGCTGCTGATCACCGGACAGCAAAAGCTTGAAGTCTATCGTAAAGCCCTTGCTCAAACCGATCACAACAAGATGCCCATCAGCGCCGTCTTACAACAAACCAAAGTACCACTACAGGTATTTTGGGCACCTTGATAGGAGCTCTCATGCTGCCACAGATCAGCCAAGTCACCGAACGCATCATTGCCCGCAGTGCGACCACCAGAGCCAAATACTTGGCCTCAATTGCAGCGCAAAAAGGACAAACCCGGGCCCGTAGCACTTTGCCTTGCGGCAACCTAGCCCACGGGTTTGCCGCCTGCGCTGGCGCCGAAAAACAGGCATTAAAAGGCGCGCAAAAAGCCAACATCGCCATTGTCTCAGCCTATAACGATATGCTCTCGGCTCATCAGCCCTATCAAGATTACCCGGCCCAGCTCAAAGCCACCATCAATGCCTGTGGCGGAATTGCCCAATTTGCCGGAGGCGTACCAGCCATGTGTGACGGCATTACTCAAGGTGAGCCGGGGATGGAGCTGTCATTGTTTAGCCGGGATGTCATTGCCATGTCAACGGCGGTCGCGTTATCACACAACATGTTCGATGGCGTATTGTATTTGGGCATTTGCGACAAAATTGTCCCCGGGCTTTTAATCGGTGCGCTGTCTTTTGGCCATTTGCCAGCGCTATTCGTTCCGGCAGGCCCTATGCCAAGCGGTTTGCCTAACGCAGAAAAAGCCCGGGTACGCCAACTGTTCGCCGAGGGCAAAGTCAACCGCCAAGCGCTGCTTGAAGCAGAGTCCGCGTCTTATCACAGCGCTGGCACTTGCACCTTTTATGGCACAGCCAATAGCAATCAAATGCTACTGGAGCTGATGGGCATACAACTACCCGGCTCATCTTTTATCAATCCCGGCACTGAGCTAAGAGGTGCCCTTAACGACAAAGCCGCCGAGCAAGTTATGAAGTTCACCGCCCTTGGCGACGACTATCGCCCTGTTGGTCAAGTGATCAGTGAAAAAGCCATCGTCAATGCCATGGTAGGACTTTTGGCCACCGGCGGCTCGACCAATCAAACCTTGCACCTTGTCGCCATTGCCAATGCCGCCGGTATCAAAGTAACCATGGATGACTTTAGCGAGCTGGCAGAGGTTGTGCCGCTACTGACCCAAATCTATCCCAATGGCTTGGCTGATATAAACCGCTTCCACGCCGTCGGCGGCACCGCCTATTTAATTGCCACACTACTGGAAAACGGCTACCTCCATGAACAGGTCAGCACCATCTCAGACAACAACCGTTTGAACGACTATACCTATGAACCCAAATTACTTGACGGCCGAGTCGAATATCAACCAGGTGCCGACTGCTCGTTAGATCACAACGTCTTACGTAGCGCCAAAGAGCCGTTTGATCCAAGCGGTGGACTCAAAACAGTCAAAGGCAATTTAGGTCAAGCCATAGTCAAAACTTCTGCGCTAAAACGACAACATCGCAAATTGACTGCGCCTGCCAAAGTGTTTGACTCACAGCAGCAATTCAATGACGCCTTTAAAGCAGGCCAGATTAATTGCGATTTTATCGCGGTAGTGAGATTTCAAGGCCCTAAAGCCAATGGTATGCCTGAGCTGCATAAGCTGATGTCGCCCCTTGGCGTATTGCAAGATAGAGGCTTTCAGGTAGCGGTGATCACCGACGGCCGAATGTCTGGCGCTTCGGGCAAAGTACCAAGTGCCATTCATTTAACCCCTGAATGTGTCGATGGCGGCGTCATCGGCAAAATTATCGACGGCGACATGATAGTGCTAGATACCTTTGAAGGCACATTGCAGCTGCTGGTAAGCGATGCTGTTTTGGCCACAAGACAAGCCCCAACGACAAACCCCAACATCCCTTTTGGTTGTGGTCGTGAGCTATTCTCAGTATTTCGTCAACACGTCAGCGATGCCGCCTCAGGTGCTTGTGTACTCGGTTCACTGGCCGATTCGCTCTAGGAGATAAGTGATGAATTCAGACATCAAACACATCATGGATACCGGCCCGGTCATTCCGGTGTTGGTGATCAAAAAACTCGAACACGCACTGCCTTTAGCCCGAGCCTTAGTTAACGGCGGCCTAAAGGTACTTGAGATCACCTTAAGAAGCGAAGTCGCTCTTGAGGCCATAACCACCATTCGCGAACACTTACCTGAGGCCATTGTCGGTGCTGGCACCGTAATTGACAGTCACAGCCTGATGGCCGCTGAAAAAGCCGGTGCCATGTTCTTTGTCAGCCCGGGCGCTACCGACTCACTGCTGCAAGCGGCCCAATATTCAAACAGGCCTCTGCTGCCGGGTGTATGTACACCAACAGAAGCGATGCGACTGATGGAGCTGGGCTATACCGAGCTTAAACTGTTCCCGGCCGAAGCCTCAGGTGGCATCAATATGCTCAAAGCTATTAACGGCCCTCTGTCTCAACTGAGCTTTTGTCCGACCGGCGGCATCAACCCAAACAATGCCAAAGCCTATCTTGAGCTACCCGGCGTGCGCTGTGTCGGCGGCAGCTGGATGGCGCCAGATGACCTAGTGCAACAGCAAAACTGGCAACAAATACAATGCCTTGCCGAGCAGGCAGCACAATTGAGCAAATCATAACAAGACAATAATGACGAGGAATTAACCATGACCATTCGAGTTGCAATCAACGGCTACGGCCGCATCGGCAGAAATATCTTGCGCGCTCTATACGAATCGAACTATCGCGAGCAGATCCAAGTGGTTGCCATCAACGATTTAGCAGAGCGCCCCGTGATAGAGCACCTCACCCGCTTTGACTCAGTTCACGGCCGCTTTAATGCTGAGGTCAACTTAGTTGATAAAACTTTAATGGTCAACGGCGATGCTATCACCCTATGTAGCGAGCGCAGCCCGGCGGATTTGCCTTGGGCGCAACTCGACGTTGACCTAGTGTTGGAGTGCACTGGCTTATTTACCCAACGTGAACAGGCACAACTGCACATCGATGCTGGCGCGCGCAAAGTGATTGTATCGGCGCCGGGCAAGAATATGGACGCGACTGTGGTCTATGGAGTCAACGACCACATTTTATCGTCCGAACATCACATTATCTCCAATGCCTCGTGCACCACCAACTGCCTTGCCCCTATTGCTCAGGCACTCGACCAAGCGGTTGGCATTGAAAGCGGCAGCATGACGACCATTCATGCGGTTACCAACGATCAGAGTATTACCGATGTGAGCCATTCTGATCTTTATCGCGCCCGCTGCGCTTCACTATCGATGATCCCAACCAAAACCGGCGCCGCCGCTGCGGTAGGTTTGGTTTTGCCTGAACTCGATGGTAAATTAGATGGCATGGCGGTGCGCGTGCCGACCATCAATGTCTCAGTTGTCGATTTAACCTTTTATGCCATGCGCGATACCACGGTAGAAGAAATCAATCACGCCATTAAAGTCGCCGCCAAAGCCAACCCACAGATCCTCGACTACAACGAGCTGCCGTTGGTCTCGATTGACTACAACCACAACCCAGCCTCATCCTGCTTTGATGCCAAACAAACCCGCGTTCTCAACAACCGACTGGTCAAAGTGATGTCTTGGTACGATAACGAATGGGGCTTTGCCAACCGTATGCTCGACAATACCTTGGCATTGATGGCCGTTGCCGATAAACCGGCGGAAGTTGCGGCGTAACCGACGTTTCCCTTGGGCAATTCAACGCGTCACACCAAGCCGAGTTGCCCAGCTCAACACTCAATTTTCTCATGACGTTCCTCTCGAAATAAAGCGGTGACTTAGGTGCGTCATATTGTCGCACCCCTCTGATTTTCTTTGAATTTATCCACGCACTTCCCCTACTATGGCGGCAGTTTGATTCGTGCCCTAGAGGATTTGTGAATGTATCGTTCCCCGTTAAGCATTGCCATTGGCCTAGCCCTGTGCTCAACCAGCTGGCAAAGCATTGCAAACGACAATGTTGATGTTATTACCGTGACCGCCCCCACCGTTAAACTGGCCCAAGCTCAAGCGACGGCAATCGGCCATGCAACAGCGCCAGATTTGGCCGCTTGGCTTGATTCTGCGCCCGGTGCCAATGTCAATCGTAATGGTCCAGTGACTGGCATCGCACAATATCGTGGTCTGTTTGGTGACAGAGTGGCCGTAGCCGTCGATGGCCACACCATTATCGGTGCAGGCCCCAATGCGATGGACGCACCAATGAGCTATGTTACCCCTTTGATGGTTCAGTCGGTCTCACTTTATCGCGGTATTACACCGGTGAGCGCAGCCATTGACAGCATTGGTGGCAGCGTCGCTATTGAGATGCGCAAAGCCAGCTTTAGCGATAGCAATCATTGGCAATACAAAGGCGCAGCACTGGGCGGCCTTCGCTTTGAAAATAGCGCCGATACTCTCGCCTCTTGGGTTAACGTCGCCAATCGAGAGCAAGCGCTACTGCTATTTGCCAACAGACAGACAGGCGATAGCATAGAAGATGGTGACAACAACCTCATCACCCCCACACAGTACGACAAAATTCAAGCCGGTATCGACTATCGCCTAAAACACCAAGGCGGACAAAGTGGCATCAGCTATCACTATAGCGACACTCAGGACTCAGGTACACCGGCACTGCCAATGGATATTGATTTCATTAAAGGTCATAGGGTCAACCTAGACGGCAGCTTTGATTGGGCCAACTGGCAAATAGACTGGCTCGTGGGCTACCTAGACGCCGAGCACGCAATGGACAATTATTTGCTGCGCAACAATCCCAATAACGCCAAGTATCGTAAAAATTACGCCACCGCCACCAGCAGCGACTTTAAATTGCATGGCCAATATAAAGATGCTGAGCAAACTTGGACTCTAGGTCTAGATGGCGTATTGGCAGAGCACGACTCAACCATCACCAACCCGAACAACGCGATGTTCAAAGTAATTAACTTCAATCAGGTAGAGGATAACCGCATTAGCGCCTTTGCTCAGTGGCAAGGCCAGTATGACGACAACACTTACTCGGTAGGTGTAAGAGTTAAGCACAATAGCGCAAACGCAGGTGAGGTTGCTCACCATATGGCCGCCAGTAATATGATGATCAACAACTTGGTCAACGCCATCAATAGTGCCGATCGTAAAGTCACCGACACCAATGTTGATTTGGCATTTAACTTACAATCGATAATGACCGAACAAGTTAAACTTTATGTAGGTATTGGTGTAAAACAGCGCGCGCCGTCATATCAAGAACGCTACTTGTGGATGCCGATGGAAGCCACCGGTGGACTTGCCGACGGTAAAACCTATGTCGGTAATATCAACCTTGATAGCGAAACCGCCTATCAATTGGATTTGGGGCTTAACTACCACAATGGGAACTTCTACTTTGCACCTCATATTTATTATCAGCGAATAGACGATTACATTCAGGGCACGCCATCTGACAACCCTGCGGTAAAAATGATCGCCAATATGATGAGTAACGACCCTTCGCCGTTAGTATTTAGCAATGTTGAAGCAAAACTTTACGGTGCCGACCTGAATTGGCACTATTTACTCAATCCAAACTGGAAGCTCTCAGGTCAAGCCGCCTACACCAGAGGTGAGCGTGCTGACATTGACGACAACCTTTACCGCATCGCACCGGCCAATGCCACGGTTGCCCTGGGCTATATCGCCAACCGCTGGCAAGCCACTTTGGAAGTAAAAGGCTACCGTGCACAAAACAAAATATCAGACACCAATCTAGAGCAAGAAACAGCTGGCTACGGCCTAGTTAACCTCGCAGTAGACTTTGATATTAGCGACGCGCTGAGCCTACGAGGCGGTATCGACAACTTACTTGACCGCCAATACCAAAGCCATTTGAGCGGATACTACCGTCCTGCTGCCACGATAGGCCAACCCCTCAATCGCGTACCGGGTGAAGGCGCCAACTACTACCTTGAACTGGATTATCGCTTTTAACCCAAGGACTGGGCTTGGGACGCAACTTGACTCCTCAGTTGCGTCCATTTTT
>JBFHGJ010000030.1:0-55451 GCA_041583135.1 Alteromonadaceae bacterium | reverse complement strand
CTTATTTTTAAAGAACTTATCCAACCGGCAAGGGCCTTGTTGGATGCTTCGTAAACTTGCGTTTAACTCCGAAGCGGGATGCGCATTTTACGCTGCTTAATCTCAATGTCAACCGTTATTTTCAAAGTTTTTCTTGAGATTTTTGACTTGCCGTTTTGCGTTGTATTTACGTTGCAATCTAGCTTGTCGTTTACTTCCCTGACTGGCGGTAGAAGCTGTTTGTTGCCGCTGTTGCCGTGTCAGTGGATGCGCATTATAGGGGGAGAATTTTTCATTGCAAGCGCTAAATTCAATTTTTTTTAAAATTTAAATCAAGCGTTCAAAAGACAATCAAAAAGCGCTTTTAGGCTACAATTGTTGAACATTTTTGCAGCCTGAAAGGGTTGATTTAATGCTTTGTTAACCTGAGCTTTGCGTAAGGCGGGTCAATGCCCTTGAACTCATCGCATGCTTTGAAGCTTAGGTTTGTTACGTGTCGGTTACATTGTTGGCTTTTTTGCTAGCTTGCGTTGTAGTGTACGACGATACATGCCCAATTCTCTGGCCGTTGCAGAAACATTACCCTTGTTGTCGCTTAGCACCTTTTGTATGTGCTCCCATTCAATTCGCTCCGGTGACATCACCTCTTGACTCAGTGCCTGTTCGCGCTCCCCCTTCCCTTCAATGGTTTTTAACAACAGGCTAAAATCAAGTGGCTTTGGCAGGTAGTCATCAGCGCCCAACTTTATCGCGTTCACTGCTGTGGCTATACTGGCAAAACCGGTCATCACGATAATTTTTGCCTGCGGGCAGCTCTTGCGAATAGGCGTGATCAGTTGCAGCCCTGAGTCATTACCCAATCGCAAATCAATTAAAAATACATCAAAGCTGGCAATATCGGCTTTAGCGTTAAGCTCGCCACTACAGGCGACCATGTCGCAGACGTATCCTTTTTGACTTAATCGCCGAGCAAGCGTTTGTGATAACACAACGTCATCTTCAATCAAGAGTATTTTACTTGTCATCTATATCGCCTAAAGGCAGTCTCACCAAAGTTTGCGTACCATAACTATTGCTGCTACGCCAGACATTACCACCAAAACGGCCGATAGTCGCATTGGCCAGAAACTGGCCCAAACCTAACCCACTATCACTTTCAACCGGCTCTTTACCTAAGCTTTCAATATATTTAGCATCAATTCCTGCGCCTTTATCGGTGATCTGTATACATATGAATCCTGCGTTAATCGTCACCGTAAGGTGTAATTGATCTGAGCCATTGTCTAAACTGGCGTCTGCGGCGTTATCAAGAATATTGATCAAGGCACTTTGTAATGCTGCATCAGGCGTAAAGTGAGCGTGGGTTAATCCTTTGTCTATGATTTTGTGCATTACGATATCAGGTCTGGTCACCAACCAACGTTCGCACAACTTGTCTAAATATTCATATACAATTCGACGTTGCTTGCTATCGGCTTTGTTCAATATGGCTTGGTGAGATATGTTTTGTACAATCTGCCGACATTCGTTCACCTGTTCAATGAGGGTGTCTAGCCCCGCTTTACCCGGTTCGTCTTTAAGTTCGTCACATAACAGTCCGATTGACGACAATGGCGTCGCCAAGTCATGTGCGGCATTGGCGGCAAAAGTAGCAATCGCTATCAGTTGTTCATCCCTTAGCTGCGATTCCCTTAAAGCCGAAAGCTTTTGTTGTTTATGTTTCACCCTTTCGCTTTGAGCGCCAATAAACCATACCAACAACAAACAAGATAAAATAAATGTCAGCCACATTCCGATAAGATGAGTTGAAAAGCTCTGAGCACCATGGTGCATGTGGACATTTTGTGCGGCCGGCCATGAATAAAACATCAAGCTCGAATACACAGCACAAGCAAACACTGCAACTAACAGCGCTCTGCGCCAGCTCAAAAGCGCCGCACCGGTAGCAACGGGAATAAGCAAAATGCTCACGGCGCCGTTGGTAACCCCTCCGGAAAAATACAGCAGACCGCCAAATAATAAGATATCAAGCAATATGGAATAAAAGATCACCAAGCTCGATAGCGCGCGGCCACGCCGACTGAGAAAATAAAATGTTGAACTGGTGAGAACATGTAGCAACACCTGTGGCCACAACATGACCCAAGGCAATTCAAACTTAAAGTAGAATTGGCAAATGCCAATCACGAAGAATTCGCAAAATAGATAAAACAGCCTCAAGTGGCTGAGTTGATTAAGCTGTTCGGAAACACTGAGTTCGGGCGAGAAGTAGCGAGTAAACATGGGCGTTTTATAGCGGGCCTTAAGGCCCGCTAGGGTATATTACATACAAATGCCGCCGTCAATTTCGACCACACGACCGGTAAAGAAGTCGTTTTCGAAAATGTACTTGGCGGTATGGGCGATTTCTGCTGCCTCACCTAAACGGCCGACAGGTTTCATTTTCACCAAACGCTCACGAGCTTCTGGCTTCATGGCGTCGGTCATCGCAGTGCGGATAACACCGGGCGCGATTGCACCAACACGAATGCCGTGACGACCAAGCTCACGTGCCCAGCAGACTGTCATGGCAACAACACCCGCTTTAGAAGCTGAGTAGTTGGTTTGACCCATGTTACCAGCGCGAGCAACGCTAGACATATTGATGATCACACCTTTTCGGCCGCCTTCAACCATGTGGACTGCCGCTTCACGACCACACAAGAAAACCCCGGTAAGATTAACGTCAATGACCGATTGGAACTGATCTAATCCCATTTTCTTTTCAACTTTGCCGTCTTTGGCTTTTAACAGCATACCGTCACGTAAGATACCGGCATTGTTGATAAGACCATCGATACCACCAAAATCAGCAACGATGGTTTTGAAGGTTTGTTCGACCTCCGCCTCAACCGTCACATTGGCAACGTAAGCTTTAGCTGTTGAGCCTGCCTGTTCAATCATACCAACGGTTTCGTTAAGCAGTTCTTGATTTAAGTCTATCAAAGCAAACCGAGCGCCACTTTTGGCCAGCTCGACTGCCATAGCACGACCTAAGCCCTGTCCACCACCGGTGATCACAATTACTTTATCTTTAACGTCCATTATTCACCTTTTTTATTAAATGCTTCAAAAATACTAGAGAAGTCTTTCTTTCCGTTACCTTGACCGGCATGCAGAGCATACAAGCTGCGGGCTAACGCCCCCATCGGCGTCGAAGATTGACTCTTAACTGCGGTATCCATTGCCAAGCCAAGGTCTTTGGCCATCAAATCGACCATAAAGCCGCCTTGGTAGTCATTTGACGAAGGCACGTTTTCCATTACGCCCGGACAAGGGTTGTACAGCTCTAACGTCCAGTTACGACCGGAGCTCTCAAGCATAATGTCAGACAAAACTTTAGGGTCTAAACCATTGTCGATGCCCAATTGCAGCGCCTCTGCGGTGCCAGCCATTAACACGCTTAACAGCATGTTGTTACAGACTTTAGCTACCTGACCAGCACCATGTTTACCGGCATGGAAGATGTTTTTGCCCATCGCCGCCAAAATCGGTTGTGCTGTGGCAAAATCTTCTGCTTCACCGCCAACGATAAAGGTCAAAGTGCCGGCCTTTGCACCGCCAACGCCACCGGATACCGGCGCATCAATAAAATGAATGCCCTTTTCGCCGAGCGCGCCAGCAACCTTCTGGGCTGTTCCGCTGTCGATAGTCGATGAGTCGATAACTAGGGTGTCTTTACCCAAGCTATTGATTAGCCCTTGCTCGCCAAGGTAAACGGATTCGACATGCTTGCCGGCTGGCAACATGGTTACCACAAAATCAGCATCCTTTGCCGCTTCAACCGGTGATTCTGCAGCACTGGCACCGACAGCAACGAGTTCATTGATGGCTTTTTCCGACAGATCAAAAACGCAAACCTGATGCTCGGCTTTGACAAGGTTGATGGCCATTGGGCCACCCATGT
The DNA here is from genome assembly GCA_041583135.1 of Alteromonadaceae bacterium. Classification (GTDB taxonomy): domain Bacteria; phylum Pseudomonadota; class Gammaproteobacteria; order Enterobacterales; family Alteromonadaceae; genus JABSOG01. The sequence goes on along the minus strand of JBFHGJ010000030.1, from coordinate 51,526 downwards.
TACCAAGACCAATAAAAGCAATTTTTGCCATGGTTCTCTCCAAATGGTTAATTATTATTTACTTACCTAGGCTTTTCAGCGGGTGGGCATCAGCACTCCAAGGCGACTGCAACATCTGGTCTATCACTTGTGGGTCTACCTCGGCGACAGACGCAAAGCGCCATTTAGGCTGATTGTCTTTTTCTATTAATAATGCTCTAACACCTTCGGCAAATTCGCCACCCGCAGCGCAGCGTACAGAAACGCCAAGCTCGAATCTAAAGGCGTCTGCAAGGGTCATTTCTTTGCCAACCTTTAGTTGCTGATGGACGATATGAGCGGTGATAGGACTGCCGTGAGCCAGCGACTTTTGCGCTTTGACCAGCCATTTTTCTTCGCTTTGTATGGCCAAAATGGCTTTGACAGTTTCTTGCGCCGTTTCTTTACCTGTTACCTGCTCAATCAATTCCATATGTGGCTGAACATTGCCTCGCGGCATGACATTACCGGTCTCTACCTCAAATTTTCTAATTAAATCATTGAGTTTTTCATGATTAAGCGCGGTAGTCTCACCCCAACGCGTTACCAATAGTTCTTCATACAATGCATACTTTTTGTCTTGTGCGACAAAAAAGTCGGCAAGGTTGATGAATTTAGCATCGGCAGCATTAATAGAGGCACCGGTTAATCCTAAAAACTCACCGCAGCCGTTAGGCATCTGATTCAAAAAGTAGGTGCCGCCGACATCAGGATAAAGACCAATAGTGATCTCAGGCATCGCGATGCGCGAGGTTTCGGTCACAATACGGTGACTGGCGCCAGCCATCATGCCAAGACCGCCCCCCATCACAAAACCTTGACCAAACACCAAAAACGGCTTTTCAAAGGTATGAATAAGATAATCTAGCTGATACTCATGGGTAAAAAAATCTTCGACATACACACTTTGCTTGCCGGGATTTTTTACCATAGCGTCATACAAATCGACGATATCGCCGCCGGCGCAAAACGCTTTCTCTCCGGCGCCCTCGAGTACCACCATTGCTATCTCAGGATCGTCCTTCCAACTGATCAGTTGCGGCAAAAGCGCCTTAACCATATCTAGCGACAAAGCGTTGAGCGATTTTTCAGCGTTCAAAGTCGCAAAGCCAACCTTTTTGCCGCTGATGGATGCTTTTTCTTCAAATAAAACAGGTTCCATAGCCTTCTCCTAGCCGTTGACCCAGTTAGGCTTGCGCTTTTGTAAAAATGCGCTGACCCCTTCTTTTTGGTCTTGCGTGTCAAACAAGGCAACAAATTTTTCGCGTTCAAGTGGTAAGGCACTACGTATATCGCCACTACGACCCTGTTGGATCAGATCCTTACAGTAAGAAACTGCCACTGGACTCTGTTCTTCAACTTTAACCGCAAGCGCTAACGCTTTGTCTTTTGCTTCGCCTTTGGCGACAACTTCTTCGACCAAGCCAATCTTAAGCGCCTGCTCTGCATTAACGCGCTCACCGCAAAGGATCATGCGTTTGGTCCAACCTTCACCGATTAGCCAAGACAAGTTTTGCGTGCCACCAGCACAAGGCAACAAGCCGACTTTCGCCTCTGGCAACGCCATAACGGCCTGTTCTTCACAAATGCGAATATCGCAGGCAAGTGCCACTTCTAAACCACCGCCCATTGCATAGCCGTTGATAGCAGCAATTGACACGCCACGAAAATCACTCAACGTCTCAAAGGCTTCACCGAAAATACGCGCCATATCAGAGGCTACGCCCTTATCACCGTCGGCGAACACATTTAAGTCGGCACCGGCTGAGAAAAACTTCTCTCCTTGACCGGTGATCACTAGAGAATATATCTCTTTATCGTTGTTTAACGACCTCACCATATCTCTTAAGTCGGTCAAACTTTGCTTGGTCCAGGTATTGGCTGGAGGATTATTAATGGTGATCAGCGCACAATGGCCAACCTTTTCTAAAGCTAATAAACTGCTCATCGATTTTGCTCCTTAGAGGATCTCGCCGGCACCTTCTGCCAGCAAACGACGGGAAATAATCAAACGCATGATCTCATTGGTACCTTCTAAGATCTGATGTACGCGTACATCTCTGAAATGACGCTCTAACGGATATTCTTTGATATAACCGTAACCACCATGGATCTGAAGTGCCGCATCACAGACTTTAAAGCCGATATCGGTAGCAAAACGTTTTGCCATGGCGCAATAAGCTGTCGCTTCAGGGTCGCCGTTATCGAGTTTAAATGCCGCCAAGCGAACCATTTGTCTTGCCGCCACCAGCTCAGTCGCCATATCGGCCAACTTAAACTGCAACCCTTGAAACGCAGCCAAAGGCTTACCAAACTGACTACGCTCTTTCATGTATTCAACGGCGGTGTCTAACGCCTGTTGTGCGGTACCGACAGAACAGGTAGCAATGTTGATTCGGCCACCATCTAAGCCTTTCATGGCAAAAGAGAAGCCCTGTCCTTCTTCACCCAACAAGTTGGCTTTTGGCACGCGAACATTATCAAAGGTAATCAATTTTGTCGGTTGCGCGTTCCAACCCAGTTTTTCTTCTGACTTGCCATAAATGACACCTTCGGCGTCGGCCGGGATCACTATTGCTGAAATCCCTTTAGGGCCTTCACCACCGGTGCGAACCATCACCACCAACACATCGGTAGACCCGGCGCCAGAGATAAACATTTTTGAACCGTTGACCACATACTCATCGCCATCAAGCTTAGCAGAAGTACGCAAAGAAGCCGCATCGGAACCGGCGCCCGGTTCAGTCAAGCAATAAGAAGCCAGTTGTTCACCTGTTACCAACCCCGGACACCAAGTTTCTTTGATAGTATCGGTGCCCCAGGTCGCAATCATCCAAGTGGCCATGTTGTGAATGGTGATCATTGCTGTGGTTGCAGTACAGCCCATTGACAGTTGTTCGAAAATAATTGAAGAATCCAGACGAGACAGGCCCATACCGCCGACTTCTTCGGGGCAATATAAAGAGCAAAAGCCTAATTCTCCTGCCTGAGCGATAACGTCTTTTGGAAAAATATGTTCTTGATCCCACTTGCCAGCATTGGGTGCCAGTTCGTTTTGGGCAAATTGACGGGCTGTGTCAGCAAACATTTGCTGATCTTCGTTAAGATTAAAATTCACCTTAAGCTACCTACTTCATGTTTGATTTCTTTAAACGCATAAGGCCGCTAGAGAGCGGCCTTTGACTATATAACCCGAGCTAATTACTTCAAGTTGATGCTCATGTTCGGGCCGCTGACCACTTCGTCGTCGAACCAGCGTGCAGTGATGGTTTTGGTTTCTGTGTAGAAACGAACCGCTTGCTTACCATAGGCGTGTTGGTCACCGTAGAAAGAGCCTTTCCAGCCGGTGAATGAGAAAAACGGCAATGGCACAGGGATTGGAATATTGATACCGACCTGGCCCACTTCGATTTCGTGTTGGAACTTACGACCGGCATGGCCACTGGCAGTGAAGATAGAAACACCATTACCGTATGGATTGTTGTTGATAAGCTCAATAGCATCTTCTAGGGTATCGACGTTCAAGGTCACTAGCACAGGGCCGAAGATCTCTTGTTGGTAGATGTCCATTTCAGTTGTACAGTTGGTGAACATCGTAGGACCAACCCAGTTACCTTCAGGATAACCTTCAACTTTGTGATCAGAACCATCGAGTACGCACTCGGCACCTTGGTTTTTACCAGACTCAATCAGGCTCAAAATACGAGCTTTGGCTTGTGGGTTGATCTGTGGACCGTAGCCAGACTCTGGGTTTGAATAATGACCTGGACCCACTTTTGCCAAAGCTTCTTTAACCTCAGGCAACCAGTTTTTAGACTCGCCGACAAACACAGCAACAGACGCGGCCATACAACGCTGACCGGCGGCACCGACAGATGAGCCTACGATGTTGTTGATCACTTGTTGTTTATTGGCATCAGGCATAACGACCAAGTGGTTCTTCGCACCGGCAAAACACTGAACGCGTTTCAAGTTGTCGGTGCCGGTTTTGTAGATGTATTGACCGACAGGCACAGAACCGACAAATGAAATGGCTTTAACATCTTTGTGGGTCAACAACACGTCAACCTGCTCTTTGGTGCCGTGAACAACTTGCAATACGCCTTTTGGTGCACCGGCTTGTTCAAACAATTCGGCCAAACGGGTTGGAGTCAATGGGTCCTGCTCAGACGGCTTCAAAATGAAGGTGTTACCACAAGCAACGGCCATGGGATACATCCACAACGGGATCATCGCTGGGAAGTTAAACGGTGTGATACCAGCGCACACGCCCAAAGGCTGAGTATAGCTGTAAGTATCGATAGAGCGTGCAACGTTTTCAACGGTTTCGCCCATCATCAAAGATGGAATGTTGGCTGCGTGTTCTACCACTTCAATGCCGCGCCATACATCGCCCATCGCATCTTCTTTGGTTTTACCCAATTCTTCACAGATAATGCCGGCCAATTCTTCTTGGTGATCTTTAAGCAACACCGCATAACGCATCATGACACGGGCGCGCTCAGAAACAGGGGTCTCTTTCCAAGTTTTAAATGCAGCTTTAGCACTTTCGATGGCAGCTTCCATCTCATCACTAGTAGCACATGGCACTTGAGCAAGCACTTGTTGAGTGGCTGGGTTCAATACGTCAATCCATTGCGAGGATTTTGATTCAACCCATTCGCCATTGATATATAAAGGAACTTTTTTGGTCATAACGGTTATCCATTATCTGTTTTATAATAAACGTTGAATTGATTTAAGGCGCAGCTTTAAGCCTTAACCGCCTTAAAACAGTTTATCTATGTGGCGACGCCCAGTAGCTTTTTCAACTGCCGAAAATATTCAGCACTACCTTTGGCATCTATGGTGGTTGCCAGAATACACAAATTTTAAGGTTTACGCCAACGTCAACTTTAAAAAACTCAACTGTAAAATGTAGGTCAGAGGTTACACCAGTTAAATCCGCATCATTTACAATCAGCCTAATTCTTTGTTTATAAACACTTTAATAAAACAAAGTTGGTTACAATTTCAATTCGTCGCACCCTCGTAAAAACCCCAGAAGCGATTGAAACTTTACCTTTACGTAAACTTCACTTATTATGAGTCGAATTCCAATACCGGGCAATTACAGTCAATGAGTAACGAATCCGACAACATTACCTATTCTATTAGCGAGCTGGCGAAGGAATTTGATATCACCACCCGCTCAATTCGCTTTTATGAAGATCAAGGCCTTTTGGCCCCCGCCCGTCGTGGTCAAACCCGGGTATACAGTAAAGGGGATCGGGTTCGGCTTAAACTGGTGCTAAGAGGCAAAAGACTGGGATTTTCTCTGGCAGAAACCCAGCGCCTGTTCGAACTATACGACCACGATCGCTCCAGCGCCACTCAGCTCAAAAGTATGCTAGAGTTGGTACAGGAGAAAAAAGACATTCTGCATCAACAGATGGATGACATCAAAGTGTTGATGATGGAACTTGTCACGGTAGAGAAAAACTGTATTGAAACCCTTACCAGCTTAGAACACAGTGAAGAAGCTGATGCTGCTGAGGATAATCGCAATCACGAGGAACTCCCCTCGCCGTCTAATAAATCGCTTTAAAAAAACTTAGGGGCAAACCATGATCTCCACATATAAGCAATTCAATTTCAACCTGGGTGAAACTGTCGATATGCTGCGCGAGCAGGTCAACGCTTTTGCCCGTGACGAAATCGCACCACGCGCTGAGAAAATCGACCACGACAACGAATTCCCTGCCGACTTGTGGCGCAAAATGGGCGATATGGGCCTGTTGGGTATTACTGTACCAGAAGAGTACGGCGGATCAGGCATGGGCTATATCGAGCACGTTGTTGCGATGGAAGAGATCAGCCGCGCATCCGCTTCTGTCGGCCTAAGCTACGGCGCACATTCAAACCTTTGTGTTAACCAAATCAAACGAAACGGTACCGAAGCGCAGAAACAAAAATATCTGCCTAAGCTGTGCTCTGGCGAACACGTTGGTGCTTTGGCCATGAGTGAGCCAAATGCCGGTTCTGATGTCGTTTCGATGAAGATCCGCGCCGATAAAAAAGGCGACAAGTATGTTCTTAACGGCAACAAAATGTGGATCACCAATGGTCCAGATGCCGACACCTACGTGGTTTATGCTAAAACCGATATGCAAGCGCACTCTAAAGGCATTACTGCTTTTATCGTAGAGCGTGGCTTTAAAGGTTTTAGCCAAGCGCAAAAGCTCGACAAGCTAGGTATGCGCGGCTCTAACACCTGTGAGTTGGTGTTTGAAGATTGTGAAGTACCAGAAGAAAATATCTTAGGCGAGTTGAACCAAGGTGTTCGCGTTTTGATGAGCGGCCTTGATTATGAGCGTGTTGTGCTTTCCGGTGGTCCGTTAGGTATTATGCAAGCTTGCATGGACATTACTGTGCCTTACATTCATGACCGTAAGCAATTCAACACCGCTATTGGTGAATTCCAGTTGGTTCAAGGCAAAATGGCTGACATGTATACCCGTATGAATGCAGCAAGAGCCTATGTGTACATGGTTGCTCAGGCTTGCGACCGTTCAGAGACAGCCCGTAAAGACGCCGCTGGCGCCATCTTATACAGTGCCGAGCTTGCAACCCAGCACGCCTTAGATGCCATTCAATTGCTAGGTGGTAACGGTTACATCAATGAGTTCCCTACCGGTCGCTTGTTGCGTGACGCCAAATTGTACGAGATTGGCGCAGGTACCTCAGAGATCCGCCGTATGCTGATCGGTCGAGAGCTGTTTAACGAGTCTAAATAAGCTCGCTTAGACAGACTAAAAAGGGTGCGGTTTCGCACCTTTTTAATTTAACGACTACCCTATATTCCAACATCAACTTATCAGAGAAGAACAAGTGGCCAAGCTTACCAGCAAAATCAACACCAAAAGCCAGGAGTTTGCGGCAAACTATGATGCCATGGCACAACTGGTTGAAACGCTCCAAGTCAATCTCGAGAAAGTCAAACTCGGCGGCGGCGAAAAGATGATCGACCGCCATCAAAGCCGCGGCAAAATATTTGTTAGAGACCGTATCGAAAAGCTTATCGACCCAGGCTCAGCCTTTTTAGAGATCAGTCAATTTGCCGCATGGGAATGTTATGACGACTATGTGCCAGCTGCAGGTATGGTTGCCGGTATCGGCCGCGTCAACGGCATCGAATGTATGATTGTTGCCAATGATGCAACCGTTAAAGGCGGCACCTATTACCCGCTAACCGTCAAAAAACATTTACGCGCACAGGAAATTGCCGAACGCTGTAACCTACCTTGTATTTACTTGGTCGATTCAGGTGGTGCCAACTTGCCAAGACAAGACGAAGTCTTCCCTGATAAATTGCACTTTGGCCGTATTTTCTTCAATCAAGCCAATATGTCTGCCAAAGGCATCCCGCAAATCGCCGTCGTCATGGGTTTATGTACCGCAGGTGGCGCATATGTACCTGCCATGGCCGATGAAAGTATCATCGTCAAAGGCACCGGCACCATCTTCTTGGCAGGCCCTCCTTTGGTTAAAGCCGCAACCGGCGAAGAAGTGTCAGCCGAGGATTTAGGTGGCGCCGATGTTCACTGTAAAACCTCTGGGGTCTCTGACCATTACGCAGTAAGTGACGAACACGCTTTGCAATTGGCACGTCAATCGGTTTCAAGATTGAATATCAACAAAAGCATCGATATGGACGTGCGTCCAAGCGTTGAGCCTTTGTATGACGCCAAAGAGTTATACGGTATTGTCGGCACCGATTTAAGAAAGTCATTTGACGTTAAAGAAGTGATCGCCCGTATCGTCGATGGCTCTGAGTTTGACGAATTTAAAGCCTACTATGGCTCTACCCTAGTTTGTGGTTTCGCCAGACTCTTTGGCTATCCGATCGGCATCGTCGCCAACAACGGCGTTTTGTTCTCTGAATCTGCACAAAAAGGCGCTCACTTTATCGAACTCTGTGCTCAGCGTAAGATCCCTTTGCTGTTTTTACAAAACATCACCGGCTTTATGGTGGGTCGTAAATATGAAGCAGAAGGTATCGCCAAGCACGGCGCTAAGATGGTTACCGCTGTATCATGTGCCAAAGTGCCAAAATTCACCGTGCTTATCGGCGGTAGCTATGGCGCAGGTAACTACGGTATGTGTGGCCGCGCCTACGACCCGACCATGATGTGGATGTGGCCAAACTCACGGATCTCAGTTATGGGTGGTGAGCAAGCGGCTGGCGTAATGGCTCAGGTCACCAAAGACGGTATGGCGCGCAAAGGCGAAAGCTGGAGCGAGAGTGAAGAGGCTGAGTTTAAGAAGCCGATTATCGAGCAGTATGAAACCCAAGGTAATCCATACTATGCCAGTGCACGTTTGTGGGATGACGGTATTATCGACCCGGCACAAACTCGCATGGTGGTCGGTCTTGCCTTGTCGGCGTCATTAAACGCACCGATTGAAGACACCAAGTTCGGCGTATTTAGAATGTAAGGATGCTACAGATGACCAATAATACACAAGTGATCACACAAATCGATGAGCGCGGTGTCGCCTCTATTACGCTAAACCGTCCTGAAGTGCATAACGCCTTTGACGATAATATCATTCACGCGCTGATTGAGAGCTTGACTGCCCTAGAGCAAAACGATGCCGTGCGCGTACTGGTACTCAAATCCAACGGTAAAAATTTCTCAGCCGGTGCTGACCTTAACTGGATGCGTGCGATGGCGGGCAACAGCTATGAAGAAAACCTCAAAGATGCGGGCTTGCTTTCAAGCTTGATGAGTCGTCTGGATAACTTCCCGCGCCCTACGCTGTGTTTGGTGCAAGGAGCTGCCTTTGCCGGTGCTATGGGTTTAGTATCTTGTTGTGATATTGCCATTGCCACAGAAAAATCCAGTTTCTGCCTGTCTGAAACCCGGATTGGCCTTATTCCAGCCGCCATCAGCCCGTACGTGATGCGAGCTATCGGCGAGAAGAATGCCCGTCGTTACTTTTTAACCGCAGAGCGCTTTTTTGCCGATGAAGCCCACCGCATTGGACTTATCAATACCGTGGTTGCCGACGACGAAGCGTTGGCCTTAGAAGGCGAAAAAATGCTGGGTATTTTACTTGGCAATGGTCCACTGGCGATGAGCGCAGCCAAATCTTTGATAAAGGCAGTGGCCGAAAAAGAAATCGATAACGCCCTAGGCGAAGAAACCACACGCCGCATTGCGCAAATTCGCGTATCAAGTGAAGGCCAAGAAGGCATTAAGTCTTTCTTGGAAAAACGCAAGCCCAACTGGATTAAGGAATAACCCCAATGTTCGACAAAATACTGATCGCCAACCGTGGAGAGATTGCCTGCCGGATCATTGAAACCGCCCATAAAATGGGGGTTCGTTGTGTAGCGGTCTATTCCGACGCCGACCAAAATGCACGCCATGTTGCCATGGCCGACGAAGCTTATCACATTGGCCCATCGCCAAGTAAAGACTCTTATCTTCGAGCCGATACCATTTTGGCTGTTGCCAAAAAATCTGGCGCCCAAGGGGTGCATCCGGGTTATGGCTTTATGTCGGAAAACCCTGAGTTTGCCACTGCTTGCGCCGACAATAATATTGAATTTATTGGTCCGCCAGTTGGCGCCATCGAAGCCATGGGTTCAAAAAGTGCCGCCAAAGCCATTATGTCTAAAGCCAACGTACCTTTGGTTCCGGGCTATCATGGCGACAATCAAGACGAAAATCACTTAAAAGCCGAGGCGGATAAAATCGGCTACCCGGTGCTCTTGAAAGCAGCCTTCGGCGGTGGTGGTAAAGGGATGCGAGTGGTCAACTCAAGCGATGAGTTCTTCGATGCCCTCAACTCTGCCAAGCGTGAAGCGCAAGCAGGCTTTGGCAACGACACCATGTTACTAGAGAAATACCTCACTCAACCCCGCCATGTCGAAATTCAAGTGTTTGCCGATAAACACGGCAACTGCATCTACTTGTCTGAGCGCGACTGTACCGTACAGCGTCGTCATCAGAAAGTCATTGAAGAAGCCCCTGCCCCCGGATTGAGCACTGATGTCAGAAAAGCCATGGGCGAAGCGGCTGTACGAGCAGCTCAAGCCATCAACTATGTTGGTGCCGGTACGGTAGAGTTTTTGTATGACGTTGACGGTTCATTTTACTTTATGGAAATGAACACCCGTTTGCAGGTTGAACATCCGGTCACTGAAATGATCACCGGTCAAGACCTTGTAAAATGGCAATTGATGATAGCCTCTGGTAGCGAATTGCCTTTGACACAAGAGGAAGTCACCGTCGATGGCCATTCATTTGAAGTGCGTATCTACGCCGAAGATCCGGACAATGAGTTCTTGCCTGCAACTGGTAAGTTGAATTATCTGCGTCAACCTGAGCAAAGCCGTCATGTCAGAGTTGATACCGGTGTACGTGAAAATGATGAAGTCAGCACCTTTTATGATCCAATGATTGCCAAACTCATCGTTTGGGACGAAAACCGTGAGCGCGCCTTGCAACGCATGTTGCGCGCGTTAGATGATTATCGTATTTCAGGTCTTAAAACCAACCTGAGCTTCTTATCAAGCTTGCTTGAGCACCCTTCATTTAAAGCGGTTGATTTAGACACCGGCTTTATTGAAAAGCACAAAGACGCCTTATTTGGCGCCATGCGCAATGAGGACACTAAAGCTACGGTTTTGGCGGCGCTCTATTTGACATTGAATCAGGCCAAGGTATCTGAACAAAATGCCGATATCAGCCGCGACCCAACCTCGCCTTGGCATCAGTTTGGCGGCTGGCGGTTAAATGCCGTGCAAAGTCACAAAGTGATCTTGGCGGACGCTAGCGATAGCGAGCACGTCATTGAAGTCAAGCAGTGTGCCGATGGTTTTGAGATTGTGATTGACGAACAAAGCATTAAAGCCAAAGGCCAGCTTTGTGACGATCATTTGGTAGCCCAACTCGACGGTCATAGCTTCAATGTCCGTGTCGCTCACGTCGGCGATACCCTCACAGTCTTCAACAAGCAAAATGCCACTGAACTGCATCATGTGCGCGAGAGCGCAGTTGAAACCGATGAAGGTGCCGATGGTGGCAGCTTAACCGCGCCAATGAACGGCACCATTGTTGCCGTGCTTTGTAAAGCTGGCGATACGGTTGTACAAGATCAACCATTGGTGATCATGGAAGCGATGAAGATGGAATATACCATCAAGGCAATTACCGGTGGTACTATCACCGAAGTGTTCTATCAAGAAGGTGAATTGGTAGAAGATGGCGCTCAGCTGATTGACTTGGCAGCAGCGGAGGAATAAAGATGAGCCAATTGCCCAACGCAGTTCGCATCGTTGAAGTCGGCCCGAGGGACGGCTTGCAAAACGAAGTACCGGTATCGCTCGAAGATAAAATCAAATTGATTGACTTGCTGAGCGACACCGGCCTTGATTATATCGAATCCGGCAGTTTTGTTTCACCCAAATGGGTGCCGCAAATGGCCGGTTCAGCGGAGATCTTCGCTGGCATTAAACAAAAAGCAGGCATCACCTATGCAGCGCTGACGCCGAATCTTAAAGGATTTGAAGCGGCGTTGGCAGCAGGCGTAAAAGAGGTTGCGGTATTTGGCGCGGCTTCTGAGTCTTTTAGTCAAAAGAACATCAACTGTTCAATTGCCGAGAGTATTGCCCGTTTTGAACCATTGATGGCTGAGGCCAAGGCTAATGGCATTAAAGTGCGCGGCTATGTTTCTTGTGTCCTAGGTTGCCCTTATGAAGGTGACATCGAGCCACAAAAAGTAGCACAAGTTGCCAAAATGCTATTTGATTTGGGCTGTTATGAGATCTCTTTAGGTGATACCGTAGGCGTCGGCACGCCGCAAAAAGTAAAAGTCATGCTTGACGCTGTAACCAAGCAGGTGCCAGTAGAGAAACTCGCCGTGCATTTTCACGATACCTACGGTCAGGCTCTGGCCAATATCTACAGCGCGCTACAAGGTGGCGTTAGCGTTGTTGATAGTGCCGTTGCCGGTCTTGGTGGTTGTCCTTATGCCGCAGGTGCTTCTGGAAATGTGGCGACAGAAGAAGTCGTCTACATGCTCAATGGCTTAGGCGTGCAAACTGGTGTCGATTTGGACAAATTGGTCGATGCCGGTGCCTTTATCAGCGATTGCCTAGGCAAAAAGCCAAATTCAAAAGTCTCCCGCGCCATTTTGGCCGGGCGAAAGAAAAACCAATAAGTAAAATCATAGGAGTTAACAATGGCAGGTTTCGACAAAGTAGTGAACAGCTACGAAGAAGCCATGGCCGGTTTGACCGATGGTATGACCATCATCGCCGGTGGGTTTGGTTTGTGCGGTATTCCTGAGGGATTGATCGCACAAATGGTGAAAATGGGCGCCAAAGATCTCACAGTGGTTTCAAACAACTGTGGCGTCGATGACTTTGGTCTAGGTCTGTTGTTGCATGACCGTCAAATCAAGAAGATCATGGCCTCCTATGTTGGTGAGAATGCATTGTTTGAAAAGCAATTGCTTGAAGGCATTATCGATGTTGAGTTGACCCCCCAAGGCACCTTGGCCGAGAAAATGCGCGCTGGCGGTGCCGGTATTCCAGCCTTTTACACGGCAACAGGTGTAGGCACGCCGGTAGCCGATGGCAAAGAGGTCAAACAATTTAACGGTCGCGACTACATCTTAGAAGAATCCATCACGGGCGACTTTGCCATCGTCCGTGCTTGGAAGGCAGACCGCTTCGGTAACTTGGTTTATCGCGACACCGCCATGAACTTCAATCCAATGGCTGCAACCGCCGGCAAAATTACCGTAGTTGAAGCAGAAGAGATTGTTGAACCTGGCGAAATTCCACCAAGTCAAATACACACCCCAGGTATTTACGTCAACCGCGTCATTCAAGGTAACTTTGAAAAGCGCATTGAACGTCGTATCACTCGTCAAGCATAAGGGAGAGAATTGTCATGGCTTTATCTCGTGAACAAATCGCAATGCGCGTTGCCCGTGAATTGCAAGACGGCTACTACGTCAACTTAGGTATCGGTATTCCAACGTTGGTTGCCAACTACGTACCAGAGGGTATGCAGGTGATGCTGCAATCTGAAAATGGTCTGCTGGGTATGGGTCCCTATCCACTCGAATCTGAAGTCGATGCCGATATGATCAACGCCGGTAAAGAGACCGTAACGGCCATCACCGGCGCAGCGATTTTCAGCTCAGCCGAAAGCTTCGCAATGATCCGTGGTGGTCACGTTGACTTAACCGTACTAGGTGCGTTCGAAGTAGACCAAAACGGCTCAATCGCCTCGTACATGATCCCTGGTAAACTGGTCAAAGGTATGGGCGGTGCAATGGACTTAGTTGCTGGCGCACAAAACATCGTCGTCACTATGACCCATGCCAACAAACATGGTGAATCTAAGTTACTGGAAGAATGTACTTTGCCATTAACTGGCGTAAGCTGCGTTAAGAAAATCGTTTCAGATTTGGCGGTACTTGAAGTCAAAGATGGTGCGTTCCACCTTATCGAACGTGCACCGGGCGTGAGCGTTGAAGAAATTCAGCAAAAGACTGCCGGTAAATTAGTTGTCGAAGGCGACGTGCCAGAGATGGTGTTTTAAGCGGTTTTAATATTTGAGCTTTACATTAGATGCCGGTGCCATTTTAAATTTGGCTCCGGCATTTTTATTTCGCGCATAAATGCATTGCTTAATCACAAATCGTGATCTGCATATAGGTGTTCATTCAGTCTGTCTATAAACGCTATCTTATTTGGTAATTCATGCGTCATTAAGTCAAAGATTTGAGGCTTAGTTTCTCGAATGGTATTTAATAAGGTTAAATGACGCGGCAACAATTCAGCATGACCAAATTTAACCAACTCTCGAAAGCGCCCTACGGCGTTCCAGTATACTTTTCTGTCTTTGTCGATACTATTTTCTTGTGCTATCTTAACGAGTTCTGCCAAGCAGATGTCCACTGGCCTTTTACCTTTATATTCAATATTTGGGTTCACCCCATCCATTAACAAAGAAAGAAACACAAAATTATCTTTAAAGCCCATCATTGCAGGAAATAACGCATTTTGACCTTCTTTACTGGTTGCATGCACATTAAGCCCAAGGGCCTTCAATTTGTAATAATTTTCATGGCGATTAAATCTAGCCACAGAATAAAGGTGTTGATAACTAAACTGGCCGCCTTTTGCCAGCAAATTTTTGATCACATATAAAGGTGCATTCCCCCTGATTGCCATATTGAGTGCAAAACTATAGGCATGTTTTGGCAGCGTTTGTTTCACTTCATCGGCTAAAGCCTCAAATTCGTACCAATCTTTGTTTTTAATCGCTTGTTTAAGCTCGGCATCCATGCGTTTAAGAAAATCTTTGTCTGCGGCTACTGAGGGCTCTTTGTTAACCTCTTCGCTGCGCGTATCAGTTTGCTCTGCTACTTTAAGCGACTCTTGGGCTTGAATTTGTTCTTGAACCTGCTCATCAATATCATCTTCTAACACTTGAGCCTGTATCGGCGCTTCATCTTTCTCTATGGCAGGGCTAACAGTTGGCTCTATGCCGCCCTCTGATATATCACCGTCACCTTGCGTATTGTTGATTGGCTTTTCAGCGTATTCTACAACCTGATTCTCCGCAGTGTCTTTCTCACCTAATTGATAAGCAAGTACGGCAGCAAGCGCAAGTGCTGCTAGTAAATAGTTTTTGTTTATCATATCCACTCCCCTTAACGAAATGTTATGGACATTTTTTTAATTGTTCTGATTTAATAGAGAAACACCTTTCCATGTCAGTCCCTCTTATTTTATCTACATCTTGCGCACAAACATCATAATTAACAGGTTCATCCCAATGTCGCTTGTAACAGCTATAAAGGCTGTGATTTGCTTCTTCACTTGCGTTATTGTGGCATTTTTCATAATCTTGCTGAGCCTGAGACGGACAATCTGTCACCTCGGTATACTCTAGAATATTGTATCCAATTGGATCACTGGTTGTAGTCTGAGGTTCAATATCTTCGAAATAATAAGGGTCGAACTGTTCTAGAGATAGCTCCCCTGCTGGATCATACTGCCCTTCAACTTCAATCACTTCAAGGCATTGTTCTGCTGAGGTGCTTTCGTTATTTGTACATTCATCAGCAGCATCAGCTTTGTTTATGCTCCAGTTCCAACCCTGTGATAATACGCTACTGCTGAGGTTAAAGTCATCATCGTCTTCGTAGAAGTTGTCGGTCGGCTGGGCTTGGCCAAGTAGTAAGCCACCCGCAAGAGCGACTTTGGTAAGAGGTCCTAGTTTCATTATTGTTATTACACCTGATGGTTGTTAGCGGTAGACCCTAATAGCGGTCTTTGATTCGGATGTGCACATTATAATAACAACCAAGATATTTCAACCACTTCTATGTGTTAAATGTCTGTTTTGAGCAAGTCATCAGCGGCCTTATAAAGTTGCAAAAATATAGGACAATCATAAATGGCATGTTCAATGCCACCGCCGCCAATCCAGTTTCTGACACTTCTAATTTTTCCTGCGTCACCACTTTGTGGGGTCAATCGCTTATTAACTTCACAAAGCAGCTCTATACTGAGTGTTGTGCATCCCTTTAATTTTTTGACAGACAGTAGGTATTGCTGAATTTGATGATGTAGCTTAAGCGCGTCATTGTCCTCTACCCCTACACCGCTGGCAGCTAAAAACAGCCGTTTGCGAGAAATATAGCGGCTTTGTTTGAGGGAAACGCCACCAGCTAGGTATCTGGCAAAGCAATTCAGTGCAGAAAATGGTGGTTTCGTCACTAGCGCTTTCATTCGTCCCCCTTAAATTGCTCACGCCATTTGCTTGGCGTAATATTAAAAGCTTGTTTAAAGTGTTTGCGAAAAATGCCCTCACTACCAAACCCGGCCTGCTCCGCCACCTGTACTATGGCCAGGCTAGTTTGCTCTAATATCTGTTGCGCTAGTTTAAGCCTTTGGTTCAACAACCACTGACCAAAGCTACAGCCATAGGTGGCATTGAATTGGCGGGTAAAGGTGCGTCTGCTCATGGCGCAGCGCTTGGCCAGCTTATTGATATCATGAGGTTCATTTAAAGTCTCGGCGACGTGCACCAATACCCGTGTGATACCGGTTTGCAACTGGGGCCGCTTAACTATCGGTGTTTGTACATATTGCTGTTGGTCACCGCTACGAAATGGCGGGGTCACCATGACTCTCGCTAGCCGACTCGCGATGTCTTGACCACATAGCCTTCTTACTATTTGCAAGCAACGTCGATAGCCGCAACTGTTCCGGCAGAAGTAATTAACTTCTCATGCTCGATAAACAAACTGCGACTTTGTACTTGAATTTGCGGGTAGGTTTGTTGAAAGTGTTCAGCAAAAGCCCAATGAGTTGTGGCTGTCTTGTTCTCTAGCAAACCTGTCGCGGCGATGACAAAAGCGCCTAAACACAACCCCACCAGCATAGCGCCATTAGCATGAGCTTGGTGCAGTTTGGCAACCAAACTTGCAGGGACTTGCGGCAACTCGCTCGGCCAGCCTGGCACTATCACTATATCAGCATTGCCCAGCGCAGATATATCGTGTTCAAGCACTACATCATAGCCAGAGCTAGTCTTTACCTTATCACCAGTAAGACTACAAGTTCTTAGCTCGAATAGGCCTTTGGATTCAACAAAGGCATCTCGAAACACCAAACTCGGCACCGATAGATGAAAAGCACTTACCCCCTCATACGCGATAACGACAACCTGCGTTTTTGTTGATTGTTTCATATTGACCCAATATGCACGCTAAATGACCTTTGGCTTTAAGCCTTTACAGCATACCGATCACCTCGATAGTGACGGTGAACAATTCCTAACAAGACATAACATACCGGTACTCACCATAGCCAAAGACAAAGCCTATTTAGAAAAATACGGTGTTGACGTCAGTCACAGCGTCGATTATTGGCAGAGTGTTGAGTATTTGGGCGGTCAAGTTACGGCCATCCCGGCTCAACATGGTCACGGCTGGATCCACAAATGTATGGCGAATGGCGCAGGCTTTTATATTGCGTTGCCCAATGAGCCGACACTGTATATCTGTGGCGATACGGTATTGACCGACGACGTTAAACAAGCACTTGACCAAGTAAAACCCGATTATGCGGTATTGGCAGCAGGCGAAGCACAAATGGACGTGGGCAAACCGTTGTTGATGAGCAGTGATGAGTTGCTGGCTTTTATTCGCTTGTGTCCGGGTAAGGTTATTGCCAACCATATGGAGGCACTTAATCATTGTCCGCTGAACAGACAGCATTTTGCCCAGCTGGTTAAACAACACGGACTTCAAGACAAGGTGTTGATCCCATTAGATGGTCAAACCCTTGAGTTGAAATAACCTCGGCAACAGTGATCCCAATCTCGGCGAATATCGTACGGCATTTAAACGATCATTGCTTTTATTGCATGAAGCGGCAAAAAAGATCCTAACGATCACACAATAAAGTGCTAGACTTTGGCAGTCGGATCTGAGCCCATTTGACACGAAAAAAAATTGCATTTGTTCCCACCAAGAACATTGACAATTTATCAAATAATCAGATCTGACAGACGTTCGAAATGAAGTGTATTTTGACAAAATAATCAATCAAAATTTATTTATTTTTTGGCATGAAAATCTTGTTTTTTGTTTAAACCGAACATGCGTTATTATGCTTGGTTAGTAGCTACTAACATTGACTTACAGGTCAAGATTTTTTGAAGTTTTCAAACTTGATTGTTGCTCAATTCCACTTTATCTTGTGTGTCAAAATCCCGGTATAACTATATATGGTATCCATGACAGTGTTGTGACCTACCAGGGGACCGAGGGATAGGGGTAAATTTAGACTTGGCTGAATCAGCCATAGCAAGGTCTAAAATGAAGGAAATAGTCGTAAAGAACCCAGTCATACCGAGCAAACCGAATTTACGCATAAAATCAAAAAGCATTAAACACAGGCGTCGATAATGAATCAAAACCTTTCAGTCACCAAACGCGATGGCAGCCAAGAAGCGATTAACCTCGATAAGATCCACCGAGTGATCCAATGGGCCGCAGAGGACCTTGACAATGTGTCGGTATCTCAAGTTGCGTTACGATCTCATTTGCAGTTTTTTGACGGGATCAAAACCGAAGAGATCCACGAAACGATCATCAAGGCTGCGGCCGATCTGATCTCTAAAGAAACGCCTGATTATCAATATCTAGCCGCTCGCTTGGCGGTGTTTCATTTACGTAAGAAAGCATACGGTCAATTCGAGCCACCTCACCTTAAAGATCACGTGGTCAAAATGGTCGAGCTGGGTAAATATGACCACCACCTCATCAACGATTATAACGATGACGAATTCGAACAACTCAACAGCTTTATCGTCCACAGCCGCGATTTAAACTTCAGCTACGCCGCAGTCAAACAGCTCGAGGGGAAATACTTGGTGCAAAACCGCGTCAGCGGTGAGATTTATGAAAGCGCTCAGTTTTTGTATATCTTGGTAGCAGCTTGTCTGTTCGCCAAATATCCAAAAGAGACTCGCTTAGACTACATTCATCGTTTTTACGATGCGATCTCGACCTTTAAGATCTCTTTGCCAACGCCAATTATGTCGGGCGTGCGCACCCCAACCCGTCAATTCAGCTCTTGTGTATTGATCGAATGTGACGATAGCTTAGACTCGATCAATGCCACCTCAAGCGCTATCGTAAAATATGTCAGCCAACGCGCCGGTATCGGTATCAACGCCGGTAACATTCGTGCCCTTGGTAGCCCTATTCGCGACGGTGAAGCGTTCCACACCGGCTGTGTGCCGTTTTATAAACATTTCCAGACCGCAGTGAAAAGCTGTTCACAAGGTGGCGTCCGCGGCGGTGCGGCGACATTGTTCTACCCATTGTGGCACATGGAAGTCGAATCTTTGATGGTGCTTAAAAACAACCGTGGTGTAGAAGAAAACCGTGTGCGTCACCTCGACTACGGCGTGCAATTTAACAAAACCATGTACCAGCGCCTTATAAAGGACGATTACATCACCTTGTTTAGCCCATCAGATGTACCTGGCCTATATGACGCATTCTTTGCCGATCAAGATAAATTCGAAGCGCTTTACAGTAAATATGAGCAAGACGAGTCCATTCGCAAAAAACGTGTCAAAGCACTAGAATTGTTTAGCCAGTTTGCACAAGAGCGCGCCAACACCGGCCGTATTTACCTGCAAAATGTCGATCACTGTAACACTCACAGCCCATTTAACCCAGCCTTAGCGCCAGTTAAACAGTCGAATCTGTGTTTAGAGATAGCCTTACCGACCAAACCACTGAACGATGTACACGACGAGAACGGCGAAATTGCCCTGTGTACTTTGTCAGCCTTCAACTTAGGTGCGCTCAATAGCTTAGATGAACTCGAAGGTTTAGCCGATTTGGCGGTACGTGCCCTTGATAACCTGCTTGACTATCAAGACTACCCAATCAAAGCCGCCTATCAGGCGACGATGGGCCGCCGTACTTTGGGTATCGGTGTTATCAACTTTGCCTACTATTTGGCGAAAAACGGCGTACGTTACTCAGATGGCAGTGCCAATGGCTTGACCCATAAAACCTTCGAAGCCATTCAATACTACTTGCTCAAAGCGTCAAACAACCTAGCCAAAGAGTTTGGTGCTTGTCCAAAGTTCAACGAGACCACCTATGCCGAGGGTATCTTACCGATAGACACCTATAAAAAGGATCTCGACAGCGTCTGCTCTGAGCCTTTACACCTTGATTGGGAAGCACTGCGCAAAGACATCACGACTCATGGTTTGCGTAACTCAACACTCTCAGCCCTAATGCCTTCAGAGACCTCATCGCAAATTTCCAATGCCACCAATGGTATTGAGCCGCCACGTGGTCATGTCAGCATCAAAGCCAGTAAAGACGGTATTTTGAAGCAGGTGGTGCCTGACTATGAGCAACTCAAAGATGCTTATGAATTGTTGTGGACCATCCCAAGCAATGACGGATACCTGCAACTGGTCGGCATCATGCAAAAGTTTGTAGACCAAGCCATTTCAGCCAACACCAACTATGACCCTGCCAAGTATGAAGGCAATAAGGTACCGATGAAGCTGATGCTCAAAGACTTACTGACAGCTTATAAGTACGGTCTTAAAACCTTGTATTATCATAACACCCGTGACGGTGCCGATGATTTAAATGACGACAAGGCGGACGATGGTTGTGAAGGCGGCGCTTGTAAAATTTAAGCGCATGCGATAACGCTAAAGCAAGCCCGGCAATTTCACTTTGCTGGGCTTGTTGGTGAATAAAAGCAATTAAATAAATGACACTGTGAACAGGAATTTTAGGTAGACACATGAGTTTTTCCATTTTTAACCAGGTAAAAAACGATCCTTTGAAAGAGCCGATGTTTTTCGGCCACAGCGTAAACGTTGCCCGTTACGATCAGCAAAAGCACCCTATTTTTGAAAAACTGATCGAGAAGCAATTATCGTTTTTCTGGCGTCCTGAGGAAGTCGATATTTCTAAAGATCGCGCCGACTGGCAATCGTTAAGCGAGCCGGAAAAACACATCTTCATTTCTAACTTAAAATACCAAACCTTGCTCGACTCTATCGCAGCACGCAGCGTCAACATTTGCTTTTTACCGATCGTGTCATTGCCTGAGATGGAAACCTGGATTGAGACTTGGGCTTTCAGTGAAACCATTCACTCACGCTCCTACACCCACATTTTGCGTAACTTGTTTAATGATCCAAGCCCAGTATTCGATGACATTATCGTTAACGAAAACATCATTAAGCGCGCAGCATCCATTACTGCCTATTTTGATCGCTTAATTGAAATGACTCAGTTGTGGCAAGTTCAAGGCGACGGTGAGTATGAAGTCAATGGCGAACATATTCTCGTCAACAAACGCGAGATCAAAAAAGCGCTTTACCTTGCCATTTGTTCGACCAATGCCTTAGAAGCCATTCGCTTTTATGTGTCTTTTGCTTGTTCTTTTGCCTTCGCCGAGCGCGAACTGCTTGAAGGTAACGCGAAGATCATCAAGCTGATCGCCCGTGACGAAGCAGTTCATTTGACCGGCACGCAACATATCTTAAACCTCTGGGCAACCGGTAAAGACGACCCGGAAATGGCTGAAATTGCGCTTGAATTGCACGAACAAGGCAAACAACTGTTTTTAGAAGTGGTAGAACAGGAAAAGCAATGGGCGGACTATCTGTTTAAAGACGGCTCAATGATCGGCATGAATGCCGAGATCTTAAAACAGTACATTGAATATATTTCCAATCAGCGCATGACAGCCATCGGCTACCAACCACAATTCGAGGTCAAGAGTAACCCATTGCCTTGGATGAATGCTTATTTGAGTTCGGACAACGTTCAGGTTGCACCGCAGGAAACTGAGATCAGCTCCTACCTGGTAGGCCAAATCGATTCGGAAATTGACTCATCCGAGTTTGACGATTTTGAGCTCTAAGCCTGAAAAAAAACACATTCACTACAACGGACGGCTGCTTGATAGACCCTTTGACGGCAGCCGCGACAAAAGTACCCTTGCCTGTTTAGAATCGCAAGGCATTGAAGTTCACTATCAATGTTTAGAAGGTTATTGCGGCGCTTGCCGCTGTAAGCTGATTAAGGGCGAGGTAGAATATCCGATTTTCCCGATGGCCTGTATCCGTGACGGTGAAATATTGACCTGCTGCTCAGTCCCTTTGACTGACTTGGAGTTGGCTGATCCTTTTTGATCAAATCGCCATACAGTGATCGGCCCGAGGCTCCAATCGCGTAATATTCGATTCGAAAAATTGCTGCGAATCACTCAGTCCTAAACGATTACCATCAACCACCAGCGACCAGTTGACGTTACGCTCTATCTCAGCTGCCAGTTGCTCAATCAATTCCGGTTGAAACAGTACCAGATGCACATTTTTGAACTGCATCAGTTCATTTTGATAGTCTTCCAACCAGCTACTACCAGCAACGCTGAAAATAAGCACGTTATCAGCCTGATGACTGGCCTTTTTCACCCGACTCATACTCGGAAAACCGGCATCGACCCAATAAATGTAATGGTCGTCATAATCCTTAACAGCAACGTCCGGCTCTACCGCCCCACTGCCGCTTTGTCCAAACAGTAAGTTGTCTTCGGGAATCATTGCATAGGCGATTAGACGCATGACCATATGTGCGAGTGTTTCCTGTCTACCAAGTGCTACAGTAAAATTCAAATGGTCGTAGCGGTGTTGGTCGATATTGGATATATCGATATGTACTTTGAAAATCGAACTTTTATCAGTCATGGTCAACCTCATTTACAACAAAGGATTAGCAACAATTTGCATACAGCAAAAAATATGCCTGCTTAAGATCTCAGCCTGAGGTTATTGTTATTTCATCTGGTGGTGCATCAACCTCGAATCGAGGTTACTTACTGTAGGTTAACGGTTTTTCTTGAAAAAACTTGAGTGATTTTTATCCGCTTATTCATTTAAGCTTAAGGAGCAACT
Organism: Alteromonadaceae bacterium; assembly: GCA_041583135.1. Lineage (GTDB taxonomy): Bacteria > Pseudomonadota > Gammaproteobacteria > Enterobacterales > Alteromonadaceae > JABSOG01. The sequence goes on along the minus strand of JBFHGJ010000030.1, from coordinate 28,967 downwards.
ATTAGAAGTTTAGAGCCATAATGACGATTTGGCGAATAAATTGACGATTATTTTGATATTTTTAACGACGCCAATATCCCGTTTAGAGGGTATTTAAGAATCTCGGCAAGACTTGCGTTGCCGGTCCATAATAGTGTTCATCAAATTGTTCGTTAGTAGAAGAAGGCTCGAGGTTGACCTCTACCGTGCGTGCGCCCACCGACTTGGCATAGGCAACAAAGCCGGCTGCCGGATAAACATTGCCGGATGTGCCCAAGGAAATAAACAGATCACACCGCGTCAGCGCATATTCAATTTCATTCATGAACAAAGGGATCTCGCCAAACCAAACGATATGAGGTCGGATCGCCTGACTCTCGGCACAGCATTGACAGCGACTATTACCATCAAACTCGCTTCGTATTTCAAATACTTCACCAGATTGAACACAGCGCGCCTTTAAAAGCTCACCATGCATATGAATGACCGTAGCGCTGCCCGCTCTTTCGTGCAGGTCATCTATATTTTGCGTCACAACAGTGACCTGATGTCCGCTGTTGTTGGCAAACTCAGCCAAAGCAATATGGGCAGCATTGGGCTTGATCTCGGGCGCCAACAGCTTTGCTCGTCTTTCATTGTAAAAACGATAGACCAGTTCGGGATTGACGGCAAAAGCCTCAGGTGTCGCGACCTCCTCAACCCGATGATTTTCCCACAAGCCGTCGCTGCCGCGAAAAGTCTTGATACCAGATTCAGCCGATATTCCCGCGCCGGTCAACACCACAATGTTCATCAGCAACTCCTAATGGGTCTTTTCCAATGAAATAAACTTATTGTTCGGCCCCAACGTGAGGCGAAATCGCCCTCGAATACCGACTTGCGTCACATAAGGACGCAGCCTTTCGACCGGTAATTGAATGGTTCGGCCATCGTCGCAGGTTACCACCACATACTTGATGGCACCTGCGTAAAAAGCCTGGCATTGTTCTACCGTCATATGCATAGAAAAATGATAGACTTGGTGCATCTATATCAGCTCAAAGATTGATTAACCTTTTCGTACAGATCTTTCGACAAATTATCCAAATCTGCCAAACGTTGCAGTTGTTTTTTCACCAGTCGCTGTCTGGCAACGTCAAAACGTTGATAGGCCAACAATGGCGTGATCAAACGCGCCGCGATCTGCGGATTGATGCTGTTGAGTTTGATCAGTAGGTCCGTTAGACACTCATAGCCCCGGCCGGAAATATGATGGAACTGCTTTGAATTCCCTTGAGAAAAGCTCACAAACAATGCCCTAACCCGGTTTGGATTATTGAGATTGAACACTTTGTGTTGATAAAGCTTTTCAATCGTATCAAACACATCTTCACCCTGCCAGCGACCTTGCAACGCCAACCACTTATCCATAACCAACACATCTGAAGACCATTTTTGTTCGAACTGGTTCATCAGCTTGTAGAACAGTGGGCGGCCTGCGCCGATACAAGCACCTACCGCCGCCAACGCATCAGTCATATTATCGGCAGTGTTGTACTGATGCTCAATCAGAGTATCGATACTGTCATTATCGACTCGCGCGAGCAGCGCCAAGCAGGCGTTTTTCAAGCCTCTTTGTGCTACCGCTTGCTGCGAACCATCGTAGCGCTGGGCAAGATTATCCTTATAGCAAATCGACAACTCATCGCTTAACGCGTTGGCTAGCGCATTGGCAATGTGCTCAAGGGCGTCATTGATGCCGTCAATATTGATGTTATCGAAATTACCGGCAATGGTTTCAAACGCTGGCACCGTTATCAACTCGGCAATCAACGCCTTATCCAGCCCCTCGTGTCTGATTAGACCTTTGTAAACGTCGATAAACGTCGCGCCCAATGCAAACTTATCAGGGTTACCAAGATAGTTTTTAACCTTGTTCAAATACAGCGTTTGCGATGCGTCCCAACGACTAAAGTCATCATCGGCATGGGCAATAATATGCAGCAGTTCATCATCGCCGTATTGATAATCCAGTTTAACCGGCGCGGAGAAATTACGTAACAGCACCGGTACAGGCTTTTGTGCCACGTCGCTAAACACAAAGCGATTGTGTTGTTCGCGCACTTCCAGCATCGAGCCAACTGGCTTACCGTCTACCTTCAGTACAATACGATTGCCGGCGTTGTCTAGCAATTCCACATCAAATGGAATATGCAGCGGCAGTTTGTCTTGTTTATCGGCGGTTTGCGGATTGATTTGCACGATATCAATGGTGTAGCTTTGCGCTGCCTCATCATATTGCGTCGTCACCTTCAGCTGTGGTGTACCAGACTGACCATACCAGCGTCTGAACTGCGTCAAATCGACTCCGCTGGCATCTTCCATCGCTGCGACAAAATCATCACAGGTCACAGCCGTGCCGTCATGACGTTCAAAATATAAATCCATACCCTTACGGAAGTTGTCCACGCCAAGCAACGAGTGCATCATACGGATCACTTCGGCGCCTTTGTCATACACGGTTACCGTATAGAAATTATTCATTTCGATGACTTTCTCAGGGCGAATTGGATGAGCCATAGGCCCCGCATCTTCGGCAAACTGCATGGTGCGAATGACTTTAACCGCATCGATACGATTGACCACATCAGAACCCATATCGGCGCTGAATTGTTGATCACGAAAGACCGTCAATCCCTCTTTTAAGCTCAACTGAAACCAATCACGACAGGTGACACGGTTGCCGGTCCAGTTGTGAAAGTATTCATGGCCAATTATCGACTCGATGGCATGAAAATCTCTGTCGGTAGCAGTTTCTGGCTTAGCCAAAACGCATTTTGAGTTAAACACGTTCAAGCCCTTGTTTTCCATCGCGCCCATATTGAAAAAGTCTACTGCAACCACCATGTAGATATCGAGATCATACTCAAGGCCAAAGGTATCTTCATCCCACTTCATCGCTTTTTTAAGCGACACCATAGCATGCTCGCCTTTATCCAAGTTGCCTTTATCGACATATAGTTCTAATTTAACTTCGCGTCCTGACATTGTGGTAAAGGTATCTTTGAGTACGTCAAAATCACCGGCCACCAAGGCAAACAAATAACTGGGTTTATTAAATGGATCTTCCCACAATACCCAATGCTTACCGTCGAGCGATTCGCCTTGGTCTATCTTGTTGCCGTTAGACAACATATAGGGCATCGTCGCCTTATCGCCGATAATTTTAGTGCGATACTTACACAACACATCAGGACGGTCCAAAAAGTAGGTTATCGCTCTGAACCCTTCTGCCTCACACTGAGTACAAAAAGCGCCATCAGTTTTGTATAGCCCCTCTAACGACGTGTTATTCACAGGGTCAATCGTGACCTTGGTGTGCAATGTAAAACTGGCAGGAGGTGCAAATATAGTTAACTCGTCTGCTGTTGCCTTGTAACTTTCTTGAGCCAGCGGCACTTCATCGATAGCAATGTAATCTAAACACAATTGATGACCATCGAGTACCAACGGCGCTTCTTGGCCACCGACTCTAAGTACCTTGATAAGCGCTTCAACTGTGGTCTTATCTCCACATAAGTCAAAGGTTAAGTCTACAGATTCAAAGGTATAATGTGGCGCTTGGTAATCTTTAAGGTATTTAGCCTGAGGCTGATTTGACTGTGCGGTCATAGCGATTCCTTAAAAAGCAAAAAGCCTGATATATCAGGCTTTTCGATAATTTACTGTGAGTTAGGCAAATGATTCATTTTTTTTTACCTCTTGCGCCACAGAGGGTGGCGGCGTCAAACGTAAAATTTTGACACCAAGGTAAGCAAAGAAAATGGCCAATATCGGATTGATGAGGTTAAAGAAGCAGTACATGAAGTAATCGAGTGTAGCGACACCCAGCGTACCGCTCATATAAGCACCACAAGTGTTCCAAGGGATCAGTGGGCTGGTGATGGTACCGCCATCTTCCAACGAGCGTGACAGGTTGACGCTATCTAGGCCGCGACGTTCAAATTCCTCTTTGTACATACGACCTGGCATTACGATGGCCATATACTGGTCGGCAGTGATCAAGTTAGTTCCAACACAGGTCAAAATGGTGCTGGTGATCATTGAACCGGTGGATTTGGCCGCATGCAAAATGATCTCGACGATTTTACGCAACAGCCCAACTTTCTCCATTACCCCACCGAAGGTCAATGCGGTGATGATAAGCCAAGTGGTATTCATCATACTGGCCATGCCGCCACGGCTTAACAATGAGTTCAAGCTTTCATTGCCAACATCCATTTTGACACCACTGTGCATTGTCGTCCAAACCAACGACAACTGAGCGGTAAATCCATTTTTACCTTCGTTCATTGCCGCAATTAAGTCTTGCTGAAACAAGACGGCCCATAGGCCACCCAATAGCGCACCGATAAAAACGGCAGGAAACGCCGGCATTTTCTTAATCGCTAAAGCCAATAACACAAATAGCGGCACCAAAGTGGTGATGCCAATATTGAAGTTGGATTGTAATATATTGGAAAATTTCGCAATTTGCTCTGACTGTCCAGAAACATCAGAAGTCAAACCAATAACGGTAAAGATGATCACTGCCAATATAAAACTTGGCACCGTGGTCCACAGCATGTGCTGGATATGCGCAAACAGATTCGAACCTGCGATAGCCGGCGCCAAATTGGTGGTCTCTGATAGCGGCGAGAGTTTATCACCGAAATAAGCACCTGAGATCACCGCACCTGCGGTAATAGCGGCAGATAAGCCCATCCCTTCACTAACCCCCATCAATGCGACACCCACAGTTGCAGCGGTTGTCCAAGAACTACCGATACTCATCGCAACAATGGCACACAAAATACAGCAAGCCGGATAGAACCAGCTTGGATTAATGACCTGTAGGCCGTAGTAAATCAGAGTCGGCACTGTACCAGCCAACATCCAAGTGCCAATCAAAGAACCGACCACCAGCAAGATCATGATGGCGCCAAGTGACAGCGATATGCCCTTAACGATGGACTCTTCCAATTCAAACCATTGATAGCCATTTTTTAGACCAACAATCAATGCCGCACCGGCGGCTATCAATAAGGCAATTTGGTTAGGTCCATAAGATGAATCGGAGCCGAACAGATAAACAGAGGTCGATAACAAGGTGATCAAAATGATCAAAGGTATCAATGCGTCAAGTATGGTTGGCGCTTTTGGGGTTTTGATGTGAGACATCGAGTTTTCTCTTGTATTTCAAAAAAGACTCAGCGCAGATAAACAGTTAACTGCCCTATCGCTTGTGAGCATTATGGTATTTACTTTTGTTTTATGGCATTGATTATAGGTAGTCTTGCCGCTAAAGGAAATGGTTAAAGGTCTAACAAGCGCCCTTTGATCGGCCGACCGCGCAGTTTTCACCCAATGCCAAGGCGTTTGTTTTTGTAACAGGATATAACGTCATCGGCTTGCTCCTACATAGCCTTAGCAGCGCGCCTTCAAAAACAACAAAGACACCATAAAGGTGCCTTTGTAATGGATTAAACTCAATCCTTATTTTTTCGCGTATTTGCCACGCATGATAAGATCAGAGGTGATTAGCGCAGTCTCTTCTAAGAACGGGTCTAAATCATCCAAAACCTCCGGCAGGTCATCTACTGATTTTACCGGCTTCATTTTAAGTCGCTTCAAGCGCTCATTGGCGCGGGCCAAACGTTTTGCCTTAGCATCATCACGCTCTTTCAAACGCTCGGCCTTATTTAGCGAAGCCCACTTCTTATCTTTGTTCTTTTTGTACTCGGTAATATCCTGTTGCAGATAGTTAAACTCAGGGTCTACCTTAATTCGGCCGTCATGCTTCACTTTAAGTTCCGGCAAGTCTTGGGTATAGTTGTCCTGAGTCACATACTTGGCCTGCTTGATACTGTCCCAAGGTAACGCGTTGTCTTCTTGCGACTCACCCCAATCCGCTGGCTCAATGGCCGATGGGAACAGAATATCCGGCTCAACCCCTTTGTGCTGAGTGCTACCACCGTTGATGCGGTAGAATTTGGCAATGGTATATTGAATGCTGCCAAGCGGGTTTTCATACAAGTCGTAAATTCGTCCTAAGTCACGATGCTGCTGTACCGTACCCTTACCAAAGGTAGACTCACCGACAACAATTGCTCGACCATAATCTTGCATCGCCGCCGCAAAAATCTCCGACGCCGAAGCGCTATAACGGTCAACCAACACCGTCAGAGGTCCGTTGTAATAGGTTACCCCATCGGTATCGGCTTTGGTATCGACTCTGCCATTATGGTTACGAATTTGAACCACAGGGCCTTTATCAATAAACAAACCCGATAGCGCAATGGCCTCAGGTAATGAACCACCGCCATTGCCACGAAGGTCGATGATGATACCGTCAACCGCGTCGGTTTTAAGTTTATCAATTTCCTTAGCAACATCTTGAGAGAGATTATTGTAGAAACTCGGAATGGTGATCACCCCGATTTTTGCGCTTAGGTCATGCATCAAAGGCTTAAACACCTCTGATTTTGCCGCTCGGTCTTCTAAGCGGATAATGTCACGAACAATGCTGACTTCCTGTACATTCTCGGCACTTTCATCAGCGCCTGAGAGCACTTGTAAGCGAACTTTGGTGTTTTTAGGGCCTTTGATGAGGTCTACCACATCATCTAAGCGCCAACCAACGATATCAACAAAGTCTTCACCATCTTGTGCCACACCGATAATTTTATCATTGGGATTGAGCTTTTCCGACTTATCCGCAGGACCACCGGCCACCAACGAACGGATCACCGTGTAGTCTTCTTCAGACTGTAAAACGGCGCCAATACCTTGGAGCTGCAAATTCATGTCCTGTCTAAAGCGCTCAGCACTTCGCGGCGACAAATAAGAAGTGTGGGCTTCAATCGAGCGAGCGAAGGCATTCATCATAGTTTGAAACGCGTCTTCGCTTTTCGATTGGGTGATACGTTTGAGTGCAAACTTATAACGCTTAGTCAGCACCTCTTTGATGTCCGGCCATTCTTTACCGGTCATCGACAGACTCAAAGCGTCATATTTGACCCGTTGGCGCCATAACTCGTCGAGTTCGGCTTTGTCTTTGGCCCAATGGGCATCTTTGCGGTCAAAGAAATACTTGTCACCCTTTTTATCGAAATCCATCGGTTTTTCGAGTAACGACATGGCATATTCAAATCGCTCGAAGCGGCGCTGCATTCCAAGGTTGTATATTTCAAAGGCAAACCCAAGCTCGCCGGTAAACAAGGCGTTGTCGAATTGCTTCTCATAGCCTTTGAAACGATCGATATCCGAGGCCAAAAAGATAGACTTGTTGTAGTCAAGGTTTTCAAAGTAACGTTCGAATACCTGTTTTGACAAATCGTCGTTCAGATCAAAGTTTTTATAATGAGAGCGGGTGAATAGTTTGGTGATACGGTTGCTAGCAGCGGCTTGTTGAGTTTGTAGCTTTAACTGTGGAATGTCGTCTTTGGTGGGCAACGTCGAAGCATTGGCCGCTATAGAAAACATTACCGAAATAGCCAGTAGCGACTGTCTGCCGAGAAAAGTTGATACCATCGTATTACTCCTGATAATCATGCCTGCAATACCACTGAGATATTGCAGGACACTACGCAAAACTTGCAGAAAAAATCAGGCTAAGAAAATGTTCTCAAAGCGCGTTTTAATCACCATGCCACTATTGAGCTGCACATGGATCTCGCCTTTGCTGACTTCCTTAATCACCCCTGGTACCGGAGATTGGCCAAATTTAACCAAAACCCTTGTGCCCGGCTGATTAGTGTCGTCCGTCAAAGGTAACAACTTCGCCTTGGCCTGAACACCAGCGCCCGATTTGGCACCGTTGTTTTGCAAGTTCTTTTTGCCTGATTGCGTAGAACGTTGTTTGTTATTTTTAAATTTAGCCTGTTTCTTATCGCTTTCGCCAGTATCTAATTGCGACTTTTTGTAAATCTTCTTATCTTTACTGGGTTTTTTCTTCTTCTCTGCACGCGCTTTACTCTGTTCTAGTGCCTGTGCAGCGTGTTCGATATGATCAGCCTCGAGCGCTTGGCCCGGTTCGCCATCCAAATCGACACGGTTGCCACCTTTGGCTACGCACTTGAGGTATCGCCAACTAGACGTATAGCGACGCAGGGCTTGACGTAATTGGGTGCGACTGACGTTGTCTTCGTCAGTCATGCGCTCAGCGATATCTTTAAAAATACCAATTTTAAGCGGTTTGGCCTCACCTTCAACGCTAAAGCACAAAGGAAACTTTTGAGCCAGTAACGCAATGATTTCTTTTACGTCGGTGATTTTTGCAACCTCAGGGGTTGTTTCAACAGAGGTATCAGCCATGTTTTCGCTGCTTGCCATTAATAAAACCTTTAATTCTCAGAGTCTTGTACTGCGCCCATATAGGTTGAAACCCAATCGCGCAGCTCATCCAATTCACAATCGAGCAACACCGTGTCGCCGCGTAAATTCTCCCATATACCGCTGAGCATGCGCTCTATTGTGTCGGTATCCATATCATCTGGGATCCTATCCCAGCAATAATGCAATAAATCATTGAGTTTATCGCAGACCAGTTCTTCTTCGCCTTCCCAGTCGCCAATTTCATGTGGCGCAACCAAGAAGTCTTGAATATTGACCAAATCTTTCATCGAAAACAGGCCGCCTGCAATACAGCTGCCAGCGCTTCAATGCCGTGCAAATCTTCTGCGTCAAAGCGTTTGATGGTGGGGCTGTCGATATCCAACACACCGACTATCTCGTCACCGTCAAAAAACGGCACGACAACCTCAGCGTTGCTGGCAGCATCACACGCGATATGTCCAGCAAAGGCATGAACATCTTCGACCAATTGACTTTGACCGGTTGCAACGCACGTACCGCACACCCCCTTACCTACGGGTATACGAATACAGGCTGGCTTACCTTGAAAAGGCCCTAACACCAATTCGTTACCTTCGAGCAAATAAAACCCAGCCCAGTTGACATCATCAAGCTGGTCGAAAATAAGCGCGCTGAGATTGGCCATATTGGCAATGAGGTTGGTTTCACCACTGAGTAGCCCTTCTGCTTGTGCGGCTAAATCTTGATAAAACTGTTGTTTCTTTGAAGCGGACATTATCTACTTAGTGTTTAACGCTGAATGAAAAAACGTTACGTTAACCTTTTCAATCTAAAATGTGAAGCACTTAACCGCTTTTATGCCCTTTCGGTGTGCAAAAGTGCTTAAATTTTGCCTACTTGAGGATTTTCAGCAAAGAACTGTCGAGACCCGACTTGACGATTTCTATGATCGCCTCGCAATGTTCCAAGGTGAATTCGTTGTCGGCTATCTGTTGATTAAGACTGGCACGACGCAATACCACCGTTTGTGCAATTGCCGCTTTATCTTTGTCATTAAGCTTATGGGTAATGATTTTGGCATTGAGGGCTTCGAGCCACGGATAAATCAGATTTTCCGCTGCCAACGCATTTTTACGCACCGTCGGGTGAAAATCTTCGCAAGCATTGAGATTGAGCAGATAAAAGTTAAGATATGAGGCGACGGTTTTGAGCCGGTAATTCATTGTTTGCTCGGCATTCACGCTAAAGCTAAGCATGAACGTCAACACAATCCCCACAAATGTTTTCATTTAAACTGTTTCCACTGATTAATGTGCATTCTCTAAAAATGCATAGCTCGGTATAAAACCAACCAACAATGCTAAGAGAAATATGTTACTTTCGCGATACAGGCCAGCATCTGGCGCGCCGGACAACTGTAATCGGATTGTAACAAATTTTCAAGAGCTACTTTGCAAAACGGTCAACAATTCGCGTGCTTTCTCGCCCCAACACCATTCCGCCAACATTGTCGATAATTTGTTTATTATCAATAGATTAGATAAAAAATAGCAAAAACGCGTTACGATCTTCAGGCAAAAAACCAATAACACACCCCAATGGCTGTCACAATCCCGGCTAAGTCGGCAAACAAACCGCAACCGATGGCATGGCGCGAATGGCGGATCCCAACGGCGCCAAAATATACCGCCAACACGTAAAAGGTCGTCTCTGTCGAACCTTGAATGGTCGCAGCGACCCTAGCAGGAAAAGAGTCAACCCCATGGCTTGTCATTGTTTCAATCATCATCGCACGAGCCCCACTACCGCTAAAAGGTTTCATCAGCGCCGTCGGCAGCGCATCGACAAACGCACCATCAAATCCAAGGGCTGTAACCACATATGCGATAGCGTCAATGACCATATCCATCACACCACTGGCCCTTAGAGCGGCTATAGCCACCAGCATAGCGAGCAAATATGGAATGAGCGATATCGATAACTCGAAGCCCTGCTTTGCGCCATCGATAAAGGTTTCGTAGGCATTGATCTTTTTGCTGTTGGCCCACACCAGACACAACACGATAAAGCCAAAGATGAGCAAGTTACTGATAAGGGCCGACTGCTGCGCCATCTGCTCGGCCCCCAATAGGCTCAAATAGGTGACCAATGACCCCAGCAGGCCGAAAAACAGCGCAAAATAAGCAAAGGTTACCCAGTCATAAAGCTTGAGTCTTTGTACGTAGCTGACCACTAATAGTCCGGCAAACGTTGAGGCCGAGGTTGCCAGCAGTATCGGCAAAAATACGTCGGTCGGCACAGCGGCACCTTGCTGAGCACGGTAAACAAATACGGCAATGGGAAATAATGTCACTGACGAGGTATTCAGCACCAAAAATAAGATCTGCGCATTGGTCGCGGTGTCTTTTTTAGGATTGAGGGTTTGTAAGTCATGCATGGCTTTAATGCCGATGGGCGTAGCGGCATTATCGAGGCCCAACATATTGGCCGATAGGTTCATGGTAATCGACCCTATGGCAGGATGGTCTTTTGGCACTTCCGGCATCAGTCTTCTAAACAAAGGCGTCAGTGCCCAGCTGACTTTTTCAACCAAACCTGCCTGCTCGGCAATTTTCAATACCCCAAGCCAAAAACTGAGAGCGCCGACCAAACCGATGGCAATGGTAACTGCCGTTTTCGACATTTCAAACAGCGACTTGACCAAACGTTCAAAAACCGTGACATCGCCCAAGCCCAGCCATGCATAACAGGCAGAGATAAAACTGATGATAAAAAACCAAAGCCAGATCTTATTTAGCAATTAACCGTCCAATTTACGCAATCATATGGGTGCGCCAAGGCGCGAATAAAGCACATTGTTTTAGTATCAGCAATTCTATCTGCAAATCAACCGTTTGCAATCAATTGATTTATCACGCCTAATTTTTGTGCGAAATAGTCCTTTATTTATCAACCAGTGCTATCTACACTTAAATTAGATTACTTCTCCCCAAGACAGTAATTTACACTATGAGATTTGCCCGAACCCACTATTAGTTCGGGCTTTTTTATGTCCAGGGATGGACGGTATGTCTATGTAGTCCGGAACATTCATAGACGATGTCCAAGGAAGAACGGCTCGCAATAAGCCTCGCTACAAATCTAAGTGACATGACCGGGATCACGACTTCGCCGAAAATGACAACATCAAATGGCCTAGGATAAAGACGCTGCGTCTTCGTTATTTTTATTAGAGCTTGGTATCAAAGCGCTTGTATTCGTCCTCACCAATTAAGATCTCAAAGCGCTCAAGCTTTTCATTATCCAAGGTCACGATACCGATATTACTCTTTGAGATCAGAATTTGCTTTTTATCCTGCACCAACGGGTGTTGGTCTACTTCCACCAAACGCCTTTTGGTAAACAGGTTAAATGGGCTTTGCGCAAAATACAAAAAGCGCTCCAGCACATCGAAGGTCTTAATCAAAGGGAGTGGAAATTCATTCTTAAAGCCACTGCTGGTCAACTGCCATATGGTGGTGGCATTGTCTTTAAAGCGCTGCTTGGCACTAAAGCAAAAAGAATAATGAACATCACCAGAGAGCACAATCAGCTCAGACGGCGTATCGCTGCGACGGAAGATCTCCAGCAATTTTTTCGCCGATCCCGGATGCGCCATCCAGTTTTCGGCATCAACCATCAATTCATGACCAAAAAACGAAAACACCCTCTGAATGGTCTCAATCAATTTAACCCCAAATATCGGCGCTGCCGAGACAATGATGCAAGCTTCTTTGTTTTCCAACACATGCTCAAGCTCAATCAGCCGCTCCCAGTCAAGCAGCCCCGACGGATTTTTCATTGACCGTTCCGAGCGCCAGCGATGGGTTCGGGTATCAAGTACCATGATCTGCGGCTTCAAATCAATGAGATAGTGCCAATGGGGGAATTCCAACACTCGTTCTTCCACCAATGCAATCTGCTTAGGGTCGGCTTTGGTTATAACCGCTTCAACCTGTTCGACAAAGCGCCGATCAAAATGCTCTGGTGCATTCCCCCAACCCTGAAACAACCAATAGCCCACTAACGCGTTACTGATCACCCGTTTACTGAAAGGGTTGGAATAGACGTTTTGCTCCCATTGCGCCGTAAGATTCCAATCATCGGTGACATCATGATCGTCAAAAATCATGTAATTGGGAATATGAGCAAGCAAACGTCTGACTTTGCTTAGTCCGGCAATAAACCGCCTAGTGGCCAACAGTTCAGACTTGAACCTGAGCTTTTGACTTTGGCTCAGCCCAACCGGCAAGTTGTTGGTCTCATGTACCAGAGCCTGCCAGCACGCTGGACTCCAGTTAAGCAAGTACAATCCAATGACTTCTGCCAAAGTGATGGCATGGTTATCGGCTTTGACCGACGAAAAGACATTGACCGTGCGGCGAAACGGCAACAGTCTAGACCACAAACGTTTACTTTTATAGGTGACCTTGGGCAATATCGATTGGCGGTTATAAAACAGCTCAGGCTGTTGATACAACAGATGGCTGTGATGAATGCGCTCATCAGGCAGAGGTTCATCCACCATACCGAGCCAATCTATAAGCCCATGTATGGCGTTGAGCGTCGGACCGCCGATGTCATCGGCGTATACTTGATCACCACCATGGAGCAATACGCAAGGCCTTTTGTCCAGCGCCTTTAAATGCTGCTCTATAAGCTTATCGGCGGCAACAAATGAGTCATCACAAGGATGATGAATATTACGACAAGATCCAAAAAACAGCGTTTCAATTGTTGATGGAATGAAAAAGCTCAAGGCTTTTTGTCCCGGGTAACACAGGTCGGGGATCGCTTCGCTTATGGCCAGCTTTGTACCTTGCTCGCTGTCACTGAGCACAACATCGTAAAATACCAACGCATCCTCAGGCAAAGGGCTGTCAAAACGACAAGTGAGTAAATGACAAAACCCTTGCTGCCCCAAACGCACGCTTTGATGTTCAACATGAACGTCAAACTTGTCCGACAAACCTTCATCGGCGAAAAACAGCGGCGTCAACCCTATTGGCCTTGCGCTGACTAAAAACAGGTTAACCTCTTTGGTGGTAACTTTTCTGAGGATCGGGCCGGTCAGCACCAAAGGCAGAGTGTCAGATGTATTGGCTTTGGCGCGTTCGCTCATGACCTATTTACGCTTGACTCGGTTAAACAATTGATAGAAGTTCTCACTGGTTTGCTCGGCCAACGCCTCTAATGACACCCCTTTTAACTGAGCGACAAAATTGGCCACTTCCCTGACCAAAGCCGGGTGATTTTGCTTACCGCGATAGGGCACCGGCGTCAAATAGGGCGCGTCGGTTTCAACCAACAGCCTATCGAGCGGCAACTGTTTGACAACTTCTTGCAATTCGCTGGCATTTTTAAAGGTGACTATCCCGGACAACGAGATGTAAAACCCCCGCTCTATTCCGGCCTTTGCCATCGCGAGGTCTTCGGTAAAGCAATGGAACACACCACCGACTTCTTGCGCTTGATGTTCATCCATAATCGCCAAAGTATCGGCTCTCGCCGCTCTGGTATGGATGATCAGTGGCTTTTGCAGCGCTTTGGCCGCTTCAATATGTTGGGCAAAGGAGGTTTGCTGAATCGCTTTGGTCTGTTCGGCATAATGATAATCAAGCCCGGTTTCACCAATGGCCACCACCTTGGGGTGCTTGGCTAACTCCAACAAGGATTGATAATCGTACGAATCCTCTTGATTGAGTGGATGCACGCCACATGACGCCGAGACTTGTTCGAAAGGCTCGATCAGTGCCATCATCTCGGGAAACTGTTTTAAATGAATGCAGACACAAAGAATATGCTCAATTTGCGCCTCGGTGGCTTGTGCGAGAACCCCATGAATATCCATGCCTAATTTGGCAAAGTCCAATCGGTCAAGATGGCAGTGTGAATCGACCAGCAATGAATTGCTCTCCGTTAAATGCTTGTTTGTAAAGCGCAAGAGTTTAACTGATCCAAGCGCTAAGGCAAACCTGTTGCTACAATAAACGGCTCACTTGGTTGATCAAGCGCAGCAGCGCCAGCTGCTGATTTTGCCCCTTAACCTGCTCGTGTTGCTGACGATATTGCGCCACAGCATGAGTAATGGCACTAAATGAAGCCAATAAGTCCTCATTGTCTGCTCCGCCTTGGGCCAGTTTTTGTGTCATATCTTGCTTTAGCAAATGACCAAAAAGCAGAAAAGCAAAGTCACTCTGTCCCAAGAAGCTAGCGTACTGGCTTGGTGCCAGTTGCCCTTGGCGCCAGCCGAAATACTGCTGTTCGGCCTGATTTAAAGCATCGAGGCTATGGCTTTTGAGCCATTCGGTTACCTTAAGCGGCGCGTTTGATGCCAGCTGTAACAAAATATCGCACTGGTGATGATTGAGCGCCCCATTGAACGACTGTAAATACGCAATGGATTGTTGCCTATCCGGCGCTTGTATCGTGAGTTTATGGCAACGACTTAAAATGGTCGGCAACAATCGCGACAATGCGTTGCAACTTAGCAACAGATAGACGTTTTTGGCTGGTTCTTCTAAGGTTTTTAGTAACGCGTTAGAGGCAGCTTCGGTCATCTGCTCGGCGCCAAGTATGGTGATCACCCGCGCCTTGGCAATATTGGGTCTTTTATGTACAAACTCCCCTGCCTTTCTGATCTCATCGATACCGATACTCAGCTCGGCATTGTCAATCGAACACCAATCGGGATGATTGCCGGCTTTAACCAAATGACATGACTTGCATCGCCCACAAGCATAAAGGCCAGGGGCTGCATCACACAAAACCGTCTTCGCCAAGTATTGGCACAACGCCGATTTCCCCATACCCGGCGCGCCATTAAGCAACAGAGCATGGTGAAAACGACCACCGTCATAGGCCTGCCTTAACTGAGCTAAAGGCTCAGCGAGCCATGGGTAATCAAAAGCCACATCAGGGTTCATCATGCTTTCCTAATTGGTATTTCCTGACGGCCCGATTATGCTCTGCCAGTGTTTGTGAGAAGTAGTGGCTACCATCTTGCTTAGAGACAAAGTACAGGAAGTTGGTTGTTGCAGGATGAAGCGCAGCTATGATTGAGTCGCCTCCTGGCATCGCAATCGGGGTCGGAGGTAAGCCATCGATGCGGTAGGTATTATATGCCGTCTTTTGTCTCAAGTGCGCGCGGGTAATATCACCGTCAAATTGCTCACCAAGACCATAAATCACCGTCGGATCGGTTTGCAGCCGCATTTTCTTACGTAAACGATTGACAAATACCGATGCAATCAGCGTTCGCTCAGTCGGCTGAGCGGTCTCCTTTTCGATGATGGACGCCATGATGAGCGCTTCATAAGCACTGTCATAGGGCAAATCTGGCGAGCGCGTTTGCCATTGATTGTCCAAAAACTGCGCCATTTTTTTATAGGCACGCAAGATAATGTCAAAACTATTGCTATTGGCAGCATAATAGTAGGTATCGGGATATAGCAGGCCCTCAATATTGTCATAGCGCGAGCCTAGCCTTTGCGCCAGCAATGCCCGGTCATCAATATCGTGTTTAAGATGCTCTGTCGCGGCAAGTTTGGCCAATATTTGCGACAACCGCTCCCCTTCAACCAAGGTGACTGAAAATTGATGTTCTATACCCTCACTGAGCAGCACCAGCAATTGAGTGTGGGTTTGACCCGGTTTAAGCAGGTAACTACCCGCTTTGATGTCTCGGTAATTGCTGTGGATCTTGCTATACCATTTTAGCGGCGCGCAATAGCGTACAATCTGTTCGCCTTGCAGCTGGCGACACAGTTGATTAAAACCGATGCCTTTGGGCACTTGCAACAGGCGCTCTGAGGACAGCGCAATAATTTGATTAGGATAAACAGAGAAAGTGTAAAATGCTGCTGCCAACAGAGGCAACAGCATAACAAGCAGCACTATGCGAAATAAGCGCATAAAAGGCTATCAGATACGTTTAAATACGATTGAACCGTTGGTCCCACCAAAGCCGAAGGAGTTGCATAGCGCATACTCTAATTTGGCCTCTCGGGCTTGATGCGGCACAAAATCCAAATCACAACCTTCATCTGGGTTATCCAAGTTGATGGTCGGCGCAATTTTTTGATCTTGCAGCGACAATACTGTCACAATCGATTCAACAGCACCCGCAGCCCCAAGCAAATGTCCAATCATCGACTTGGTTGAGCTGACTTTTAACTTGTAGGCATGAGCGCCAAACAGGGTCTTAATGGCGTTAACCTCGGCGATATCACCCGCAGGGGTTGAGGTACCGTGAGCATTGATGTAATCAACTTGCTCAAGGTCGATACCGGCATCTCTAATGGCATTTTCCATGGCCAAAGCGCCACCGGCACCGTCAGCAGGTGGCGAGGTCATATGATAGGCATCGCCACTCATACCAAAGCCAACCAGTTCGGCATAGATCTTCGCTCCACGCGCTTTGGCGTGTTCATAATCTTCCAACACCATCACACCGGCACCATCTCCCAACACGAAGCCATCACGGTCTTTGTCCCAAGGACGACTGGCCGCTTGCGGATCTTCGTTTCGGCTAGAAAGCGCCTTGGCAGCGGCAAAACCGCCGATCCCCAATTCGGTGGACGCTTTTTCACCGCCACCGGCAAGCATCACATCGGCGTCACCATAGGCGATCATGCGCGCTGCATGGCCGATATTGTGAACACCCGTAGTGCAAGCGGTAACGATTGAGATATTTGGCCCTTTTAAGCCAAACATGATAGACAAATGTCCTGAGATCATGTTGATGATGGTTGAAGGCACAAAAAACGGTGAGAGCTTACGTGGACCACTGGCCAAATACTTGGCGTGATTTGCTTCGATCAGTCCCAAACCACCAATACCCGAGCCGATAGCAACACCAATGCGATGGGCATTTTGCTCAGTGACTTCAAGACCTGAGTCTTTCAGTGCCTGAATACCAGCGACCACACCCACTTGAATGAAGTCATCCATCTTTTTGGCATCTTTGCGGCTGATGTAATCCTCTACGTTAAAGTCACTCAATAAACCGGCAAAGCGAGTCGCAAAATTGGTTGCATCAAAATGCGTGATTGGCTCGATGCCGCTTTTGCCTTTGAGTAGGTTTTCCCAGGTAGTTTCGACATTGTTGCCAACGGGGGTCAACATGCCCATACCGCTAACAACCACACGACGTTTAGCCACTTGTGATCTCCAAAAGAATTAAATGAGGGTATAGATATGGCGTGGGCGGCTAAAGCCGCCCACGGGGGAAATTATTCAGCGTTCGCTTGGATATAGTCGATAGCCGCTTGCACGGTAGTGATTTTTTCAGCTTCTTCGTCTGGGATCTCAGTGTCGAATTCTTCTTCCAGAGCCATAACCAATTCAACTGTGTCCAAAGAATCAGCGCCCAAGTCATCAACAAATGAAGCTTCTGGTTTTACCTCTTCTTCTTTAACACCCAGTTGTTCAACAACAATTTTAGCAACTCTTTCTTCGATGCTCATATGATTTTCCTATGCAAGCGTCTGTGACGCATATTAACAAAATTTTGCGTAGTGTAGTCTTTCGAATCTCGTGTTTCAAGGTGCTGTAGACATTTAAAAAACTGGTCTAACCAGGCTGCAAACCCTGTTAAAATACGAAAACTTACGCGCATTTTGGCCGATAAATCAACGATTAACGGCCGTGTTTCTAATTCGGATATGATTTTGCTACCGAGGGCTAAATCATATACATTCCGCCGTTTACATGCAACGTTTCACCGGTAATATATGCCGCGTTATCCGATGCAAGGAACGCAACGGCCGATGCAATCTCCTCAGGCAAGCCTAAACGATTGGCTGGGACCTGTGCAAAAATGTTCTGCTTTTGATCTTCGGTGAGCTGTTCGGTCATATCGGTTGCGATAAAACCAGGAGCAATGGCGTTGACGGTAATGCCTCTTGAGGCAACCTCTCTGGCCATTGACTTGGTAAAACCCAACAAACCGGCTTTTGCCGCAGCGTAGTTGACCTGACCGGCGTTACCCATGGTGCCAACCACCGAGCCGATATTGATGATACGGCCGTTTTTGGCTTTCATCATACCGCGTAATACCGCCTTAGACAGACGGAAAACCGAAGTCAAATTGGTATCGATGATATCTTGCCACTCGTCGTCTTTCATTCGCATCATCAGATTGTCACGGGTAATACCGGCATTGTTGACTAAAATGTCCACGCTACCGAAATCACTTTTCAAGGTTTCAAATAAAGCGTCGATTGATGCATTGTCGGTGACGTTAAGCACCAAACCACGCCCTTTATCACCGAGATAGTCACTGATGTTGGCCGCACCGCCTTCACTGGTGGCCGTACCAACCACTGTCGCGCCCAGTTCGGCCAATTGCAGGGCAATCGCTTTACCAATACCACGACTGGCACCGGTAACCAATGCCAACTTACCGTCAAGGGAAATAAATCCTGACATCTCAAATCCTCTTTTATTATTCAGCCAAAAGTGCGTTGATACCATCAGGGGTATTCACCGCGACACCTTTGACACTTTTATCTATGCGTTTAACCAGTCCGGTCAACACTTTGCCCGGTCCAAATTCATAGCAGCAATCGATACCCTCGGCAGCAATTTGCTTGATAGTTTCAGTCCAGCGAACTGGCGAGCACAACTGACGAACAAGGGCATCTTTAATCTGTGCCGGCTCACTGACCACAGCCACATCGACATTATTGATCACTGCAATCTCAGGGGTATTAAATGAGACCTCAGCCAAATCCTTAGCTAACTGCTCAGCCGCAGGGGCCATCAACGCACAATGTGAAGGAACGCTAACAGCCAATGGCATTACTTTTTTAGCGCCCGCTTCTTTACAATTGGCTGATGCTCTTGCAACTGCTTCGGCATTACCGGCAATAACCACCTGACCGATAGAATTAAAATTGACCGGTGATACCACCTGCCCTTGCTGCGCCGCTTCACAGGCAGTAGCAATGGCTTCGTCATCCAGACCGATGATCGCCGCCATAGAACCAACCCCCTCAGGCACTGCCTGTTGCATGTACTGGCCGCGCTTTTCTACCAGCTTCACAGCATCTTGTAGCGATAATACCCCAGCACAGACCAGTGCCGAGTATTCACCTAAACTATGACCGGCCATCATTTGCGGCATATCGCCACCCATTTCAACATACAAACGCCAAATAGCGACCGATGAGGTCAATAGCGCAGGCTGTGTACGGTCGGTTTGATTGAGCTTTTCTACCGGGCCAACACTAACCAATTGCCAAAGGTCATAACCGAGTGCCTCGGAGGCTTCGTTAAAAGTATCTCTAACAACATCAAATTCTTGATAAAGTTCGCTGAGCATACCCACGGCTTGAGAGCCTTGCCCAGGAAAAGTAACGGCAAAAGTTGTCATATTGATTCAAAAATTCCAGATAATTTAAAACTTAACCAGTGCAGAACCCCAGGTAAAACCACTACCAAAGGCTTCAAGCAACAAAGTTTGACCACGCTGAATTCGACCATCGCGAATGGCTTCATCCAATGCAGTCGGAATAGTGGCAGCAGAGGTGTTGCCATATCTATCGACGGTCACGACGACTTTATCCATACCCATATCGAGTTTTTTCGCCGTGGCACTGATGATCCGTAAATTGGCTTGGTGGGGGACCAACCAATCTAAGTCTTCAGGTTTGATGTTATTGTGGGCCAATGTTTCGGTCACCAAATCGGCCAGCTTGTTGACAGCGACCTTAAATACCGCGTTGCCTTTCATATACATATAGTTTTCGTGCACTGAGTCTGGCTGACCACGCTCCGGAGAATTGGCACCAAGCAGATCTTTGAAACTGCCATCGGCATGAATATGAGTTGAAATAACGCCCTGTTCTTCGCTGGCTTCTAAAATTGCCGCGCCTGCGCCATCACCAAACAACACTAACGT
Organism: Alteromonadaceae bacterium; assembly: GCA_041583135.1. GTDB lineage: Bacteria > Pseudomonadota > Gammaproteobacteria > Enterobacterales > Alteromonadaceae > JABSOG01. Next base: position 8,710 of record JBFHGJ010000030.1, on the reverse strand, counting down.
GGTGCGGTCATTCGGGTCGCAAAAACGGCTTAAGGTATCGGCACCTATCAACAATACGCGCTTGCACATACCTGATTTGATGTATTGATCAGCAATGCTCATGGCATAAACAAAGCCCGAACAGGCGGCAGCGATATCAAAGGCCGGTATATTCGGCACTTCAAGGAGTTTTTGAATGTCGCAGGCGGCACTGGGTAACGAAATAGCAGAGCTGGTAGTACCGACGATGATCATATCCAAATCGGTGGCCTTTAAACCAGCCATGTCCAGCGCATTAAGTGCAGCTTCATAGCCCATGGTAGTGACGGTTTCCCCTTCACCGGCAAAGCGGCGCTCTCTAATGCCTGTACGTTCTGCGATCCACTCATCTGAGGTTTCGACCATTTTGGATAAGTCGTCGTTGGTGACAACTCTTTTAGGAAAACTACTTCCGGTGCCTATGATTCTTGAGTACATGAAACTCCTAAGGTTCAATCTGTTTTGCTTTCATGTTCTGGTGCGTCGTCTTCGATTAAGACGGCCTCCAGTTTGTCTTTGATTTTCTCGGGCACCTGACGCTCAACTTCGCGCACGGCCTCTTTAATGGCATTTAAAAAGGCGATGGCCGAGGCATTACCGTGGCTTTTAACCACAATGCCGCCCAATCCTATCAAACTTGCGCCGTTATAGTGGTCGGGGTTCACACGGTTGTAAAGCTTTTTTAACGCAGGCAACAGCATAAATCCCAATATTCGGCTCAACAGATTACGATTGAGCGCTTTTTTGAGCTTGGTAATGATTAGCTTGGCAATTCCCTCGCAGGTTTTAAGTGCCACATTGCCGACAAAGCCGTCACATACAATGACATCAGCCTTGCCGGAGAAAATGTCACTTCCTTCGATATAACCGATGTAATTGATTTGTTCGGTTTGACCGAGCAACTTCGCAGCATGCTTAATCTGGTCAGAGCCTTTGATCTCCTCCTCGCCCATATTCAGCAGTGCGACCTTCGGGTCCTTAATCTGCTCAACCTGTTCGGCCATGACAGCGCCCATTACCGCGAATTGAAATAACACTTCAGAATCGCAAGTCACGTTGGCGCCAAGATCCAATAAATAAACCGGCCTTTTGCGATGAGTAGGTAATGTGGCGATAAGCGCAGGTCGTTCAATACCGGGCAGCGTTTTGAGCACATAGTGAGCCATCGCCAAAAGCGCACCGGTATTACCCGAGCTGACACAAGCGTCCGCTTGGCCGTCACGCACCAAATCGAGCGCAACCCGCATTGAAGAATCTCTTTTAGCGCGTAAAGCCGATGCCGGACGTTCATCCATATTGACCACTTGCTCGCAATGATGCACACGCAAACGAGGATGGCTTAGCGCATCGCGTTTATTCAGTTCGGTTTGGAGATATTGGCTATTGCCACAAAGCACTAGCGTCAGGTGAGGGAATTGCGTAACCGCTTCGATAGCGGCAGGAATGGTTGACCGGGGGCCATAATCGCCCCCCATCATGTCCAACGAAATGGTTAAATTTCGCATGTCGCAGGACGGTGCTTAATTAGTTATGAATAACCTTAACACCTTTGTAATAGCCATCAGCTGTAACGTGATGACGGATATGAGTTTCACCAGTAGTTTGATCTACTGACAAAGTTGGGCCGCTAAGCGCATCGTGTGAACGACGCATGCCACGCCTTGCGCGGGATTTTTTGCTTTTTTGTACTGCCATTTTTCGGTTCTCCTAAAATTAATTTCGTTTCAGCTGTTGTAAAACTGCGAACGGATTTGGCTTTTCTTCAATTATCTCTTCGTCAATATGACCAAAACTCATATCCTGTTCCGAGACGCCACATTGGTCAATCTCATGCTTAGGTATGATAGGCATCGCGAGTATTAACTCATCTTCAATCAGCTCTTTTAACGATACTTCACCAAACTCGTTGATCTCGATGGTGTCGTAGTAATCTGGGAGCGGATTGTCTTCATCCTCTTCATACCCTTGCCGAACCGGGGTATAGGCAAAGTCAGTATGCAAATCGATATTCATCTGTTCATTGCAACGTTGACAGATACTGCTAACCGTTGATTTGACCTCGCCTTTTAAAAAGCTCAGCCCTTGTTCATCAACACCGGTTTGCAAAACCACATCAACGTCACCCTCGTCCGAAGTCAATCCTTCGGTAAAACGCTTAAGCGTTTTCAGCGGCGTATAGCCCTCATAGCGGGTGCCATGCACTGCTGCTTTCTTTACATCAAGTGTAACTGGGATTTTAAGCTTTTGCATAAGGCGCGCATCATAATCCGACATAACCAAACTGTCAAAGAAAAATCGCAAATTTGTGGTTGTTTTTCAACATAAAACACTATAAAAAACAAATTTGTGACCGAAACCATCAAAAAAGGACTGTCAAATGGCCAAACAAAGCGACACTCGCCCTATTATACTGGCATCGACTTCACCATATCGTCGTGAGCTATTACAAAAGCTTGCCATTAAGTTTACCGCTTCGGCGCCAAATGTCGATGAAACCCCGAAAATAAATGAAACGCCACAGCAACTGGTCGAGCGGCTGGCCCGAGAAAAAGCTGAAAACGTTGCTAAAGACCATTGCGACGCACTGGTGATAGGATCCGACCAAGTCGCAGTGTTTAACGGCGATATTATCGGCAAGCCCCTGACCCATGACAACGCAGTAAAGCAACTTAGCCGCTTTGCCGGCCATAAAGTAACCTTTTTGACCGGCTTAGCCTTATATGATTGTCACGAGCAACAATGCCAAAGCCTAGTTGAACCCTTTGAAGTACATTTTAGGGCTTTAAGCCCTCAGCAAATCGAAAACTACCTTAGACACGAAACCCCATACAACTGTGCCGGTAGCTTTAAAAGCGAAGGACTAGGCATTGCCCTATTTAGCAAACTGCAAGGTGACGACCCCAATAGTCTTATCGGCTTACCGTTAATCAAGCTTATCGCCCTACTGGAACAAAAAGGCATCGACATCTTAGGCTAATATCATCAAAGGTGATGGCGTAACTCGATTAGTGAATCGACGATGGCTTTAGGCTGGTGTTTTTGTAATCTATCGACACCATGGGCACCAAAGCTGACCCCGATGGCATCCATCCCAATCTCTGCGGCCATTTGCAGATCGTATTCGGTGTCGCCGACCATCACCGCATGATGCACAGGGACATCCAGTTCGGCCAAAATTTGATGTAGCATATCCGGTGAAGGCTTAGATTGAGCTTCATCGGAACCACGACCGGTATGAAACAAATGTTCGGTATTAGACGACTGCCAAACCCGTTTAAGCCCCGCTTTACTTTTACCGGTAGCCACTGCCAGCTTATAACCCTCAGCACTCAACGAATGTAGCAAATCCATGGCGCCGTCAAACATTGGCGAAGGGGTGTTATCCTGATAACGGTATTGATCTTTATAGTGCAAAACCATTTGCCCGACCAACGTCTCATCGGCATCGGGATAAAGCGACAAAATCGCCTTATCTAGACTCAAGCCGATAATGTTTTTGGCCTGCTCTACAGTGGGTATGTCCACCTCGCACAGCTTGGCTGCCTTTTGTATTGCCGAAGCAATTCGCGCCGTTGAGTCCATCAAAGTACCGTCCCAATCGAAGATCACCAATTGATACTTCATTTACCCTGCCCTCAATTGTTGAATGGTTTTTGACAGTGCGTCATCCAAAGGCGCTTCAAAATACATCGATTGATTACTGTGGGGGTGATTGAATTTGAGGCTAAAGGCATGTAAGAACATCCGTTTTAAACCTTTTTGCTGCATAAACTGGTTAAATGCCTCATCACCATATTTGTCATCACAGGCAATAGGATGTCCTTTGCACTGGGTATGCACCCTAATTTGGTGGGTACGACCGGTGACAGGCGATGCCTGAACCAAGGTGCAGCTGCTAAAGCGCTCAAGTACGCGAAACAGTGTTTGTGACGGTTTCCCCTCTCGGTCGTCTACCCGCACTATCCGCTCACCCGATTGCAAAGTATTCTTTTTCAAAGGCTCATTGACCTTTTTAACCTTACCGTCCCATTTGCCATCGACCAGCGCCCAATAATTCTTCTCAATGGTTTTCTCTCTGAGCTGTTCATGCAATGCCCTTAGCACCGAGCGCTTTTTAGCGATTAACAAACAGCCCGAGGTATCGCGGTCGAGGCGATGTACCAGTTCCAAGTGATGGGCATTGGGGCGTAAGCTTCTGAGCGCCTCAATCAGACCGAAATTGAGCCCGCTACCGCCATGCACCGCCATACCCGCAGGCTTATTAATAATGATGAGGTAGTCGTCCTCATAGACAATTTGCTGCTCTAACGAGCTCACCACCTTAAGACTGGTGGAAACAGATTGCTGTGGCTTTTCTTCAAACTTAATCGGAGGAATTCTGACCACATCACCTACTGCCAACTTATATTCGGCTTTGATTCGCTTTTTGTTGACCCGCACTTCGCCTTTTCTGATGACGCGATACAGCACAGACTTAGGCACGCCTTTAAATCGTGCCCGCAGAAAATTGTCAATTCTCTGCCCTTCAAATCCGGGTTTTACTTCGACCAGCACTACACTGGTTTTTTTTTGCTCTGTCATTGCCATATTTTCGTAATCAAACAATAATTAAGTTGCTATAGGGCTTGAATTAGTGGGATAATTCGCCCGCTTAAAATGCCCTGAATATCAGGAAACGGTGCTTTTTACCGCAGCGACTTTTAAAAACGACGCAAAATCGGATGCGTGATCATACAGTATCGAACGAATTTTCCAAGGTTTTTGACATCCGGTTTAACAATACATGCATCTTTGTTTGCGGCAATGAACGTAATAGGTTGCCTACATTAACAAAGCGTTTTTAATAAGCCCTCGGTAAAGAAGTACCATGACAATTACCAAGTCGCCCCATTAAGGTTTGGTAGACAAGCAAAGAATTGACTGACGTTTGTATTGCCCGTAAGACCAAATATGTTTTGGCAGGCCCAGATACGAGCGTAAAAATACAACAAGCTAATCTTCGGTGAATCAAGTCGTGAGGCTTTAGGTGGTATAGACCGAAGCGCGTCAGCGCCTGTCTGAAGGACGAACCTTCCGGACAAACGAGGCCTCTGACGTGTGAAAATACTTGTCGGCAAGTTGATGCTGCCTGTCCCACCAACGTTCTTAATGTGGCTACCTAATAACAGAGTCACGACAATATGAAACGAATGTTGATCAATGCAACACAGTCAGAAGAACTGCGCGTTGCACTGGTTGATGGTCAAAAACTTTACGATTTAGACATCGAAAGTCCTGGCCATGAGCAAAAGAAAGCCAATATATACAAAGGAAAAATCACCCGAGTAGAACCTTCACTGGAAGCGGCTTTTGTCGATTACGGCGGCAACCGCCACGGTTTCTTACCACTAAAAGAAATCGCCCGGGAATACTTCCCTAAAAGCTATGAACTCAAAGGCCGTCCCAGCATCAAAGATGTGATCAGTGAAGGCCAAGAAGTCATCGTCCAAATCGATAAAGAAGAACGCGGCCAAAAAGGCGCAGCCCTCACCACCTTTATCTCCGTTGCCGGTTCTTACCTCGTCTTAATGCCGAATAATCCACGTGCCGGCGGTATTTCTCGCCGCATCGAAGGTGAAGAAAGACAAGACCTCAAAGACAGCCTTTCACGCTTAAGTCTACCCAATGGTATGGGCGTTATCGTGCGCACTGCCGGTGTCGGTAAAGCCTTTGAAGAACTGGAATACGACTTGAACTCGTTGTTGTCACACTGGCAGCGCATCAAAGAGGTCGCCGAGTCTCGCTCTGCACCGTTTTTGATCCACCAAGAGAGCAACGTCATTTTCCGCGCCATACGCGATTACTTGCGCCGCGACATCGGTGAGATCTTGATAGATAAAGCCACCATGTTTGAGGAGGCCAAAGACCATATCGCCCGTTTACGCCCGGATTTTGTCAACAAGATCAGACTGTATCAAAACGACATTCCGTTGTTTACTCACTATCAAATTGAAAGCCAGATCGAATCGGCATTTCAACGTGAAGTCAGATTGCCTTCGGGCGGTTCTATTGTCATAGATCCGACAGAAGCCTTGACCTCTATCGATATCAACTCATCAAAGGCCACCAAAGGCTCAGATATCGAAGAAACGGCGCTCAACACCAACTTAGAAGCAGCCGACGAAATTGCTCGTCAGCTTAAACTACGCGATTTAGGTGGTCTGGTGGTTATCGACTTTATCGATATGTCACCGATTAAAAACCAGCGCGCAGTTGAAAACCGCTTAAAAGAAGCCGTTCGCTCAGATCGTGCCCGCATTCAAATCGGCAAGATCTCGCGTTTCGGTTTGTTAGAGATGTCGCGCCAGCGTTTACGCCCTTCATTAGGCGACGCCAGCACCCATACCTGCCCGCGCTGTAATGGCATGGGCACAGTGCGTGGTACTGAGTCTATGGCACTGTCAATCTTGCGCTTGATTGAAGAAGATTCAATCAAAGACAATACAGGCGTGATCCAAATTCAAGTGCCGATCCCGGTCGCTACCTACTTACTGAATGAAAAGCGTAAGGCCATCAGACGTATTGAAAAACGTCACGGCGTGCACGTGATCGTTATTCCCAACGAGCACATGAACACCCCAGAGTACAATGTAACACGGATCCGCACTGGCGAACAGAGTGATGAGGTCAGCTACAAACAGGTCAACGAGCCTGAAGCAGCGCCACCACAAGTTCAAACCTATCAAAAACCGGTTGAGCGCGAACGTCCTGTGCTAAGTGGTTTTGAGCCGGTTGCCCCTCCAGCGCCACCGTCAAAGGCAAAAGAACCTTCGATAATGGCGAAACTGTTGGGCGTGATCAAGTCGTTCTTTGGTAACGATGAACAAGCCAAGCCCGAGCCGAAATCAAACCAGCAAGAACGCGGCAGAAAGCGCCAAAACAGTCGCAGACGTCCAAACCGCAACAATCGTGACAATCGTGAAACACGTGATAACCGCGAAAACCGTGACGATAAGGCAGCCAGCGAACAAAATCGCGGCGAAGGTGAAAACCGTCGTCAAAGACAACGTCAGCGCGGCGGTAAAGGCGGACAAAATCGCGAACAAAGCCAAACCAATGACAAACAAACTCGTCAAAATGTTGAGGCCCGCAACGACAAAGCCAAAGAGCGCAAGCCCCAAGACAAGGTAGAAGAAAAACTCACCCAGCGCCGTGAACGACGCAATATGCGTAACAAGGTGCGCGTTGAGAAAACCGCCAAGCCTGAGGAGTTGACGCAAGAAGAAACTTTGACCAGCCAAACGCAAGACACTCAGCAGCCGCAAGAGCAACAAGCAGCCACTGAGCAAACCAACGTTACCGCTGGCGATGACAACCAAGCGCAAGCGGAACAAGGCCAGAACAAACGTGAAGGCCGTAGTCGCAATCGTCGCTCACCTCGCCACCTGCGTGGTTCGGGCCAACGCCGCAACAACGAAAACGCTGAGCAAGATACGCAAGAAAATGATGAAGCGGTCAGCGCACGTTATCCAAATGCTTCGCAAGCGCAAGACAATGCTCCAGTGGCTGAAGACCAAGGCTCACAAACCATCTCTGCTGCGGCAGAAGGCGGCGATGATAGCGCGCAAGAGGACAAACCTAAGCGTCGCCGTTCACGTCGTGGTAGAAACAGCGCCAAGTCCGCCAGTGCTTCACCGGAGCAACAAGACGATGGCAACGAGCAAGCGTCAACCAGCGATGCCCCAACAACCGAAGCACAAGCCGAAGTAGCAGCACCAGTAGCTGAAGCGCAAGCAGAAGAAGCAGCACCTGTCACTGAAGCACAAGCTGAAGACACAGCCCCTGCAACCGAAGCACAAGCCGAAGAAGCAGCACCAGTAGCTGAATCGCAAGCTGAAGAAGCAGCGCCTGCAACTGAATCGCAAGCTGAAGAAGCAGCGCCTGCAACTGAAGCGCAAGCTGAAGAAGCGGCACCAGTAGCTGAAGCGCAAGCTGAAGAAGCAGCACCAGTAGCTGAAGCACAAGCTGAAGAAACAGCACTTGTCACTGAAGCACAAGCCGAAGAAGCAGCACCTGCCACTGAAGCACAAGCCGAAGAAGCAGCACCTGCCACTGAAGCGCAAGCTGAAGAAGCAGCACCTGTCACTGAAGCACAAGCTGAAGAAGTAGCACCTGCAACTGAAGCACAAGCCGAAGAAACAGCACCTTCAACTGAAGCTCAAGCCGAAGAAACAGCACCTGCAACTGAAGCTCAAGCTGAAGAAACGACACCTGTAGTTGAAGCTCAAGCTGAAGCAGCAGCCCCTGCTGCGGAGCAAGCGCCAGCGAAGCCAACGCAAAGAGAGGCTTATAAGTCTAAATCTTCCGCTGCAATGGCAAAACCAGCTGCGGTAGAAGATGACGCACAAAGCACCGCACCTGCCATTATGGACAATGCAACCCGCGCAGCCATCGCGACCAGCGGCAAATATGGCGGCGCAGGTAGCGCACGCTCTCAGTCTCATGCTGAGATGGCAAAAACGTCTTTGACTGAGTAATAGCCATCTTTGAAATAGCAAAAGGGAGCCTTAGCGCTAATGCCGATCAGTTAAGCAAAAAACACTTGCTTTTCTGATGGATAGGATCAAAATCCGATGATCTCTGGTCATCGGATTTTTTTATGCATCTTCAGAAAGCCTTGTCAGCAACATTTGACACTACCACTTCCTTTTGT
>JBFHGJ010000029.1:0-55614 GCA_041583135.1 Alteromonadaceae bacterium | reverse complement strand
TGTTTCAAATCATGATCAATTACAACAACGCCAAAGCGCAGCAATTGGCGCTCGGTGATTGCCAGCTGGCGAGGGTGAGTACACTGGCAAGCGAACCGGCCAAGTTTGATATTACGTTGTACATTGAAGACAACCCGCAAGGCGGTATCGACTTAAATTGGCATTATAATGGTTGCCTGTTCAGCGCGTCGCAGATTGCGCTGTATGCCGAAGAATATCGCCACTTAATCGAGCGCTTGGCGGCCCAGCCCGAGGCTGCGGTATTGTCTCATTCATGGCGCACGGTTGCCGCTGTGCCAAAACGCTCAGAGCAAAGCGCGCAATCGCTCGTTTCCTGCTACGGTATGATAGCCGCCCACGCCGCCACTAAGCCTGATGCCCCTGCTATCACCTATGGTGATGTGCAATGGAGCTGGCAAACCTTGACCGAGCAGGTCGATAGGCTGGCCAACTATCTGGCTTCGATGGGCGCGAATAAGCAAAGCCGCTTGGCGATCAGAATGCACCGTGATCTGTCGCGGGTTGTGGCCATTTTAGCTGTGTTCAAAATTGGCGGCTGCTATGTGCCGTTAAGCTCGGAGCTGCCGCTTGAACGTATTCGCTTTATGCTCGAAGACAGCCAAGCCGATTTTCTACTGAGTGACGAACACAGCGATAGCGACAGTTTGCTAAGTGCGGACAACAACCATTGCCAAGTGGTGATGCTCGATAGTCCTTTGGTGCACGCAGCGATTGAACAAGTGACCACATCGGTGGGGATCGCACCTGTCTATTGCGATGACCCTGCCCATATTGTTTATACCTCGGGTTCTAGCGGACGTCCTAAAGGTGTCATCGGCAACTACGGCGCGACGGTCAACCGCATTCAATGGATGTTGGATAGCTTTGCCTTTAGTGACAACGAAAGAAGCATTCATGTTACCTCGATGGCATTCATTCGGGGGGTATGGGAACTGTTGGTGCCTTTGTGTGGCGGTTGCGAATTGGTATTGTGTGACCGCGATACGGTAAAACAAAGTGATCTGTTAAGCCAGTTTATTGTCAAACAGCGGATCACTCGGTTGGTTACCGCACCGTCTTTGATGAAGTCCTTGTGTGAACAGGCGCAAGACTTTGCAGCCAAATGGCCGCTGCGTTATTGGTTTGTCAGCGGTGAGCCGTTGTTACAAAAAGATGCGCAAAAGGTGAGCCAGACTTTCCCACAAACCGCGCTTTACAACCTCTATGGTTCCACCGAGGTGATGTCGGATGTTTTGTATCGACGGGTTGAGAAGGATGCCTCGTACGACTGGGTTGGACTTGGCCAAGCCATCGATGGCGTCGAGGTTTATATCGTATCACCATTTAAACAGTTGGTACCGGATGGGGTTATCGGACAGATCCTTGTGGTCGGTAAAGCACTGTCCAATGGCTATTTGAACAGTGCAGCTGCTGATAGTAGCCGCTCACCTTTTGTTCAAACGCCAATGGGGCGGGGCTATCTTACTGGTGACTTGGGGGTAAAAACCGCCGATGGCGACATTCACTATCTTGGGCGACAAGATGGTCAGGTTAAGCTTCTTGGCCATCGGCTAGAAGTGGCCGAAGTGATAGCGCAACTGGTGCAGTGTGATGGGGTTAGGCAGGCAACTGCGTTGGTACGGGATGAAATGCTACTGGCTTACGTTGTCGCCGCGAAAGACATCGACCATCAAGCGCAACGTCAGCTGAAACGTCAGATCATCGCTCGCTTAAGACAATGGCTACCGAGCTATATGGTGCCAGCGGTCATCACCTTTATTCCACAGATGCCGCTCAAACCCAACGGCAAAATTGATAAGGCGAAATTACCGGCAGTCGAACAACTGGCAGATCAAATTAAGCCACCGACCAATGCTAGGCAACAGGCGTTGGTTGCGCTGTGGTCTGAGGTTCTAAAGCGTCAGCCGTCAAGTATCTGTGTTGAAGGTGACTTTTTCAGTCAAGGTGGTAATTCGCTTTTGGTGACCAACGTGCTGCAACGGCTGCAAAGCGATTTTAGTTTTACTATCAGCTATCAGGACTTTTTTCACCATAGTTCGATTCAGCGTATCGATGAGCAGATAAACCTTGCGCAGTCAGCCAAACTGGTGGTCGGCAAAGCCAAGCCTGCCAGTCAAAAGCTGGTGCTTTAGCGTAATAAGCGTCGCGAAAGGACGAAATGATTTTTTACCGACGATAAGTCAAAAGAACGAGTAATGAACAAATTGAGTGATCCAATGAACAATAACAGACGGTTAAGCGAGGGATTTGCGTCGTTGGCTCAAGGGCTATCGCAACAGCAAAGTTTAGCGCAACACCAGCTGAACATGCAGGCGCCGAGCATTCCTGAATTTATGTCTGACTACCAGTACAAGGTTAGCCCTTGGCCGGTGATCATCGATGCAGATTTTGTCGCAGAACTTTCGCTAATCATCAAAGAGATCCCGTTGATTTTTCATCGTCTGTTAAAGCACTTTGCCGTGCAGCAGCGCGCATGGTTGTGTGAGTATCTCAACGAGCCAGAGCTGACAGCCCAGCTGTATCAGGACCATCAGTTTAACAGCACCGATGTATTGTCGAGAATCGACGCTGTGATCAGCGGCGGCGAGATTCGTTTGATTGAAATCAATCAAGGTGCCTCCCTCGGTGGTTGGCAACTCGATTGGCTATGCGGCGAAATCGCGCAGAAGATGGATGAGCTGATACCTTTGCCTGGGTTATCGTTGCACTACCAAAATGTTGTCGAGTCACTGTTCAAATCCTATTGCCAATCTATTTTGCGGCTCAAAGGCGTCAGCGCCAAAGGCCATATCTTGTTCTTGCTGCCCGCCAACTCGGCGTTTGACGCGTCAACCCAATCGTTGAAAGCCAGTTTTGCCAACTTGTACACCAAGATTGCGCCGCCGCAGCTGGCTGCCGGTCGGTTACATTTTTTCACCGATATCAACGATGTCACCGTTGGCGTCGATGGCCGAGTGATGTTTGATGGTGTCGAGATGGACGGGGTTATTCTAACCACAGAAAAGGGCAATGAATTACCACGCTCTTTTTATAGTCTATTGGAGTCGGCCTCGACAAAAGGCAAGTTTTATTATCCCGATGCCATCTGTTTGACGCTGGGTGCCAACAAGCTGTTGTTTGCATTGGTTCATGAACCACAGGTTCAGCCGCTGTTAAGCCCGCAGCATCGCCAATTGATTGAGCGCTATATCCCTTGGACGGCCAAATTGTCATCTCCCAGCGTTATCTGGCAAGGGCAGCAACATGAAACCGCTGATTTGGTTAGCGCATTTAAAGATCAGTTGGTAATGAAAAAAGCCCATTCGATGCAAGGCAAAGACGTTGCCATTGGACAGTCGATGTCGGCACAACAATGGCTGGCATTTTATCAGCAGCACTGTGACGACGGTGATTGGTTGATACAGCAGTATTATACGCCTGATCCGGTTGTTACCGCTGCGCCCGATTTGGGATTGCATCCTTTTTCCATGGTCTGGGGCATTTTCGCCATACAAGGTCGTTATGCCGGTGGGTTTGTCAGGGGCAATGTCGCCAGCACTGGTTCGACGGTGATCAATTCCGCCAAAGGGGCGGCAGAGTTTGCCTTGATGGAACAGCGCAAAGTAAAACAAAGCATTATTATTTAAGAGTGGACATCCATGAATCTATTGAACGAAATCTTTGTCCAATGTGCCGCCCAAGGCGTCGGTTTGACATTGGTCGATGGCGCCCTTGAAGTCTCTTTCGAGCAGATGCCTGATGAGCAATTATTGAGCCTGCTTAAGGCCAACAAGCCGCAGCTCATTGAGTATTTAGAGCGCAATCAAGACAAACCCGAGCAATATTCAACGATTGCGGCATTAGGCAGTCAATCGGCTGGATTGTCCCATACGCAAAAGCGCATTTGGTTTGCCCAACAATATGATCCCGATGGGGTGCAATACAATATTTGCCATCCGCTGGAATTTTCCGGGCCACTGTCTATTGAACGCTTCACTGAGAGTATCGCTTATATTGTCCGCCGACATGAGATGCTGCGCACCACTTTCGAGCGCAATGAACCGATTTCTCATGTACAACCTGCCGCTGAGGTGAATTTGACTCAGGTTGATTTGAGCGACTTGGCGCAGGAGTTGACTGACGCGAAAGTGCAGGAACTGGCGCTGGCCCAAGCCAATATGCCGTTTGATCTCAGTGGCGATACGATGTTGCGGGTGTTGTTGATAAAAAGAGCAAAAGAGCGGTTTTGTGCGGTCTTTACCTTTCATCATATTGCCTGTGACGGTTGGTCTTTAGGGGTATTTGTCAATGAGTTTGCCGCGGTCTATCGCGCGCTTTGTACCTCGCAACCGGTTGCGCTGCAACCTTTGCCGATACAATATGGCGATTTTGTCCATTGGCAGCAGGATATGGCCGATGTGCTTGAGCAAGACATCGCCTATTGGATGACGCGACTGGCCGATATTCCACAGGTACACCAACTGCCTCTAGACCGCCCAAGGCCGGCGCAACAGTCGTTTGAAGCAGGATTGCTCACGCAGCAAATCGATGAAGACTTAGGGCTTGAGATTGAAGCCTTTTGTCAGCGCTTTGATGTCACCCCCTTTATGGCCATGTACACCATATTCGCTTTGCTGCTCAAACACTATAGCGGCCAGACAGATGTGGTCGTCGGCACGCCGATTGCCGGTCGTACTCATGCGCAGCTAAATGATCTGATTGGCTGCTTTGCCAATACTTTGGCGTTACGCTCTGATCTATCGCAATTGAGTGATTTTGCGACTTTGCTTGCTGAGACTAAACAAATGCTGCTTGATGCCTACAGTCATCAAGATGCGCCTTTCGACATTTTGGTGGAGCGTTTACAGCCGGAGCGCAATCTTAGCTACCTGCCGGTGGTACAGATACTATTTGCCTTTCACAATCAGCAGCAGGGGCAGTTTGATATCCCAGGGATCAGCGTTACCCCTAATCATGGTTTGGTCACCACGGTAAAGGCCGACATTGATGTCGCCGTGCATCAACAAGGCAAAGGCTATGCCATCGATTGGCGGTTTGCCAGCGCCATTTTCGATACCGCTACGATTGCGCGTATGAGCGAAAGCTATTTGTTGTTATTGAGGGCGATGCTGGAAATGCCCGAGCGGGCCATCGCCTCGGTAAATTTTGTGCCGGCCCAAGAATTGGCTCAACTTAAACAGAGCGCCTTGCCATCAAAGATTGAAGCGGCCTCAGCCGAATGCCTGCATCAACTGTTCGAACAGCAGGTGGCAAAGTTTGGTCACCACAGTGCCGTGACTTTTGATGACCAAACACTGAGCTATCAAGCGCTTAATAATAGCGCCAATCGCTTGGCGTTATTGCTGGTGGAACAATACGGCGTCAAGCCTAATGGTTTGGTTGGTCTGTATCTCGAACGTTCAATCGATACGGTTGTGGCCATTTTGGCTGTCTTAAAAGCCGGTGGTGCCTATGTGCCGCTTGATCCGGACCATCCACCATCCAGAACCCAATACATTGTCGAGGATGCCGGTTTGTCTATTGTGCTGACCAGCAGCTCGCTGGTTGAGCAATTGACGCAAAACGCACCGGCGATCGCGCAGACGGTTTGCGTTGATGACACCAGCGCCTATGCTGAAATGTCCGGTGAGAATATTGCCCCAGAGCAGCTTGGTTTGCAGGGACAACATATGGCCTATGTGATTTATACCTCCGGCTCGACAGGACAGCCTAAAGGTGTGATGGTCAGTCACCACAACGTGGTGCGTCTACTTAGCTCGGCGCAGCGACGATTTGACTTTGACCACACGGATGTTTGGACCATGTTCCATTCCTATGCCTTTGACTTTTCGGTGTGGGAGCTATGGGGCGCCTTGGCATTTGGTGGCCGTTTGGTTGTGGTGCCTTACTGGGTGTCTCGTTCGGTGAGCGAGTTTTACCAGTTGGTTGCAGCGCAAAAGGTTACGGTGCTCAATCAAACGCCGAGTGCCTTTAATGCCTTTATTCAACAAGATGTGGGCGCGCGGCAAAATGCAATGTACGCCAGTCGCAATAGCGCTTCTCCACTGAGTTTACGGTATGTCATCTTCGGTGGTGAAGCGCTGAACTTTAAGGCGCTTAAGCCTTGGGTTGCGCACCACGGCGACGACAAGCCTCGGCTGATCAACATGTATGGGATCACCGAAACCACCGTTCATGTTAGTTTTCGCCGGGTGAGCGCCGCAGCCATCGAACAGGCCAGCGGTGCCAGTTTGATAGGCGTACCGCTCGATGACTTGGCGGTGGTGATATTAAATAACGAGCGTCAGCCATTGCCCTTTGGTGTCATAGGTGAGATGTATGTGGCCGGGCCGGGCGTGACCAACGGCTATCTCAATCGAGCGCAGTTAAGTGCCGAGCGGTTTATCGAGCTTGATGTGTTTGCCGAGGGTAAGCCTCAGCGCTATTACCGTACTGGCGACTTAGCACGTCAGTCGCTCGATGGTGAGCTGGAGTATTGTGGCCGGATAGATCATCAGGTCAAAATTCGCGGCTTTCGCATCGAACTCGGTGAAATTCAAGCCGCGCTGAGCGCGATTGCCGGCGTATCGGATGCCTATGTCACGACTTATCAAGCCGCTAACAGCGAAGGTGAGCAAAACGGGCAACAAATTGTTGCCTATATTGTTACCCCGCAGACGTTGCAAGACAGCCAAGTGCGCAGTCAACTAGCTGCGCGACTGCCGAGTTATATGATCCCAGCGGCCATTGTTAACTTGCCTCAGTTACCGCTCACCAGCAATGGCAAAATCGACACCAAACTTCTACCGCCGCCAGATCATAGTGCCGCGCAAAGTCAATATGTTGCCCCGAGTAACGAGGTCGAGCGAAAGCTTTGTCACATCGTGCAAGAACTGCTGGCGATAGAGCAGGTTGGGATGAACGATAACTTCTTTTCTATCGGTGGTCATTCTTTGATGGCTGTTCAGTTGGTCGCAGAGATAGCGCAACAGTTAGCAGTGGAATTGTCGGTTAAAGACATTTTCGAGCATTCAGAAATCTCCGCTATCGCGGCGGTGATAGCCGACCATCGGCTACAGCCGCCGACAAGACTCGCTGATAAATTGGCACTGGTGCCACAGCCGCGTGAAGACGGGCAACCGCAGCCGCTCTCTTTTGCCCAACAACGTTTGTGGGTCGTGGATAAATTGACCGGTGGCGGCATTGAATACAACATGTTCAATATAGTGCCGGTTGCCACTGGTGTCGATGTCGATAAGTTGGAGCAGGCGATTGCCCAGATAATTGAGCGTCATGAACCGTTAAGAACCGTGTTTGTTGAAACCCCGGAGGGGCCGCTTCAGGTGGTTAAGAACGATGTTCAATTCAACATGGAACGACATAACCTCGATCACTTGTCTTTTTCGCAAAAGCGGCAAGAGATAGACAAGCTCATCGACCAACAGCAGACCCAGCCGTTCGACTTGTCCTCGGACTTGATGATCCGAGTGCTTTACGTCGCAGCGATGAGCCGGTGTGGCTTGCAGCAGGGCGGTCTGTTGGTCAGTATCCATCATATCGCGTTTGACGGCGCCTCGGTGGAAATCTTCCTAACTGAACTTGAAGCTTGTTATGTGGCATTGTGTCAAGGGCATGAGGCTCAATTACCACCATTACCGGTGAGCTACGCCGACTATGCGTATTGGCAACGTAAGCTATATGAGCAAGGGGATATTGAAGCCCAACTGGTATACTGGCGTGCGCGGCTTGCCGATATTCCTCAGTTACATGCTTTACCGCTGGATAACACCCGGCCAAAAGTGCAAGACAACGACGGTATTGTACACAAGCATTCATTGAGCGAGGCCCAAGTTGAAGGCTTGCAACAGTTGGCTCAGGCACATGGCACCACCTTGTTTGTGGTAATGCAAACGTTGTTTGCGCTGTGGGTTGGCCGTTATTCCAATCAAACGGATGTGGTGGTGAGTTCACCGGTAGCCGGGCGCGGCGAGCGCCAGTTAAAGCACTTGATTGGCTTTTTTGTCAACAACCATGTGATCCGCACCGAGCTTGATGGCGCCTTGAGTTTCAATCAGCTGCTGCGCGAATGCGCCCGTCGTTATGTTGCAGATCAGCACCACCTAGAGCTGCCCTATGACTTATTGGTCAACGATTTAAATCCGCCCCGTAGCGGCAGTTACAATCCGGTGGCGCAATTGCGTTTTTCATTGGACAACTTGAGCGCAGGGCAATCGGCGACGTTCAAAGCCGGGGCAGAGAACCTGTTTACCCAACATTTTGTCACCACCAGCCGTTTTGACCTAGCGCTACATGGGGTCAAAAAGGACCAAGATATCGACCTGTTTTGGGTGGCCAATTCGAGTTTGTTCGGCGTACAGACCTTAAATACCTTTGCTGAAAGTTTCAACGTATTGCTGGCAAACGTACTAGCGCAACCGGGTCAGGCTATTGCTCGGTTGGATTTTATGGCCAAGAGCGATAAACAGCTGATCAACCGCGTTTTTCAAGCCGAGCCTCTCGAACACCCTCAAGTCGCAATCACGCGTATTTTTGAGCAACATTGCGTCACAACGCCTAATGCGACTGCCCTTTGTTGTAATGGTGTCGAGTTAAGCTACGCGTCTTTTAACGCACAAGCCAATCGGTTGGCGCATTTACTGAAAGACAGGTTCGAAAATGCCGAAAGTCAGCCTTTGGTTGGGGTGGCGATGACCCGTTCGATAGACGCGATGATAGCCATTGTCGGCATACTTAAGGCCGGTTGCGCTTATGTGCCTATCGACCCGAGCTATCCGGCCAATCGTATCGCTTATATGGTTCAAGATGCCGGTATCGAACTGCTTTTGGTGCAGCAAAAAGACCGTGCGTCCCTTGAGAGTATGGCCGCAACGCTGGTGGTTCTCGACAGTGATGAGTATCGCGCCCAAGCCGAGCATTACAGCAGCGAAAACCCAACATCACAGGTTAGTGGCGACAGTGTTGCTACCGTTATTTACACCTCAGGCTCTACCGGCACACCAAAAGGGGTTGAGCTAACCCATACCGGGCTTTTGGCCTATTGCTATTCCGGCATGGCCGATTATGGCGGCGAGCATCTGCGCGGCGCTTTTGTCATGACCAGCTTGAGTTTTGGCGTCACGGTGCCGTGTTTGTTCATTCCACTGCTCAGTGGTACCTGTGTCGAGCTGTTTGAACAGGACACTTCATTCGAGCAAATCTGGCAGCGCATTCTCGATTGCGAGCAGCCGCGGTTATTGCGCATGACGCCGGCCCATGTCAGAACCCTAGTTGCTTTGACAGGGGATGAGCAGCATTGTTTGCGCCAACATACCTTTGTGATCGGCGGCGACCAATTCAACGGCAACGATTTGTCCTTGCTGCGACGCTTCTTCCCACAGGCGAAGATCTACAATCACTATGGTTGTACTGAGGTTATCGTCGGCTGCAGTTTGTTCGATACCAGCGACCTTGAGCCAGGTGCAGATCAAAGCATTCCTATCGGTATGCCACTGCGTAATGTCAGTTTGTACGTATTGGACGAGTATCAGCAGCCAGTGGCTGTGGGATGTGTCGGAGAGCTTTATGTATATCGTCGCCATTTGGCCAAAGGCTATTTGAATGACCGCCAGCGCAGTGATCGTAAGTTCTATCAGCACTGCTTGGTCAACCCAAATGCCGCTGCCGATGAAATGATGTTTAGAACCGGTGATCTGGTGCGATACGACCAGCAGGGGCGGCTTAACTATGTCGGCCGTAGCGACCACCAAGTCAATTTACGGGGATTCCGTATCGAATTGGCAGAGATAGAGCTGACCATCAAGCGCATGGCGCAAGTGACTCAAGCGCTGGTGATTGTCGATGAACAGGCCGCAGAGCAGCCTTTGCTGGTCGCATATGTTGTGGCCGCAGACGGACAGGATGACAGCGCGCTAATCGCCCAAGTGCGCGAGCATGTCGCCCAGCATTTACCCGATTATATGGTTCCTGAGCACATCAAGGTGTTGCAGGCGCTACCGTTGACCCCTAATGGTAAGCTTGACCGTAACGGGCTGCCGAAACTCTCTTTAGAGGGCGATAGCAATCATTATCAGCCGCCGGAAAATCCATTGCAGACACAATTATGTGAACTGTTTCAAGATGTGTTGCAACTTGAAAAGGTTGGTATCGACGATAACTTTTTCCTACTAGGTGGCAATTCGCTGCTTGGGGTCAAACTGACATCGATGCTCGCTGCTTCATTAAACTATCGTGTATCACTCAGGCAGTTGTTCGAAGCCAATACCATACGTCAGTTGGAACTGGTCTTGCGCCAGCAGTCGCCTGCGACTTCGCAACAATCAGACGGCACCAATATCACCGCCCGGCATCAGTCGGCACTCGACGAATCAGACATTGAAGAGATTGAGCTATGACGCTTTTGGATTTTTTACATCAACTCTCCACCCAAGGAGCCGAGCTATTGCTGGTCGATGGCAGTTTGAAACTCAAAGCGCCTAAAGGTGCCGTCAGTGCCGAGCAGATTGCGCAACTCAAAGCGCTCAAAAGTGACTTGCTGGCGTATTTTGAACAACTGGGGATCCACTCCAGTCGGCAAGTCGAACGTCTGTCCTATACCCAGCAAAGGTTGTGGATGATTGAAAAGATCAACCCTCAGCCGGGACAGTACAACATGCCCGCTTTGGTTGAAATTGACGGTCAACTCAATATGACCGTGTTGCAAAATAGCCTGAATCAGTTGCTGAGGCGCCATCATATCCTGCGCACCGTCTATCGCACTGGTGAAGAAGGGATGGGGCTGCAAGTGATCACCGAGCGTGACGAGTTGCCGCTACAATGTTGGGATTTGACGCAGCAGCAAGGTGATGGACAGGCACAGGCGTGGCAGACGCTCTGTCATGAGCAAGCGGCGAAACCGTTCGATTTGAGTGACGATTTGATGTTGCGGGCCGACCTGATCAAGCTCTCGCCACAGCGCCACATCTTGTTGCTCAACATGCATCATATCGCCTCGGATGGGTGGTCGCGCAGCATTATCGTCAATGAACTGGCGCAATTGTATCGTGCGCAAGTGGATACTGACGGCGAAGGCGCGGCAGATCTTGCGCCGCTGAAATTACAATATGCCGATTATGCCCATTGGCAACATCAATGGTTTGCCGGTGAGCAGCTTGAGCGCCAACTGACGTTTTGGCAAAACACCCTTAAAGAGATGCCTTGGGTGCACAATCTGCCATTAGATAGACCAAGGCAGGAGCAGCAAGATTTTAGCGCCGGACACTACCAACATGTTATCAAAAAGGCCACCCTTGAGGGTTTGGAACGGTTGGCCGAGGGCCATCAGGCCACTTTGTTCATGGTCCTTCACTGCGCCTTTAGCTTGTTGATGCATCGTCATAGCGGCGATACAGACATTATCGTCGGTACGCCTGTGGCCAATCGTGAAGATCATGATCTGGCGCCTTTGGTCGGCTTTTTTGCTAATACCTTAATATTAAGACTCAAGCTAAACGGCGAACAAACCTTTGCGCAATTGCTTGAACAGGGCAAACGTTACCTGCTAGATGCGTTTGACCACCAACAAATGCCGTTTGAAAAGCTGGTGGAAACGCTAAATCCACCCCGTGACATCAGCCATAGCCCCTTGGTTCAGGTGATGTTGTCGTTTCAAAACCGCCAAGATGCGCAAGCGATGGATATCACTCGGTTTGAATTGCCGCAGTTGAACATGCGTTCGCTGCCATTACAAAGCCAAGTGGCGAAGTTCGACATTCTGTTGAATGTACAGCAAACCCAAGACGGCTTGGCGTTGAGTTGGGAGTATGCAAAGGCGTTGTTCGATGAACCAACCATCGCTGCAATGGCCGAGCATTTCACCCGCCTGCTCGAAGAGATAGTTGTTGCAACCGACCAAAGCGTTGCAGCGCTGCCGCTGCTAAGCGAGTCACAATATCAACGCATGGTATGTCAGTGGAATCGAAGCCATTTAGCGCATGACTATCATCAGTGTTTGCACGAGTTGTTTATTCAAGCGGTGGCAAAGTTCCCCAACAAAACGGCTGTGGTCGATGAATTTGGACAGATGAGCTATTTGGCGCTGTTTGCCCAGGCCAAAGCGCTGAGCGAGCAACTGCTGGTGTTAGCTGTCGCGCCGCAACAATTGGTGGCGGTGAGATTGGCCAAAGGTCGTCAGCAACTGGTGGCCACATTGGCTGTGATGATGGCCGGTGGCGCTTATCTGCCGCTAGAGCGCGACTGGCCAGCGCAGCGCTGTCAAGAGATCTTAACCCGCTCGCAAACAAAGCTGGTGATCGCTCAGGCTGGGGATGATTTAGATACCCGTGAATTGACCGTGGTGACGGTCGAACCGGTCGAAACGCAAGCACAAGAGTCACTTGATAGCGCTGCGTTGTTGAGTGAGGCTGCGGCGTTTTCAAGCCGTCAACAGCCCAACGACCTTGCCTATGTGATCTTTACCTCTGGCTCTACCGGCACGCCTAAAGGGGTGGCGATAGAGCACGCCAGCGCCGTCAATACGTTGTTGGACATCAATGCCCAATATCAAATCGATTGTAACGATAGGGTGTTGGCGGTATCGGCTTTGAGTTTTGATTTGTCGGTCTACGACTTTTTTGGCTTGTTGGCTGTCGGCGGTACAGTGGTCTTTCCCGATGACAAACAAACCAAAAATCCGCAGCACTGGTTAACCATGGTCGAGCGTGAAAGCATCACCCTCTGGAACAGTGTGCCGACTTCGGCAGGCCTGTTGGTCGATCAATTAGCGTTGACCGGTCGCATAAGCGATGCGCCGCTACGGGTGGTGATGATGAGTGGCGATTGGATTGACCCTAAACTGCCCGCCAGGCTGTGGCATGGTTTTCCCGGCAGCAATCTTTACAGCCTAGGTGGCGCCACCGAGGCGGCCATTTGGTCGATTCATTATCCCATTACCAGCGATACCCAACATTTGCGCAGCATTCCTTATGGTAAGCCCCTTAATGGCCAATCGTTTTATATTCTCAACAGCCAATTGCAACATTGTCCTGTGGGCGTAACGGGCGAGTTGTTCATCGGTGGTGTCGGCGTAGCCAGAGAGTATTACGGTCAACCGGATTTGACCGCAAAGCAGTTCATATATCATGAGGGGTTGCAACAGAGGCTATACCGTACCGGTGACCAAGGTCGATATCGCGCCGATGGCAACATAGAGTTTATGGGGCGGGTGGACAACCAGTTGAAGATCCGCGGCTTTAGAATTGAGCCCGGCGAAATCGAAGCGCAATTGGTCAAACATCCCAATGTCACTAAGGCGTTGGTGCTTGCCCGAAAAGACAATAACGACAACACCCATCTGGTGGCGTATTTCAGCTGGCTGGAACAGCCAAGTAGCAGCGCTGAACTACGCGAGTTCTTAATGGGCAAAGTGCCGGTTTATATGCTCCCCAGTGCATTTGTGCCGATAGAGCGCTTTGCGCTGACCGCCAACGGTAAATTGGATATCAAGGCGTTGCCTGAGTTTGATTTGGCGGCACATCAGGTGGCCTATGTGGCGCCGCAAAGCGAATGTGAGATCTTACTGTGTCAGATGATGGCAACCTTGCTTAAGTGTGAACAGGTGGGGCTTGATGACAATTTCTTTAGCTTAGGTGGGCACTCGGTATTGGCATTGCAGCTCAATGCGATGATCCAGGAGCAGATGGCGGTTAGTTTGAATATGACCGACTTTTTCACCGCCACTTCGGTACGCCGCTTGGCTGAAATGATCGAACAGCAAATGACCATTGCCAAAAATCAGCAAATGGCAGAGGCACAAGATATGAATGAGATGGTGTGGTAGCGTGCAGAAAATCATTAAACAACTCAATGACGACGGCATTTATCTGTTTGTTGTCGATGGCCAACTCAGAACCAAAACCGCCAATGCGACTATCACCGAGCAACAGGGGAATTTGATCCGTGGTAATAAAGACGCGCTGATAGCCTATTTGCAGTCGCCGGCAAAAGAGGGGCGGTTGGAGATAGCCGCCAGACCGAAAGATGCCGATATGCCGTTGTCGTTTGCCCAGCAGCGGCTTTGGATGCTTGACTCAATCGAAGGGGGTAGTGCCCACTATAACATTAGCAGTGCGTTGGTGTTGCATGGGACCCTCGACAGTGCCGCCCTGCAAAAGGCGTTTCATACCATTTTGGTCAGGCATGAAAGTTTGCGCACCCTTATTGTTGGAGATGATCTTGATAACCCGCTCCAACAGGTTGTTGCGCCGCAGCAACTACCAGCACCGAACGAGTTGGTGCCATATTGTGACATCGCGGGACTTGATGATGCGCAGCAGCAAACCTTTATTCGTACTGAGGCGCAAAAGCAGGCGAAAACCGCCTTTTCGCTGGCGAATGATTTAAAGCTTAGAGCCTTACTTATCAAACAACAGTCCAATCGTCATTTGCTTATGGTGACCGTGCACCATATTGCCTCGGACGGTTGGTCGATGGCGATACTGATCCGCGAGTTCACCAAGTTATATGCCGCCTATGTTGAAGGCAAGGGCGATCCTTTGCCACCGCTCGCCGTACAATATGCCGACTATGCGTATTGGCAGCGACAATGGTTGCAAGGGGCGGTATTGGAAGACCTTTGTGGCTATTGGCAGCAACAATTGGCCGATTTGCCGGTATTGCACAATTTGCCGACGGATTTTCCTAGGCCGCAAAACCAGCAATATGATGGCGGCTTTGTTCACTCTACCATCAGCCCGAGCCAGCGTAAGGCGCTGCAAAGCTTATCAGGGCGTGTTGGCGGCACCGAGTTTACCGGCTTGTACAGCGTGTTTGCCTTGTTGGTGGCGCGCCTTAGCAATCAAAACGATATCGTCATAGGCAGCCCAATAGCCAACCGTGAACAGGCACAGGTCAAAGATCTCATTGGCTTTTTCGTCAACACCTTGGTGCTGCGATGTCAGCTTTCGCCCCAGACCAGCTTCAACCAATTGCTGGCGCAAAATCAGCAAATGTTGCTACAAGCCTATGACCATCAGCAATTACCGTTTGAACAAGTAGTCGAACGCTTAGGCGTGCAGCGCAGTCTCAGCCATTCGCCGCTGTTTCAGGTAATGCTGGCGCTGCAAAATGACGATGGCACCAGCGTATCGCTACCGCAACTGTCGGTTGAGCCGCTTGCCGCTGGTAATGGCGGTGTTTCCCACTTTGACTTGACGCTCAATGTGAGACCTTGGCAAGACGGTTTTCAGCTGGTTTGGGAATATTCGACTCACCTATTTGCCGAACAAACCATTGAGCGCTTCGCCGAACATTTTAGCGTCTTGCTTGATGGTTTATTGGCTGAGCCTGAAAAGCCAGCGATGGCCGTGGACATGATCCCCGCCGCCGAGCGCAATTTACTGCTTGATGTTTGGAACAATACCGCTTGTGACTATTCCGCGCAAAGTACCATTGTCGAGTTGTTTGAGCGCCAAGCTGAGAATCGGCCACACCACAGTGCATTGAGATTTGCCGAGCAGAGCTTGAGCTATGAACAATTGAACGCAAAGGCCAATCGACTGGCGCGCCATATCCTAAGTCGAGGTTGGGCGAGGGACAATGGGTTGGTGGGGCTGTGCTTTGAGCGCTCTATCGAAATGGTTGTCTCTATCTTGGCCATTTTGAAAGCTGGTGGCGCCTATTTGCCTCTTGATCCTAAGTTGCCTGAGGCGAGGTTGAGTTATATGGTCGCCGATTCCGGTCTAACGGGCATTTTGACCAGCAGCCATTTGAGCCGTGTGCTGCCATTTAATGCGGTCGATACAATCTGTCTTGACGATGAGCAGTTGTCCTCAGTGCTTGAGGATTTCAGTGACGCTGATCTCGGCACTTTGGTTGCGACTTCACCTCAAGATCTCGCCTACATGCTTTACACTTCAGGCTCTACCGGTGCGCCCAAAGGGGTGTTGATCGAACATGGCGGGCTGGTTAATCTCACCGAAGATCTCAAGCGGCGTTATCGCTTGAGCGCTGAGGATGTGATGTTGTTGTTTGCACCAGTGTCGTTCGATATGTCTGTTGAGGAAATTTTTCCAGCCCTGTGTAGTGGTTGTACTTTGGTCATTAGAGAAGACCATTGGCTTGACAGCGTTGAGCGTTTCTACCAATGCTGCCGAGACTATCAAATCAGCGTATTGAATTTACCAACGGCATTTTGGCACGAGCTGGCTTGGGATGAAGGCCCATTTTTGGCCGAGCAAGTGCGTCATATCAGTGTCGGTGGCGATAAGATAAACCCGGCGGCAGCGACGCACTGGTATCAAAAGCCCGGCAAATTACCTGCGTTACTCAATGCCTATGGGCCAACCGAATGTACCGTCAATGCCAGCTTTGCTGAGATTAAACCCGGCAGCAACAGTATCGGTAACGCCTTACAAAATACCAAGCTGTATGTGCTTAACCAAAACAATGCCTTAGCGGGCATTGGTGTGGCCGGTCAGTTGTGCGTAGCGGGCATTGGTTTGGCTCGAGGTTATCATAACCAGCCGCAATTGACCGCTAAGCAATTTATCGATAATCCATTCTACCGCCCCGGCGACGCGCCTTATTATCGCCGACTATATTGCACTGGAGATTTGGCGCGCTGGAGTGAAGACGGCGAGATTGAATGTCTTGGACGGGTCGATCATCAAATTAAGATCCGCGGTTTCAGAATCGAGTTGGGTGAGATTGAGGCGGTGATCAAATCCTTCAGCGATCCTAACTTTGCCAACGTTAAAGATACGCTTGTGGTGGTTGAGTCGGACAATTCACAGCAGACGCAACTGTTTGGCTATGTGGTTGTCGAAACGCCACAGCTACTGGACGAACCCGAAACGCTCGCGGCGTTTGAACAGGCGCTGCGCGGTCATTTACAGGGGCAGTTGGCCGCCTATATGGTGCCGACTCGGCTTATCTTCATTGCCGAGTTTCCGATGACCGCCAACGGCAAAATCGACCGTAAAGCCTTACCTAGGCCGCAAAACCTAAGGCAAGCGGCAACCATTGTGGCGCCGCGCAACGATACCGAGCGAGATTTGCTTGAGATCTGGTCAAGGGTATTGAATGCGACTGATATTTGTATCAGCGATGACTTTTTCGCTCGTGGTGGACATTCGCTGTTGGCGATGCGATTGGTCAGTGCTATTAATAAGGCCTTTGCTATCGAATTTCCGCTAAGAGCGGTGTTTAGTCATGGGGTTTTGGCTGAGCAAGCCGAACAAATCGCACGCCTGAGGACAGCGGATAATGACAATAGTCGGCTAGCGATTGGCGTGATGCCGCCGATGCAACACAAACCGCTGTCTTTTACCCAGTTAAGGCTGTGGATGCTCTGTCAAATCGAAGGCGACAGCAGCCATTATAATATGCCAAGTGCGGTAAAACTGCGGGGCACTTTGGACCTTGATGCCTTAAGCCGTGCGTGTATTGCGCTCATTGAGCGACATCAGGTTTTACGCACTCAATATCATATGGCCGACAATGGTCAGCCTTATCAACGGGTGCTTGAACTCGCCGAGTTAGGGTTAGACCAGACAAATATTATCAATAGTGTCGATTTGAGTGCATTGAGTGAAGCGCAATTGTCTGAGCAGGTGTCGCATTATGTCGCGGCGCAAGCGGCGCAATGCTTTGATCTTGAAAACGATTTGATGTTGCGGGTGCAGTTGCTCAGGCTACCTGATGAACAGTTCGTACTGTTGCTCACCACCCATCATATCGCCTGCGACGGTTGGTCCACTAGTATTTTGATCGAAGAATTGTGTCAGCTTTACCATGCTTTTGTGCAACAGCAGCCAAACCCGCTGGCACCTTTGTCGTTACAATATGTCGATTATGCCTATTGGCAGCGGCAATTTTTGCAAGGCGACGAACTGACCCGGCAACTGGCGTATTGGCAGCAGCAGTTGTGCGGTATTCCCAGCGTACACTCACTGCCGCTTGATAAGGTGAGGCCGCAACAGCAGCGCTTTGTCGGCGCCAACTATGTCAGCCGAATCGATAACGACTTAAGCGCGGCTTTGCTGCGTTTTTGTCAATCCCACAATGCCACCTTGTTTATGGGCTTGTATAGCGTATTTGCGACATTGCTGGCGCGATTGAGTCATGGGAAGGATATTGTTATCGGCACGGCGGTCGCCAATCGCGATCAGGAAGAAATAGCCGAGCTGGTCGGATTTTTTGTCAATACCTTGGTGTTGCGTTGCGACCTGTCGCAAAACCCTGACTTTGAACAGCTACTCGATAGCAACCGTCATATGTTGCTCGATGCCTATGCGCATCAACAAGTGCCGTTTGAGCAGTTGGTCGAGGCGTTAAAGCCCGAACGAAGTTTGAGCTACAGCCCACTGTTTCAAGTGATGTTGGTGTTGCAAAACACCCAAGAATCGACTTTGGCTTTGCCGGGATTGAGTGTTGCCCAATTGCAGCAATCAGCGGCGGTGGCCAAGTACGACCTGACGTTGAATGTCACCGAATTGGCCGATGGTCTGGCGTTGGGTTGGCAGTACAACAGTGATTTGTTCGAATCGAGCAGTATCGAATTGATGGCGCAAAGCTTTGAATCTCTGTTGCGGGGGATGCTCAAGCAGCCGCGCTCAGGGGTACTGTCAGCACCGATTTTAAGCGCCGAGCAGCAACAAAAATTGCGCACTTGGAACGATACCGAGGTTGCATTTAACACCGAGCAATTGGCGCACCAAGCCTTTGAACACATGGCAAGTGTACAGCCCCATGCCGTGGCCGTTATCGACGGACAACAACAGTTCAGCTACCAGTCGCTCAATCAACAGGCCAATCGATTGGCTCGTCTATTGGTTGAGCGCTATCAGGTCAAACCCGACACTCGGGTTGGCATTTGTTTGGCGCGCGGCAGCAATATGGTGGTGTCGATACTGGCGGTGTTGAAAGCCGCTGGCGCCTATGTGCCGTTAGAGCCGCAATACCCGGCAGAGCGATTGGCCTATATCATCGACAACAGTGGTGTCGCTGCGGTTTTGACCGAGCAACAGTGGGCACAAGACGGTCAAATCGATGCGCAATTGGCAATTTGTCTCGATACCGAGGCGCATCGTAACGAGGTTGCCGGTTATCGCGATGAAAACTTAGGTGTAAGCGCACTCAATAGCCAACATTTGGCTTATGTTATCTATACTTCCGGCTCGACCGGACAGCCTAAAGGGGTGATGGTCGAACACCGAGCTTTGGTTAACCGTATCGATTGGATGCAGCGGCAATACGGCTGTGATGCGAGTGATAAGATCTTGCAAAAGACACCGTTTAGCTTCGACGTATCGGTTTGGGAATTCATCTGGCCGCTGAGCGCCGGTGCGACTATGGTATTGGCCAAGCCGCAAGGTCATAAAGATCCGCACTATTTAAGCGAGTTGATAGCCGAGCAGCAGATCACCAAGCTGCATTTTGTGCCATCGATGTTGGCCAGTATGTTGAGCTTAGGAGATTTGGCCGCTGCCAAAAGTCTGCGCCAAGTCTTTTGTTCCGGTGAAGCGTTGGCGCTTAATCATGTTGAGCTGTTTAAGTTGCAATGCCCTGATGTGGCGCTGCATAACCTATACGGACCGACCGAAGCGGCCATCGATGTGAGCTATTGGGACTGCGCCGGGCCGTTATTGCCGGGCCACGGCATTCCTATCGGCCGTCCAATCAGTAATATTCAACTGCAAGTATGCGATGACTTTGGCCAGCCGGTGCCAATTGGCGCATTGGGCGAGTTGTATATTGGCGGTGTTGGTTTGGCCCGAGGCTATATCAATCAGCCGCAGCTGACCGCAGAGCGTTTTATATTCGACCAACAACAAACCCGCTGGTATAAAACCGGCGATTTGGTGCGCTGGCAAAGCGATGGCCAATTGGCCTATCTCGGCAGGATGGACCATCAAGTCAAGATCCGTGGTTTGCGCATTGAATTAGGCGAAATTGAAACGGTTTTGACCGGTCTGAGCGAGGTTCGAGAAGCGGTTGTGATAGCAGATGACACCGAGCAGAATTTGGTGGCTTATTTGGTATTGAACGACCCGGACCGAGCGCCGTCTAATCAAACGTTGATAAAGCAGTTGTCGAGAACGTTACCCGATTACATGGTGCCTCAGCTGTATCATGTTTTGCCGGCGATGCCAGTGACCAATAACGGCAAGCTTGACCGCAAAGCCCTACCGAAATGTACGGCGTCAGAGCAGGCCGTGGCCTATGTGGCGCCACAAAGCCCAACACAGTGTTTAGTGGCCGATATCTGGTCTGCGGTATTGGCAGTAGACAAGCCGGGCCTTAACGATAACTTTTTCGCCTTGGGTGGGCATTCGCTACGGGTGATGGAAGTGATCGCCCATTTAAGACAACGAGGTGTCAGTGCGACAGCCCGTCTGGTCTTTAGCCACCCGTTGTTGGGAGATTTTGCCGATGCTATCGATGCCAACACCGATGTGAGCGTTGAAGATTTTGTGGTGCCTGATAACCTTATTCCTGAGCATTGCCTAAAGATCACGCCACAGATGCTGAACTTGATTCAGTTAAACGAAGCGGAGCTTACCGCCATCGCGCAGTCGGTGAGTGGCGGCGAGGGCAATATTCAGGACATTTATCCTTTGGGTCCATTGCAGCAGGGCATGTTGTTTCATCATATTGCCGAGCCGGAGAACGATCCTTATGTGATGTCGTCGCTGTTTAGTGTTGCCGACGATCTGCAATTGGCCAAGTTGGTCGAAGCGCTGCAATTTGTCATAGACCGACACGATATTTTGCGAACTGCGGTGGTTTGGCAAGGGCTGACACAGCCGGTTCAGGTGGTTTTGCGCCATGCGCCTTTACAGCAACATACGCTCAATATCGCGCCCGAGTTTGATATCAAAGGGGCGATGCAAGGTTTATGTTTGGGCCGGAGTGAGCTACGCGGGGCAATTGACGGCGCCGAGCATATCGGCCGGTTCGATTTGACCTCACCGAGTCTGTTGCGCTTGACCTGTGCCTGGGATGCGCTGAGCGAGCGCCATTATGTGCTGCTTGAATTGCACCATATCATTGCCGACCACGTTACCTTGGATATCGTTAGGCAAGAAGCGAATGCCTACTGTAATGGTCTGCAAGCGAGCTTGGCACCGGCAGTGCCATATCGGGCCTACATTGCCCATTGTCTGGCGCGCGTCGATAACCAAGATGCCGCGAGTTATTTTGCCGATATGCTTGGTGATGTTGATAGCATCAGCGCGCCATTCGGCATTGTCGATATCCGTTGTGGTGCCATCAATGACATTCAAATCCCGCTTGACAGGGAATTGGCATCGGCATTACGTCGCCAGTGCCAGCAGCAGGGGATGGCGGCTGCGGCCTATTTCCATGCCGCATGGGCGTTGGTATTGGCGGCCTGCTGCGACCGTCAGGATGTGGTATTTGGCACCGTGCTTTCCGGTCGCCTGCAAGGCATTGAAGGTGGTGACACTATGCCTGGGGTATTTATCAATACCTTGCCGGTGAGGGTGAAGTTGGCTGCCAAAACTGTTGAGCAGCTGCTGAGGCAAACCAACAGCGCGCTGCATCAATTGCTGAACTTTGAATATGTCAGTTTGGCTCAGGCGCAGCGCCACAGCGCGCTGGCCAGTGATGCGCCACTGTTTACTGCGATGATCAATTATCGTCATTCACGTATCGACGCAGAAACGGCGGCGGTTGAGCAAGAGCCACCTTTGCTTGAATTTATTGCCGGTCAGGAGCGCAGCAACTATCCGCTCAGTCTGTTGGTTGACGATTTTGCCGATAATTTTGCCCTGACCATTCAAGCGGCCCATAGCATTGATGCCCAGCAGGTAGGCGAGTATGTCGTTCATGTGTTGACCCAGCTGTGTAACCCAGAGGTTGTGCAGTTGTCGCAAATCGATGTTGTGCCACCAGCGCAGCGTCAGACTATCTTGGCGATGTCTAATCATCAGTGCCTTGAGGCGGCGTCTTGTGCGCAAAATGACGAAACGTTGGTCACGCTGTTTGAGGCCATTGCCGAGCGTCATCAGGCCTCTGTCGCACTGGTATTTGAGCAGCAACAGCTGAGCTATCAGCAATTGAATTGTCGTGCCAATCAACTGGCCTTTTATCTACAGGAGCGGCGTGGGATAAAACCGGGCGATTTGGTGGGGATTTGTCTTGAGCGCGGTATCGATACCATTGTTGCGATATTGGCGGTGCTCAAAGCCGGTGGCGCCTACGTGCCGTTAGACCCGGATATGCCTGCCAGTAGAGTCGAGTACATCTTGCAACAAGCCAAGCTCGATACGGTATTGACCCATAGTGCTTTGTGCGAAAAACTCACGATTGATGACGCTCAAGCGTTGTGTCTTGATAGTCTGGATTGGCGTAGCGATAGCAGCGCCTTTAGCAAAGGGCCGGTTGTGTCTTTGAGCGCAGACAGCCCTGCTTATGTGATCTTTACCTCCGGCTCTACCGGTCAGCCCAAAGGTGTTGTTGTCAGTCACCACAATGTCGTGCGGCTACTCAGCAGTGCACAAACTGAATTTGCCTTTGATCACCAAGACGTGTGGACTTTGTTCCATTCGTTTGCGTTTGACTTCTCGGTATGGGAGATCTGGGGCGCTTTGGCCTTTGGTGGCCGGTTGGTCATTGTGCCTTATTGGGTCTCGCGCTCGCCCAGCGACTTTTACGATTTGGTACTGAGCCAACAGGTTACCGTGCTCAATCAAACGCCCAGTGCCTTTACTGCGTTTATTCAAAACGATATCGAAACTGGCGTAGGAGCGTCGCTGGCATTGCGCTATGTGGTGTTTGGCGGTGAGGCGCTGAACTTTGCATCGCTCAAACCTTGGTTTGCCAAACATGGTGATAGCCAGCCTAAGCTAATCAATATGTACGGTATCACCGAAACTACCGTGCATGTGACATTTGGGCGCGTCGATCTGGCCCTGATTGCCAAATCACACGGGGCGAGCATCATTGGTCGGCCATTGTCCGACTTGAGCGTGTTGATTTTAGATGAGCAGCAAAAACTGCTGCCACCGCAAGTCGCAGGTGAGATGTATGTCGGTGGTGCAGGGGTCACTTTAGGTTATTTGGAGCAGCCTGGGCTAAGCGCAGAGCGCTTTGTCCACATACCGCACCTAGGTGCTCAGCGGTTTTACCGCACCGGCGATATCGGTCGTTATCGCAGCGATGGCGAACTGGAGTATTTGGGTAGGCGTGATAGTCAGGTCAAAATTCGCGGGTTTAGAATCGAACTGGGTGAAATTCAACATGCGTTGATGGCCTTTGAAGGGGTCAATGACGCCTATGTTATGACACAGCCAAACGATACCGGCGATAACGACAGACGGATCGTAGCCTATCTTGTCGGCAGTGAAGATTTGTCTGTGGCGAGCGTGCGTGAACATCTTAGCGCCTTTTTGCCAAATTACATGATCCCTGCGGCATTTGCGATACTGCCTGCGTTACCTTTGACCGGCAATGGTAAAGTCGATGTCGCTCGCTTGCCGAGTGTGGATGCGG
Organism: Alteromonadaceae bacterium; assembly: GCA_041583135.1. Classification (GTDB taxonomy): domain Bacteria; phylum Pseudomonadota; class Gammaproteobacteria; order Enterobacterales; family Alteromonadaceae; genus JABSOG01. Next base: position 32,103 of record JBFHGJ010000029.1, on the reverse strand, counting down.
CGCTTGCGCAGCAGTCCTATGAGGCGCCGTGCTCTGCGCTGCAAGCAACGCTGTGCGATGTGTGGCAACAGGTCTTAGACATCGAACAGGTGGGGATCAACGACAACTACTTTGCCTTAGGTGGTGACTCTATTCTTGCTATTCGCCTCGTGGCTCAAGCCAAGATGCAGCAAATAGAGCTGAGTATTGAGCAGTTATTTAAAGCGCCAACCATCGCCCATCTGTCTGCACTTATTGTCGAGTCAGATGGCGAGACTAGAGGATTGCAACAGGTCGAACCTTTTAGTCTTATCGACCAAGAAGAACGCGCCATGTTGGCGGCGCAGATAGCCGACAACACCATCGTCGATGCCTATCCTTTGTCGTTGACCCAGCAAGGCATGGTGTTTCACCATTTGATGTACCAGGGGCAAGGGGTATATCACGACTTGTTTAGCACCAAAATGAGCCAAAGTTGGTCGCTTGAGGCGTTCGAACAGGCGTTAGGCCAACTGGTAGAGGACAATGAATTGCTGCGAAGCATTGTCTTTGAACAAGGCAAGCGGTTATTGCACACCATACAAGGCAAAATTGAGTTGCCGCTTGAGGTGGTCGATTTGCGCCAATTCACGACCGAGCAGCAACAGGCTGAGCTTAGTGCATTTGCCGCAAGCGATGTGGTGAGTGGTTTTAGCCCGGGTAAACCGCTGTGGTATATCACCATTCACCGGCTGGGCGATGACCACTTCCAGTTCAGCTTGAGTTTTCATCACGCGCTGCTCGATGGTTGGAGTGTGGCCACCATGCAAGCGAATCTACTGAAATTATACTTACAGGCACTGGCGCCGGAACCATCGGTGGCACCTAATAACCCTGAGCGGCCTTTGCCATATCGTCAGTTTATCGCCCAAGAGCTGGAAATGCTGGCGGACGAAGGCGCAGCAGAATATTGGCAGGCACAGTTGGCTGATTGCCGTTTGCCTTGGTGGACCGGACAGGAAAAAACCAGTAGCGGTCATTGCCAAGTGGTGGCAACCGAGCGTCAGTCGGCGCTCATTAGCCAGCTGGCAAAAACGATGCAGATCCATGAAAAGTCGATTTTTATGGCGATACACCTGCAATTGCTCAGTGCCCTCAACGGTGGCGAAGACCTAACCACGTCGGTGGTGTTTAATGGGCGGCCTGAGGGCAGTGGCAGCGAATTGACCTTGGGGCTGTTTCTCAACACTTTGCCGTTCAATGCAAAATTGGGGCGCAACAACATTGATGATACCAAGGCCACATGGCAAGATTGGATAGCCGCAATCGATGGGCAATTACTTGAGTTGTCGCGCTATCGAAAATATCCATTGGCGAAAATACAACAGCAGTCGGGACTGGATTTTGCCGCCTCACTGTTCAATTACGTCAATTTTCACATCTATGACCGCCTTGAAGGGCTGGTTGAGATCTCCGGCAGCGAGACGTTCGAGCAAACCAACTATTTATATGGCTTGACCTGCGCCAACAATGGCGGACGGCACATTCTGTCGTTAAAACTCGATGGCGGGATCTTTAGCGAGCAGGCCATCGAGAGGATCCAAGGCTATCTTGAGGTGTTGCTGGAGAGCGTTTGCAGCGCGCCTCAAGGTGTCGTCAATCAGCTTGAGCTGGCAAGCCTATCAGAGCGACAACAGTGGCAACACTGGAATAACACCGATAGGGACTTTGACCGTGAAGTGAAGATCCATCAACTGTTTGAGCAGCAGGTGTCGCTCAATCCTGGGCAAGTGGCGGTGAAGTTCGACGACCGTCAGCTAAGTTATGCCGAGCTCAATCAGCGCGCCAATCGTTTGGCCGGGTATTTGATAGCCGAACGAGGGGTGAGACCCGATACCTTGGTCGGTATTTGCATGGAGCGCTCGATAGACATGGTGGTGGCTATTTTGGCGGTGTTGAAAGCCGGTGGTGCCTATGTGCCCCTCGACCCCAAATATCCACTACAGCGGATCCAATACATGCTCGGCGATAGTGCGCTCAAAACGGTGTTGAGTCAGCATCGCTTTAGCGACTGCGATATCGAACCTGCACAATTGTTTGATAAAACCCAAGCGGTGTATTTGGACGAGGCATTTTGGCCACAGCTCGATACATACCCGGCAGATGATGTTCAAGTGAGTGGCTTGACCTCGCGACACTTGGCTTATGTCATCTACACCTCCGGCTCTACCGGGCAACCTAAAGGCGTGATGGTCGAACATCAAGCGCTGGTTAATCGCATTGGCTGGATGCAGCGCCAATATGGTTGTGACAACAGTGACACTATCTTGCAAAAAACGCCGTTCAGCTTTGACGTCTCGGTGTGGGAATTTATGTGGCCGCTAACGACTGGTGCACGGTTGGTGTTGGCGAAGCCCGGCGGACATTTACAGCCGGATTATCTGGTGGACTTGATAGCGTCCGAGCGGGTAACCAAGGTGCATTTTGTGCCGTCGATGTTGGCCAGTTTGCTCAATTTTGTTGACGTGGCTCGAACCGATAGCGGCTTAGGACGCAGTTTGGCGCAGGTTTTCTGCTCTGGTGAGGCGTTGGCGCTCAGTCATGTCGAACAGTTTAAGCGTCAGTGTCCACAGGTTGCCCTGCACAACCTCTATGGCCCAACCGAAGCGGCTATCGACGTCAGCTACTGGGACTGCTCAGGCGAGTTATCGCGCCATCATAGTGTGCCTATCGGTCGTCCGATAGACAATATTCAACTCAAAGTGGTCGATAGAAATGGCCAGCTGGCCGTGACAGGCGCGCCGGGCGAGTTGTATATCGGCGGAGTCGGTTTGGCCAGAGGTTATCTAAATCGCGGGCAAATGACCAAAGAACGTTTTGTGGTCGATGGCAAGCAAAGGCGCTGGTATCGTACTGGCGATCTGGTTCGTTGGTCCGACTGCGGTCAATTGATTTACTTAGGCCGACTGGACCATCAGGTTAAAATTCGCGGCTTTAGAATCGAACTAGGTGAAATTGAAGCGGCGCTCAATCGCTTGGCGTCAGTCAAAGAAAGTTTGGTGGTGGCGGCGCAAAATGCCGCCGGAGAGCCTTGTCTGGTGGGTTATGTGGTGTTGCAAAGCACCGCTGATGACAATCGAGGCGCGACCAGCGAATCACTCAAATCTGAACTGGCGCAGCAACTGCCTGAGTATATGGTGCCTGCGCTGCTGATGATGTTGCCGGCGATCCCGGTGACCAGTAATGGTAAGGCTGACCGCAATGCCTTGCCGAAGCCGGACTTTAGTGCTTTGCAAATTGAATATGTCGCGCCGAGTAATGAGATAGAGCAACAGCTCGCAGACATTTGGCAGCAAATTCTGGGGCTTGAACGCATCGGCGTAGACGACAACTTTTTTACCATTGGCGGACATTCACTTTCGGTGGTCCAACTGTTGGTGAATATTAATCGACAATTTGAAATGGAAGTGACTTTGAAACAGTTTTTTGATGCCCAAACCATACGTACCTTGGGCCGGGTGATCAGCACCCATCAAATCATCAATGATGTGCAATTTACGCAACAAGACCAGCTTGGCGAAAACGAAATGGAACTAACCCTATGATTAGCCCTATTGAACTGCTTAATACCTTAAAATCACTCAATATTCGTTTGGCGCTCAATGACAATGCCGAGCTTGTCGTGCGCGGTGATAAGAGTAAGCTCAACGGCGAACTCATTGCGACGATAAAGCAATGCAAACCCCAGCTTGTGACGATTTTGCAACAAAATCGTGAACAACAACCGCTGCACATTGATGCGGTGGCCGATAATTGTGCGGTCGGGCTGTCTTATGCCCAACAAAGACTGTGGCTGCTCGACCAAATCGACGATGGTTCGGTGCACTATAACATGCCCTTTGCCTTGGAAATTGAAGGTGCCTTAGACAAACAAGCCTTGGCGCAGGCGTTTAAGATCATTGTTGATAGACATCAGGTGCTGCGCAGTTGCATTGTGCTTGGCGCCGATGAACAGCCGCAGCAAAAGGTGTTAGACGCCGCCACCTTTGACGTTGAAAGCCAAGACTTAAGTCATCTTGATGCCGATGCGCGCGCGCAGGCGATTGCTAAATATACGCAAGCTCAGGCGGTCAAACCTTTTGATTTGACCGCCGATTTAATGATCAAAGTGGTACTGCTGAAACACTGCGATACCTTGCATACCCTGTTGGTGACCATGCATCATATTGCCTCGGATGGTCAGTCGATGACCATCTTGATCAATGAGTTTACCCAGCTGTATCGCGCCTTGGTCAACGGTCAACCGAATCCATTGCCGGCGTTGCCGATACAGTATAGAGACTACGCCCATTGGCAACGTCAGTGGTTGAGTGGGGACAATTTAACCGAGCAATTGGATTATTGGCAGCAGCAACTCAAAGACTTGCCGTTAGTGCATAGCTTGGCGCTGGACTATCCACGCCCGCCGATTCAGTCGTTTGAAGGACAGCAGCATACCTCAGTTGTCGATAGTCAAACCTGTGATGCACTGGCGGCGCTTTGCCAATCCCATCAAGCCAGCTTTTTTATGGGGCTATACACGGTGTTTACCGCGCTGTTGTCACGGCTAAGCAATGAAAGCGATATCGTTGTCGGCACCCCGGTTGCCAATCGCGAACAGGCGCAGGTTAAAGATTTGATTGGCTTTTTTGTCAATACCTTGGTGTTGCGTGCCGATGTCCATGAAGGGGCGAGTTTTAATCAGTTGCTGGGTCAAAGCAAACAGCGTTTGCAACAAGCCTTTAGCCATCAACAAATGCCCTTTGAGCAGATCGTCGAGCGCTTGCAGCCCCAGCGCAGTTTAAGCCACACGCCATTGTTTCAGGTGATGTTGGTACTAGAGCAGCAAGGTGGCGAGGCGCAATCTTTCGATGGCTTGCAGCTGAAAGCCGCCGACAATCAGCCGGTCGTCGCCAAATATGATCTCAGCTTGAATGTGGTACGCACTGAGCAGGGCATGACCTTAAACTGGGTTTACAACAAAGACCTATTTAAGCCCGAGACCATCGCCTTTGCCGCACAAAGCTTCAACAGGCTTTTAACCCAATTGTTGCGATCGCCAGATAGCTCTGTTCATCAACTGCCGATGCTTGGTGAAAGCGAAAGTCAGGAAATTTTGGCGCTTAGTCATTTCGAGCAAATGTGCGCCATGACCGAGCGGCTACCCTCAGATAGCGTCATTGATTTGTTCCAGCGTCAAGTGAGCGCTCAGCCGGACAACACTGCCGTGGTATTTGAACAGCAGCAGTTGAGCTACCAACAGCTTAATCAGCGTGCCAATCGGTTGGCCCATTATTTAATTCAACAGCGTAACGTTAAACCGGATACCTTGGTGGGGATTTGCCTTGAGCGCTCTATCGATACCGTTGTGGCCATTTTGGCTGTGCTTAAGGCAGGTGGTGCCTATGTGCCTTTAGACCCGGATTATCCTACCGCTAGATTGCAATATATTATTGATGACGCATCCCTAGAGACCATTGTGACCTGTAGTGGGTTGATTGATAAAGCGCCTTTTGATACGCAACAGGCGGTCTTTATCGACCAGCTCAGTGGTACTTTGCAACACGCCGATGATGCAGATCCTGTGGTGACGGGGCTGGAAAATCACCATTTGGCCTATGTGATCTATACCTCTGGCTCGACCGGCCAACCAAAAGGGGTGGAAGTCAGTCACTACAACGTCAGACAACTGCTGGCGTCGGCTTTGCAATCGTTCGATATCGGTGATAGCGATGTATGGACATTGTTTCACTCTTTCGCTTTTGACTTCTCGGTGTGGGAATTGTGGGGCGCTTTGGCCTTAGGTGGACGTTTGGTTGTGGTGCCGTATTGGGTGTCGCGTTCGCCACAAGACTTTTATGCTTTGGTCAGTCGCGAAAAGGTGACTGTGCTTAACCAAACGCCTAGCGCGTTTGGCGCATTTTCAAGCCATGTACTGGCGGCTTCAGGTCGCAGTGAACTGGCGCTGAGATACGTCATTTTCGGCGGCGAAGCGCTGAATTTGGCAAGTCTCAAACCTTGGGTGGCGCAGTATGGGGTGGATAAGACCGCCTTGGTCAATATGTACGGGATCACCGAAACCACGGTTCATGTCACCTTTAAGATGCTCAATGAAGCAGAGATTAGCCAAGCAAAAGGCAACAGCCCAATCGGCACGCCTTTGGCATCATTGGCCGTGCTCGTCCTAAACCAAGAGCAAGCACTGCTGCCTAAAGGCGTTGCAGGGGAGATGTATGTCGCCGGCGCTGGTGTTGCGCGGGGGTATCTCAATCAGCCATCGTTGAGCGCAGAGCGGTTTGTCGAATTGGCAGACTTTCCCGGTCAGCGGTTTTATCGTACTGGTGATATCGGCCGCTATCAGGCCAATGGCGAGTTGGAATACTTAGGCCGTATCGACCATCAGGTGAAGATCCGTGGCTTTAGGATTGAGCTTGGTGAGATCCAAAATGCGCTGACGGATGTTATCGGCGTGCAAGATGCCCATGTGATGACAGTGAAAGGTCGTGATGGGCAAACGCAAATCGTTGCCTATGTGGTGGCGAGCGAGCAGTTCGAAAGCCATGACTTACGCCGACAATTGGCGGAGCGGTTACCGGCGTTTATGATCCCGGCCGCGTTTGTTCTGCTTGATAAGTTGCCGTTGACCGCCAACGGTAAAGTCGATAGTAAAGCACTGCCGCAAGCGGATGTCGCGAGCGCTCAGCGCCGATATGTCGCACCAACAACCGACACCGAAACGTTGCTGTGCAATATATGGCAGCGCGTATTGGGACTCGAACAAGTTGGTCTTGAGGACAATTTCTTTGCCTTGGGCGGCCATTCGTTGTTGGTGTTGCAGGTGATCTCCGCACTTCAAGCCGAAGGCTTGAGCATGAGCGCTAGAGATTTGTTCGCCAGCGATACTCTGGGGGAATTGGCGTCGGTTATCGATAGCAATGGTCAAAGCGCTTATAGCGCACCTGCGAATCTCATCGCTGTTGGTAGCACTGAAATTTTACCGGCGCACTTGCCGTTGGTCGAATTGACGGCTGAGCAGATAGCAACGTTGGCCGAACAGATTGCTGGAGGCTGTGAAAACATTCAAGATATCTACCCCCTTGGACCTTTGCAGCAAGGGATTTTATTCCATCATATCGCCAGCGATGCTGGCGACCCTTATGTTATGCCGTCGCTGTTTACCATTGAAGGCGATGACAATATCGACAGGTTCATCGCCGCGATGAACTTCGTCATCCAGCGCCACGACATATTGCGCAGTGGTATTTTCTGGCAAGGGTTAGAAACGCCGGTACAGGTGGTGTGTCGTGAAGCCGAGTTGCCAGTCCGTTGGGTCGAACTGACGCAAGAGTGTGACGCTGTGGCGCATATGCAACAATTGTGCGACCCGGCATTGCAGCGAATGGCACTACATCAGGCGCCATTGGTCAAAGCGCAGATCAGCACTCAGCCAAACAGCGAGTTTCATGTGGTCATGTTACAACTGCATCACATTATTGCCGACCATATCACCCAAGAGATCATCTCTCGTGAGATTGAGCTGTACTTTAGCAATGCAACGGCAAGCCTCAGTGCGCCGGTGCCTTATCGCGAATTTATTGCCCACACCTTGCATCAGGCCAAAACCCATGATGCCAAGGCGTTTTTCAGCGCCATGCTCAAAGACGCCGATGAGCCGACAGCGCCTTTCGGTTTGCAAGATGTGCAAGGTGACGGCTCAAAGGTCTCTCAGCAGCTGTTGATGCTGGCCCCTGAATTATCAGCGGATATTCGGCTGGCAGCCAGGCGGTTAAATATCACCCCGGCGAGCATTTTCCACAGCGCCTGGGCTTTGGTATTGGGGGGTTGTTGCGGCCGCGATGATGTGGTGTTCGGCACGGTAATGTCGGGCCGATTACAAGGGATGCGTGGCGCCGAGCAAATGCCGGGTGTCTTTATCAATACGTTGCCTATCCGCGTGGCGTTTGCCGCCGTCTCGGCAACCGATTTGGTGCAACAGGTTCAGCAATTGCTGCAAAGTATGATCCCTTATGAGCAGACGCCTTTGTCTGTTGCACAACGTTGCAGCGCGATGTCTGGAGAAGGAGCGTTGTTTAGTGCGCTGATCAACTATCGCCATAATTTGCCGCCGCAGGAGCAAGCGCAACAGAGCAGTTTCAACTATTTGGGGGCGCAAGAACGCACCAATTACCCTTTGTTGTTGTCGGTAAACGATCAAGGGCAGGACTTTGAGCTGGATCTGCAAGTGGACGATAGCCTAGAGGCTAGCCGTATCAATGGCTATGTTGTCAGCGTGCTACAACAGTTGGCCGCAGCGTTGCTACAGTCAATTGACGGTAAGCCGGTTTTGGCGCGAGAGTTGACGCTGCTTGACGACCAACAACAACAGCAACTGAATCGTTGGAACGATACGGCGTTGCCGTTTGCCGGCGTGGCGCTGATCCATCGATTAATTGAAACTCAGGCAGCGGCAACCCCTGATGCCGTAGCGGTTAAGCTGCATGAGCAGGCGTTGAGTTATGACCAGCTGAATCGCCGCGCCAATCGCTTGGCCGGATATTTACGCGAATGTTGTGGGGTCGGCCCGGATGTTTTGGTGGGGATCTGTTTAGAACGCTCATTGGATATGGTTGTTGCCATGTTGGCGATATGGAAAGCTGGTGGCGCCTATGTCCCACTGGACCCTGATTATCCGCCATCGAGAATTGCCTATATGGCCGAGGATGCGCAGCTGAGCACGATTTTGACTCAGCAAAGGTTTAACCCGCTGTTGAGGGCCGGCACACTGTTAAACTTAGATTGTCAGACCCTTAACGGCCAGTTGGAGAACTATGACGATGACAATATCAGCGTTGAGGCCCTAAGCAGCCAGCATTTGGCTTATGTTATCTATACCTCAGGGTCAACCGGCCAGCCTAAAGGGGTAATGATTGAACACCTTGCCTTGTACAATCGTATCAACTGGATGCAGCGCCAATATGGTTGTTGCGCCGCCGACAACATTTTGCAGAAAACGCCGTTTAGCTTTGACGTTTCGGTATGGGAATTTGTCTGGCCGCTGTCAACAGGTGCAACCTTGGTGTTGGCCAAACCCGGCGGCCATCGTGAGCCACAATACCTCAGTGATGTGATAGCCGAACTGCAGATCAGCAAATTGCACTTCGTACCTTCGATGCTTGCCAGTATGCTTAAACTCGGTGATTTGAGCCGAGCAACGGCTTTGGCTGAGGTGTTCTGCTCGGGCGAAGCTTTGCCAACGGATCTGGTTGCACAATTTAAACAGCAGTGCCCTCAAGTCGCTCTGCACAACCTTTACGGACCGACCGAAGCGGCAATCGATGTCAGCTTCTATGAATGTGTCCGCGCAGATGAGCGTTATCCGAGTGCTCCTATTGGTCAGCCTATCGATAATATCTGCTTTAAAGTGGTGGATAAATACGATAAGCCGACCGCCATCGGCGTGGCCGGACAACTGCTTATCGGCGGTGTTGGTCTGGCCAGAGGGTATTGGCACCGTCAGTCGCTTAGCGACAGCGCCTTTTTCCGCGATGAACATGGCCAAAGGTGGTATCGCAGCGGCGATTTGGTGCGCTACTTGGCAGATGGCTCATTGCTGTATTTGGGCCGTATCGACCACCAAGTCAAAGTGCGCGGCTTTAGAATTGAACCCGGTGAAATCGAGGCGGTATTATTAGCCGACTGCCAAGTCGGCGAAGCGGTCGTCATTGCCGATAGTGATGCTCAGCGGCTGATAGCCTATGTCACGCTTAATGGCCAACGGGTTGATTCGATGGATGAACAACACACCGTGCAAACGCAGCAGCAATTGCTACAAATGCTGGCAGATAAGCTGCCACAGCATATGGTGCCGGGGGTGATTGTGTTGCTCGACGAGATGCCGGTAACCGCCAATGGTAAATTGGACCGTCGTGCCTTACCGTCAGTTGAAGGCCGTCAAGCGCAAGCCCAATATGTTGCGCCAACTACTCAGATGGAGTGTTTGCTGGTGGACATTTGGCAGCAAGTGTTGTCACTGCCCAAAGTTAGTATCCAAGATAACTTCTTCGCCATCGGTGGCCATTCGCTTCAGGTTATGCAGGTCATTGCTTTGTTGCAGCAACACGCCATTGACATGAGCGTGGCACAGTTGTTCTCCAGCCGTAGCTTGGCCGAGCTGGCGGCGAGCTTAGAGCAGCAGTCTCACACGGGCAACGTAGAGGCGGCAAATCGCAGCGGTTTTCAAGCGCCGCCGAATCTTATCCCTGTGGATTGTCAGCAGTTGCAGCCTGAAATGTTGCCGCTTATCGATCTCGATGCGGCGCAATTGCAACGTATTGTTGAACAGGTGCCAGGCGGCGCTGGCAATATCGAAGACATTTATCCCTTAGGGCCGCTGCAGCAAGGGATATTGTTCCATCATATGATCAGCCCCAAGTACGACCCTTACGTGTTGACCTCACTCTTTAGAGTCAAAGGCAAGCCGGTACTCGATGAATTTATTGCGGCATTACAGTTTGTGCTTGACCGCCATGACGTGCTACGTACTGCCATCATGTGGGAAGGGCTTGAACAAGCAGTACAAGTGGTGCAGCGCCAAGCACAATTGCCGGTAAGTTGGCTCGACGTGCCTCAGCAGCAAGACTGCCACACCTATATGAAGGCCATTTGCGATGCCAAAGCGCAGCAGATGGACTTGACCCGAGCGCCGATGTTGGAGCTGAAAATAGCCAAACAGCCCGACTCGGAGCAATACTTTGTGTTGATTTTATTACACCACATTATTGCCGATCATGTTGCGCTTGAGACCATTCAGCAGGAGATCATCGCCTATCACCGGGGGCAACAGCAACAGCTGAACCCGCCAGTGCCATATCGCGAATTTATTGCCCATGTGCGCCATCAAGCCCAACACAACAACGCTTTTGAGTTTTTCTCGCAAATGCTCGGCGATATGGTGACGACCACCGCACCGTTTGGGTTGAGCGATATTCAGGGCGATGGTAGTGAGATCCGTGAATGTCGTCATCGTATCGATGATGACTTGGCCCAGCAGGTCCGCGAATTGGCCAGCGCCAAGCAGATGAGTCCTGCGGTATTTTTCCATGCCGCTTGGGCAATGGTGCTGGGTGCCTGTAGTGGCCGCGAGGATGTCGTGTTCGGCACGGTACTCTCAGGACGACTGCAAGGCACTAAAGGGGCGACCAATATGCTGGGGGTCTTTATCAATACTTTGCCCTTTAGGGTCAAGTTGGATGGTGTCGATGCCGAGGGTTTGTTGGCGCAGGTGGCGCAATCTTTGTATCAGCTGCTTCCGTTTGAACAAACGTCTTTAGTGGTGGCCCAGCAGGCGGCAAATCTACCTGATGAAGCGCCGCTATTTTGCGCTTTGTTGAATTACAGACATGCCACCTCAGACGCCACCACCGAGCCGGAACACGACCCTGATGCCATCTTCGATTATCTCGGCGGTCAAGAGCGCAGTAACTATCCGTTGGGTATGCTGGTGGACGATTTCGATACCGGCTTCTTACTCAATGTGCAGATGCATCGGTCTATCGACGGTCACCGTATTGGCCATTATATGAGCGTTGCGTTGCGTTTGCTGTGTCGCCACAGTGTGGCGCGATCTCAAGAGCCTTTGGTTAGCTTGCCGCTGATGGCCAGTGACGAGCGCGAAGTGTTGCTTAAGCAGTGGAACCGACCGGCGGTCGATTATCCGACAGACCTTTGCTTAGGACAGATGTTTGAACGTCATGCCGCACGCCTAGGTGAGGCGACGGCACTGGTGTGTGAAGATCAACGTTTGAGCTTTGACCAATTGAATCGACGGGCAAACCGATTGGCGCGATATTTATCGCAACACTGTCAGGTGGTGCCAGACACCTTGGTCGGTATTTGTATTGAACGATCGTTGGATATGGTCATCGGCGTGTTGGCGGTGCTCAAAGCCGGTGGTGCCTATGTGCCTTTGGACCCTGAGTATCCACAAGCGCGCTTGACGTATATGATTGAAGACGCCCGATTGAAGACCGTGCTGACAACACAGTCGTTGCTTGGACTATCGCCGCTGGAGAACGTCGATACGCTGTGTCTCGACGCGCCTGAGTTTGTCGAACAACTGGCGCAATATAGTGATGAGAACCCTGCACCTTGTGCAGAATTGACAGCCGATAACCTGGCCTATGTGATCTATACCTCAGGCTCTACCGGTCAACCTAAAGGGGTGATGATAGAACACCATAGTGTCGTCAACCTTGCTCAAAATCTCGAAAAAATGTCGTTGCAGGCATCGGGTAAAATGTGGGGATGGACCAGCTCGTTGTCGTTCGATGCCTCGGTCAAAGGCTTGACCCAACTGTTGTCGGGTTATCCTTTGCGGATCATTAGCGAAGACAGTAAGAAGGATCCAGCGCTGTTGGCACCTCAGTTAAGCGACCTCGCCGTGATTGACTGTACGCCTATGGTGGTGGATATGTGGTTTGAAGCCGGGCTGGCGCCGCAATTGCCAAACCTTATCATTGGTGGCGAAGCGATACATGAGCGCCAATGGCAAGCCCTTATTGAGTGGCAGGCTGAACATCAGCGCACTGCGGTAAATGTTTATGGACCGACTGAGTGCACCGTCGATGCCTTTGCTACTGTGATAGGCGAGGGCGATGACCCTCGGGGCATAGGGCCAAATATCGGCAAGCCGCTGGATAATGTTAACGCTTATGTCTTGGATGAGCGTCAGAATTTGTCATTGCTTGGCGTACAAGGCGAGCTGTATCTTGGTGGCGCCGGTTTGGCGCGCGGATACCTACACCGCCCGGATTTGACCGCCCAGCGCTTTATTGACAATCCATTTTACGACGAGCGTGTTTCAACAAGTGCTAAGCGTCTTTACCGCACCGGCGACAATGTTCATTGGCTGGACTCGGGGCATATGGCCTTTATTGGACGTTGCGATAATCAGGTTAAAGTGCGCGGCTATCGCATTGAGCTTGGAGAAATCGAACAATTGATCAATGCCGAGCCACAAGTGCATGATGCGCTGGTTATGGTTAAGCCGGGTACGGCTGACGATGTGCGGATCATTGCCTATGTCGTTGCCGAACAATCGCTGAGGGCAGAAGATGAACCGGCGTTTATCACTGAGCTTGAGCAATCATTGGCCCACAAATTACCCGACTTTATGCTGCCTAGCGGCTGGGTGATGCTGGAACACTTTCCACTTAACGCCAACGGTAAAGTTGACCGACAGGCGCTGCCTGAGCCGGATCAGGCTGATCATCAGACGCAATATGTCGCGCCACAGAGCGAGCTGGAAGCGCAGTTATGCGAGATCTGGCAACAATTGCTGGGGGTTGAGCGGGTTGGGGTGACCGACAACTTCTTTAATTTGGGAGGGCACTCGTTGTTGCTGATCAAGCTTCTGGCGATGCTCAAAGCCAAGTTTAAGATGACGCTCAACGTTAAGTTGATATTTGAGTTGTCGGATGTGCGATCCCTTGCTGCCCATATTGCCGTCATCGATGGCGCCGCAACAGGTGCTGCCAATGAGCGTGCTGATGCCAAACCGCCTGCCGGTGATAGTGACGAGATAGAAACGGAGACCTTTGAAATATGAATTTTGCCGAGTTGATGCGGTTATTGGCCAGCGCCCAAATAAAGCTGGAGCTTAACGACGGTAAGTTGTCGGTGACGGCGCCCAAAGGGGCAATGACCAAAGAGATCATGGAAGGTCTAAAAGCCCATAAGGCAGCGCTGATAGAACACTTAAGCGCCTCAATACAAAACGAGATCCTGCCTGTCAGTCGCGAGCAACAACTGCCGTTGTCGTTCGCCCAGCAGCGTTTGTGGCTGCTTGATAAAATAGAAGGTGCCAACAACCACTACAATATGGTTTATGCGGTAAAGCTCAAAGGTCAGTTGGATCTGGTCAGTTTAAACCGGGCATTGGTGAGCATTGTCGAGCGCCACGAATGTTTGCGGACCTGCTTTGCTCAAGACTCATTCGGTCAGCCGTATCAGCTGATCCAGCCAATCGACAGGTGGCAAGATGGTACTCAATCTGTGCTTGAATCTCACGATTTTTGCCACTTGAGCGAAGCGCAACAACGCGATGCGCTAAATCAGCAAATGAGTCGCCAAGCTCAGCAACCCTTTGATCTGTCATGCGACTTAATGTTGCGCTGCGTTTTGCTTAAGTTTGCCGAGGGCGATTATCGATTGCTGTTGACGATGCATCATATTGCCTCAGATGGTTGGTCAAAAGGCATATTGATTGATGAATTTGTGCGTTTGTATAGTGCCTTTACCTCTGGTCTTGCCAATCCGCTGGCGCCGTTGAGTATTCAGTATGCCGACTATGCCCACTGGCAACGCCATTGGTTGCAGGGCAACGAGCTAGACAAGCAGGTCGAGTATTGGCGCGAGCAGCTGGCCGATTTGCCGTCGGTGCATTCATTGCCGCTGGATAAACCTAGGCCGCAACAACAGAGCTTTAACGGGGCCAGTTATGTCAGCGAAATTGGCAGTGAACTGACCGCACAACTGAATCAGTTTTGTCTGTCTGAGCAAGCGACGCTGTTTATGGGGCTGCACGGCGTTTTTGTCACCTTGCTGGCCCGTTTGAGCGATGAACATGATATTGTGCTGGGGACGGGGGTGGCTAATCGCGAGCAGCAAGAAGTTGCCGGTTTGATTGGATTTTTCGTCAATACTTTGGTGTTGCGTGCCGATTTATCCGCGCAACCGGATTTTTACGCTTTGCTGAGAGATAGCAAAAAAATGCTGCTCGATGCCTATGCCCATCAACAAGTGCCGTTTGAGCAGGTGGTCGAGGCGGTACAACCGGGACGCAGCTTAAGCCACAGTCCGCTGTTCCAGATAATGCTTGTGCTACAAAACAACCAAGGTGGGCAACTGACGCTGCCGGGCATTGAGTTGAGCGGCATTGAGGTCGATGCCGTAGTGGCTAAATATGATATTACTTTGACTGTAACTGAGCATTCGCAAGGGCTGTGGCTTGGCTGGGAGTACAATCAGGACCTTTTCGAACGCGGTACGATTGAAGCGATGGCCGAGCAGTTTGAACGACTGCTTGGCAGTATGTTGCGCGATCCTAAAATGCCGGTGCTCAGTGTGCCGATGCTCAGCGAAGCTCAGCAGCAACAGCAGCTTAATTGGCATGATACCAAAGTTGAGTTTCCCGAAGAAATGTTGGTGCACCGATGGTTTGAGCAGCAAGTGGACGCAAACGCGCTGGCAGAGGCTGTGGTGTTTGACGGTCAGTCATTGAGTTATGATGAGCTAAACCGACGTAGCAATCGCCTCGCTGCCTATTTGATACAATGCCGCGGAGTAAAACCCGATACCTTAATTGGGATCTGTTGCTATCGCTCATGGGATATGGTGATCGCCATTTTGGCGGTGCTTAAAGCCGGTGGGGCCTATGTGCCTTTAGATCCTGAATTGCCAAAAGACAGATTGGCTTATATGCTCGATGATGGCGCGCTCAATACTGTGATAGTCAATGACGGTACTTATCAACACAGCGAACCTCAAGAGCTGCCATTTACTGAACAACAAACCGTCAACCTCGACAATGAGGCGGTGAAGACGGAATTGGCTACAATGAGTGATGCCGATCCGGTTGTCGCCGGTTTGACGGCCAGCCAGCTTGCTTATGTGATTTATACCTCTGGCTCTACCGGCAACCCCAAAGGGGTGATGATTGAGCATAGGGCATTGGTTAATCGCCTTCACTGGATGCAGCGCCAATACGGCTGTGACAGTCAAGATAGGATCTTACAGAAAACCCCGTTCAGCTTTGATGTGTCGGTGTGGGAATTCCTGTGGCCGCTGAGCGCCGGGGCAACCTTGGTCATGGCTAAACCCGGTGGTCACCAAGAGCCGCAATATTTAAGTCAAATCATTGCCCAACAGCGGATCAGCAAACTTCATTTTGTGCCTTCTATGTTATCGAGTATGTTGGCCCTTGGCGATTTCAGTGACTGTCATGATCTGCGTCAGGTCTTTTGCTCCGGTGAAGCACTGCCGGTTGCCCATGTGAGTGCATTTAAGCAACAATGTCCTCAGGTGCAACTACACAATCTCTATGGACCGACTGAAGCTGCAATCGATGTCAGCTATTTTGATTGTGCGTCGTTACAGCACGATTCGGCTGCGACGCCTATCGGTAAACCTATCGATAATATCCAATTGAAAGTATTGGACCGTCAAGGCTTGTTGTTGCCGCGCGGCGCGGTTGGTGAGCTGTATATCGGTGGCGTCGGCCTAGCTCGCGGTTACCTCAATCGGGCGGAGCTAACGGCCCAAAGTTTTGTTGACGATGAGCAAGGACAGCGCTGGTATAAGAGTGGCGATTTGGTGCGCTGGCTTGCAGATGGTAACTTGGCCTATTTGGGCCGTATCGACCATCAGGTGAAAATTCGCGGCTTTAGGATTGAGCTTGGCGAAGTTGAAGCGGCTTTAATGCGACATGCACAGGTCAGTGAAGCGGTGGTGGTGGCCGATCATCAACGGCAAATTCTCATCGCCTATGTGGTGACCGAAGATGACCTAAGTACCACTCAACTACAGCAGACACTTTCACGCCACTTGGCCGAATCGCTGCCGGAATATATGGTGCCGAGTCTTTATTCACGTTTGCAAGCAATGCCGCTCAGCCATAACGGCAAGCTCAATCGCAAAGCGCTGCCGACGGTGTCAATGCAAGACACTCAGACTGAATATGTGGCGCCACAAACCCCGATGGAAGTTTTGTTGAGCGAGATCTGGCAGCAGGTGTTGGGGCTGTCGCAAGTCGGTCGCAACGACAGCTTTTTCGCGCTCGGCGGTCATTCTTTGTTGGTGATGCAGGTTGTCGCGCAATTGCACCGGGCAGGGCATGATATTAGCCCTCGATTGTTGTTTGTTCATCATCGACTGAGTGAACTGGCCGAGGCGGTGGATTCGGCTGAACACCAGCAGCGCTTTGTCGCGCCGGTCAATGGTATCGCGGATGATTGTCGGCATATTACCCCGGACATGCTGCCATTGGTGAGACTTAGCGAAGCTGAGCTTGAGCTGATTGCCCAGCAAGTGCCTGACGGTTTTGCCAACATTAAAGACATCTATCCGCTAGGGCCGCTACAACAAGGGATTTTGTTTCATCATTTGATGCATAGCGAAACCGACCCTTACGTCATTCCATCACTGTTTAAGCTGGTGGGCCGCGATACGCTTGATCAGTTCTTGGCGGGCTTGTCTTTTGTCATAGGTCGTCATGATGTGCTGCGCACTGCCATATTGTCCGATGGTTTATCTCAGCCGGTACAGGTGGTTTATCGTCATGCCGAATTGCCGGTCACTTGGTTGCCGGTGGTTGATGGTCAAGATTGTCAAGCCCAGATGACCGAACTGTGCCAGCCTCATAGGCAGTGGATGGATCTAACCAAAGGCCCTTTGCTGCGCTTGCAAGTTGGACGGCAAAGCGACACGGAACAATATTTTGTGCTATTGCAGGTTCACCATATCGTCAACGATGCGGTATCCCATCAGATCTTACAAAACGAGATCATGGCCTATCTCAACGGTGAGCAGCAGCAATTGGCAACGCCGGTGCCTTATAGAGACTATATCGCCTGTACTTTAGAACTGGCCAAACAACACGATGCCAAACAGTATTTTCAGCAACAGTTGGCCGATGTTAAGCATCCAAGTGCGCCGTTTGGCTTGGTTGATGTCAAAGGTAACGGCAGCGATATCGTCGAGGTGCGCCGCAGTTTGTCGCCACAACTGACCAAACAGATCAAGCATTTGCGCAGCGCGTTGGATATATCGGGCGCGGCATTTTTCCATGGTGCTTGGGCTTTGGTGGTTTCGGCATTTAGCGGTAGCAATGATGTGGTATTTGGCACAGTCTTATCTGGTCGCCTACAGGGACAGCTTAATGCCGGGCAAATGCCCGGGGTCTTTATCAATACTTTGCCTTTGCGGGTGAAGTTGTCTGAGGTTGCGGCAAAAGACTTTTTTGCTAATGTGCAACAGTCGCTCCATCAGTTGATCCCGTTTGAGATGACGCCTTTGGCGGTTGCTCAGCGCTGCAGTGGTTTGCCCTCAGATGTGCCGCTATTTAGCGCGATGCTCAACTATCGTCATGGGATCAGCGACAAAACCGACGAGCCTGAGCCAAGCCAACAAGCGGCCAAGTTTGAGTATTTGGGCAAAGAAGAACGCACCAACTATCCATTTACCTTGGGGGTGACCGAGCATCAGTCGGCCGCATTTGATTTGAGTTTAAAGGTCACCGAGAGTGTCGATGCCGAGCAGCTAATGCAGTGTATCGAATACACGGTGGCGCAGTTGGTGGCGGCCTTGACCGGTCAAATCGAACTTCCGTGTGTTGAGCACATCAACGTGTTCAAACACTATCGAGTACAAGAGCACCATGAACTGGGTGAGCACGAGTTCGTTGCGACGCAGTATTTCCATCAGTATTTTGAACAACGGGTCCGGCAGCAACCCGATGCCGTCGCATTGCGACTGAATCGACACGATCCGCAATATGGTGCCCAGCGGCAGCTCAGTTATCGACAACTCGACATCAAAGCCACGCGGCTATCTCATTATTTGCGTGATAAGGGCGTGCAAGTGGGCGATAGGGTCGGTTTGTGCGTCAATCCGACCGCCAATATGATTGTGGCTATCCTTGCGGTATTAAAGGCCGGTGCCGCTTATGTGCCGCTTGAGCCGCAGCAGCCAGTCAAACGCAGCGAGTTTATCGTTGCAGATGCCGATATTCGCTTTGTGTTGGTCGAACAGGAAACGGCTCAGGCGTTATCCGCTTCATCACCACTGGCAGCGCTTTTACAATCGCCCAATGCGATCGTACTGGACGCGCCGCAGATGGTGCCATTATTGGCGTCAAATGAGTCAAGCCCGAGCTATTTGCCACTGCCCAAAATCGCGCAGTTACCCGCCTATGTGATCTATACCTCGGGTACCACAGGTCAGCCTAAAGGCGTACTAACCAGCCATGAGAATCTTGCTAATTTTCATCTCGGTTTTGCCGCGCAAATGGCGGTATTAGACAGTGCCAACCAGCACCCTTGGCTGTGGCATACTTCTTTTGCTTTTGACGCCTCAGTCAAAGGACTGTCTTTGTTGTTTGGCGGTAAGCCGTTGGTGCTTGCCACCCGTCAGCAAAGTCGCGAGCCACAGGCTTTGGTCGATTTGATGGCCGAATATCAGGTGGATGTGTTCAACGGTACGCCGAAGTTGGTAGAGCAGGTGCTTGTGTGTTTGTCAGAGCGACCAGACTTTAGCGTCAATATCATATCCAGCGGTGAAGACATCAGTCGCAGTGCTTGGCAGCAAGTGGCGGAATATTGTCATACGCGTGGACGCAAAGCACTCAATGCCTATGGTCCGACCGAGGCGACCATCAATGCCTGTTATGGCCAAATCGATGGCGCCGACCCGGTAAACATTGGCCGTGCGATGCTAAACACTCAGCTATTTTGCCTCAACGAACAGTGCCAACCGGTGCCTGTCGGTGTTGAAGGTGAGTTGTATATCGCCGGCGATTCGATATCTCAAGGGTATCTCAATCGCGATGCGCTCAATCAATCACAATTTATTGATGTGCCATCGGCGCAGCTACATATCTCGTCAGGTGTTGACAGCAGTGCTAGCGTTAGGCTGTATCGGACAGGTGACAGGGTTAAGCAGTTGGCAGATCAGCGCTTTGTCTATCTTGGCCGTATAGATAAGCAGGTTAAGCTGCGTGGTTATCGCATCGAGTTGGCAGAAATTGAGCATCAGCTGATGCAGTTGCCTGAGGTGGCGCAAGCGGTCGTGCTGTTGCGTGCCAAAGCCAACGGCGAGCCTCAGCTGGCGGCATTTATCGTTGGTGCCAGCGGGCAGCTTGTCGAAGCTGCAAAGCTCGAAGCCGATTTGAGCTTAGTGTTGCCTAGCTATTGTCTGCCTCAGCGTTACGTAGAGGTAGAACACATTCCTTTGACGCCATCGGGTAAAATTGATGAGTCGGCGCTGGTTTTGCCAGCCGAGGAAAAAGAGTCAGGCGATTATGTGGCACCAACGAATGAACTCGAAAGTCAGTTGTGTCAGGTGATAGCCAATGTATTGCAGTTAGAGCGCGTTGGCGTGAATGACAATTTCGTTAAGCTCGGTGGCGATTCTATCTTATCGATGCAGGTGGTTTCCCAAGCCAAACGGGCCAAAATACGTATTAAGGTTCGTCATTTGTTTGCTGCCAAAGATATTGCCGAGCTGGCCACCATGGCGGGAGCAGGCAAAAGTCGGGTTAAAGCGTCGTCACCTGCGGCGCCGAGCGAACAGGTATTGTTGCCGATACAACAGCAGTTTTTAGCAGGACTGGAAGGCACCAAGAGCCATTTTAATCAGTCATTGTTTGTCAACACACCAGCTCAAGTTCAACGTGACGATGTTAGGGCGTTGATTGGCGCTATTATCAAACGTCATGATGTGACCCGGTTGTATTTTACTGAGGCAAACGGGCAGTGGTCCGGTCATTACTTTGCTGAAGATCAGGTGAGTGTTGATGATTATTGCCATGTCGTCGATATGTCATCAATGACGCCAGAGCAGGCAGAGCAGCGCATCAGTGAAGTTGGTCGCCATTATCAGAGTCGCTTCGATGTTGGCGCAGGTAAACTGCTGCGTGCCATTTACTTTGATTTTGGTGACACGCAAAGCGGTAAGTTATTGCTGCTGGCACACCATTTGATTGTTGATGGGATGTCTTGGCGTATCCTGATGGCCGACCTACAAATGGGTTATGGTCAAATCAGCGCGGCGCAACCGCTTAAACTGGAAGAAAAGACCACCAGTTTTGCCGCTTGGGGCGCCTTTTTACAGCAATTTGCCAAGAGCCAATCATTTGCTCAGCAAAGAGACTATTGGCAGCAAATGGCGGCTGTTGAGGTCAGCGCTTTGACTTCAGCCAATGCTAGCGCATCTGAGCGCTTGCCGTTGCAAAAGTACCAGCAACTGCATTGTTCTTTGGATAAGAGCGAGACTTCCTATTTGTTGTCGATGCTGCCCAAACTACACGGCAATGAAGTGAACGAGATCTTGTTGAGCGCGGTGTATCTGGCGTTACATCGCTTTAGTGGCGCTCACCGATTTAGCGTAATGATGGAAGGCCATGGACGTGAAGAATTGTCAGAGCAAATCGATCTTAGTGAAACCTTAGGTTGGTTTACCTGCAAATATCCAATGTTGTTGGATTTTGATAGCGTCGAGGTCGAAGGCATTCTTTTGGCGGCTAAACAGCGTTGCCAATCGATGCCCAATCGTGGGATCGGCTATGGTTTGCTGCGTTATATGCTCGGTGATACCTCTGTGGCCGATATGGGGCGTAATGCAGCGCTGTTGTTTAATTACTTAGGTAGTTTTGACCAAATGTTCGATGAACAGTCGCAGTTCACCTTAGCACAGGGCGATTATGGTCAGGATATCGACCCTCAGCATCGAGTCGAGCAACCGTTGGTACTCAATGGTAAGGTGTGGCAGGGCAAGTTGGGTTTCTCTATCTTGTTTGATCCCACTGCGTTTACGGGGTATCAGGCGCAATGCTTTAGTCAACATTTGTATGACGGCTTGCGCGCATTGGTTGAGTATTGCCGCGTGGCGATGAAACAAGCTAAGACGTTAGACTCAGCGGCAAGGGGATTGGGCAATGATGAGTTTGAGCAAATTGTGGTGCCGTTGTCGGGTTCTCAAGCGCCGTTGAATATGTTCTGCGCGCCGCCGATCGGTGGTAGTTCAGTCGCTTATTCGGATCTGGCACAACGATTGAGCGAGCAGTATCGGGTTTTCGGTTTGAATTACCCCGGCATTGTCAGTGGTATGCAGTTTGACTCCGTAGAAGCTTTAGCCACTTTTTATGTGGCTTTGATAAAACGAGCGCAACCTCAAGGGCCTTATTATTTGATGGGGTGGTCTTCTGGTGGCAATATCGCTTATGAAATAGCGACTCAGTTGCGCGCTTTGGGTAACGAGGTGGCACCTTTGGTGCTGTTGGACCAAGGGGCACGTTCGAGTTTTTATCAATCCCAAGCCATCAAAGACAACCATTTTGCCGTGGTTGAAGGCTTGTATGGCGATAAGATTGCGATAGATTGGCAGCAATTGGTGACATTAGATGCCGATGATGCACTGGATAAGCTGACCGATGAGGTCAGGGCGCAAAAGCTAGTTGGTACTGAGGTCAGTGAACAGACCATTAGAGGTTACCTCGAAGCGACCTACTACTTATCGCAAAGCATGAGCCGTTATCAGCCACAGGAGTGTGATGTCGATATCCAGCTATTTAGGGTCAATCTTGACGGTGAACAACCACGACAGGAATTAACCCTCGGTTGGTCGGCTTTGACCAAAGGAAAGGTAACGGTCACAGGCGCCCAAGGAAGACATCGGTCAATGGTATTCGAACCCTTTGTCGATGACTTAGCTGCATCCATTCTTTCAGGCCTGAGCCAAGGCTCAAGTGCCGTGGCTGCGGATTAAAAATATGAAACTTTGCGGGAATAGGCATGGCGGCTTTTTCCCGGAAACTGCTAAAAAAGATACAAGGTAAACCATGTTCAATCAAGATTTTGACGACTTTATTCAGGAATTGGAATATGCCTATGAGAATGTGCCGTTTTATGCCAAGCACTTGAAAAAGTCTGCCATAACGCCAGAAGATATTGCCGACGAGGCGGATATCGGTAAAATACCGACCACACAAAAGCGAGATTATCGCAAGAACTTTCCGGTCGGCACGTTTGCCCGTGGCTATAACTTAAAAGACACCAGTTTGGTGCGAAGTCAAAGCTCGGGCACCAGTGGCGAGCGTTTGATCACTTATGAAGTGGGCATGTTGCTAAGCTCCAGAGCGATGGATTGTGTCGAGGTCAATCCGGCAATCGAAGCAGCCTTTAGCCGCAGCCCACGTAAGATCTGCCGTTACGCGCCGCCAAACTGTTCTGATGTCGAGTGTGCCAACCCCAATAGTCAGATGAGTGATAGGATGCTCAGTGACGGCACTTTGGTGCTGCCGGTTTACCATGATCTATTGACCACTCCTGAGTCGATGGTGCGCCGTGCACTTGATGAGATCTGCGACTACCAGCCGGATCTGTACTATGTCGATTCGACCCATTTTGCCTTTTTGCTGCGTCAAGCAAAGGCGCTGGGGATAACCATTCCTTACGCGCCAATCATCTGTACCTATAGTGTCTTGACACCGCTCAATCGAGCGCAGATCAGGGGGTATTTTGATGCTATCGGCGATGACGATTTTTGTATCGCCGAACTGGTGTCATCATCTGAAATGGGGTGGGTGGCGCTCGAGTGTCAATCCGGCAACTTGCACTTGAACACCGACGCGTTTTACATGGAGTTGTTGAACTCAGATACACTGGCGCCTGTGGCGGTTGGTCAAACCGGTGAGTTATGTATCAGCAGTATCGATAACGGTGCAGTACCGCATCTGCGTTATCTGACCGGCGATGAGTTCGAATATGTTTCAGCCGAATGTGATTGTGGTTATCATACGCCTGTGGTTCGTATGCAAGGTAGAATGAGCGATACGGTGGTGCTTAAAGACCAAACGCGGCTGAGCGCTGCGCAAATTTGCCGGCGGATAGGCGCGCCGACATGGTTAGATATGTATCAGCTCAGCCAAGAAACCGACGAGCGTTTCATGTTACTGTTGATGGTTAATTCAAGCTTTCAATCGGGTGTGGAGCAAGTTTTACTGGACACATTAAGCGAATTGCTCGGCGGCGATATTACGCTGCAATCTCAAATAGTGCCCTATATCTCTACGGAACGTTCCGGTAAGTTTCATGTGGTTAAAAATTTAAGTCAGCCCCAATAGGCGAGGCTGCGCAGTACGACTGTGTATAAAGTGCCGAATAAGGCAGCGCAGGCAAGAACAGTTAAAGGAAACGAATTAAAAACATGAGTGAATTGACAACACAAACAGAGCAATTGGGCTCTTGCTATCGCGATTTTCCCGGATTGGACCGCACAGTAGACGGCGAGCCTTTGGTCTATTTAGACAATGCGGCGACAACCCTTAAACCATTGTCGGTCGTTGAGGCAATGAATGACTATAACCTCGGCATTGCCACCAACATTCATCGGGGCAAGAGTTTCTCCTTAGAAGAAGTCTCCAACCGCTATGAGCAGGTTCGCTACAAGGTGGCGAATTTAATCGGTTGTAGCGGCAATGAAGTGGTGTTTACCGGCAATACCACCCAGTCGCTTAATATGGTGGCTCACGGCTTGGCATTGAGCAAAGAGGACAGGGTGATTTGTTTTAAAGATGCCCATCATTCCAACCTGCTGCCTTGGATGGCACATGCCACGGTAGATTATGTCGATGTCGATGAAAACCATCAGGTTGATATGCAACACTATCAACAATTATTGGCGACGAAACCGAAAGTCGTGGCGCTAAACCATTGCTCCAATGTCACTGGCTATTATATCGATTTGGCGCAGATGGTTGGTATGGCCAAGCAGGCCGGTGCGTTAGTGGTGGTTGATGCCGCGCAATCGCTACCACATCGCAAGGTCAACGTGAGCGAGTTGGATATTGATTTTCTCGCGTTTTCGGCCCATAAAATGGGCGGCCCGACAGGCGTCGGCGTATTGTATGGCAAGAGCGAACTGTTACGTGAGCTTAAACCTCTGCTGCTAGGGGGTGGTATGGTCGATTGGGTCGAGACGGATAAATATGTACTGAGAAAAATCCCTCACAGCCTAGAGGCCGGTACGCCAAATATTTCTGGGGTTTTGGGTCTTGGGGCTGCCATTGACTACCTCAACAGCATTGGTTTTGAGCATATTGAGCAACATGACCGGCAATTGGCTGCAACCATGCTGGCACATGCCGCCTCACGCGACTATCTTGAGGTTATAGGCCCTTCGGCAACGGCCGATAAGTCGGCGTTGTTGACCTTTGCCATCAAAGGGATTGAGAATTTAGACGACGTCGCCCGTTTTCTGAGCGACTCTAATGGTATCTTAGTTCGCAATGGCCATTTGTGCGCGCAACCTTTGGTCAACGCGTTGACCTGTGGCCAAGTGATGAGAATTTCAGGTTACCTTTACAACAGCGAGCAACAAGTGGCATTTTTCTTTGACTGTTTAGATCAGATTGTAGAGTTTATGCGATAAGCGTGACGTAAACTTCAAGTGAATTGGCTGAGCTCAATCAGCTGCCAACTCTGCGCTGTAATGATGGCTTTTTTATCCATTGTCACAGCGCACATTTTTGCAAATAATCATGACTTTGCTTCGATACATCGGCTGATAGGGGACACGGCTGGAATCGACAAAAACCGATGCTTTGAATAACTGAGAGGTCAGCGCGGATAAAAAACAATGTTTTTTTTCTTTTTATAACGTCGCCAAATGGCTTTAAATCGATTAAAATCCCCGGCTTCTATTGTCTAATTGGTGTGTTGTTATGTCATTCCCTCCATGTCCTGTTTGTAATTCTGAATATGTTTATCAAGATCAAGCGAATCTTGTTTGTCCTGAGTGTGCCCACGAGTGGAACCCTGACGAGAAACAAGAAGATGAATCCATTACTGCTAAAGATGCTAACGGTACCACGTTGCACGAAGGCGACAAGATCACCGCAGCGAAAGATCTGAAAGTCAAAGGTAGCTCGATGGTGATCAAGGTCGGTACCAAGGCGGTGATCAGACGCATCAAAGATGCCAAAGATCATCAGCTCGATTGTCGTGTTGACGGCTTGGGTGAAATGATGCTTACAGCTGAGTTTTTCAAAAAGGCTTGAGGTTAAGTAGGGTAATCTTTCTCTACTTTTTTTGGTATAAATAACAAGGGCAGCCTAGGCTGCCCTTGTTATGTTTATGCTGTCAGTAACATACTTAAGCGATGGTATCACTTAAAGTGCATCACCATTGGCATCAACGGCGTTTAACTGAAAGCCATTGGGATCTTGCGCCGCATCATCGGTTGGGATCCAAGGTGCAAGACAGGTACGGTCTGTGACACACGGGTCGCTCAGTGCATGTAAGAAGGCGACCAAATCATCCACTTGAGCGTCGTCCAACTCAATCGCACTGTTTTGGAAATTAGGCGCGCTAGAGGCCAATTGACCATAGTCGGCGACTTTATCCAAGTTTTGGATCCCAGGCTGAGTCAACTGGCTGGTGTCATAAGAATTGATACCATGGAGCGGGTTGAGTGAGTGCTTGACTGACGTTTTAAGGTCGGTATAGGCACCTGAATGCATCCAAGGACCAGTGTTGGCCACGTTGAGCAACGTCGGGGTACGGAACTGATAGAGATTTTCCATCGCTTTGGTGACGCGGGCGCGGCCAAAATCGTCATGAGTGGTGTCGCCATCACCTTTACCACGGCCGATTTGCGGCGCTGCGATGTTGTGGAACTTCTCATCGGTAAAGAAATCGCCGCTGTGGCAAGAGGCGCAATTGGCACCGCCGTCTTCTTTACTGGTGTAGAACAGTTTGGCACCACGCTTTTGTTGCTCGGTCAAAGCATCGGTATCGCCCGCAATGTAGTTTGCCCAAGCATTATTGACAAATACTTGTGACAACTCATATTGACCAAGAGCAAAGGAAATATTTTGTTCTGTGATCAACTGCTCGGCAGTCGCATTAGGTTGTTTGAAGGCAACTTTGAACTTTTCCAACCAAAACTCAGGATAGTCCAGTTCGCCTGCAGCCTCACCATAGCCGCCAATTCGCATCGCCAAATATTCTCGGATCTGCTGATTGTTTTTTGCGCTAAAGTTAAAGCCTTTCATTTCTTCGTTTGACGTTACCGGGAAGCGTGCCTGGGCTTGGGCCAACGAGTTGCCACCGTGTGGGTCAGCAATGGTAAACGGACTGTCTGGCGTGTCAATACCAAAGCCGTCGTTACCGGCAGCGTCTGGGGTTTTGCCAATACTTTCAACACGACCATCATTGAACAGCACTTGGTCCCAACCACCGAGGTTAAAGGTACTTGGTGAGTTACGTGGAACGGTCGGGCCACCATCGTGGTGTTCGGCTGATGCATCGTGCAGACGGCCAACGCCCAACAGATCAGGTAGTTCGGCACCAACACCAATAGGTAGGGTTAGATTGTCGCCACCGCCAAGCATCGGATGGTGACAGCTGGCGCAGGCAACATCGTTATCGCCGCTGAGCGACTTGGAGAAGAACAAATGTTTACCCAGTTGCGCCAAATCACTGTTGATATCAGGCATATTGCGCTGTGCGAAAGGGTTACCGGTGAGTTCGTGACTATCGATGATAGCGGATAATTGCTGGTCGATTTCAGCGACCGTTGGGGTTGGATCAGGGTTATTGGTGTTATTGTTATCGTCGTTACTTGAGCCACAGCCGCTTAATAGCAAGACGGTGCTCACTGTCGTTATAATATGTTTTTTCACGTCGTTACCTAGTTCATGTCCGTAGACATCCTCAACTAAATGCTCCATGCATTGCTTCAACTGGCTTATCCATAAACCGGTTGATTTCCAAGGAGTTTTCCTTTTTATTGACATTATCTATTATCAAAGCGCTAAGAAGTTGACTCTTATTCATACCGATAATGTTTGTTGAGGTACAATTGTTAAAAAAATGTACCAACTGTTGCATTGTAACTTAATATTTCAAATCAAGCAGTAATTAGTTTAGCTTGTATTGCTGATTTGTGTTTAATTTTGTCAAAGCAGCACGCGGTAGGGCTAGGCATGGATTGAATGTGTTGTTTGAGTGGGTGGATTGTAGGTGAGGAGTATGAAAATTTTTGCCTGTGGTTGTTATTACGGTAAATATGAACCTATACTTTAGGTTTTATATCTTGTGAGTTAGCTTACCGGGTGATTGGCTAAAAGATAAACAGGCCATTGTGTGTTGAGAAGGATTTATCATGTATTTACTGCGTTTGTTGCCGTTTGTTTTACTCGGTTTTAGTAGTGTGTCTTATGGGACACCATTTCAGGCCACCGGCCCCGGTGGCAATGAGAAGATAGGTAAGTATCAGTATGGCACTGAACGTGCCAAGTTGGATGTCAGGGCGTCGGGCGGCGTGTGCCGTATGGACAACACTAAAGTCATCGCCGAAGATTGGAGTAATGGCGACCCCGGCACCAGCTTTCAATTCAACTGCCCCAATAACGACTATAAGAGTGTCGATGGCGCCTATTCGCCGTTGAACGATGCTTATTTCCATGCCAATGTCGTATACAACATGTTTCATGACTGGTACGGCATTGCACCTTATTCTTTCCCCATCAAACTCAAAGTCCACTTGCCCGTGGGTAGCCCAAGCGGCTGGTACGATAGAGCGATTAATATTCCCGAGCGCAGTGGTAGTAACTACTATGCCGACACCAGTTTAGACCTTGTAGCCAGAGAAATCGCCCGTGGTTTTACCTTTGAGCAATCGGGTTTGGTTGATGATTTTCCGGCAGGGGCTATCGGTGCCTCGTTTGCTGATATCGTTGGTGAGGCCGCAGAGGTCTATTTTAGCGGTAGTAACGATTGGCTGGTGGGTGCCGATTCAGCTAAAACCGGTGGCTTTGTGCGTAGAATGGACAACCCCAGTCGTGATGGTAGCTCTATCGACCATTTTGACAATTACACCATCGGTTTTGGCTCAAAAGTGAATGCCGGTATTTTCAATCGAGCTTTTTATCTGCTGGTCAATACGCCGGGTTGGAACTTTCGTAAAGCCTTCGATGTGTTTGTCGATGCCAACCGTAAGTACTGGAAAAATGCCAGTACGTTTGAACGCGGGGCCTGTGGCGTAGTCACAGCTGCCGCAGATAAAGGCTATGACGTCATTGACGTACATCATGCCTTTGAACAAGTCGGTGTATCTTGTCTATATAGTCTCCATCTTGATTTTGATAACGATAAGATGGCCGATGCATGGGAGCGCCGTTTTGGCTTTAACGACAAAGACAGCGCAGATGCGGCACTGGATTTAGATGGTGATGGCCTTAGCAATCTTGCAGAGTATTACCATGACACAGTACCCAATAATATTGATAGTGATGGCGATGGATTAAACGATGGCGTTGAGGTACACACTTATAATACGGACCCAACAAAAGCCGATACAGATAGTGACGGCTTAAGTGATGATGCTGAGCTAAACCAATATCATACCGACCCAAGCAAAAGCGATAGCGATGGCGACGGTATACCAGATAAGTGGGAAATCGATCACAATTTCTTGCCTATGGTCAGTGATGCGACACTTGACCCTGACCACGACGGCATGGACAACTTAAAAGAGTATCAGCTCGATACTTATCCCCTTGTAAGAGAAATGAGAAACGTCGAACCCAATGATAGCTTTGAGCAGGCTCAAGATATTGACGACTATTTTACGACGGCCGAGAGCCCAAAGTTGTGGAAGTCACGGCAAAGTGAGCAATTGACCTATCATGCCGATATTGCCGCCACCAAGACCAAAAATTATGACTATTACCGATTTACTGTGCGTAAAGTACCAACGATGGTATATGTTCGCTTTGCCGGCATTAACTGGGAAGATGACTACCCCATAGGCAGTGGGAATCATACGAATGTTTATGATAGTGATAGAAAACCCATTGACCGCATCACATCACATCAAATGAATATTGAAAAGCCAGGCACTTACTATATAAAAGTGAGTGATTGGCGAGCAGTGGGCAGTCGTAGCTATACTTCGAAGTCGATGAGAGACGATTCAAGGTATTTTTTGTTTGTTGCGATGGAACAGAGCAATATGCTTGACAGTGATGGCGATGGCATGAGCGACCCATGGGAAAATCGCTATGGATTGGATCCGATAGACCCAAATGATGCCCAACTGGACGTAGATAGTGACGGTTTAACCAATTTAACCGAATTTGAACTGCGAACTTCTCCATTGCTCGCCGATACCGATGGCGATGGGCTTGATGATAATTTGGAGGCTAATCAATACAAAACCTCCCCAACCAATATTGATAGTGACAAGGATGGCTTATCAGATAGTCAAGAGTTGATGACGACCCTGACCAACCCATTGTCGGCCGATAGTGATTTAGATGGTGTTAATGATGGTAGTGAAGTCAACGACCATCACACTAACCCATTGATAGTTGACACCGACGGTGATGCTCTAGGTGATGGCTTTGAGGTGACATACGGATTTAATCCACTGGTTAAAGGGCCTGAAGCACAGGCAGATGGCGATAACGATGGCCTTAATAATTTGGCTGAGTTTAATGCCCAAACCAATCCCACGAAAGCCGATAGTGACGGTGATGGCCTGAACGACGGTTATGAAATCTTGCAGGCCAAAACCAACCCGTTGAATTACGATACTGATGGTGATGGGCTACCGGATAAGTGGGAACTCAAATATGGCTTTAATCCGCTGGCTAAGGTTGATGGTGATGCCGACAATGATGGGGTTAGGGACTTGAGGGAATATTTGCAGCACTCTAACCCGCGATTAAAGTCAGATTTACCTAAAGGTGCTATCGCTTATGGTGTCAGCCGGGATATTAACGCCCGCAACAGAGCATTATATGAGATAGATTTAAATGCCAGAACGACCAAGCGCATAGGCTATATTTTGACTGAGCAAGGGGCGGAGATCTATGTTAGCGGGTTGACTTTTGGCCCCGATGGCGAGCTTTATGGCTTTAATCATACAGACCAAACCATTTATAGAATCAATACAAAAACGGCACAAGCGACGCCGGCTTTAAAAAGAACCAAGATAAACGACCGAACCAATGCGATGGCGTTTGATGATAAGGGCGACATATATACGCTCAGCAATGACTATAAAGAACAAACCTACAAAATCAATTTGACAACGGGTCTTGAGGAAGTTGTGGGCTTTAATCACCGTCAGAACATAAAGGCATTAGCTTGGGATGGCGCGAAGATGTGGGGGTTGGGAAGCCAAATTCGATTGTACCTTATTGATCGGCAGTCTGGTTTGACACACTATGTTAATCCCTTATATACAGAGCGAGAGAGAATAGAAACGACTGACGCCACAGCAGACCGATTTGGCAACATTTGGCATGTTGGCGGCAATATTGTTTACCATAGCAGTATTTATATGATCAATAAGGATACGTTGAACCGAGAATGGATAATGGATACCGCGCCATGGTTGGATAATTTGGCATTTAATGTATTTACAGAAGACTTCGACAGAGATCATATGCCCGATAGCTGGGAGGAGCAAAACAATCTCAACAAGCAAAACTCAGCCGATGCGCTTCTGGATAATGATGGTGATGGTTTAAGTAACCTAGATGAGTATTACGCCGGTATCGATCCGAATCTGGCAGATACTGATGCTGACGGGGTTAACGATGCTGTCGATCCTCTGCCGCTCAGTGCTAACGAGACTATCGACTCAGACTTTGATGGCATAGGTAACAATGCCGATACAGACGATGACAACGACGGCGTTGCCGATACAGAGGATGCTTTCCCACTAAACGCCGCCGAATGGCTTGACTTTGATAATGATGGCACGGGTAACAATGCCGATACAGACGATGATAATGATGGTGTCGTTGATAGCCAAGATGCGTTTCCACTGAATGCAGCCGAATGGCTCGACACCGATGGCGATGGCACCGGCAATAATGCCGATATCGATGATGACAACGATGGTCATAACGACGATGTTGATGCCTTTCCATTAGATCCGACGAAGTGGGAAGTGCAAGTGGTTGATACGGATGGCGACGGGATATCAGATGACAAAGATACGGACGATGACAACGATGGTGTCGTCGATAGCCAAGATGCGTTTCCACTTAATGCAGCCGAATGGCTCGACACCGATGGTGATGGCACCGGTAATAATGCCGATAGCGACGATGACAATGACGGCATTGTCGATACAGCAGACAACTTCCCATTAGATGCCAGTGAGTATCAAGATCATGACCATGACGGCATCGGCAACAATGCCGATACTGACGATGATGGCGATGGTGTGCTAGATGGCGTCGATGCATTTCCACTTGATGGCAGTGAGTGGCAAGACAGTGACGGCGATGGTGTGGGGGATAACCGTGACGAG